>NZ_JBQEPB010000003.1:0-614871 GCF_052045455.1 Pedobacter sp. 22226 | reverse complement strand
CTTTAAAACTAGAGATGACGAAAATTCACCCTGCCTTTTATTTAAACGCTTACTAAGCTTTCTTCTTGTAATAAGATTTGCAACAAAAAAATCAGTTTGATAAACCAAAGGAGATGACGAAGTTAAACTACCTCCCGCCAGTTAGCATGGTAATAAAGTTCTGCAAAATACCCGGAACGCAAATAATGGTAAAAATCAATCCGGTTAGCGCCCCGAAAAAGTGTGCATCGTGGTTGATGTGATCTCTGGAATTACGTGAAGCGTAAGCACAATAAATTAAATATAAAATCCCAAAAACTACGGCAGGAATTCCGATGGGAATAAACATGATGTAAATTTTAGACATTGGATTAAATAAAATATAACTGAAAAGTACTGCACTAATGGCGCCTGATGCCCCTAAACTATTATAGTTAAAATGATCTTTATGTTTAAAAACCGTAGGCAGATCGCTTAACACCAAACCCAAAAAGTAAAGTATTCCAAAGCGCCAGCTTCCCATTAAACTTTCGAGTGTAAAAGCGAAAGCGTAAAATGTAAACATGTTAAAAAATAAGTGCATCCAATCGGCGTGCACAAGTCCGCTGGTAATTAATGTATATACATTCTGTCCTTTTGAAACACTGTATGGGTGCAGCATAAACTTTCCGTAAATCGAATGATCGTAAAAAGCATACAGACTGGTAATGATGGTAAAAACAAAAATTAACGAGGCAACTGGTGCCATATTGAAATATTCCATTGGGGTTATTTTAAATCAAGTTTTACGTCTGTTAGCAAACGGGCAACCGGATATCTGTTATGTGTTTTTTCGTAATAATCAGAATTTTTATACACAAAATCAAGTTGTGCAGCACCATTCTTGGCAAATTCAGGATCTGCTGATTTTTTGGCTTCCAGAGCACTTCTCAGTTCCGGGTTGTTTTTCAGCAATTCTGTTGCGGTATCTTCAAACACATAAGCCGAATAATGCTCTTTCATATCCAGGATAGAATCGAAAAAATTCCAGTTGAAATAAGAATCGGTAGCCTGCGGTTCTAAGGTTTCAATAATGTAACGGTTAACTGGCTGGTTAGCGTACACTGCAAAATCGCCGGCATAATACTGCAGGTTCTGTTTTACGGTATTCAATTTTACGGCCGAATGCAGGTAATGCCCTTCGTAAGGCCTGGTTCCTGTTTTAAAATCACCGATGTAATAACTTTCTACCGCAATTTTCTGATCAGATTTTAGTTCCCTGATTTTAACATTATTCAGTTTAAGCAGCGCGATTACGCGGTCCCAGGCTTTTGGAATGATATAAGCCACCGGCTTTTGAACAGAAATTGCCGGCTCGAACTTATTCCATTCTTTTATGGTTTTGGTATAAGGTTTGGTGCGGTCGTAATATAAACGGTCGGCACCACTTACTGTACTGGGTTTCTGTCCGGCCTCAAAGCCTTTAAATGTTAAATCATTTACTTCCGTTTTATTTAGCTTCCAATCTAAGGGAAAATCCTTTTGCATTGCAACAGCTTCATCGGCCTTGCGTTTATTCTCCCCGATTACCCTGGCATCACGTTCTACAATCTGAATATAGCTTTCCAAAAGCTTATAAGTGGCATCCACGCGTAAATCGTATGATTTTAGCATGTGCGTTTCTGGCATAAAACCAATGGTATTATGTAGCGTGGTATAACCTGTTGAGTAACGCGGAGGATCAATAAATCCGGTTATTCCCGTTTCCGGAGTTTCGCCGATCGAATTTACATAAGGAATCATCGGATAACCCATTTTCTCCATTGCGGTGTACAAATCGGGCACCAAAGTTTGGGTTAAATAACCGGAAAGTATGGGATTTAGCTTATCCTTTTGGGTGGGGATAAGCGTCATCACATATTGATAGTCGGCACCATTGCTGGTATGAGTATCTACAAATATTTCGGGCTGCCAGGTGTTAAAAATAAGTTGAAATGCAGCCGAGTTCTTTGAGTCTGTTTTAATAAAATCGCGGTTCAGATCGAGGTTTTTACTATTGCCCCTAAAGCCGTAGGCAAGAGGTCCGTTCTGGTTGGCCCTCGAAGTACCTGTGCGGTTAAAACTTCCGTCTATGTTGTAAAGCGGAATAATGCAGATCACTACATCTTTAGGGAGTTTGCCGGCTTTGAGCAGATCGCGTGCAAGCATCATCGAAGCATCTACTCCTTCGGGCTCACCCGGGTGGATCCCGTTATTGATTAATAAGATTCTTTTATTTTGTTGCCTGATCTGTGCAGGATCAAAAATCCGGTCGCGGGATAAAACCAGTACATGCAGGGGCTTTCCAAAATCTGTATTTCCATAGACAAGTAATTTTGCTTCAGGATAATTTTTAGCCAGGTTTTCGTAATAAGATATTGCTGCAGTGTAGGTTGTGGTTTCGGTTTTTCCGCTTAATTCGAAAGGTGTTTTTTGTGCGATGGCTTTTAGCCTCATCGATAGCAAACATAACACAAAGAATTTTCTCATGCCTTAAAGCTAAGAAATGAAATGCTGTTATTAAAGTGTTTTACGATAAGATTTAATACTGCCCAGCATGTACTTAAAACCGATGGTATAAGTGTTGTACACGTCGGGAGAGTAGTTTTTAAATTTGGTACTCGAATCGTTATAGCCATCTAATCCCTCTCCAAAAGTAAAATTCGATTGCGCATTGATATTGATGATATACCTCATGTAACCGTAACCATCATTAATGAAATAGTTAAATCCGAAGTTTATAGGCACCAGCAGGTTATTGCTTTTATCTTGTCCGGGGAAAGGACCATAACCGGGATCATAAGCTGCCCAGCTTGGTTTGTACCTTACAATATCAGTAATATTGTTGTTTACAACACCAACACCGAGCCCTAAATACAGGCCTCTTATATTATATAAAAACTCGCTTTTATCATAGTCAACCACTTCACCAAGCATCAATTTAACGTTAACGGAGAGGGTTTTATATTTGTTTACAAACTGACGGTTGTGCGGATCGGTTTCAATGTCGCCGCCCTGAACCATTCCATACTGCCCTTCGAGGCCAAATGTTACAAACGGGGTAATATGATAATCGAATACACCATAGGCTGTGTAGCCAAACCCTCCTTTGTAAACGTCGGTATAAGATTTGTTCACTCCACCACCAAAACCGTACGACATTTTAAAATAGTTGGATTGGGCAAAAGAAAAACTTCCAATAAAAACAAGCAAAAGGGTTATATAAGTAGCTCTCAGCAAATTAAAAATCATATCGTTTTTTTACAAAAATAATATGTTTATCGAATATCTATAACTTTTACCTTTGAATTATGAGCACATACAGCAACTTTAACAAAACTTTAGAAGCGCGTTTTATCAAATATGCAAAGATTGATACGCAATCTGATCCCAATTCTCCAACTTGTCCATCAACCTCAAAACAAAAGAATTTAGGAAGGGAATTGATGCAGGAACTGTTAGAAATCGGTGTTTCTGATGCAGAAATGGATGAAAATGGCTATGTATATGGCACCATTCCTTCCAATACACATAAAGATTTACCTGTAATTTTTTTCTGCTCGCATATGGATACTTCGCCGGATTGCAGTGGCGAAAATGTAAAGCCGATTATTCATGACAAATATCAAGGGCAGGACCTGGTTTTGCCTGATGATCCTAAAATCGTAATCAGGATGGCAGATCATAAAGATTTGAAGCACCAAATCGGAAACGATATTATTACCGCCAGTGGTACTACTCTGCTGGGCGCAGATAATAAAGCTGGTTTAGCCGAAATTATGGAAGCTGCGGCCTTTTTTATGAAAAACCCGGATGTAAAACACGGAACCATTAAAGTTCTTTTTACACCTGATGAAGAAATAGGCAGGGGGGTAGATAAAGCTGATTTAAAAAAACTGGGTGCCGATTTCGGCTATACTATAGATGGCGAAACCCTGGGCTCTATTGAAGATGAAACTTTTTCGGCTGATGGTGCCACCCTTAAAATTTATGGCGTAAGTACACACCCTGGCTTTGCAAAAGGAAAAATGGAAAGTGCAATTAAAATCCTTGCGGAAATTTTAGACACCTTACCAAAAGATAAACTAACGCCTGAAACAACACACCAAAAAGAAGGTTTTATCCACCCCGTAAGCATGCACGGGCAGGTAGAGGAAGCCGAGGCGCAGTTTATCATCCGCGATTTTACCAATGAAAAACTTGCTGCTCACGGTCAGTTTTTGGAAGAAACGGTAAAGCAGGTGATGGCGAAATATCCAAAATCGAGTTACACTTTAGAGATCAAGGCACAATATCGCAACATGAAAGAGGTGCTGGACAAACATCCAAAAATTGTACAGTATGGTATTGAGGCCATTGAGCGTGCCGGCGTAGTAGCCAAACAACAAAGTATCCGTGGCGGAACCGATGGGTCGAGGTTATCTTACATGGGTTTGCCTTGTCCGAATATTTTTGCCGGCGAACATGCTTTTCATAGCAAACAGGAATGGGTAAGCGTACAGGATATGGAGAAAGCTGTGCAAACCATTATTAATATTGCGTGTATCTGGGAAGAACGTAGTTAGTTTGGAGTAGGGCGTTTGGAGTCACATTCACTTAAAAATCAAAATGTTCGATTTATAGGATGTTTACTAAATAAGGATACAGTTCTAGGGCGTAATGACTCCAAACGCCCAACTCCGAGCTCCCAACTGAACAGGATTTATTTTTTAATAAAAAACATATCTTTCTGAACATCTTTTCCCTAATTTAGATTGCAAATGATTACTCTCGAAAACGACTATATAAAAGTTAGCCTGGCGGCTAAAGGCGCAGAATTGCAAGGCTTATTTAGCAAAGAAACCGGATTGGAATATTTATGGAATGCGAATCCCAAATATTGGGCAAAGCATAGTCCTGTTTTATTTCCTATTGTTGGCTCATTAAAAAACAACAGTTTTAATTATCAGGGTAAAAATTACGAATTACCACGGCATGGCTTTGCCCGCGATCATGTTTTTAATTTCGAAAAAATAAGTGAAACCGAAGCTGTGTTTACTTTAACCCAAACAGATGAAACCTTAAAAATTTATCCTTTTTATTTTGGGCTTAAACTTAAATATCAATTGATAGACAGGAAGTTAAATTTAACTTATGAGGTAATTAATACAGGTACTGAAGAACTTTTATTTTCATTGGGTGCACATCCCGCGTTTGCCGTTCCCAATACACCAAACACGGTTTACGAAGATTATTACCTCGCATTTAATACAGATGAAAAGTTAACTTATTGGAAGCTGGATGATGGTTTAGTGGCTGATGAAACCGAAAACATTGAGCTGAGTTATCATAAATTAAACCTTAAACACGAGCTGTTTTATAACGATGCACTGGTGTTTAAAACTTTGCAAAGCAACTGCATTAGTTTATTGAATACCAAAAACGATTATGGTCTTCACTTCCATTTCGAAGACTTTCCTTTCTTTGGGGTATGGGCGGCAACAGATGCTCCTTTTGTGTGCCTGGAACCCTGGTGCGGTGTGGCCGATGGCGTTAACCACGACCAGGAACTGGAACATAAAGAAGGCATTATTAAGTTAGCGGCTGGCGAAAAATGGTCGAGGTTTTGGGAAGTAGAATGCTTTTAGGCTGATTTTCAGAAGCTGCTCATTTCTTAATCTGGTTTAAGAAAGTTATGACATACAGGCGCTAAATTGCGCATATTCTATTCACTTAAACACGATGAAAAACACGCCACATTTGGCTCAGTTATTTCTTAGGCTCGCTTTGGGCATTGGTTTTATATTGCCTGTAATGGATCGCTTTGGCTGGCTGGGTGCGCCAGGCTCGCCAACTGTGGGCTGGGGTAGCTGGGCTGTATTTGTAGATTATACAAATTCACTTATGCCTTATTTAAGCCGTCCATTGGCCAATGTTATGGGCATTATTGCCACCGCTGGCGAATTGCTTTTCGGGTTGTTGCTCATTATCGGTTATAAAATTAAACTGGCAGCCATCGGCAGTTTTTTACTTACGCTGGCCTTTGCCTTATCGATGTTTATTTTTGCGAATTACAGGGCACCATTTAATTATTCGGTTTTCGTGGTAAGTGCTTCGAGTTTGGTGCTGGCAACTTTGCCAGGCTATAAGTGGAGTGTGGACGGCATTAAATAAGGGTTTTGACACAGATGTGCACAGATAAACACAGATTTGTAATAGCGAGCCCGGAAACCATATAATATGCTCCCGGCTCTGTGTACGTCAAGCCTTTCCTCTGTGACCTTCGTAGTAAAAAAAAGACAGAAAATTTAAAGCGATAACCTGCTCAAAGTTTCTCTGGTTACCCCAAGATAGGATGCAATAAGGGTTTTCGAAATCCTTTTCTGTAAAGACGGATACTGGTTGCGCCACTGCTTATAGCGCTCACCCGCGTTATTGCTCAATAAAGCCAGTACTCTTTTTTGCAGAGCCATGTTGCCTGTAGTATATTTTTTCCTGAAAAAGTATTCCATTTTACGGGAAGAAGCGCAGAGCTTTTCTTTATTTTCAAAAGAGATCGAAAGGGTTTCTGTATCTTCAATACAATCTACGTTTAAGGTAGCGGGCATTCCTGTATTAAAAGCATTCGGATCAGAAAACCACCATTCTTCCATGGCCAGCTGTAAAATATATTCTTTGCCCTCATGGTCGGTATAAGAAGATTTTACAATACCTTTTACTACAAAATGTTCCTGACTGGCAACATCACCTGCCTGGATGATATACTGGTGTTTTTTGTATTTCCGCTTTGTAAAAAAAGATTCTGCATACTCAAATTCCTCATCTGTTAAACAAACGATCTGATGAATGTGCGCCCTTAAAAAATTTGTTTCCATGTTTCTGATACCAAAGGTAATATTTCTTGAAGATTTATAATCCTGGTAAAATTGCCGCTCAACATAAACGTGACAATCATCACAATAAAATAGTGATGTATGTCCTTTTCCAAAGTTATGCCTTGCATTATGTTTGCAGAACACAAACACACAAAACCAACCTAAACACACAAATGAAACTTAAATTATCAGCCGTGATGGTCATATTGGCCTATTTAATTACTCAGAAAGCAAATGCCCAGAGCCTGGCTAAAATGAACTGGTTTAATGAACCCGGGAAATGGGAAATTAAAGATAAAAATACCTTTAGCATGTTTGTTCCGGCCAAAACCGATTACTGGCGCATTTCGCATTATGGTTTTACGGTTGATGACGCACCTTTTTATTATGCCACATATGGCGGAGAATTTGAAGTGAAAGTAAAAATTACCGGAAATTATGTAACTACTTTCGACCAGATGGGATTGATGCTCCGCATTAATGAAGAAGAATGGATTAAAGCCGGAGTGGAATTTGTTAATGGAAAACAAAATGTAAGTGCTGTGGTAACACACAAAACCAGCGACTGGAGCGTGGTTGAACTGGAAAAAGCACCGGCATCAATCTGGATGAAAGCCGTTAGAAAACTCGATGCAGTAGAGATTTTCTATTCATTAGATGATAAGAAATATACCATGCTCCGTACCTGTTATTTTAAAGATAATGCCCCGGTAATGGTAGGTCTGGTAGCTGCCTGCCCGGATGGAAAAGGTTTTAATGCTACTTTCGAAAATTTTAAGGTCACAACTACACCCGATCAGCGCAGATTGGATTGGGCCAGGAAACAAGAGAATTAATAGTGTTCTTATACGTACCGTCATTTCGAGCGAAGTGCAACGTAGTCGAGAAATCTGTCTAGATAGATCTCTCTCCCGAACCTTCGGGACTGCGCTACAGTCGTGATGACGATTTTTCTATTGCAACGCCTCAACTAAATCCTTAAAACCTGGCCTGTTTAACGGTAAGGTATCCAAACAAGCATCTCTAAGTTTGCTGATGGTTGCATAAACCTCTTCATTCACTTCATCATCTTTTAAAGAAAGTAAGTCATCAAGTAAATAGCCATAAGCACTTACCTCTATCCTTTCGAGCGCCATGGCTGGTTGAGCTGTTTTATCGTAAAAACTTGCTGCACCAAAATCACCGAACAGCGTGCTGCCTTCCTCATCAATTAAAGTGTTGTGCGCATATAAATCGCCATGCATGATGCCAGCCTCATGTAATTGGGCTGCTAATGAGGCGATGGTTTTTGCTATACTAACTATTTGTTTTTCTGAAAGTTTCCTGTCGGCAGGGAAAACATCTCTGGTGCAGCTTTCTAAGCTGGGCGGATGGCCAAGATTATAAAAATGATGCGGAATCAGGTCCATCACCAATCCTTTTTTATCTTCCGGATGGTGGGCAATCTGACCGATCAGATTTACCAAACCCGGATGATAACCTGCAGCAATATAAGCCGTCATTTCATCTTCCGGCAGGCCATCGCTGGTAACATCGCCCTTAAATATTTTAACCGCCACCTCACTCGTTTCGTCTCCGATGTTTCTGTTTGCTTTCGAAATCACGCCCGAAGCGCCTTCGCCCAATAAATGGCTGATTTCTAAATCATGCCAGTTGATTAATGAAAGTGTTTCAACAGCTGGCGTTTTACTAAAATTGTTTCCCGAAAATGCAATCCACGATAGTTTTGGCATTTCTGTAATCCATTGCGGCAACTCATGCAATTTATTCGCCGCAATCCGCAATAATGCCAAATTTCGGCAATTAGCCAATTCTTCGGGCAGGGCTGATAAGCGGTTTCCCGACAACATCAGCTTTTGCATCTGTTTACAAAGACCGATTTCCTCAGGAAGTTCGGTAATGTTATTATTGGTTAAAATTAACCAGCGCAGATTCGGGTTGATCGACTTTGACGGTACCGTTTTAATCTGATTGGATTTAAAACCAACGATATCCAGTAAAGGGCAATCGGCTAAGACCTCCGGTAAAACTGTAAAAAGGTTTTCCGAGCAAAAGAAAATTTTCAGCTTCTTTAAACGACCAAAATCTTCAGGTAGTGCACTTAATTTGTTAAATGATAAATCCAGCACTTCCAAAGTATCCGCAAGCCCGAATATTTCTTTTGGAAACTCACTCAGGTTTTCAGAAAGTTTTAACGATACTGATCCATTGAGTTCGCCATTTTGAAGTGCTAACAAGCTTTGCATAGGGTACTGATTTTAATTTGAAACGAAGATAAGGCTATATATTTTGTTTTAAAGATGAATCGTATGTGCTATATGAATTTGATCCAGGAAATATTCATCGTGCGATACCACCAAAAGTGTTCCCAGGTATTCGTTAATGGCGTTAGTCAAAATCTCAACATTTTGAATATCAAGGTTATTGGTCGGCTCATCGAGGATGATCAGATCGGGCGATTGGTTGCTGATCGTTAACGAACAAAGGATCAGCCGCATTTTTTCGCCGCCGCTTAAGGCCGAACAGGGTTTGTTCCAGTCGGTTTTGCCAAATAAAAACCGGTTTAAACGGATTTTTACCTCATGTTCCTGCAGTGCGCCTGAGTTATATTGCTGTGCCTGTTCGTAAACCGTAAGGTGATTGTCAATCAACGAATAATCCTGATCAATGTACATTGAGCTGATGTCGGCTTTGTTTAAAATTCCTGTTAACGGCTTTAGTTCGCCTAAAATAATCCTGGTCAGCGTAGTTTTGCCCGATCCGTTCCGGCCTTTGATCACATAACGCCCGCCACTAAACACCTGAAAGCTGATGGGCTCCTTCCAAAGTAACTGATCGTAAAAAGCAAAATTGAGCTCCTTAGCTTCAACAATACTTTTGCCCTTGTGTAATGTAGCCTGATTGAAACCGATTTTCATTTTATCCGTATCTGGCAATGCAGACCGAAGCTGGCTTAACTCAGAAGAAATATGACCAAGTTTCTCCGCATGCACACCCTTCAGTTTTGCCGTGCTTTTTTCTGCATTGTTTTTTAACGTATTCATCGAGATGGTCGGCAAACCGGCTTTTTCCTGCTTCTTTTTTCCCCGCGCATCGAGTTTTTGCTGACGCTCTATTGATTCCCGTTCTACTTCTTTCGCCTTGCGGAGTGCCTTTTCTTTGGCTTTTAAGTCGTTGTTTAACGCATCGTTTTCAATCTTTTTCTGTTCAGCGTAGAAATCGTAATTACCACCATAAACGGTTATTCCCCGTGGGGTGAGTTCGCAAACTTTATCGATCAGGTTCAATAACATACGGTCGTGACTTACCACAACCAAAGTATTTCTGGTCGATTGGATATAATCGTATAATTGATTCCTGCCTTCCAGGTCCAGATGATTGGTCGGTTCATCCAGTAAAACAATTTCCGGGCGGTGGATGGTGATGCCAGCCAAAAATACACTGGTTTTTTGTCCGCCGCTTAAACTTTCCATCTTTTGGTTTAAATCTAAATCGTCCAGGCGCCAATAACTTAAAGCTTCTGCGCAACGCTCTTCGATGGTCCAGTCATCATTCAGGATGCCCATGTTTTCTTCACTTACTTCTCCATTAAGGATTTCATTCAAAGCTTTTAGTTTATCTTCAATTTTAAGGGCCTGCGCAATGGTAAAATCATTAAACTGACCAAAAAGCTGTGGCACGTAATAAGGCGTCGATTCTGCTTTAACATGTCCGGAAGTTGGCATGAGGTTGCCTGCCAAAATTTTTAAAAGTGTCGATTTTCCTGCGCCGTTATGGCCAATAAGTGCAATTTTTTCGTATTTGTTGATGGTGAGATTTAAATCTGAAAACAGTAAATCTCCGTTAGCATGGATATAGCCAGCCCCTTGTAGATTAAGCATAAATTTCTTTTTTACCGGTAAATAATTGCAGTAACGGAACCGTTCTGCCTGTTATCTATTTTCTGAAAAGAAATGAATCTTACATTTATCGGGTGATTTGGTGATGATGCAAAGATAAGGAAATTTTGTGTTTTGCAAAAAGGGGGTGGTTAGTCCATAGTCTTTAGTCCGAAGTCGTCAGTCTGCAGAACGAAGAATTAGTCGTTCATCCCCTTAAGTCTGTCATCCTGAGTGCAACGAAGGATCTTTCTTATACAATTTTAGTTCTGTGTTTCATTTGCGAAAGATTCTTCACTGCGTTCAGAATGACAACAATACTGTTAGTAATAAACTATAGATTTTATCTATATCGATTTTTATTTGCATTAGAAATTTAATCGCATATATTTACAAAAAACTTTAGGGGTGCCTACGTGCTGAGAAATACCCTTTGAACCTGATGCAGTTAGTACTGCCGAAGGGAAAAGTGAAAGCAATTACAATTGCTGTCTTTTCGATCTCCATTTTGGGGCAATCTCTATAGTTTTTCCAATTTTTTAAAATATGGAAGTAACTATCAACAATCAAAACCATCAACTCAACGAAGCCTGTTCCATCGAACAAATGCTCGCTGCTGTCATTTCAACTGGTACAGATGGCCTGGCCATAGCCGTTAATCAAACCATCATTTCCAAATCTGTTTGGGATACCTACCTGTTAAACCCAGGCGATCAGATTATACTCATTAAAGCCACACAGGGGGGGTAATGAAAGGATTGAATGGGAGAATTTTGAATGATGAAATGGAAGATGCTGTCTAATCAACCACTCATTCAATCCTTCTCTCATTGGGTCATTCGCTCACTGGGTCATTCTCTCATTCAATCAATCAATAATTCCCTCACTCTGTCAATCACTCATTAGCCATTCTATCATTCAAAATATGAAACAAGAAAAAACACCAAACCAGGAAGTCATCAGCCGCAGTCCATTTCCGGCTTCGCGAAAAATATTTGTACCCGGAAAAATCCACGATATCCAGGTGGCGATGCGCGAAATCAGTTTAACAGAGACGAAAATCCACAATGGATTTGGCCTCACTGAGCCTAACCCACCCGTAACCGTGTATGATACCAGCGGACCTTACACCGATCCAAATGCGGTTATTGATGTAAGAAAAGGGCTTCCGCGGTTAAGGGAGCAATGGATTAAAGACAGGCAGGATGTAACCCAGCTTGATCAGTTATCTTCTGCTTATGGGCAACAGCGCCTGGCCGATACCAAACTCGATGTTTTACGTTTTAACTACACCAATAAACCCTATAAAGCCCAGCCGGGTGCCAATGTATCGCAGATGCATTATGCAAAAAAAGGCATCATTACAGCCGAGATGGAATACATTGCCATCAGGGAAAACCAGCAGATTGAACTTTTAAATGCACAATTGGGCGATCAGCATGAGGTAATGAACCACCAGCACAACGGCAATAGTTTTGGTGCCAATACGCCAAAGGGCTACATTACACCAGAATTTGTACGGGCAGAGGTTGCGGCCGGACGTGCGGTAATCCCCTGCAACATTAATCACCCTGAACTGGAACCGATGATTATCGGGCGCAATTTCCTGGTAAAAATCAACGCCAACATTGGTAACTCGGCCGTTACCTCTACCATTGAAGAAGAAGTAGAAAAAGCCGTTTGGGCCTGCCGTTGGGGTGCCGATACCATTATGGATCTTTCTACAGGGAAAAATATCCACGAAACCCGCGAATGGATTATCCGCAATTCGCCTGTGCCTATTGGTACCGTTCCCATTTATCAGGCTTTAGAAAAAGTGAACGGAAAAGCCGAAGACCTGACCTGGGAAATCTTTCGCGATACCCTGATTGAGCAAGCCGAACAAGGCGTAGATTATTTTACCATCCATGCCGGCGTACTGCTTCGTTATGTGCCTTTAACCGCTAAAAGAATAACCGGAATTGTTTCGCGTGGCGGATCGATCATGGCGAAATGGTGTTTGGCGCATCATAAAGAAAACTTCCTTTATACCCATTTTGCAGAAATCTGTGAGATCATGAAAGCTTATGATGTAGCTTTTTCTTTAGGCGATGGTTTACGGCCTGGTTGTATTGCCGATGCCAACGATGCCGCACAGTTTTCGGAACTCGAAACCCTTGGCGAACTGACCAAAATAGCCTGGAAACACGATGTGCAAACCATCATCGAAGGTCCGGGGCATTTACCTATGCACCTGATTAAAGCCAATATGGAAAAACAGCTCGAACATTGTTCGGAAGCGCCTTTTTATACCTTAGGTCCTTTAACCACCGATATTGCCCCGGGTTACGACCACATTACCTCAGCCATTGGTGCTGCGATGATTGGCTGGTTCGGAACAGCGATGCTCTGTTATGTTACACCTAAAGAACACCTGGGTTTACCAAACAAAAAAGATGTAAAAGATGGGGTAATTACCTATAAAATTGCTGCACATGCAGCCGATCTGGCTAAAGGCCATCCCGGTGCACAATACCGTGATAATGCCTTAAGCAAGGCAAGGTTCGAATTCAGGTGGGAAGACCAGTTCAATTTATCACTCGATCCGGATACGGCAAAAGAATTCCATGATGAAACCCTGCCTGCAGAAGGTGCTAAGATTGCGCATTTCTGTTCAATGTGCGGACCAAATTTCTGTTCGATGAAAATAACGCAGGATGTGCGCGAATATGCTGCGCAGCAAGGGGTAGAAGCAGACGAAGCCTTAGCCAAAGGCATGCAGGAAAAATCGAAAGAGTTTACCGAAAAAGGAAGTGAAATTTATTCTTAACCTGCAATGGAACTGATCGTAATTGCCAAGCCAACTGTTTTTAAGGAAGAAAGTAATCTTGTGAATCAGCTTTTCGAAGCTGGTTTACAGATATTTCACCTGCGGAAAGAAAATGCTGATGAGGCAGCTTACCGGAAAACAATTGAAGGGATTTCACCCGAATACCACCCGCAGATCGCTTTGCATCATTTCCATTCGCTGGCCAACGATTACGATATTAACCGGATCCACCATACCGAAAGTTTCAGGAAAGAAATTAATAATGGATCATTACCTGAAAATAAAATCTGCAGCACTTCTATCCATAGTTTAACTGATTTGGAGCAGATCGGGCAATATGATTACAGTTTTTTCAGTCCGGTGTTTAACAGCTTCTCCAAACCAGGTTATCAGGGAGTAATTCCGGCAGATTTCCGTTTGGAAAAACAACACGACAATCCGAAAATCATTGCCCTTGGCGGCATTGGACTAAACCAAATTGATCGGATAAAAGCGATGAATTTCGATGGTCTAGCACTCCTGGGCAGCATCTGGAACGATCCGTCGCAAGCCATCATCACTTTTAAAAAAGCACAGGCAAAATGCCGGGCTTATGCTCAAAATTTAACAATACAACCATGATTCAGCCTTTACAATATATCTCACAAGCCCCTAAAGCCGGTACCCATATCGACGCCATTGAGCAGGTGCTCCGGGCTGGCGGAAAGTGGATTCAGCTCCGCATTAAAAACCAGGCCGAAGCCGAAATCCTTCCATTTGCAAAAGCCGCACAGGCCTTATGCGAAAGTTATGGTGCCAAACTGATTATCAACGATTATCCGCACCTCGCCAAAGCGGTAAACAGCTATGGTGTGCACCTGGGTTTGCAGGACATGCCTATCCCGGAAGCCCGGAAAATTATCGGAAAACACCAGATTATCGGGGGTACCGCCAATACTTTTGCACATATTCAGCAAAGGGTAGCCGAAGGAGCCGATTATATTGGTTTAGGACCATTCAGGTTCACGCGGACAAAAGAAAACCTGAGTCCGATTGTAGGCTTGGAAGGTTACGGGAAATTAATGGAACAGGTAAAAAAAGCCGGTATTAAAACGCCGATTATCGCCATTGGCGGCATCGAAGCAGCAGATATTCTGGCAATTCTCGAAACCGGAATTTACGGAATTGCCATATCCGCAGCGCTCACCAATCAAACACAAACGGCTGCGGTTTTGGAAGAGATCAACAGCAAATTCAACATTCATTCGATTTAAAAATTACAGATATGTTAACCATAGCAGATCAAACTTTTAGCTCCCGCCTCTTTACCGGTACCGGAAAATTCAATTCGGCCAGAGAGATGGAAAGCGCCTTAATTGCCTCGGCCTCCGAACTGGTTACCGTGGCCCTTAAACGTGTTGATTTAAAAGGAAAAGACGATGATATCCTTCATCACCTTAAATATCCGCACATTAATTTATTGCCCAATACCTCTGGTGTGCGCAATGCAAAAGAAGCCGTTTTTGCTGCTCAACTGGCACGCGAAGCATTGGAAACCAATTGGATCAAACTCGAAATCCACCCCGATCCAAAGTATCTCATGCCCGATCCGATTGAGACCTTAAAAGCAACAGAAGAACTGGCGAAACTCGGCTTTGTGGTGCTGCCTTATATCCATGCCGACCCGGTTTTATGTAAACGTTTAGAGGATGTGGGTACCGCTGCGGTAATGCCTTTGGGCTCTCCGATTGGTAGCAATAAAGGTCTCCGCACCATTGATTTTTTAGAAATTATCATTAGCCAGAGCAGGGTTCCGGTAATTGTAGATGCAGGAATCGGCGCACCTTCTGATGCAGCAAAAGCAATGGAAATAGGAGCAGATGCCGTTTTGGTAAACACCGCTATTGCTATTGCCAAAGACCCAACCAATATGGCCATTGCCTTTAAACTGGCTGTAGAAGCCGGCAGAATGGCTTTCGAATCTAAACTGGGTAGCCAGCAGCATTATGCCGCAGCAAGCAGCCCATTAACCGCATTTTTGGATGAAGAGTTTTAACGAAGTATTCGAATCTTACAACTGGGACGATACCAAAGCCAGTATTTACGATAAAACAGCCGCAGATGTAGAGCGGGCACTAAACAATCCGCAACGGACGCTTGAAGATTTTAAAGCGCTCATTTCCCCGGCGGCATTGCCCTTTCTTGAAGATATGGCGCAGATCAGTCAGCGGTTAACCTTAGACCGCTTTGGCCGGGTGATCCAGATGTACATTCCGCTTTATCTCTCCAACGAATGTAATAATATCTGTACCTATTGTGGCTTCAGCTATGATAATAAAGTAAGGCGCAGAACGCTTAACCCGATGGAGATTATGCAGGAAGTGGCCGTAATTAAAGGCATGGGTTATGATCATGTGCTGCTGGTAACCGGCGAAGCTAACCAGACGGTGCATACCGATTACTTTAAAAAAGTATTGGATCTGATTAGTCCGCATTTTGCCCATATTTCTATGGAAGTACAGCCCTTGGATGTAGCTGATTATGAAACGCTGATTCCGCATGGCTTAAATACCGTACTGGTTTATCAGGAAACCTACCACCAGGACGATTACCGCAAACACCATCCTAAAGGTAAAAAATCAAACTTTTTGTACCGTTTAGAAACCCCCGATCGTTTGGGGCAAGCCGGAATCCATAAAATGGGATTGGGCGTGCTCATTGGTCTGGAAGACTGGCGTACCGATTCTTTTTTTACGGCCCTGCACCTATCCTATCTCGAAAAACAATATTGGCAGAGTAAATTCAGTATCTCTTTCCCCAGGTTACGGCCTTTTAGTGGCGGTTTGGAACCCAAAGTGGTGATGAACGATAAGGAACTGGTGCAACTGATCTGTGCTTACCGCTTGTTTAACAGTGAAGTAGAACTCTCCATTTCTACCCGCGAAACACAGGCCTTCAGAAATCAGGTCATTAAACTGGGAATTACCGCGATTAGTGCCGGTTCCAAAACCAATCCCGGTGGGTATGAAGTAGAACCACAATCGTTAGAGCAGTTCGAAATATCCGACGAGCGTTCGGCACAGGAAATTGCAGCGATGATTAGAAAACAGGGTTACGAACCCATCTGGAAAGATTGGGATAGGAGTTTGATTAGTAAATCATGTTAATAAAAGAAGAACTGAACCGCTACAACAGGCAGATGATTTTGCCTGAACTGGGCCTCACCGGACAGGAAAAACTAAAAGCCGCCAAAGTATTGGTTATCGGTGCGGGTGGATTGGGCTGCCCCATATTGCAATATCTGGCCGCAGCCGGGGTCGGAACAATCGGAATTATAGATGATGACGTGGTGGAGTTGAGCAACCTGCACCGGCAGATCTTATACAACCATACCGATATTGGGCTGCCCAAAGCAAAAACTGCCGCAGCAAAACTTAAATTACTTAATCCGCATGTAAATTTCACTGCTTATGATGAACGTTTTAATCCCCATAATGCTGTCAATATTTGCCGGGAATATGACCTGTTAATCGATTGTTCCGATAATTTTACCACCCGTTACCTGGTGAACGATACTTGTGTAAGTTTAGGTAAAACACTCATATTTGGTTCTATTTTGCAGTTCGAAGGTCAGGTCGCAGTGTTTAATCATCAGGGCGGACCAAATTACCGGGATCTTTATCCCACACCACCTACCGAAAATATCAATTGCGTAGAAGGCGGCGTAATCGGAATTTTGCCCGGAATTATCGGGATATATATGGCCAATGAAGCCATTAAGCTGATTTGTAGCATCGGTGAAACCCTTTCAGGTAAACTGATGACCATTAATGCATTAGATAACACAGTACTCGTATTCAAAATTGCGCAGGAAAAACAACCGGAAATAGTTAAAAAAGAAGTTATAATTGAAACCACAAAAGAAATCGATCAGGCAACGTTAGATCAATGGCTTTCAAAATCTGCTGATGAAGTTTTCCTGATCGATGTACGTGAGGATTATGAACACGAGGAAAATAACATAGGTGGAGTGAATATTTCTTTATATGAATTAACAAATGCCATTGAAAACATCCCACAAGCCAAAAAAGTAGTTTGTTATTGCCAAACCGGACAGCGCAGTAAAATGGCGGTGCAATTATTGAACGGAGTTTATAAAGGGAAAGTGTATAGTTTAAAAGGAGGGGTGAGTTCAATTGTTCATTAGTCATTGGTTTATTGGTCATTGTTGATTGCCTGACAGATTAATCGGTTAAATTGCCTTGCGCCTCAAGCTATACGCTTATCAATTTTGCAACTTCTTATCACAGAGGACACCAGGTTAGTCGATTATCTTAATATTCTTAACCTCTTAATGGTAAAAACATCTTTTGTAAATTCTGCCTCCAGATTGACTAATCGATTAATCCACTCTCATGATGATTAAGTTTGGTTTATTGGTGAATCATGATTGCCTGACAGATTGATCAGTTAAATTGCCTTGCGCCCCAAGCTAAACCCTTATCATTTACCCCAATTTTGCAGCTTCTGGTCACAGAGAAAACCAGGCTAGATGGTTATCTTAATATTCTTAACCTCTTGATGGTAAAAACATCTTTTGTAAACCAACGCCAAACACCCCGCCCCAAGCTCAAAAAACGGCTCAATCTTTGCTCCTACCGAAGCTTAAATTTAATAAGGAAAACCCATTTAGATCATGAACAAATTACAAGCACTATCCCAAAAATCAAGATTCTCAATTTTAATTATCACAACACTTTTTTTCTCCGCCTGCTCCGAAACCCCTGAACGTTTCTTCGACATCGCCATCCTGAACACCAACATGATCAACGATTTTGCCAGCGCAGATCTGGCCCGGCATATTAACGATGAAACCAAAGAATATCCCGATATTCCATCCAGTAAAAAGAAAGGTGACGAAGCCGCGGTTAGCCTCAATAACAAAATATTATACCTCGAACAATCGCTCGATAAAGTGAAAAAGCTTTCAGCCTCTGGTGAAGAAGAGAAAGAAATTAAGGCCCTTTCCCAGCAATTATACGAACTCGTTATCCCTGTTTATAAAAACGAATACCTGGCCTACGCTAAATTGTGCGACAGTAAAGGCAGCCAAACAGCTAAAGATGAGATTATTAAAAGTATTGATGAGAAATACGGTGCACGTTTCGAACAACATTTTAACGCATTAATGGAAAAAGGCAAAGTTTATGCCCAAAAACACAATATCCAGGTAAACTGGGGACAATAAAACCCGTCATAATCATTAAAATACACCTTTATAGCCCAATAGTAATTATGTTATTATTGGGCTATTTGTTTTACTAAAATCCTCAATACGACTGTTGCTTGTTTCATTCTGATTGCTAATTTTTATCTTCTTTTTAGTCTTACTCGCCCCGATGCCGCAAAGGCTTACAAAAAGAGCTGCACATAAAAACCATACTAAACGGGTGAGCATGTACCTGTAATTGGAAGTGTATTTAGTTAAAATCGTGTTAGTAAGTGGTTTTAATACCCTTTGTATATCCTGAGGATAGGCACCGCTGTCGGTAAAAAACTCATGGTCTTTTACAAATCCTTTATACCATACTTTACCTAATGAATAGGTGGTTAAAGTATCGGGTAAATTAATTTTTCTTTGATGCTGTAATTTTTTTAGATCTAATGGAATTATGGTCACACCATTTATTTGTGCATTACAGTTAACCGGCTCGTAATGATCATCATCCCAATACATGCATTTCTCATCTGTGGTAGGATTTCTAATTACTGTAGCACTATTCTCCCAGGCCACAAAAGAAGTGGTGCCAATAAAAAGTAGGAGGATACAGGTAGCAATAATATAGCGTGTAGAGAATCGGGGTAATTGAATCAGTTCTTCGGGCACATCAGGTCTAGGAGGAATTGGTTTGGGTTTGTGAGGGGTTGGAGCAGGTACTTTATTTGCTTCTAAAAGAATAAGTTTTTGTTCTTCCTCACTAAGCTCTCTCCATTCACTAAAGGGTGGAAAATCCAATAACCAGGCAAAAAGCTTAACAAGTTTCTCATCCCTGATATTCCTTCCTTCTATCGTCAAAAAACTTATTAAGGGTCGAAACTTATCTAAGTCAAACTTTTCAATACTTCTTATCTGATCCTCATATTCTTTTTCTGGATCAAAAACTGATTGGATAAAATCTTTATCTTTTTGAGTATTTTTTAGTTTAAATACCTTAATACATTCTTTCTTTAATTTTTCTCGCCCAAGAAACTCCAAATTCTCAGTAAGAAGATGATTTTCCTTCTTAATTCTGTAAAAATCAAGTATTGCTTTTTTATAATCCTCAAACATTTTATTAAAAATTTAGCGTAAAAATAGGGCGGAATTTCCGGAATTTTTACGGTTAACCGGAATTCTAACGGAATGACAGGAACGAACGGAATCTTTTGATAACTAGCGATTTGAAGCCCCCATATTTGTATCGTTGATCAGCACAGGCGGCGATTCATTATCAAAGCTAAAATAAAAAACTGATTAATAAAAGAGTAGAAATCGCGGTCGTTATTAGCCGGTTTGGGAAGCAGTTATTAGCTCCCGCGACAGACACTCACCACTTCCCAAAAATTGCAGAAGGCCTTCTGATTTACAAACCGGAGAAAGGTCCGCGAGCGGTCGCGGAAACTCTCCAAGTATTTCACATTCTAAAATTTTTGAATCATGTTTTTTCCAATGTTTATTGCCATATTATTAGGCTTGGTAAGCCCATCGAATACAAGTAGCAACTGTACCCACGGAGGTACTACCGTAAGTACCAACAGTAACACACCTGGTGATCCGGGTAATGACCCAGGCAACGACCCAGGTGGTGATGATACAGGTGGTGAGGGCTCACATGTTCCACCAAAAAATCCATAACTGTTAATTAATCTGAGATCAGAAACTATCTC
This sequence comes from Pedobacter sp. 22226, assembly GCF_052045455.1. NCBI lineage: Bacteria > Pseudomonadati > Bacteroidota > Sphingobacteriia > Sphingobacteriales > Sphingobacteriaceae > Pedobacter > Pedobacter sp. 22226. The sequence goes on along the minus strand of NZ_JBQEPB010000003.1, from coordinate 594,427 downwards.
AATAACTACAAGTAAGGCAGCAAATGTTGCCTTACTTTTTTGTTTATTAAACTATTCAGGAATATCTAGCAAAAACTATCCTCTTTTTTTATATTTGAATAAATAATCACTCTCAATCTTGAAAAAAACATACATTCTCTTATTTTTTGTTTTGACTGTATTTGCTTGTAAGAAAAAAAGCAGTACCCAGGCAATTGTTAAAAACCAAAATTTTGAGAAGGCTGAATCATTTTATTTTAAAAATAACGACTCTGCATTTTATTATTTCAACAAAGTAACTACAACTGCTCAGGATAGCTTGCTGGTGGCTATGTCTTATAACTATATGGCAGTGATCCAATCAGATGCCGGAGATTATTTTGGAGGACAGGAGAGCCTGACATTATCATTAAGGTTCTTAAATGAACAAAAAGAAACAGATCTTGCTTGTATTGCTTCTAATTATAATGAGTTAGGATTAAATAGTACCTATTTCAAGAAATATACCGATGCCATAAATTACTACAATCTGGCACTAAGGTTTTGCCGAAACGAGGCGTATAGATTACGGTTTCTTAATAATAAAGCATTAGCTTATCAAAAAAGTGGTGCCTATTCAAACGCAATCGATATTTACAATGAAGTTTTGAGAAAAATCCGCGACAAGAAAGAATACGCAAGAGTACTTTCTAACGCGGCTAAAGCTAAATGGCTTCAAAATCCAAATTATAATCCAATTGCAGATTTATCAAAGGCATTGCAGATGCGCTATTCAGAAAAGGATGAATGGGGGCAAAATGCCAGCTATGCACATCTTGCTGATTATTACGAAAAGAAAAAACCTGATTCAGCATTTAATTACGCACAAAAGATGTATTTAATTGCAACAAGACTTAATAGCCCTGACGATCGGCTGGAAGCACTCCAAAAATTAATTAAACTTAGTCCGGCTGCGGCAACTAAACAGTATTTTCAAAAATACCAAAAAATTGATGACAGTTTGCAAACCGCCCGCAGTGCTGCTAAAAACCAATTTGCACTGATCCGTTACGATACGGAGAAAAGCAAGGCAGATAACCTTGTGCTGCAAAAAGACAACGAAGGCAAAAGGTATCAGATCATCATCCTCAGCATCGGTATATTATTGCTAGCAATTGCCGGTACGCTGTGGTATAAAAAAAGAAAACAAAGATTAGAACTCGAAGCTCAGAATACCATCCGCGAAAACAAACTTAAAACCTCGCAAAAAGTACACGATGTGGTAGCAAACGGACTGTACAGGATCATGAATAAACTCGATAATCAGGAAAGCTTAAAAGATAATCCTATTGTTAATGAGATCGAGGAACTTTATGAGCAATCGCGTGATCTCTCCTATGAAAAACCAAAATCGAAAAACCAGCCCTTTAACGAAAAAATATCCGGGCTGTTAAAATCCTTCGCTTCCGAAAATATCAGGGTGATACTTGTCGGAAATTCAGCCCCGTTATGGGAAAAAGTACCCGGGCAGACCAGAGATGAAATAGAACATATCCTTCAGGAGCTAATGGTAAATATGGGTAAGCACAGCAGGGCAAGTGATGTGGTGATCAAGTTTGAGCAGGTACAGCAAAAAATAAATATCCAATATACCGATAACGGCATCGGCATTGCGGGTAAGGTGGAGCCTAATAACGGACTCACAAATACGGGAACCCGTATTGATGCAATTGGCGGTACAATTACCTTTGATACCAAAGTTGAAAAGGGGCTTAAAATCCAAATCTCTTTTCCGGTTTCCTAATTGTATTAAATATGTTTAAAAGAATACTTATTGCCGAAGATCAAGAAACACAGAATATTTCGCTACAGAAAACATTAGCCGATCTGGGGACAGAAAAACCCGAATATGTTTATTATTGCGACGATGCACTTACCTGGATAAAAAACGCCATTAAAGCAGAGCGCCCTTACGATCTGTTAATTACCGACCTCTACTTTGAGGAAGACCATAACCGGCAAAAAATAGCTGGAGGTGCCGAACTCATCAAAGCTGCAAAAGAAGTGCAGCCTGATTTAAAAACACTGGTATTTTCCGGAGAAAGTAAAACGGCTGTTATCGATATGCTGTTTAAAGAGATGAATATTGATGGTTATGTTCGAAAAGCCCGTCACGATGGCCAATACCTCAAACTGGCTATCAATGCCATCCACAATCATAAAAAATACCTTTCGCCTGATTTAAAGCAGGCCAGAAAAGAAAATAACTCGCACGATTTTACCGATCTCGATATTGCCATCATTTCTCAACTGGTTGATGGAACCCCCCAAAAAAACATTCCCTATTATTTACAGGAAAATAACATTAAACCATCTGGACTTAGCAGCGTAGAAAAGCGTCTGAATTTGATGAAGGAAGTACTGGGTTTCTCCAAAAATGAACAACTGATTGCTTATTGCAAGGATGTAGGGATTATTTGATTAGTCCTAAGTCTTTAGTCCGTAGTTAATTGATCTATGCTTAAAAATCCCCTCAAGTTACGTCATTTCGAGCGTAGCTCAGCGCAGTCGAGAAATCTATTATAGATCTCTCCACTTCGCGTTGCTCCGGTCGAGAGGACGACCAGTCTATTGGATTTTGTTAATTTTAACAATCTCAGTGTGCGCTGTGACATTTCTCTGTGGTTAAAAAAAGCTAACGTTTAGTGCTTAGTATGGATAATCGCCAAGCTATCAACCTATCGAAAAAGATTGCTTCGGCTCCTTCATTCCGGCCTCGCAATGAGGAAAACGGCTATGCATTAATGACCAATAAAATATTGACAAATGAACCAATATACGGTTTCCCGTAAGGATCCACCACATTCCCCTCATACTTTTGAACAAACAAAAACAACTATGGGGAAATTTATCATTACCAAAAGAACCAATGGCCAATTTCAGTTTAATCTTGAGGCATCAAACGGCAGGGCTATCCTCGCCAGCGAGGGTTATACTACAAAAGCATCATGCATTAAAGGCATCGAATCTGTAAAAAATAATGCGCCAACCGATACCAGGTACGACAGAAAAACTGCTAAAAACGGTTCGCACTATTTCAATTTAAAAGCCGGAAACGGCGAAATTATCGGTACAAGTCAAATGTATTCCACTACCGATGGATGCGAAAACGGAATAGAATCGGTTAAAGAAAATGCACCTGATGCATCAGTTACGGATCAAACCATTTAATGCAAAAAGTTATGGACCTTAAATTAAAATTAGAGCAGCTTCATCAGCGCGTGGTCGGGTTAAAAGATCAGATCAATACCGAAGAGGCCACCAAAAATGCGTTTGTAATGCCTTTTATCCAGATTCTAGGCTATGATATTTTTAATCCAACGGAGGTAATCCCCGAACACATCTGCGATATCGGCACCAAAAAAGGAGAAAAAGTAGATTATGTGATCCGTAAAAACGACCAGCCCATCCTTATTTTCGAATGCAAACACTGGAAAGAAAGTGCCGATGCCCATAATTCGCAGTTGCACCGCTATTACCATGTTTCAAAAGCAAGGTTTGGCGTATTAACCAATGGTACAGTGTACAATTTCTATGCAGACCTTGAAAAACCGAATATTATGGACGAGAAACCTTTCCTCACCATTGATATCGAAGACCTGAAAGATAATGCCATTAAAATCCTCGAAAGTTTTACCAAAAACGAATATAATCTAGAAACCATTCTCGATTCGGCCGAAGGTTTAAAATACATCAAAGCCATTAGAAAGGAATTTGAGAAGGAAATCGACAACCCTTCAGACGAAATCGTAAAGTTATTGGTGAACCGCTTTTTTGATAAGCCCCTCACTGCCAACCGGATGATTGCTTTTAAAGAATACGCCAAAAAAGCTTTGACCATTTCCATCAACGAATCCATCAGCGACCGTTTAAAATCAGCGCTGAATATCAATGAGAAAATAGAGATAAAAGATGAGGAGAAAGTAATTTCCGTGACCGAAGATCCTGAAGCTTCGAAAATTGTAACCACCGAAGAAGAGCTGGAAGCTTTCCAGATTGTGAAGGCAATATTGCGCGAAAAAATTCCTTCGGCACGTATTGCCGCACGCGATACGCAATCTTATTTTGGTGTATTACTGGATGACAATAACCGTAAACCGATTTGCAGGTTCCATTTTAATACTGCCAATAAATACCTTGAAACTTTTCATAATGGAAAAGACGCAGGAGAGAAAAAACAGTTGTTTAACCTCGATGAACTTTACGATTATAGAGATCGGCTGCATCAAACCATAGCGAATTATTAATTAAACGCTCATCTCTCACGAAAAATGTAGGGGTTGCTTCATGGCCTGTATTGGGAGCAGACAGGGCAGCCTCTCATTTTTTAAGCACAAACCCAGGAGACCTAATCCATCATTCAATCACTCCATCCCTTTCCCATTCATTCAATCACTCCATCCCTCTCTCATTCATTCAATCACTCCATCCCTCTCTCATTCATTCATTCATTCTTTTTTCCCACCCCTAAGGTTAGCCGTAAGAAATCCGTTTTTAGCCTGAATACCTTAGCGATATGAAATACCTATTTATATTGCTCGTATTCACCGTAATGTTAAAAACTGCGCGGGCGCAGAAAATTTTAACCTACCAGTTAATGGAACCCGGTTTTAACAATAAAGTAATTAACGGAACCATCAGCGAAGTTTATACTACTAAACGATATGGAAAAACATTCTGGTGGGTGCGCATTGGCCGTGATACCATTATCCACGTTTGGCCCAGGCATCTCGATACTGCCACTATGAAACCAGGCATCACCCGAACATTTTTATCAATTAAGCGCCTTGATAACAACTGGTGGAAGAAGGAAAAATCAGAAGATTATATTAAGCCGAAGGAATAATTTGCGATGATTCGTCATTGCTGAGGAGGCTTTTTCAGCCGACAAAGCCTGTCTGCTGCAGGTGGGCAATCTTAAACGACAGGTTTAACAAGATCGTCATTTCGACCGCAGTGGAGAAATCTGTTGAGAAAATATAGCGCTACTTCTTTTATTGTGCGTTATGATCTAAGTTTTATCTAATTCTTTGATTTGTAGCGTGTTTACATTTTCAGCAACATAAGAATAGTTTTTCGCGTTTACGGAAAACCGTAAAGCTGGGATTATGGTTATAAAAAATTAAGATAGCGTGGTTTAATTTACCACCTTAGTCGCCTTAGAACATCTAAGCTGTAAATGGCATTAGCCAATCGTACAAGTGTTTTACCATATAAGTAAGATAATGGCATGTGAGCTTATATGGAACTTAAATGTCTTACATGGTTGAAAAAGGATTCGGGTATAATATACCACTATAGCTATCTTAAACATTTAAGCTGTAAGAGGTTTTACCATATAAGAAATATAAGATCATGTAAGTTTATATGGTCCTTAAAATATCTTACATGGTGAAAAAAATGCATTGATTTTAGTTTATCAGGTTATCGTTTAATTTTGTAAAACGCAGGTGATCTTTGGTGACTCAGGTGGTTATAAAAATAAAGATTGCGCGGTATGATATACCACCTTAGTTACCTTAGAAGATTTAAGCTGTTGAACAATTGCACATTGTGTATAAGAGGTTTTACTATATAAGTAATATGATGGCATGTGAGCTTATATGGAACTTAAATGTCTTACATGGTTGAAAAAGCATTCGGGTATAATTCACCACTATAGCTATCTTAAAACATTTAAGCTGTGAGAGGTTTTACCATATAAGGAATATAAGAACAGATAAGCTTATATTGTCCTTAAATGTCTTATATGGTAAAAACTGATTTTTAGTCTTTTGGTTTGGTCTTTATGCTTCCGCCCTCTGCCTCACGCTTTATTACTTCATTCCTTTCTACCAGTAATTGCTTCATATACCGGGTTAAGAAAAGATTTTCAGCCATCCATCCTAAAATATCCAAAGGTGCTTTAAACTCAAAGATATCGGTCATTTCGGTTTGGGTATTTATGGTTTTAAATAAGTGTTGATGGTGAAGTTTTTTAAATGGCCCCCTAATCATTTCGTCAATGAATGAGTTTGGATATTCCAGGGTTGTAATTTTATTGGTCATTTCGAAATAAATGCCAAAATGTTTGGCCCTCCAGGTAACCGATTCATCTAAGTTGATTAACCCGCTTATCTTTCCTTTTATGGCCTGCTCTCCCAAATGCTGCATTGATTGTATATGAAGATCGATATTTCTGAATAGATGTGCCGGTTTGCTCTTACAGGCAATGGCTATGAAGCATCAGCCATAATCTATACGGCCTGTTTCTCTATTCGTTAATAAAATCAATACATTTACATCAACTTAATATTCATTTATGAGCAAAATATTAAACCGGCCTATACGCGTTCTGGTGGCTAAAGTTGGCCTGGATGGTCACGACAGGGGCGCCAAGGTAATCGCCACTTCTTTACGCGATGCCGGCATGGAAGTAATTTATACGGGCCTCCGCCAAACACCAGAAATGGTGGTAAATACGGCACTCCAGGAGGATGTTGATGCCATCGGGATTTCGATACTTTCTGGTGCGCATATGACCGTTTTTCCAAAAATTATCCATTTTATGAAAGAAAAACAGATGGATGATGTGTTATTAACCGGTGGAGGAATTATCCCGGAGGCTGACCGGTTAAAACTTGCCAGCCTCGGCGTTGGAGAACTATTTCCGCCAGGCACAACAATGGCAAGTATTGTAGAATATATTCAAAATTGGGTTACTGAAAACAGAAATTTTTAAGCTATGGCATACCAGAATTTAATTACAGAAGTAAAAGAAAACATTTTATACATTACCATAAACCGCGAAAAATCGCTTAACGCATTAAATAAGGATACTTTAGCCGAACTCGCCGAAGTAATTGCTTATGCAGGCAAAACCGATGAAGTGAGGGGCGTTATTTTAACCGGGGCGGGAGAAAAAGCTTTCGTTGCAGGCGCTGATATTAAGGAGTTTGCAGATTACAGTGGCAAACAGGGAGAAGAACTGGCCAAACGCGGACAAGATGAAGTATTTAATGCCATCGAAAATTCGCCAAAATTATTTATTGCTGCAATTAATGGATTTGCACTAGGCGGCGGACTGGAACTTGCGATGGCCTGTCACATCCGTATTGCATCCGAAAACGCCAAATTAGGGCTTCCTGAAGTTACTTTGGGACTAATACCAGGTTATGGAGGTACCCAGCGACTTACACAGCTGGTTGGAAAAGGCAAAGCGATTGAACTTATTGCAACTGCTAATATGATTACTGCCGAAGAAGCGGGAAAAATTGGCCTGGTAAACCATGTTGTTCCGCAAGCAGGTTTAACCGGCAAGGCAGAAGAAATCCTCAATGTGGTTAAACAACGCGCGCCTTTAGCCATTTCTGCTGCCATAAAATCGGTAATTGCTTCTTTAAATGATGATAATGGCTATACAACAGAAATAGAATCTTTCGGCAAATGCTTTGAAACTGCTGATTTTAAAGAAGGGGTTACTGCATTTTTAGAAAAAAGAAAAGCCAGTTTTACAGGACATTAACAACCGTGTAGTATTAAATCTATTCGCAAAAATCAAAAGTGTAGAAAATATTTCCCACTGTCATAATTTTTGAGTAATTATGTGTGATATAATCTAAATATTTTTGACTCATCCTACTTAATTATTTGGGGTTCTTTAATCAATAAAAAATCCTATTAATGAAAAATAAAATACTTATAATCGACGATGAAATAAATGTAGGGCTATTATTATCCAGGTATCTAACTAAAAACGGCTTTGAGGTTTCAAATACCACAACAGGTACTTCAGCAATAGAGATGCTGGAAAATGAAAAGTTCGACCTGATTTTATGCGACTATCGCCTTGACGATACAGATGGCAGAGAAATTTTAAAACACGTAAAGGAAAATTATCCTGCCACCGGTGTTATTATTATTACAGGTTACTCAGACATCAGGCTTGCTGTAGAGCTGATTAAAATGGGCGCTTATGATTACATCGTTAAGCCGCTCTACCCCGATGAGATCTTAAATACCGTAAACAAATCGCTGGAGACTAAAAAAGCATTAAAAAAACACAGCAGCAATAAAAACGAAAATAAGGCAGAAATACTTAATTTTCCTAAATATGTTGAAGGTAAAAGCAAACCTTCATTAAAGCTTTTAGAGCAGATTAATCTGGTTGCACCAACCAATTACAGCATTATTTTGCACGGAAAAAGTGGCACAGGAAAAGAATGTGTAGCCAAAACCATTCACCTGAACAGCTTACGCAAAAATGAACCCTTTGTGGCCATGGACTGTGGTTCTTTAAGCAAAGAACTGGCTGCAAGTGAGTTTTTCGGGCATGAAAAAGGCTCGTTTACAGGTGCATTATCTACTAAAGTAGGGCATTTTGAACAGGCCAACGGCGGAACCTTGTTTCTTGATGAGGTAGCCAACCTATCGTACGAAACCCAGGCTATCTTACTAAGGGCCGTGCAGGAACGAAAAATTAAACGCATAGGCAGTACAAAAGAAATAGACCTCGATGTGAGGATTATTATTGCCACAAATGAAAATCTCGAAAACTGTATTCAAAAAGGAACATTCAGAGAGGATTTATACCACCGCTTTAACGAATTTTCCATCAACGTTCCATCTTTAAAAGACAGAAGTGAAGACATACTTGTTTTTGCAGATTGTTTTCTGGCAGAAGCAAACGAAGAGCTTAATAAAAACATTGTTTCTTTTTCTAAAGAAGTTAAAAATTGCTTTTTAACCTACAACTGGCCCGGTAATGTTCGCGAACTTAAAAATGTTATCAGGCGCGTGGCTTTACTAACTAACGGACACCAGATCGAAATGAGTGCTTTGCCGCTGGAATTCGAAAAGGTCAGTTCTGCTAAAAGTCAGCAGCGCGAAAAAAGACTTACCGCCTTAAAAAAATCAGGCAATACCGCCCAGGATTTGAAGAAACTAACTAAAGAAGCAGAATATACTGCCATTTTAAATGTTTTAAAAGAAGTTAACTTTAATAAAACCAAGGCGGCCAAAATACTTCAGATCGACAGAAAGACACTGTATAATAAAATAAAGGTGATTAATCTCAATGAAGAAGAAATTGAAAATCGATAAAACAAAACAGGCTCATTTGGTATTTTAAAGAATAATCCAAGCGTCCTAAATTATGTCAGTATTTTCTTATAAACAGCGTAACAACATTAACCTTGTTATCATTATTGCGCTTGGAATTTTAATTGCTTATTCTTTACAGAGTATTTTTAGCGCCATCCTGAGCACCCTGGTTTTGTACACCATGATGCGGCCCGCCTACATTCACCTCGCAGAAAATAAAGGATGGAATAAAAGGTTTGTGGCTATTTTACTCATCACCATCAGCATTATTTTAATTGTATTGCCTTTTTATGCGCTAAGCAGCATGGTAATCAGTAAAATTTCAGAGCTACGCAGCAACGAAATCTTTTTTAAAAACCTTTTGGTTAAATTACAGCATCTTATACCAATAAAAATTAACCAGGAACTGATTCAGGACGGTATGAACCGCTTAGGCAACTGGGCCACACAGCTTTTTCCCTCGCTTATTTCGAGTGCAGTAAATATTATACTGAGTTTGCTGGTGATGTACTTTTTACTCTATTTTATGCTGATTGAACGGAAAAAATTCGAATTTTCATTAATAAAATATGCTCCTTTCAGAGAACAGAATGCGCTCCGGTTTGGTGATGAAATGCGGAATACCACTTATGCCAATGTATTAGGACAGGGATTAATCTGTTTGGTACAAGGATCGTTAGTAAGCCTTTCATTTTATGTTTTGGGGTATAAAGACCCTGTTTTCTGGGGCGTTATCACCACATTTATTTCATTTGTCCCGGTTTTGGGCCCTCCTGTTGTTTTTGTGCCCGCTGCCATTTTGCAAATTGCCAATGGAAATAATTTTGCCGGCTGGGCCATGCTTATTTTTGGTTTTGTAGTAATTATTAACATCGATAACGTGCTGCGTTTCATCATTGCAAAAAAAGTTGGCAACATTCATCCCATAATTACAGTAATTGGCGTAATTATTGGTATTCCTTTATTCGGAATATTAGGCCTTGTTTTTGGCCCCTTGCTATTGTCTTATTTTATTTTGCTCATTAAAATTTACGAAACCAGTACGCTTGCATCAGAAAGATTGGAAAGAATTAAAACAAATAATGAGCATAGTGAGTTATAAATATAGCTTAACAATAAAATAATGTAGTAGTTTTATATTGTAAATAATTGTTAAACCCTTAAAATAAATTAATTATGAATGATAACTCAAAAGTTGTAGTTGCGCTTTTAGCTGGATTAGCTGCCGGTGCAGCCCTAGGAATTTTGTTCGCACCAGATAAAGGTGATGAAACACGTGATAAATTAAGTCAATCGTTAAAAGATCTGGGCGACTCTATCAAAGATAAAGCTGCTGATGAAATTAACAACCTGGCGAGCTTGAAAGATAAAGTGGTGAGCTCTATCAAAACCAAATTGAGAAGTGTAGAAGAAGAATACAGCGACGACGTAGAGCACGCTTAATAAATAAAATATTGCATAGCCGGGTATTTTGCCCGGTTAAATCTCATCTGAATTATGCAGGAGAATAAAGATAAAAGTATAGAAGATCTTGTAGACGATGCTAAAGGCTTTTTAGAGGCCCGGGTAGAGTACACCAGACTTTATATCGTAGAAAAAGCATCGAAAATTTTTGCCGATCTGGTAACCAGTACTGCCGTTATTGTTTGCTTTATATTAGCCTTTTTATTTGGCTCTGTAACCCTGGCGCTGTACGTATCCGATCTTTTGGGCAGTTATGCGGGTGGTTTTGGCTGTGTTTCCTTGTTCTATATTTTATTGGCCATCATTGTTTATTTAACCAAGGATAAATACATCGAAAAAGCAATTATCAATATAGCCATTAGAAAATACTTCGATAAACTTGCAGATAAGGAGGAAGATGAGAAGCTATAAAGACATCCGCAACCTGAACGACCTGCAGGCTAGAAAATTAGAACTTAAGGTTGAGTACACACTTAAGCAGAATATGCTTAAAACGGATACCAAAACGTTTCTTAAACAGTTTACGTTAGGTGCTCTGATTAAAAGGTACGCCACGCCGAATAACCTATTTAAAGCCGACGAAAAGTTAAACATCAGCGGCACTGCCATGTCGTTACTTTTACCCATGGTAATGAATAAAACGATATTCAGAGGTGCAGGCTTTTTAACAAAGGCAGCCGTTGGTTTAATTTCGGGCAAAGTAGGCAAATCGCTGGACGCTGAACATTTGTCGGCCATTTTTAACTCGGTTAAAGGCTGGTTTGGCAAAAAGAAAGAAAAAAAGGACAAGAAGTTTATTGATTATGGCATCCCGCCTGATAGTGAAACTTACTAGTTTAATGGTTCATTAGTCATTAGTTCGTTAATGAGCATGGTGCCTAAATGATCTTAAAAAAAAGCCTCAGAATTTAATTCTGAGGCTTTTTTTGTGGAATTGCTTTATGCTCCCGAACCAATAAACTAATGGCCAATGGCTGGTAAACTAATAAATCTACAAATCCGTCTTAATTTTTAATTCTTTCAATTGCTTCTCATCAATAGTACTCGGACTATCAATCATTACATCCCTGCCTGAGTTATTTTTAGGGAATGCAATTACATCACGGATTGAATCTAAACCTGCGAAAATTGAAGTTAAACGATCGAAACCAAAAGCAATACCGCCGTGTGGAGGTGCGCCAAATTCGAAAGCATCCATTAAGAAACCAAATTGTTTCTGTGCTTCTTCTGCACTGAAACCTAAATGTTTAAACATTAAAGCCTGTAATGCACGGTCGTGGATACGGATAGATCCGCCGCCAACTTCGGTTCCGTTAATAACCATATCGTAAGCATTGGCCCTTACTTCACCAGGTTTAGTATCCAGCAAGGCAATATCTTCAGGCTTAGGCGAAGTAAACGGGTGGTGCATGGCATGGTAACGTTCTGTTTCTTCATCCCATTCTAAAAGCGGGAAATCAAGTACCCACAGGGCAGAAAAAGTATTTTTATCGCGTAAACCCAAACGGTTACCCATTTCTAAACGAAGCTCGTTTAGTTGTTTACGCACTTTATCAGTAGAACCTGCTAAAATCAGCAATAAATCGCCTTTTTCTGTTGCGAAAGCCTCACTCCATTGTTTCAGGTCTTCTTCGTTAAAGAACTTATCTACTGATGATTTAATGGTTCCATCTTCGTTATGACGGGCATAAATCAGGCCGGTAGCACCAATTTGCGGACGTTTAATAAAATCAGTCAGTTCATCTAATTGCTTACGTGTATAGCTTGCAGCGCCTTTAGCGTTAATACCCACAACCAGTTCAGCATTATCGAAAACAGGGAAACCTTTTCCTTTTACCAGATCGTTGAGCTCTACAAACTTCATTGCAAAGCGGGTATCGGGTTTATCAGAACCGTATAAACGCATCGCATCGGCATATTGCATACGCGGAACCTCCGGTAAATCGTAATTACGCACTTCTTTAAATAAAGTACGGATTAAACCTTCAAAAGTATTTAAAATATCTTCCTGCTCAATAAACGACATTTCGCAGTCGATCTGTGTAAATTCGGGCTGACGATCGGCCCTTAAATCTTCATCCCTGAAACATTTTACAATCTGGAAATAACGGTCGAAACCCGAAACCATTAACAATTGTTTAAAGGTTTGCGGCGATTGAGGCAAAGCATAAAACTCACCTTCGTTCATGCGGCTAGGCACCACAAAATCCCTGGCTCCCTCCGGTGTTGATTTGATCAATACAGGTGTTTCTACCTCAATAAAATCTAATGCATCTAAATAACGGCGAACCGATTGTGCCATTTTATGACGCAAAACCAAGTTATTACGAACCGGGTTACGGCGTAAATCCAGATAGCGGTATTTCATACGCAACTCATCACCACCGTCTGTTTCATCATCGATCATGAAAGGAGGTAATTTTGCAGCATTTAAAATCTCCAGAGCAGAAACTTTAATTTCAACATCACCTGTTGACATTTTTGGGTTTTTGTTGCTTCTTTCTACAACCGTACCAATCGCTTTAATTACAAACTCACGGCCTAAAGAACGTGCAGTTTCACAAAGCGCTTTATTGTCGTCCATGTTAAAAACCAACTGGGTAATACCATAACGATCGCGGATATCGATAAAAGTCATACCGCCCAAATCTCTTGATTTTTGTACCCAACCACATAACGTAACACTTTCGCCTAGGCTATTTAGGTTTAATGCACCACAAGTTACTGTTCTTAACATATATATAATCTAAATTGAGCGGCAAAAATACCGATTTTGTTTTAAAGTTCAGCGCAGAAGATTTAAGGAAATTTTGCGATAGAAGATTTGCCTTTGTTGACCGCGGAGGCACGAAGAACCCAAAGAAAAAGTAACACTATTTAATGCCTTGCTTAAATTTATGCTTTTGATTTCAATCTGCTCAGCGTTTCCTGAGAAATATTTAAATAAGAGGCCACCATTTTGTTCGGCATCCGCATTACCACACCTGGATTTTGCGCCAGCAACTGGCGGTAACGTTCGGTTGCATCGAGCGTAATAAACGACATTAAGCGGTTGGTATTGGTTACATAGGCATATTCCAGGTAATGGCGGTAGAGTTTTTCCCATTGAGGAATAATTTTAAGTAATTCGTAAAAATCGCTTTGCCAGATAAAATATACCTCGGTATCTTCTATAGCCTGAACATATTCTTTAGAAATTTCGCCGGTAATAAAACTAACCAAAGCGGTTGCAAACTGATTTTCGAACGCAAAATGCCTGGTGGCTTCAGCACCGCCTTCGGTAAGAAAAAAAATCCTCAAACAGCCACTTACAACAAAATAAATCCTTTGTGGTTTTTCGCCAGGATTAACCAGGATTTCACTTTTTCTAAACTTTTGTGGTTTAAAATATGACAATACTGTTTCCAGATCCGGATCGCTGATCGTGATTTTTTCCTTAATATAATCCGGAAGCAGTTTGTACATATTTATAAATAATTTAAGGTTTACCTGCAATTTTTTCAGCAAGCTTACGGGCGTTCGGAATAATGATAAATGCTGCAAAATAAGCTACGGGCAGCATAACGCTCCACGCTTTTAAAAATTTAATTATCCAGTCTTCACCAAAACCGTAATTGCGCATTAAACCAACAAAGGCCATAATTAATGTCATGGGTATTACCACAAATAAAGTATTGATGTACCTAAAGTATTCTTTTTTCATTTTATATTTTTTCTAACACCCCAAAAGTGCGGGTATTAACAGGCCTAACCTTTGATGTAGGTCAAAAAATGAAAGAGCTATACATTTAGCCTAATACTTTTCTTCTAACACAATTTCGAGCGCAATCACTTTCCAGTCGCCATTAATATTTTTCCAATGGTAAATTTCTTCCGTCTGGATGGTCTGTTTTTTGGAAAAAACCAGCAGCTTAGGTTTTAAAATGATTGATTTTCGGGCAATTTTCTCAGTAAAAACATCATCTTCAATAGAAGATTTTATCCGGTAATAACTGGTATGGATTTCTTTAGCATTGTTGAAATGTTTTTTTATATCGATGGTATAATCGCGTTTATTTATAGCTGATTTTTCGAAAGGGGCAAAACTAAAAGCATCATCAAACATGGCTGCATAAGCCGTTATATCTTTATTTTCTAAAGCAAGGTTTGCTTTTTGGTGTAGCTCGTTAATTGCAGAAATAATTAAATCGGTTTCCATGGCATGAAGTTAATGGTTTGTAGCAGGGTTTTCAAATTTATGATGATGAGGGAGCTGATTTTCCACAAATGTCAAAAAAATTGAAATCGTGAATTTTTGAATAGTTATAAAATGTTTTTCATATTATGGAAATGAAAGGATAGCATTTCATAGGTGCTGTAGTCCCGCCATCCGCTTTATCCCGATGAAAAATCGGGATGCCTGCTCCTGTCGGGTTTATTTAACAAAGGTTCGTTTCAAGGCATAAAACTTTGTATCTAAACCCGATTGCCGGGAAGAGCTTCCGATCCTTCATCGGAACTCGTACCAAAAAGCGGGACTGAACATGCCAAAAGCACAGAACCAACCATTTCCTAATAATCTTAATATTTTTTCTTTTTTAGGAAATGAAAGATCAGCCTTTCATAGGCACTGTAGTCCCGCCATCCGCTTTATCCCGATGAAAAATCGGGATGCCTGCTCCTGTCGGGTTTATTTAACAAAGGTTTGTTTCAAGGCATAAAACTTTGTATCTAAACCCGATTGCAGGGGAGAGCTTCCGATCCTTCATCGGAACTCGTACCAAAAAGCGGGACTGAAAATGCCAAAAGCACAGAACTGCTCATTTCCAATTTATAATAAAACATTTTTTACAAACCGAAGCGCTTATCTTATTCCTTTCCTGAACCTCCCAACACATTTGATTTTAATCTTAATACTGAATTAACATATTTTAAACTTTTTTTATACCTTGATGCAACGTTTTAAAATCCCTTATGTCTTATAATCAGAATATTCGAAATTTTGGAAGCCGTTTACATCGATAAAAACCTGGACCTCGTAAAAAAATGCATGCAGGGCAGCCGCGCAGCACAGTTTGAATTGTACAAGCTGTATGCCAAGGCCATGTATAATGTGGCGCTGCGCATTTTAAATTATGAGGAAGAGGCTGAGGATGTTTTACAGGAAGCATTTTTGGATGCTTTTACCAGAATTGTTGATTTTAGGCAGGAAACCACCTTCGGACTTTGGCTAAAACAGATTGTAATCAACAAATCCATCAATTACCTGCGTAAACGCAAGATGGAATTTGTAGGTACGGAAGAAATATCGGAAGTGCCGGATGAAGATAGTTTTGACGACAGTGAAGTGCAGTTACAGGCAGAAGAGATCAGACAGGCCATTACCCAGTTACCCGATGGTTACCGCGTGGTACTGAGCTTGTACCTGTTAGAAGGTTACGACCATGAAGAGATTGCACACATTTTAAAAATAAGTGAAAATACCAGTCGTACACAGTACATGAGGGCAAAAAAGAAGTTAAAAAGTATTTTAGAACAGAAAGGGATGAGAGATGAATAACAGATTAGAAACCTTTGTAAAGGATAACCGTAAAGCTTTTGATATCATGGAGCCATCGGCCGATCTTTGGGCAAAGATTGAACAGGGTTTAGATGCTAAAAAGAAAAAAAAGCCGGTAAAGCTGTATTTATGGGTGAGTGCAGCAGCAGCTATTGTAGTGGTTTTCGGTTTAGTTTGGCTGTACGCCGGAAGGTTACAAAACAAAGATT
Organism: Pedobacter sp. 22226; assembly: GCF_052045455.1. Taxonomy (NCBI): domain Bacteria; kingdom Pseudomonadati; phylum Bacteroidota; class Sphingobacteriia; order Sphingobacteriales; family Sphingobacteriaceae; genus Pedobacter; species Pedobacter sp. 22226. The sequence goes on along the minus strand of NZ_JBQEPB010000003.1, from coordinate 578,116 downwards.
TAGAGATAGCCGACGTTAGTGCTTCGTATGCAAAAAAAGAAGTCCACTTTGCGGGCTTAATTACCGAAAAAAGAGATAGTTTGGCCATTTTCGCCTCGGCAAACCCTGAATTATATAAAAAATTTACTGCCGACCTGAGAAAGCTTGATGAAGATTACGAAAGGTTAAAGGCAGAACTGCCAACCTCGCCCAACCAAACTTTTGTGGTAAAGGCCATGGTTAAAAACCGCGAAATACAGTTACAGTTATTAAAACAACAATTATTGATTATTAACCAGGTTGACGATTATAAAAGGGTTAACCAGATATAAATTAAAACAGTAGCCGAAATCAGTCTTGATACCTGATTTACACTACCTGATACCAGGAGGAGAACGCTCACCACATTTACATTGCTTATTACCAGCCGGCAGGTTTTAAGCCTTTAAATGTTTAACAATTAACAAACACATGAAAACGATAAAAATATTTTTAGCCTTTATGGCTTTAATCGCCGTAAAAACCAATGCGCAAGAAATTGCGGTGAATAACCCAACTGAAAAAGCAGTTGCAGAAGCTTCCGATAAGTCGACTTCGCTGGCTATGGTGAGTTACTCAAAAAGCACCCAAACAGGGAGTGATGCCGAACGTTCTAAATCTTTTAGCAAGAGTTTTAGTGTGGATAATAATGATAAGATTAATTTAAACAACCAATACGGAGCCATCACCATTAAAACCTGGGACAAGAAGGAAGTAAAAGTAGATATAGACATTAAAGCTTACAGCAATTCGGACAGTGATGTACAAAGGTTGATCGACGGTGTAAATATCGACGCTTCTAAAAACGGAGATGTGGTTTCTGTTAAAACCAATATGGGCGACAGGAACGGACGTTATGGCCGCGGTGTTAAAAACGGGGTAACCACCTGGAGGAGGGAAGTTAAGGTAATTTATACGGTTTACATGCCGGCTGTAAATCCTTTAACGGTTTTGCAACAGTATGGCAGTGTAGAAATGGGCAATTTTGCCGGTCCTACATCTTTAAAAGTTGAGTATGGCAATCTGGTTGCAGGTAATTTAAGCAACGCTAATAATTACATTAACGTGCAGTATGGTAAATGTGATATTCAGGATTTAAATGCTGCCGTGGTAAAGCACGAATACAATGGCCCGGTAACAATCGGTGCTGTTGGCACCTTAGAACTTGATGCAGAATACGTTGCGGTAAACATTAATACCATCAGAAAATCGGCTGATATTAAGGTACAATATGGCAAGGGCCTAACCATTGGCACCATTGGTGGTAACCTGCTTTTAAATTCAGAATATGCCAAGGTAAATATCAATACGGTGCGGGGCAATACGGTTGCCAAACAGGCTTATGGCGACTTAAATATCGCTTCAGCAGGTAAAATAGCAGTAAATGCAGAATATTCTAACGTTACTTTGGGTACCTTAAATGGCGATGCGAATATTAACATGGACTATAACCGTTTGAGCGTAAATGAAATTACAGCCGCCTGCAGAAACTTCAGTTTTGGTGGCGAATATGTAAGCGTAAGCCTTGGCTTTGCCGACCGTTATAATGGTACTTTTAATGTTTCTACCTCTTATGCCGGCTTTAAATATGGTTCGAACGTAACCTCGAGCATGGTAAGCAAAGATGATGAAACTAAAAAATATTCGGGTAAGATTGGCAGCGGTGGTGCTTCAAACGTATCTGTTAAAACCGAGTACGGGTCGGTTACTTTTAAATAAGAATTTTAAAACCAAACAAACTATAAAGTCCTGCCGCATTGGCAGGACTTTTTTTATATTTATCGACGATGAAATTTTTACTGATTACCCTGCTTTCTGTTTTTTCGCTAAAAGTGCTGGCGCAAGATGCTCCGGTTAAATGGGCTACACAGGAAACCTTTTTCGAAGATTTAGCAGGAAAACCTTTGCCGCCTTTTGAAGGATTAACGGTTGATAAAAAACCATTCAGTAATGCTGATTTAAAAAACCAGGTAACGGTAATTAATTTCTGGTTCGAAAAATGCCCGCCCTGTATTGCCGAAATGCCCGAATTAAATAAACTGGTAACAAAATATGGCAAAAATGGTGTGAGGTTTATTGGTATTACCCACGATGCCCCAGCAAGCGCCAAACGTTTTCAAAAACGAAGCGGTTATCAATATGAAATCGTTTCGCTGAGCAAAGATGAAATCCGCAGGTTGAACATCAATCATGGTTTTCCATCAAATGTTCTGGTAGGCAAGGATGGAAAGATTATTTATGCTACAGCAAATATTTCATTTACAGATCCTCAGTTTAAAGCTAAGTCGGTTTTGTTCGAAGAGAAGTTAAAAACCGCTCTGTCATTCTGAACGCCGTGAAGAATCTGTGAAGCATTATCCCCCTATTGTTCTTAGTGAGACGCTAATACTTAATTAAATAAAAAAATTTGGAAAGGATGATCTTTGCTGGACATTATGAAGCCAATTTTCATTGGATAAGGCATCTTAAATATTGCGTTTGGGCAAGCGGTCGTTGTAAGATTGCTTCGTGCCTCGCCATGACGAAAAATCTATTAAAATATCCTCTGTTCTTAGCGTCTCGCTAAGATCCAACAGAATAATTGAAATGCTTATCTTAATTTTTGATTTTGTCAGCAAGAAAGTTGCTAAAATTTAAAGAATATATTCGTCATTGATTGGTTTAACGGGTTCTGGAATTTCTTCTTCTTCCAGCATTTGTAACAGGTTAATTTCGATGGTCCTGGTAATCTGGTTAAGCGGAACACCCGCCGAGTTATTTTCGAAAGGATTTACCAGACTCATCCCGTTAATCTGTGTAGAAACAAATACGAAACCAATCAGCCAGCCTAAAAATATGGCTGCAGGTCCGGCATCCTGACTAATTACAAGGGTAAAAGTTACCACAAACAACCAGATAAATACTTTAGTTAAATAGGTGTAGGTGGTTGGAAATATCGTATTTTTTATCCTTTCGCTCATTCCCATCGAATCCGAAAAACGGGTAAGCATTTCATTAATTTCTATAAAACGGAAACCATCAATTTTATTTGCTTTTACTAATTTTTGCAAATCCCGCGACTGGATGTTAAGCAGGGCATTGTGTGCATTATTGTGTTTTTTAATTTCATTTAAATCGGCTTCCGGTAGATATTTAGTATAAATTTCATCAACCGTGTTTCTTAAATTAGCTTTTAGCGCATATAAAAAAGCGATATGCCTGTACACCATGCGTTTCACACTTTCTTCGTCCTCATCAACATAATTAATCAAAGCCCGTGCGTAAGAACGAGAATCGTTTACCAATGCTCCCCATACTTTCCGGGCTTCCCACCACCTATCGTAAGCCTGGTTATTGTTAAAACCGATAAAAAAGGCAATGGCTGTACCTAAAACGGTTGGAATAATGGATGGAATGGAGAAATGGTGGGCAATTAAATATTCGCGCACAAGATACGCTGCCGTACAGGAAGCGATCATAATCAGATCAACGTGCCACGTATTTCTTAAAATCCTGCTTAACCTGATGTTCTGTATTAAAAGCATATAATCTGAATGGAAAATAAAATAGTTACGGATGAAAATACAAAACTAAAGCCGAAATGTTTGATTATGTAACAAATTAATTGACAGACAGTACAGGTTGCCGATTGTTATTCAAATGTTTATCTTGGAGAACCAAATATTCTTTTTCTTATGAGCGAAACGTTACCCAAAAACAACATTTTTAAAGTTATTGGTGCATCATCACTGGGCACACTGATAGAATGGTACGATTTTTACATTTTTGGTAGCCTCGCGGTCATCATTGGCCATCAATTATTCCCTGAAGATGCCGGTGCTTCGGCTTTAATTAATACCCTGGCCATATTTGCTGCCGGATTTATTGTTCGCCCTTTTGGTGCATTGGTTTTTGGCAGATTAGGCGATTTAATCGGCCGGAAATATACCTTTTTGCTCACACTGGTACTGATGGGCGGATCGACATTTTTTATCGGTTTAATTCCTTCTTATAAAAGTATTGGTTATGCAGCGCCTATTCTGGTACTGGTATTGAGATTGATTCAGGGCCTGGCTTTGGGCGGTGAATATGGTGGTGCAGCAACTTATGTGGCAGAACATGCGCCGAAAAATAAACGGGGCTTTTTTACCAGCTGGATCCAGACTACGGCTACTTTAGGACTTTTTCTTTCGTTGGGAATTATCGTCATTACCAAGAATATTTTGGGTGCCGAAACGTTTAGCGACTGGGGCTGGCGGATTCCTTTTCTGTTATCGATTGTACTGGTGGTGGTTTCGATATATATCCGCATGAAGATGCATGAATCGCCTATGTTTACTAAACTAAAAGCTGAAGGTAATGTTTCTAAAAATCCGCTCAAAGAAAGTTTTAACAATAAGGCAAATTTTAAAATGGTGCTGCTCGCACTTTTTGGGGCTACCATGGGCCAGGGTGTAATCTGGTACACAGGCCAGTTTTATGCACAATCTTTTTTAGAGAATACCTGCAAACTGGATTTTAATGATTCGAGGTATATTTTACTCTGGGGAATTGCCTTTGCCACACCATTTTTTGTGGTTTTTGGTGCCTGGAGTGATAAGGTGGGAAGAAAGTGGATTATGTTGAGCGGAATGTTGCTGGGAATCCTTTTTTACCGCCCCATTTATCAAATATTTTTGAACGATACAGATTATACAAAAATTGAACAGACGGATATTTTGTCATCTACCCCTGCACCAATAACCTCAGTTTTAATTGCAGATTCGCCAGATAGTTTAAGAACAACATCTGTTAAAGTACTCCTCAAAAATGGAGCAGCATTTAATAAAGTTCAGATAGATACTATTTCTGCAACAAGAGGTATTCTTTTGGGTAAAGAAGTGATTAAAGACAAAGTTTTGCCTACACCGGTTTTCTGGAAATTTGTAGGTCTAATTTTCTTCCAGATTTTATTGGTAACGATGGTTTATGGACCAATTGCCGCGTTTCTGGTAGAGTTGTTCCCAACTAAGATCAGGTACACTTCGATGTCGTTACCCTACCATATCGGTAACGGTGTTTTTGGTGGACTTGTTCCGTTTATCGCCACCTTAATTGCGAGTTTTTCGGGTTCTACCCCGTTATCCGGTTTGTGGTACCCGATAGGCATTGCCGCACTTAGTTTAATTATCGGAACGATTTATTTATCGAATAAAAGAGACGAAAACATTAACGATTAATACAAAAAGGATGAATACGTTAAAGAAAATTTTAGGTTTGGTTTGGATGGTTTTGGGTCCGTTAACCATGACTTTTCTGTTTTTACAGGCGATTGATAAAGTAGGTTTAACGCATACTGATATCGAACGTACCAATACGATTTTACAATGGGGAATTATCCTGTTTATTTTTCTGCCAATCAGTTTGGGATTGATGATTTTCGGTTTTTATGCCTGGAAAGGTGAGTATGAGCAACTGCCGGAAAATTCGGAGGAGCTGTAGCGAAGTTTTTTGAACAAGAAAGATGAGTTTTCAGTTGGCGCCATTGCGAGGTGGAACGACGAATCAATCTTTCCTGCTAGCGATCTTTGCCAGAAAGATTGCTTCGTCGGCTGAAAAAGCCTTCTCGCAATGACGAATCAATCTACGCCATCAGATTTCTGAACCATGCTAACCAATAAACGAATGACAAATGAACTGATGAACCACAAATGCACAAAGATCCTTCGACTACGCTCAAGAGGACAAATCGAGTTAAATTCCGCGTCAATCTGCGCATCTGTGGCCTGAAATTATAAGATTATTGGTCTGTGGAGACACAGACCAAGGATTGAAAGACTTTTCGAAAAAAGCATCGTCATCTCGATTGGAGCATAGCAGAACGCCCGCCTGCTTCGGGCAGGAAGAGATCTATCTCGAAGCAGATTTCTCGACTTCGTTGCACTCCGCTCGAAATGACGTTATTATAAAGATCCTTCGACTACGCTCAGGATGACAGACTGAATCCGTGTTAATCTGTGAATCCGTGGCTAAAATTATAGAATACTGATCTGTGAGGACACAGACCAGGGTAAGTGGGTATCGTCATCTCGACTGAAGCAAAGCGGAATGGAGAGATCTATCTCAAAGCAGATTTCTCGACTTCGTTGCACTCCGCTCGAAATGACGCTATTATAAAGATCCTTCGACTACGCTCAGGATGACAGACTGAATCCGTGTTAATCTATGAATCCGTGGCTAAAATTATAGAATACTGATCTGTGAGGACACAGACCAGGGTAAGTGGGTTGTGTAACGTGCTAACTAATAAACGAATGACAAATGAACTAGTGAACCCTTACAAAACCCTCAGTAACAACCCCTTCAAATACTCTCCCTCGGGGAAAGAAATCCTAACCGGATGATCTTCCGGCTGGCAGAACTGTTTGATGATCTGCACTTCTTTACCGGCATCGAGCGCTGCCCAGGCAATAATTTGTTTAAAGGTTTCGATATCAACAGCCCCTGAACAAGAAAAAGTAGCCAATAAACCACCTTTTTCAAGCAATAACATGCCCAGACGGTTTAAATCTTTATAAGCTCTTGCAGCACGATCTAATGCAGAGCGTGATGGAGCATATTTAGGTGGATCGAGTACAATTACATCAAACAGTTCTCCTGATTCTTTAAAAGCACGCAATTGTTTGTTTACGTCTGATTGGATGGCTGTTACTTGATTTATATCGAATTTATTTAAAGCTACATTTTGTTTTAAGGTTTCAACCGCTAAACCAGAACTATCAACACTGATTACACTATTGGCTCCGTTGGCAAGGCTGTTTAAACTGAAACCACCGCTGTAACTAAAGCAATCCAGCACTTTTTTGCCTTTGGTATAGCTTGCCAAAATACTTCTGTTATCACGCTGATCGCAATAAAAACCAGATTTCTGTCCTTCGGCAATATTGATGTTATAAATAATCCCGTTTTCTTTTACTTCTAAAAATTCAGGTGGATTTTCGCCCCAAAGCAAACCGTTTTCAACAGGTAAACCTTCGTGGGTACGGGCAGTGGCATCACTTTTATCGAATATTCCTTTCGGTTTTAATTCTGTTCTTAAAATGTCGACAATCTGTTCTTTCACTTTTTCGATTCCGGAACTTAAAATCTGCAGGGAAAGGAAATCTGCATATTGATCAACAATTAAACCCGGCAGGAAATCGGCCTCGCTAAAAACCAGTCTACAGGTATTGGTATTTTCATTTAAAATAAACTGGCGTGAAGCAATGGCTTGTTTTAACCGGTTTTGATACCAGTTATTATCAATGTTTTGTGTTTCATCCCATTCCAACAAACGAACCGCAACCCGCGAATTGCTGTTGAAATAACCATAGGCCAGAAATTCATGATCAAAAGCAAAAACTTTTACCACATCACCATCTTCAGGTTTTCCTTTAACTTTTTCCAGTGCGCCAGAAAATACCCATGGATGTCGTTGCAATGCTGCTTTTTCTTTGCCCTTTTTTAATATGATTTCTACCATGGTGCAAAGGTAATAATTAGTTTGGAGTTGAGAGATGGGAGTTTGGAGTAGAGCAGTTGGAGTTAAGCGTTGAAAGATAAATTTGGTAGTTGAAGGGCTGGAGGAGGGAGTAAAGTTAAACGCCTATCGCCCTCCGCTAAGCGCTAAACACAAACCGCTTATCGCTTCGCCATCTTTACCAGCTCCGTATCTAAAACTTTGGTTTCGAATTCGGTAATAGGTCTTTTAGCTTCAATCATCGAAATTAATAACTCGGTAGCTACCTGGCCCATTTCAAAAGCGGGCTGCTTAACGGAAGTTAATGACGGATTAAACAATTCGACCAGATTAGAATTTGTAAAACCTGCAATGGCGATTTTATGCGCCACCTCGGGATTGGTTTTTTTAAGTGCCATAATGCAGCCGGTGGTTAAACGATCGCTCGAAATAAAAATCCCATCAGGGTTTAAAGGTAAAAGTTCTTTAACGGCCTGCTCCAGTTCTGCACTGTGCATGCCACCATGCTGGCAATATTTAACCAGTTCGGGTTTAAATTCGATATGGTATTTAACCAGGGCGGCTTTATAACCTTCCAGTCTTTCTTTCGTTATCGAAAGGTTTTCTGAATTGGTTAAGTGTGCAATAGTCCTTTTTCCTGATAAAATGAGGTGTTCGGTTGCATCAAAAGAGCCTTTAAAATTATTGGCGATTACCTTATGGGTTTCAAAATCTTTGGGTACACGGTCAAAAAAAACAATAGGTAAACCTTTGGCATACAGGCTGCGTAAATAATCGATATCCTGCGTTTCAGATGAGAGTGCAATCAGCAAACCGTCTATAGAGCGCGAGGCGAGGTGCTCAACATTTAGTTTTTCCTGTTTGTAAGATTCATGACTCTGAGAGATGATTACGTGGTAATCACGATCATAAGCAATTGATTCAATGCCGTTTATCACCTGCGAAAAAAAATTGTTGGCAATTTCGCTCACAATAATACCAATAGAATAACTACGGCGTTCTTTCAGGCTCCGGGCAATGGGATTGGCACGATAATTAACCTTTTCGGCATAGGCCAAAACCAGTTTTTTCGTCTCCTCACTAATTTCGTAACGGTCTCTTAAAGCCCTTGAAACTGTTGAAGTTGACAGTCCTAATGCTTTAGCAATATCCTTTATGGTAGATGTTTCAAATCTCATTTTCGTAGTGCGTACAAGTTACAAAAAATATCTCTTTAAGGGGATGGGATCAGCAAGATTAATAAACGTTATAACAACGTTTTTGGGAACGTTTGCACACTTTTTTAGTTAAAAATGGTTTCAAACGGTTTTTAGTTTGTAAAATTGTTACATCAACGTAACCAAATATAAACAAATAATAACATCCCGAAATAGAATTTAATTCTACATGCAAGCGATTGCAGCATCTTAAAAATAACCAAATCACTTCAAATAAATAATTTATGAGCAGAGTTCTACTCTTTTTAGCATTTTTCGCTTTTTTTGGATTATCTGTAGCCTCGGCACAAACCAGGCAGGTTACCGGAACGGTAAAGGATAAAACTGACGGACAGGTACTTGTTGGGGTTAGTGTAAACGTTAAAGACTCGAAATCAGGTGCCAGTACCGATGCAAACGGAGTTTACAAAATCAGTGTGCCCGCCAAAGGTGCTGTGGTAACGTTTACCTACGTAGGTTACAAAACCAAAAATGTAACCATTACCGATCAGACTAAACTTGATATCAGCCTGGAAGAAGATGCCAATACTTTACAAGAGGTTACGGTAAATATCGGTTATGGCTCGGTACGTAAAGAAGCTTTAACGGGCTCAGTTTCTTCCGTTACGGGGAAAGATATCGATCAGTTTCCGGTGAGTACGGCTGCACAGGCACTTGCGGGTAAACTTGCAGGGGTATCGGTTACTACAACTGAGGGAAGTCCGGGTGCAGATATTGTAATTAAAGTACGTGGCGGAAGCTCCCTTACGGGCGATAATTCTCCTTTATACATTGTAGATGGTATCCAGGTTGAAAATGCTTTATCTATTTTATCGCCAAATGAAATCCAATCTATCGATGTGCTGAAAGATGTGGCCTCCACTTCAATTTATGGTAGCCGCGGGGCCAATGGGGTGGTAATCATTACCACAAAAAGCGGTAAAAAAGGAAGACCGGTTGTTTCGTTTGATGCTTATGCGGGTGCGCGACAGATTGTAAATGAGCTGGATGTGATGAATCCTTATGAATTTATCAAATACCAGTATGAACTGTATAACAACAACACCAACCAGGATGTTAAAGATACTTTTACCAAGAAATACGGCACTTTTGAAGATCTTGACATTTACAAAAATATTCAGAATATCGATTGGCAGGATAAAGTTTTTGGTCGCCAGGCATGGAGCAATACCGAAGTGTTAAATCTATCGGGCGGTACTTCTAAAACCACTTACAATGTTTCGGTAAACAATACCAAAGAAGACGGCATTATGCTTAATTCAGGTTACAGGAGAACATTTGCTTCGATGCGTTTAGACCATAAATTTTCAGACAAATTCAGGGTTGGTTTAAACGCACGTTACAGCCGTCAGCGTGTTGATGGTGTGGGCACGAGCTCTACCGGCTCGCAGGGCACCAACCGTTTAAGAAACTCAGTGCGTTACCAGCCCTATTCAGGCGGAAGTGATTCCGGAGATCTGTTCGATGCCGATTATTTGACCACCGGATTAACCAACCCGATCACTTTAGCAAACCAGGAACTAAAATACGATTACCGCAACGATTTAATTTCAAGTGGTTATGTACAATATTCAATCCTTAAAAACCTGACGATAAAAAGTACCGTTGGATACAACAGAACCAGCAGGCACACTAATACCTTTAACGGCCCGGTGAGTAATGTGGCCAGAAACAATGCGGGTTTGCCGGCCATCCAATTGGATACAGTAGCTCAAAAATCGTTTATCAACACCAATACCATCAATTATAAACCAAACCTGGGTAAAGACCACAGTTTAGATTTATTGGTAGGACAGGAAATCAATATGGTAGATATCGATTCGAGAACAACGGTGCTCAAATTTTTACCGGTCAACATTTCTGCTGAAGATGCTTTTGTAAGCAGTGCCCCGGCAAATACGATCCAGGACAGGCCAACTTCATTAATTTCGGGAACCAGGCAGTTTTCGATTTTTGGAAGGGCATCATATGGTTTTCAAAATAAATACCTGGCTACGGTCAATTTCAGAACAGATGCTTCATCATTATTCGCCGCGGGCAAACAATGGGGCTATTTTCCATCCGCACAGGTTGCCTGGAGGGTTACGGAGGAGAAATTTATTAAAGACATGCAGTTAACCTGGCTTGATAACTTTAAAGTGAGGTTTAGTTATGGTGCTGCCGGAAATAACCGGATCGGTCAGGATTTATTCAGAACCTTGTTTTACCTGAGCTCTACCACTGGTGGTTATGCAGCAACGGATGGCGCAATATCAACCGGACTGATTTCGGGTACAGCCACCGGAAATATTTTATCTAACCCGAATATTACTTGGGAAACCAATATTTCAAAAAACCTGGGTATCGATATCGACCTGTTCAAAAACAAATTGTCGCTTAATTTAGATTATTACGACAACCGAACCAAAAACCTGTTGTTAAATGCAAACGTGCCACAAACTACGGGTTATTCTACCCAACAGCAAAATGTTGGTAAAACTCAAAATACAGGTTTCGAGCTGCAGTTAAATTATCAGGCGGTAAAAACCAGAAACTTTAGTTATAATACCAGTTTTAACATCTCCTTTAATAAAAATAAAATTGTCGAACTGCAGAACGGCGTAAGTTCTTACATCACGCAATCGGGCTGGGTAAACAGTTTGGGCGATTTTAAAGTTGAAGTAGGAAAACCTGTCGGTCAGTTTTACGGTTTCGTTTCTGACGGGCGTTATACCGTTGATGATTTTACCTACGTACAAAATGCCACCACCGGAGTTTATACCTACACGCTTAAACCAAATGTGGCAAACAGCAGGGTATTATTGGGCAACCGCGATCCGCAGCCGGGCGATATGAAAGTACAGAAACTTTCTTCTTCATCGAGCATGATGATCGGTGATGACGACAGAACGGTTTTAGGTACAGCACAGCCAAAATTTACCGGCGGTTTCAACAACCAGTTTGCCTATAAAAATTTCGACCTGACGGTATTTGTAAACTTCAGTTATGGCAGTAAGGTTTATAATGCCAATAAACTCGAATTTACTTCGCAATACAATGTAAAGGACAATAATTTACTGGCAGTGATGAACGACAGGTGGCAGAACTTTGATGCCAACGGGGTGAAAGTAACCGATCCGGCTGTGTTGACAGCGATGAATGCAAATACCACCCTGTGGACACCAACCACCGGAAATTATGCCTTAACTTCTTATGCCATCGAAAACGGATCTTTTTTAAGGATCAGCAATGTAACCCTGGGTTATAGTTTACCACAAAGTTTGATCAAAAAAACAGGTTTCATCTCTAAACTAAGGGTATATGGAACAGTGAACAACCTTTATACCATTACAGGTTACACGGGTTATGATCCTGAAGCAAATACCCGCCGGTCGAACCCGCTTACGCCAGGTATAGATTATGCTGCTTATCCGCGCAGCAGGTACATTCTAGCTGGTATTAACATGGTATTTTAACCTCAACATTAAAGAAAATGAACAATAAATTTATTAAATCGGCTTTAATGGTAATTGCTGTTGGAGCATTGAGTATCACCACTTCCTGTAAAAAATATTTAGATGTACAATCGCCGTCAACTTCTTCGCCTGATGTAGTTTTCGAAAGTACCGATAATACCAATGCCGCAGTTATTGCCATTTATAACCGTCTTTGCGGCGATAATGGCTACGGAAGCCGTATTTCTACCTTATTTGGCTTAACTGCTGATGATTTTAAAACTTCGGGGAGTTATAGCTCATCAGATCGCAGGGGGATTAGCATGTACGGGGCAAGCTCTGACAATACCGACCTGATTAACCCATTTCTGCAATTGTATTCAGGTGTGGAGCGTGCAAATATCTGTATCAAATACATTCCGGCTTCAAAATTATATGCCAATGGATCTGATGCCGAGAAAACCATCATGAAACGCTATTATGGTGAAGCGCTTACTTTAAGGGCACAATTTTTATATGAGCTGATCCGCAACTGGGGAGATGTTCCGGCATCTTTTGTGCCATCGGCTGATGCAGAAACATTATACGGCCCAAATGTAGACCGTAATAAAACCTACGATCAGATTATTGCCGATTTAAAAATGGCTGAAGACCTGGTTCCGTGGAGAAGCGGAATTACCGAATACGGCAGTTTCCGTTATACTAAAGGAGCAATTAAAGGTTTAAGGGCGAGGATTGCCCTGGCCAGGGGCGGTTACTCGTTAAGATCAGGAAGCCACACCATGGAGCGCAGTGCTGATTATTTAACCTATTATAAAATTGCCTTTGATGAGTGCCTGGATATTATGAACCACCGTTCGGAACATAATTTAAATCCGGTTTACGAAAATGTATTTAAAAGCCTGCACACCACCACGCGCTATGATGATGCCCATGAACTGATGTTCGAAGTGGCTGCTTTTGGTGGCAATGCTTCTACTGATAGTAAATTGGGTTATTACAACGGTATCCGTTTTAACTCAGCTTCTACTTTTGGCTCAGGCGGTGGCGGTATGAATGCCATTCCAACTTATTTTTATGAATTTGATGCAAGTAAAGATTGCCGCAGGGATGTAACCATTGGTGTTTTCGAAATTGTGGCCTCATCTAAAAAAATCGTTAATACGCTGTTTAACATGACGGACGGAAAGTTCCGTAAATCGTGGACGGCTTTTAACAATTCATCTGCTTCGCAAACTTTTGGGGTAAACTGGCCTATGTTACGTTTCTCGGATGTTCTGCTGATGTATGCTGAAGCCGATAACGAAATTAATGGTGCGCCATCTGCTACAGCAGTTAGTGCCCTGCAAGAGGTTCAGAAACGTGCTTATGCCGGCTTCGAAACCCAGATCCCGGTAACGCCAATGGATAAAACCGGATTTTTTAATGCGCTTGTTAAAGAGCGTTTATTGGAATTTGGTGGTGAGGGCATCCGTAAATATGATTTGATCCGCTGGAATTTACTGGCGAGCAAGTTTGACGAAACACGTACTAAAATACGTGCTTTAATTGCCGGAACAGGCGATTATGTAAACGTGCCAAACTATATTTACGCTAAAGAAAGTAATTATTTATTGGGCACCAGTGTTAACGAAGTGGCCACGCTCGATCTTTATGGCGGTGTGCCTAACAATGTATTTGCTTCTCCGGGTTTAAACAGCTCAACAGCACCAACAGGTTATACGGTTAAAAACTGGAGAAAAGCCGTAACCGAAGATAATTCGATCACCAGCACTTCTACCGGCCTTGCATTTTACTTCGAAGCCAACAAAAAAGAGCTTTTCCCATATCCAAAAACTACATTGATCGAAAACCCAGGCATGGTTCAAAATTTTGGTTATTAACGCATTTATATTATCAATCATGAAAAGAATTATAAATCAATTAGGGCTTAAACTGATCATTTTATCGTTAATGGTTGCGGTAGTTTCTTCTTGTAAAAAAGAGGATGATGCACCCACAGATCCGGCCAGGATTTTTAAGCCCAGCGATATAAAAATTACGTCGGGAGAAACTTCGGCTAAACTAACCTGGACTACGCCTTTAATGTCGACAGGAAAAACCTTTAAATACAGTATCGATTTTTCTACCGATTCGTTGTTTGCAACAGTGAATTACAGCACTACTGCCGATACAGCTGGCGTAACGGTAACGGAAGATAATTTGGCCGTTAGAACAAAATATTATGCCAGGGTTAAAGCCAACGCAACCGAAAGTCAGCCTGAATCGAAGTATGTAAGAAGCAGTGCATTTCAGTTAACAGGTATCCAGCTTTTTTTACTGATCAGGGATAACGAAATTAAAGAAAACAGCATTACTTTGCGTTACACGCCAACTGTTGGTTTAACTTCTATTGTATTAACCCCTGCAACAGGCGCTGCTACTACCACAACTTTGAGTGCAGGTGATGCATCTGCAGGCTTAAAAGCCATTACAGGATTAACGGCAGGAACAAAATATACCGCCGAACTTTTTGCAGGTACCAAGAGTAAGGGTATTACCACATTTACCACTCTTGCGCCAACCACTTACACCGTAAAATTAAATCCGGGCGATGACCTTGCGGCGGCTATTACTTCAGCAGCCAACGGCGCAATTATTGGTTTAAATCCGGGCACTTACAATATAACCGCATTGTCCACTTTTATTACCCAAAAAACCATTACCATTAAATCAACTTCAGGCAACCCAACAGATACGAAGGTTAACTTTAAAGAGATTGATTTAGAAGGAACGGGCGCAGGAGTAACACTATCGGGCATTGAGTTTGATGGAACTTCGGCTGCAGCCCTTTATTTTATCAATTTTATTGGTACACAGGCATCAAATGGTGCTGCAGCAACCTTTACCAATGTGGTGGTGGATAATTGCATTGCTCATGGTGCTACAACCGCATTTTTACGGGGCGACAGGGGAACAGCTGCCCGCGATTTCAAAATAACCGGTATTACGGTAAATAATTCAATTGTGTACGATATGGGCGCGAACGGTTCTTCGGCTTATTACACCTTCCATGTAAACAAAATGCAGTTTAATACCCTAACCGTTTCGAAATCTACCTTTTATAACGCTGGTCCGGGTTTGGTTACCGCAAGTACCACCTATACCGGTGATGTTATTCCAACCGTTTCGATTACCAATTCAACTTTTAACGGCTTTGGTGGCAATGCGAAATATGCCTTATTAGATGCCAATACTAACCCGATCAACTTTACGATTCAGAACAGTATTTTGGCCAACACGCCAAAATCAGGCACTGTAAATGCTGCCGCCATTAGGGGTACAGGAGCGGGAAGCACATTAAGAATTTCGAACAGCAACTATTTTAATTTGTTCAGTGCATTAACCGGTGGAACAGCCTTAACCTTTGGAACGGCAACTTTAGCCAGCAACCAAAACATTAATACAGGCTGGACAGCCACTACAACTGATTTTACTTTGCCTGCTGCATCACCATTAAGAAGCGCAGGAAGTACAGGAGGGCCAATTGGCGACCCCAGATGGGCATATTAATTTATTTTATGAAGGGCAGGTTTTAATCTGCCCTTTTTTAATGAAATTTAACTACTAATTAAAAATATCGTCATTGCGAGGAACGAAGCAATCCTAATGCAAACGCTGGTAGCGATTGTGGCAAGATTGCTTCGTCGGCTGAAAAAGCCTTCTCGCAATGACGATTCTCCTCGGACTATCAAATTGCGAAGAATATACTGTCATTGATTTTTACAAACTTAGCCATAATGAGAAGAATACCTTATTTTAAACTGATTACGCTACTCTTTTTAAATACCTTATCCTTTATTTACGCCAACGCACAGGATCCTAAATATCCATCAACAATAACCGTTTCAAAAGATGGCAGTGCAAACTATAAAACCATTCAGGAAGCAGTAAACTCGATAAGAGATTTGGGCGAAAAAGAAGTTAAGATTTATGTTAAAAAAGGAATTTATAAGGAAAAGTTGATTATTCCCTCCTGGAAAATCCGGATTTCAATTACAGGAGAAGATGCAGAAAATACCATCATTACTTTTGACGATTATTCGGGCAAACCAAATCCGGCTGGTAAAGATGTTTATGGCAATGCTAAATTCAGCACTTATACCTCTTTTACCGTGTTGGTTCAGGGCAACGATATCCACCTCGAGAATTTAACCATTATTAATTCAGCCGGCCGTGTCGGACAGGCGGTTGCCTTACATGTAGAAGGTGATCGTTTTGTAGCCAAAAAATGTAGATTTCTAGGCAATCAGGATACCCTTTATGCTGCTGTTGAAAATAGCCGTCAATATTATCAAAACTGTTATGTCGAAGGTACAACCGATTTCATTTTCGGCAAGGCCACAGTCGTTTTCCAGGATTGTACGATCAAAAATTTAAGCGACTCTTATGTTACAGCAGCCTCAACTTCTGCACAGCAAAAATTCGGATTCGTTTTTCTAAATTGTAAGCTCATTGCGGATGCATCAGTAACGAAAGCTTTTTTAGGCCGGCCGTGGCGACCGTATGCGAAAACAGTATTTATTAACTGTGATTTAGGCAAACACATTGTAGCAGAAGGCTGGAACCCCTGGAAAGGTGATAAAATGTTTCCTGATAAAGAACAAACTGTTTTTTACGCGGAATATAAAAATACAGGCGCAGGTGCATCGCCAAAAACAAGGTTACCCTGGACGAAACAGCTCACAGATAAAGAAGCAAAAAATTATACTTTAAAAAATATACTGGGTGGACCAGACCAATGGAACCCAATCACAAATTAATTAAAATGAAAACGAATTTCTTTAAGATTTTTGCGGCAGGAACATTAGCCGTTTTATTCTCTTTTACTTTTGTTCAAAAGAAAACAAAATTGTACATCATCGGCGATTCTACCGCAGCCAATAAACAAGAAAAAGCTTATCCGGAAACGGGTTGGGGCATGGCATTGCAATCGTATTTTAAACCTGATGTTACGGTTGATAACCGGGCACTGAACGGACGCAGTACAAAATCGTTTCGCGCAGAAAAACGCTGGGATCCAATTTTAGGGCAATTAAAGCCTGGCGATTATGTTTTTATCGAATTTGGGCATAATGATGAGAAAGTCGACAAACCAACAGTTGGGGTTTCACTGGCTGATTTTAAAATTAATCTGGTGAACTATGTAAAAGAAACCCGAAGCAAAAAAGCTTTCCCGGTTTTATTGACGCCAATCTCCCGCAGAAGTTTCAAAAATGGGGTTTTAATCGATTCGCATGGCGATTATCCTAGGATTACCCGTCAGGTGGCCGATTCGTTAAATGTGCCATTAATTGATATGCTGGCAAAAACAGAAAGTTTATTAACCCGTTTGGGAGATGAACCTTCAATAAAATTATTCAATTACGTCGATTCAGGAAATGTAAATTACCCAAACGGCAAAAAAGATGATACGCATTTAAGTCCGGAAGGCGCTAAACAGGTGGCGGGTTTGGTAGTGAAAGGAATTAAGGAGTTGAAATTGAGTTTAGCAAAGAGTTTAAAATAAAAAATCGTCATTGCGAGAAGGCTTTTTCAGCCGACGAAGCAATCTCCCTAGAACTGATGATTAATTCATCGTTTAAGATTGCTTTGTCGTTCCTCCTCGCAATGACGATCTGCGCTAGTTAATTAGCAACTAGAAAATATACTTCGTACTTAAGAAGTTCGAATCATCTCCCCTCACAATTTCGTTCAATAACTTTTTATTATCATCGGTAAATTTGGTAGCTACCAACGAGCGGATTGAGAATGAACGCAGGGCATCCACTACAGAAAGCGTTCCTTCGGCACTGTCTTTACGACCCGTGAAAGGGAAAACATCTGGTCCACGCTGACATTGGCAGTTAATATTTACACGGCTCACCTGGTTCACCAAAGGATCAATCAGTGAAGAAATTACCGCAGCATTGTTACTAAAAATACTCACCTGCTGGCCATGTGGCGAGCCGATTAAATACTCAATAGGTTCTTCCAGATCATCAAAAGGCACAACAGGTACAATCGGGCCAAACTGCTCTTCGCGGTATAATTTCATGTTGCTGTTTACCGGATAAACAATGGCAGGATAAACAAAAGTTTCTAAAGTTTGTCCACCGTTTTTGTTTACCACTTTCGCCCCGTGCGAAACCGCATCATCAATACATTCTTTTAAATATTCCGGTTTGTTTAACTCTGGCAGCGGCGTAAGGTTTACGCCTTTTTCCCATGGCATACCGAATTTCAGTTTTTCTACTTCTGCAGATAAACGCTTTAAAAATTCCTGTGCCAGACTGCGGTGTACATAAACGATTTTTATCGCAGTACAACGTTGTCCGTTAAAAGAAAGCGAACCTAAAACTGTTTCAGAAACGGCTAAATCCAAATCGGCATCTTTAGTGATGATCGCAGCATTTTTGGCATCCAAACCTAGAATTGCCCTTAAGCGGTTTACTTTAGGGTGCAGTTTTTTAAGTTCGTTGGCTACTTTACTCGAACCGATTAAAGTAAGCACATTGATTTTTCCTGATTTCATTAATCCCGGAACAATGGTATTACCACGACCATAGATTGTATTTACCACACCTTTAGGGAAACTGGCACGGAAGGCTTCAAGCAAAGGGTAGTGTAATAAAGTACCGTGTTTAGGTGGTTTGAATAAAAGTGTGTTGCCCATAATCAAAGCCGGGATCAACGTAGTAAAAGTCTCATTTAAAGGATAGTTGAACGGCCCCATACAAAGTACCACCCCAAGCGGAGAACGGCGTACCTGGGCCACAATTCCCTGCTCTATTTCGAAACGTGATGACTGTCTGTCGATATCTTTCAATGCATCAATGGTTGCATAGATATATTCAACTGTCCGGTCGAATTCTTTTACCGAATCGGCATAAGATTTACCGATTTCCCACATAATCAATTTCGCAACAATTTCTTTTTGCTCGATCATTTTATGGGTAAAGTTTTCTACACAGGCAATGCGATCGGCAACGCTCATGGTTGGCCACTGCCCGCGACCGTTATCATAAGCGGCTACAGCGGCATCCAAAGCTTCGGTCGATTCTTTCTCCGTACATACCGGAAAACTACCAATACGCTTTCGTTTCAAACCTTCAGGGGTTTTTACGCATACCGGAGAAAACACTTCATTAAACGGTCCGTTCCATGGTTTCATCTCTCCATTTGATAGAAACTCCTTTTGATTGATTTCTTCCGTGAGCCTAAATTCATCTGGAATCTGGCTCTCTTCAACGAAAATACTTTCGAGGTTTAGCGTTGTACTCAATTTAAGTTGTTGTTAGGGTTAAATTAATGTTAAATCTATCGTTTAAGTATAGATTCGTTTGTATAAAAAGGCTGATTGTTCAGAAAGCTTTCCTTAACATCAGCCTTTGGTTTATTTTAGTTCAATCACTTTATATTTTGGCACTAAGGTTTTCATCACCGTCCAGCCGATTAAATAACAAACCGCACAGATGGAAAAGATAATGAAATAACCGGCCTCTTCACCTTTAAACCCCATAAAAACAATCTCGTTTTTGCCCGTATAATCGAACAGTAAACCAGAGCCTTTATTGATGATGAAAGAGCCTAAGCCACCGGCCATACCGCCAATACCGGTAATGGTTGCAATGGCTTTTTTAGGGAACATATCGCCCACAGTAGAAAAAATATTTGCCGACCATGCCTGGTGAGCCGCACCCGCAATACCGATAATAATGACCGGTATCCAGTAAGTAATGTGCCCCAGAGGTTGCGCTGCCAAAGCCAATAATGGGAAAAATGCAAAAATTAACATGGCCCTCATGCGGCCTTCGTAAGGGTTCATGCCTTTTTTATCAACGAAATAAGTGGGCAACCATCCTCCGATAATCGAAAGCAGGGTAATCATATAAAGTACAAATAACGGCAACGCACTTTGGGTAGAATCCATTCCGTAAACCGATTTCAGGTAGGCAGGAGTCCAGAATAAAAAGAACCACCAAACGCCATCTGTCATAAATTTACCAAAGGCAAAAGCCCAGGTTTGTTTGTATTTAAAGCAATCAATAAACGAAACTTTTTCTTTGGTTTCTTCTACGTAATCGGCCAGTTTTCTATCGTTAATCACATCCTGCTGGATATAAGCCAGTTCTTCAGGGCTCACCCGCTTGTGAAGCTCTGGTTTGTTGTACACAAAAATCCATAAGCCCATCCACACAAAGCCCAGGGCACCGATAATGATGAACGACATTTCCCAGCCATAAGCTTTCGCAATAAAAGGAATGGTAATCGGGGCAGCCAATGCACCAACCGTAGCACCGGCATTAAAAATACTGGTTGCAAATGCCCTGTCTTTTTTAGGGAAATACTCAGCAGTGGCCTTAATTGCCGCAGGGAAGTTTCCTGCTTCTCCAACCGCCAGTACGAAACGGGCAAAAATAAAGAGGGTAACACTTACTGAAACCACCAAACCAGTATCGTTAACGCGGGCAATAATTTCTTTAGCCCCTTCAAAACCTACAAACCAGTTTCCATTAACAATACCTGCAGTTGCTATACCACAGAAAGCATGTAAACAGGCTCCAACCGACCAAACACCGATGGCCCATAAAAAGCCTTTTTTGGTATCCAGTTTATCAACTAAACGACCTGCAAAAAGCATCGATATGGCATAAAAAATAGAGAAAAGCGCCGTTATATTTCCATAGTCGTTATTGTCCCAATGAAATTCCGGTTTAATAAAATCCGTCCAGGTTAACGAAAGGACCTGTCTGTCTAAATAATTTATCGTAGTGGCTAAGAATAACAGCAAACAGATGGTCCATCTATATTTGCTTGTTTTGGGTTGGTTCATTTGGTTAGGTATGTTAAATTTTTTATTTGCTCTGCTGAATTAGATCGAGGGCTAATTTAGTATTGTCGAATAATTCCTCGTAAAGGCCTTTGCTCATCACATCCTTACTGATTAATTTACTGCCCATACCAACTGCACAAACACCAGATTTAAACCAGGTTTTTAAGTTATCGGCATTAATTTCTACCCCGCCGGTTGGCATAAATAACTGTCCGGCGAAAAGATCTTTAATGGATGAAATAAATTCAGGGCCTAAAATATTGGCAGGAAAAATTTTAATCAACATGGCTTTGTGTTCCTGAGCAACGCTGATTTCAGTCGGCGTCATACAACCCGGAATCCATAGCATACCAATTTTGTTGGTTATTTCGGCAACAGCTGGATTTACAATCGGTGCCACGATAAAATCCGTTCCGGCTTCAATAAAAGCATTTGCATCAGCAGGGGTTTTTATGGTTCCGATCCCCAGATAAAGATCAGGCATTTCGGCATCGCGTACTTCCTTTAGTTTTTTAAAGTTCGGCAGTGCTGATTTACCACGGTTGGTATATTCGAAAACGCGGACACCAGCTTTATACAGCGTGCGTAATATTTCTACGCTACCTGCTTCGCTATCCTGATAAAAAAGCGGTAACATACCCTGCTCTAAAATGGCATCTAAAATTTTGTGCTTGTTGCTAATCATTGCGTATTATTCTTTTTTCTATATCAGCTACGGTACTGGTTGTAGCATCACTTGGAATGTATAATTTATCGTAAGCTGCTGCTGTGGCAAAATTTAAGGTTTCGTTGGCCGGTAACTGGTTGTAAAAGCCATAAATCAAACCCGCCATAAAACAATCGCCACTACCCACTTTATCTAAAATTTCGTCCGAAACATATTCTTCCGATACGGTTAATTCACCCTCGGTATAAATAGCGGTATAATACCTGATGCCTTTGCCATGATCGAACCTGAAGGTATTGGCCACCGCCTTACATGCCGGAAACAAACTTAATATTTCTTTAGAAGTATCGGTTGCCTGCTGTAGTAACGTTTCTTTTGCATAACCCTCAGTTGGTGTTAAATCTTCATGAAGCGCGGTACCCAGCATTTTATTAGCCGCCCACACATTACCCATAATCAGCGTACAATATTGAGCGAGTTCTGGTAGCACGTCAATCGGATCTTTACCGTATTTCCAAAGTTTAGCGCGGTAGTTCAGGTCCAGTGAAATGGTGATGTTTCTCTCTGTTGCTGCTTTTAAGGCTTCCAGGCAAACATCGGCAACAGATTGATTGATTGCAGGGCATATTGCACTGAAATGGAACCAGCTTACCTCTTCAAAAACCTCATCCCAGTTGATCTGGCCAACCTTTAAATCAGCATAAGCAGAATTTGCACGATCGTAAATTACGCCGGCATTTTTAAGGTCTTTTCCCTTTGGGAGATAGTATAAACCCAAACGCTCACCATGATAAACCATGGGTGTAGTATCAATATTACGGGCATCAAGGTAATCTACAATTTCGCGGGTAACCGAATTATCGGGCACAGCCGATAAATAGGCGGACGGAACATTCCAAAGCGCCAGTGCAGTGGCCACATTCAGCTCTGCACCGCCAACATAAAACGGAAGTTTGTTTTCTTTTAACCAGGCACCATCCATATCAGGACAGATGCGCAAAAGTATTTCACCAAAGCTTAAAACTTTTTTTCCTTTTTTTGATGAAGCGAATATTTGGGTGCTCATTTTTGTGTCTCACCGGCGTATTTCATGCTGTTTTCTGCAACGGTATGAAAATGGAAGGAAAACGATTGAAATGATTTAATTCCAATGAAATACCTTCCTAAAGCCTGATTTTGGTTAAAATTTAAAGTAATTTTTTGCGTTAAAGTACGAAATATCCTGAACAATTTTGCCAACCCACTCCAAATCGTTAGGCAATTCGCCGTTCTCGATATCTTCTCCAAACAGGTTACAAACAATCCTTCTGAAATATTCGTGACGAGGAAAAGAAAGGAAACTGCGGGAATCGGTAAGCATACCCACCAGGCGACTTAAAAGCCCCATGTTCGATAGTGCATTTAATTGTTTGATCATGCCGTCTTTCTGGTCCAGAAACCACCAGGCCGAACCAAACTGAACTTTACCGGCAACCGAGCCATCATTAAAATTACCGATCATGGTGGCAATTAATTCGTTATCGGCAGGGTTGAGGTTGTAAATAATGGTTTTTGCCAGTTTGTCCTGGTTATCCAAACGGTTCAAAAATTTAGAAAGCATACGGGCCTGACTAAAATCGCCGATTGAATCCCAACCGGTATCCGGACCTAACTGCCTTAACATCCGGGCATTGTTGTTACGCAAAGCCCCGAGGTGGTATTGCTGCACCCAGCCTTTTTCGTGATCCCACTCTGCAAAATAAACCAGCATCGCCGATTTAAATTTCAGGTTTTCCTCGTAAGAAATATTTTGTTTACTGCGGATTTTATCAAAAATAGACGAGATTTCGGCTTCGGTATAATCCTCTGCATAAATCTGCTCTAAACCATGATCGGAAACCGAACAGCCATTATCGGCAAAGTAATCGTGGCGGCTTTTTAAAGCATCGATATAATCCTGAAAACTGTTGATGGTTTTATCGGCCACACTTTCCAGCTTATCAATATATTCGTTTAAACCTTCGATATCATTGCTGTTCATCGCCTTATCCGGACGGAAAGCGGGCAACATTTTCAGGTTTGCACCTTCTCTTGCCAGTTGCTGGTGAAAATTTAAGCTATCCAGTGGATCATCAGTGGTACAAACCGCTTCTACATTCATTTTGGCCAATAAACCACGTACAGAATACTCCGGGGTTTGCAGTTTTGCAGAACATTCGTCGTAAATTTTCTGAGCGGTTTTGCCCGAAAGTAAATCGGTTACACCGAAATAACGCTGAAGTTCCAAGTGCGTCCAGTGGTAGAGCGGATTACGCAAAGTATAAGGAACGGTTTCTGCCCATTTCTCAAATTTTTCATAATCTGATCCTACGCCGGTAATGTATTTTTCATCAACACCATTGGCACGCATGGCACGCCATTTATAATGATCGCCATACAACCAAACCTGGCTCATGTTGGCAAATTGGGTGTTATTGGCAATCTGCTCCGGTATAAGGTGATTATGGTAATCGATAATGGGTAGTGGTTTTGCAAAGTTGTGGTAAAGCTTTTCTGCTGTTTTGCTTTGCAAAAGAAAATTTTCGTCTAAAAAAGGTTTCATGCTATGTGATTTGAGACATTAGATACCCTGTTTGAGATGATCGAAACGAGTATCTATTATTTTTTTATTTATGTAATGTTGTCACCGGTTTGTGAGGACACAAACCGGAAATCAATTTATATTTTATTCTCTCAATGGTCTGTGGGGACACAGACCACGGGAATGGGTCTAAGACTCACGACTTCGGACTCATGACTCCGAACTACAAACTCACTCCCCTTTTCCAAGGAATAAAATCATCCTGGTTAAGCAACACTGCCTTAGGGATTACTTCGCCGCTGGCCGCTTTAATGCAGTATTCCAGAATATCTTCACCCATTTGCTCAATGGTTTTTTCCCCCTCGATTACCGGTCCGCAGTTGATATCGATGATATCACCCATGCGTTTGGTTAAAGCATTATTGGTTGAGACCTTAATGGTCGGGCAAACCGGGTTTCCTGTTGGCGTACCCAAACCTGTAGTGAACAAAATTAATGTTGCGCCCGATGCCGCTTTTCCGGTAGTGGCTTCTACATCGTTTCCTGGGGTACAAACCAGATTTAAACCTGGTTTAGTGGCGGGTTCGGTATAATCTAAAACATCTTCTACTGGTGAGGTTCCACCTTTTTTTGCTGCACCGGTACTTTTAATGGCATCGGTAATTAAACCATCTTTAATATTGCCCGGAGATGGGTTCATAAAAAATCCAGAACCCACATTTTCAGCAGCCTGGTTATAAGCTGTCATCAACTGGATAAACTTACGTGCAGCAGTTTCATCTTTAGTGCGGTCGATAAGTTGTTGTTCGGCACCGCAAAGTTCGGGGAACTCAGCAAGAAGCACCGTTCCGCCTAAAGCAACCAATAAATCGGAAGTATAACCTACGGCAGGATTGGCACTGATGCCGCTAAAACCATCGCTACCGCCACATTTAACGCCTAAAACCAGTTTGCTCAATGGTGCAGGCTGACGTTCGATTTTATTGATTTCGGTTAAACCGATAAAGGTTTTACGGATGGCTTCTTTAACCAACTGTTCTTCGCTCTGCGACTGTTGCTGCTCAAAAATAAATAATGGTTTATCGAAATTCGGACTGCGTTGTTTTAAATCATCCACAAAATCTTTCACCTGTAAATTCTGGCAACCCAGGCTTAACACGGTTACACCAGCCACATTGGGATGATCGGCATAAGCAGCTAAAAGCTTGCTCAATACAGCAGCATCCTGACGGGTACCACCGCAACCACCCTGATGGTTCAGGAATTTAATGCCATCTACGTTTTTAAAAACGCGGTTGGCCGACGGATTGGCCAATCCGATGGAATTTGGATCAGCTTCTTCTAAAATCTCGCCATTTTTATAAGCTTCTACCAGCTGGTGCGCGTACGATTTGTATTTATCGGTTACGGCATAACCCAACTCATTGTGCAAAGCCTCACGGATGACGTCCAGATTGCGGTTTTCGCAAAAAACAGTCGGGATGAACAACCAGTAATTGGCGGTTCCCACACGACCATCGCTACGAATATATCCGTTAAAAGTACGGCCTTCAAATTTAGAAACATCCGGAGCATGCCATTCGTAATGGTACGGACGGAATTCGTAAGGATCGGAGGCGTGTTTGGTATTTTCAGTATCCATTAAACCGCCCTTGAGAATGAAATGCTGCGCTTTTCCTACCAGTACGCCATACATAATGATGTGATCGCCCGGATTCATATCCTGCATAAAAAACTTATGCTTGGCCTGAATATCATCCTGTAAAATATATTCGTGCCCATCGTAAATAACGGTTTCGCCTTTTGCCAGGTTTTGCAGGGCAACAAGAACGTTGTCGTTAGGATGGATTTTTAAAATTCTAGTAACCATTTTAAATTGTTCTTTCTGAATGCAAGTTACTTAAAGTTTCTTTTGCACCCTTATTTTGTAATAATTCAACGTATGATTTTACGGCCGCGTTAAAGCCGGGGTAATTGTTCAGGTTTTTGTCCCAAAGGCGCCTGTCGCCAAGGGTATTATCTACAACGGTTTCAGGATCTTTCCAGTATTCGTATAACACTTCCGCAAATTCATCCTGCACAGGAAAGGTTTTTCCATGAGCGCTGGCCGTGTAAGTACCGCCATCTTTATTTACATTCATAAAAAGAATATATGCGGCAACACCCAAAGCGGTAAGTTGTGGCACTTCATTTTTTAAGGCATAATACCTTCTGATGAGCGGCATGTTGCGCATCTGCATTTTTGAGGTGAAATTTAGTGTAATCGCCTGCCATTGATGCTCTAAAAAAGGATTACTGAAACGATCGACTACACTTTCGGCAAAGGCAAGGGCTTCATCTTCAGTAATATCTTCACTTACTACCACAGGAGCAATTTCCTCTTTCATCAGTTTTAACACATGGTTGGCGAAATCGTTATCGGCCATTGCCTCTTTTACGGTATTAAAACCCGCTAAAATGGCCAATCCGCAGCTAATGGTATGCGTACCGTTAAGTAAACGCAGTTTTAACTCTTTAAATTTATCGATCGAAGGAACAATGAAAACACCCTTGTCGGCCTTTGCGAAAGATAGAACCTCTTTTACTTTTTCGCTGGATGATTCAATGGCCCACAGCCTGAAAGGCTCGGCCATGATCATGAGTTCGTCTTCATAACCCAATTCATTTTCGATGGCTTTTTGTTCGGCTTCAGGGAGTTTTCCTGGTACGATGCGATCAACCAGAGTTTTGCAGAAATGGTTAGCTGTTTTTAACCAGTTTTCGAAATCCCAGCCCAGTTTGTTCTGAATGGCAAGATCCAGTACGATTTCTTTTAGTTTATCGGCATTATCGCTGATGAGCTCTGTAGGGACGATCACCATTCCACTTTCAGCTGAACCATTAAAGGCTTGGTATCTTTCATAAAGAAAAGCCAGTAATTTGCCAGGGTAAGATTGTGGTGGGGTATCGGTAATTTTATCTTCACTCTTCACAATACCAACTTCAGTTGTATTCGAAATTACCACCTGCATTTCGGGCTGGTGTGCTGCTTTTAAAATCTCTGACCAATCCTGCGATGCTGATAAAACTCTGCTGATTGAAGCATTGATTGAATTTTCCTCCACACTCACGCCATCTTCAATCCCTTTTACGCAAAGGGTATATAAATTATTCTGTTTCGAAAATTCGTCAGCGCCACCTCTTGAAGTTGATTTAACCACCAAAACCCGACCGTTAAAAATGCCTTTTTGATTGGCTTTATCGATAAAATAATCTGGCAATCCACGTAATAAAACACCTGTTCCAAACTGGATTACTTTTTCGGGTAAGGTTAAAATTCCGGCAGTGGGTTTTGTAACCTTATCGCCGTTAATGTTTTTTAAATTTTCTTTGTTTAAAATCATTGGTCTTCCTGTTTCCGTCATTGCTGGGAAACGAAGCAATCTTAAAGCGGTAGTGATACCCACCTATAGTAGTAGTAGGATTGCTTCGTGCCTCGCAATGACGAGTTATATGATGTTTATTTCCCGTTTGTGGCTAACCACTTCGGGTATTCTTTTTCAATTAATTTTTGTCCCCAGTTGCCATACCAGGCATAACCGTTGCGCCTTTCAGGACTTAGTTCTTCTAATTTTGTTTTGATGGTATTATCACGATCGCCGAAAATCGGGGTGTTTTTTTCAAGGTCGTAAAAACGTGCCCAGGTACTGGCGGTATTATCGGCGATCAAAGCAGCTGTTTTGATATTGGTTTTTGGATCACTCGGCCTGTCGAAGCGGTATCCGGCAATTTTATAGGTATCAAACCATTTAATTGCTGCTGTTATTGCTTTTTTTTCTGCCTGAGAAGGATTTTTCATCCGCATTAAAAACCTGACAATCCCGGCTGATTCACTAGTACTTAACGATGCCGGCTCGAAATTTCTGGCTTTTGCAGGCAACATGGTATCTTTATCGTATTGCGCGGCCCAGATGGTTAAAACACCATTCTGTTTTACCTGGGTTTTTAAGATGCAATCGATACCTTTTGCAACTGCTTTTTCCGCTTTTTTGATGTAAGCAGGATTTACCACTTCAAAATCGTTTGTTTGCGTGGCAATATCCTGCAAAATGTTCAGCACATTAATCATTGCATCATCATTGTAAGTAATTTCTGATCGGTACAAGGCCTTATCAGGATAATATTGCGGCCAGCCTCCATTGGCATACTGAGCAGACAGAATATAATCTAACCCTTTTTCGGCAGCGGTTAAATAAGTTTTGTTTTGTGTTTTTTTATAGGCTTTTACCAGATACACTACTTCTCTGCTGGTAGCTTTATTATCGAAAGTAGCATGGAGATCTTTAGTGGCTTTTATCTTTGCCATTAGCTCAGGGGTTAAAGCCGCACCGTAATTAACCACACTTTTATCTTCCAGTTGTTTTGGCCAGCCACCATTGCCCAATTGGTACACGAGCATTTTATCTGCTGTAGCATCGGTTGGTTGCTGCGCATAACACGATAGTAATAAAGTGCTGCAGATAAGGGTGAACAATATTTTTATTTTCATCGTTTGGTTTGTTAGTTTTTGCCACGGAGACACGGATTAACACGGAGGACTTTTCTCTTTTATTCGCCATGGTTCGTGTCTCCATTTCGAGGTCTGTGTCTCCACAGACCATTAGATATTTTTTCCATCGCTCTGCCTGCGTCTTCCCTGGCTAATA
Organism: Pedobacter sp. 22226; assembly: GCF_052045455.1. Taxonomy (NCBI): domain Bacteria; kingdom Pseudomonadati; phylum Bacteroidota; class Sphingobacteriia; order Sphingobacteriales; family Sphingobacteriaceae; genus Pedobacter; species Pedobacter sp. 22226. The sequence goes on along the minus strand of NZ_JBQEPB010000003.1, from coordinate 549,204 downwards.
TTATTTATCTGTGTTCATCCTTTTCATCTGTGGTTATTTCTTACCCGGCACCTGTTTAATCAGCCAGTTCACTCATCCGTGGTCTGTGTCCCCACAGATCACCATTTAATTCTTTTTCCGCGGCTAATATTTATTTATCTGTGTTCATCCTTTTCATCTGTGGTTATTTCTTACCCGGCACCTGTTTAATCAGCCAGTTCACTAAATCATTGGTGGCTTTAAAATTTTCAAATTCTGCAGGTAATTTTCTTCCGTCGATATATTCATTGTAAAACCAGGGATCACCTACCGCGAACACTGTTCCTTTGCCGTATTTTGATGTTGCTACAATCACATCTCCATTATCGGTTAAAGCAGAAACGGCTGGATTTTTCGCCACAATAGTCGAAATTTCTTTGATGTACACTTTTTTAGTGGTTTTAAAAATGGAGTTTCCGGCTGGGATTTTTATTGCGCCCTGTTCAAAGTTTGCACCCTGTACTTTATTGCGGCTATCTTCATTAAAATGGATACCAAAAGTTTCGGGCAGTACATTAAATTTTGAAATTTCGCAGTTGCCTGCATCGTTTAACAGCAATACCAAAACACCACCTGTTTTTACCCACTCGCTGATCTGTTTGGCATGTGCGGCATTCATGAAATTTGGGTTCGCGGTTTCTTTTTCCGTATCAGGATCAACAATAATGTAAATATTGCTTCCTTTTAAATTTGAAGTGGTTGGTGCAGTTTTAAGTGTAGTGGTTTTTACGCCGGCATCGTTAAATACTTTTCCGAATAAAGAGAAACCGTTGTTGTCATCTTCTTCCCAAAGGTAATGGAAAGGGATTTTATCGCCGGTTGGCCCTGTCATGTATTCGTTGTTAAAGAAATTATCAACGGTTACGGTTAAACCTTTGCCCGGTTTCGGTAACTGATCTACTTCCATTTCGGCGGCTGCGCAAACAAATGCGCCCATTCCTTTCGGATCGTTCGTAATTACCTTTTCGCTGATGTAATAATCGAAACTGCCATCGCGGTATTTCGGTTTTCCGCCCAAACCTGATACTGAAACGGTTTTAGTGAGATTTACCCTTTCATCGCCTGCTTTTTCGACAAATTCTTTCTTTAAACCGGCATAACCTTTATTTGCAGCAGCCATAAATGATGGTGCTAACCAGCCTTTACGCACGCCTTTGGCCAGTCCATATACAAACATGCTCGATGCCGAACTTTCGAGGTAATTCCCTTTACGGGCTGGCATATCTAAAATATCAAACCAAACCCCTGATTTCGGATCCTGGTATTTTACGGCAGCAGTTGCTGTACGGTTTAAAATGGCCAGTAATTCTTTTCGTTGTGGATGATTGGCCGGGAAATTATCCAGCACATCAACCAGGGCCATAATGTACCAGCCCATTGCCCTTCCCCAGAAATTTGGCGAGCGACCAGTGGTTTTATCAGCCCATTGTTCGGTCCGGCTTTCATCGTAACCGTGATAAAGTAAACCTGTTTTAGCATCCCGAGAGTTTTTTTCCATCAGGATAAACTGTTTGGCAATGTCATCAAAAGCTGCATCTTTTTTCATCAGTTTAGCATATTCTGCGTAAAAAGGTTCGCCCATGTATAAACCATCCAGCCACATCTGGTTTGGATAAATTTTCTTGTGCCAAAAACCACCTTCTTTGGTACGTGGTTGTTTTTGCAACTGATCATACAGTTTGGTTGCCGCTAAAAGGTATTTCTGTTGTCCGGTAACTTTATACAGTAATAATAATGACCGACCGTTTTTGATGTTATCAATGTTAAAATCATCCGGTTTATAGGTGGTGATATTGCCTTCTTTATCCAGATATGCATCCATCGAGCTCTGGATGTATTTAAAATATTTTCCATCGCCTGTATTGCGCCAAACTGCTGCAGCACCCTCTAAAACCACACCCATATCGTAGCTCCATCTCGGTCCTTTAGGACCTTTTAAAACCGTTGTATCCTGCCATAGTTGCTCCATGGCCGTTAGGGTTAACTGTTCCGAGAGTTTCTTTTGGGCGAATCCACTTTGTGTTAAAATGGAAAAACCGATAAATGCAGCTGCTGTATATAAGATTGATCTCTTCATTTTCAATTATTTTGAAATTTCCAGTGCTTTTTTATCTACTTCTGTACTTAAAACAGATGCTGTTTTTGCTTTGGAAACATCGGTTCCGCTAATTTTTACACCTTTTGATTTTTCGCCTGAAACATCAAATAAAACTTTGCTGTTAGCCGGATAACTAAGGTTGCTGATGTTAATATTCGAGCCATTCTGGATCATCACTACCGGACTGGTATCTTCTGTAATTACATTTACGTTTTTAAGGAAAATTCCTGCCGCCTCAATAATCTCGATGCCTTTTTTTGCTTTTATGGTTACATTTTCCAGATGTACATCTTTGATATTCATCTCGGGTAACCCCCTGAAAAAGATTGCTTTTTCGGCACCATTGGCTACTACATCTTTAATGTAAAAATTCCTGAACTGAGGGGTTGCTTCGGTAACCGGAACAGTAACCGTTTTAACAGCTTCGCGTTTTTCGCCGGCCAGCGGAACCGGATCAACTGCAGCATAATACATATCGAATAAAATGGCTTCGCCGGGGATATCGATCATGTTGATGTTATTGATAAAGATATTTTCTACCACACCGCCACGACCGCGGGTGGTTTTAAAACGCAAACCAATATCGGTACCAATAAAGGAGCAATCGTACACCCAGATATTTTTAGCACCACCGCTCATTTCGCTACCGATTACGAAACCGCCATGGGCATGATAAACGATATTATTTCTTACAATTACATTTTCGGTTGGCACACCGCGTTTACGTCCGGCCTCATCGCGGCCAGATTTAATGCAGATCCCATCGTCGCCAACATCAAAAGTGCTGCCTTCAATCAGTACATTTTTGCACGATTCTACATCAACACCATCACCATTTTGTGCAAACCACGGGTTTTTTACCTGTAAATTTCTTAAAGTTAAATCTTCGCAGAGCAATGGGTGTAAATTCCACGCCGGCGAATTCTGAAAGGTAACGCCTTCTAAAAGCACTTTTTTACAGCCCGTTAATACCAATAAATTGGGACGGAGAAAATCTTTAATATCCTCATAATCTGCCGCAGTTTTTCCTGCTTCAATTACGCCGGCATTTTTGGTATTCGAACCTTTAACGGTTTTCTCTGACGGATACCACATTTTCCCGTCAGCTTTAACCACACCGCCCGATGCAACCAGGTTTTTCCACTGTGTTTCGGTGAGTTTATCTTTTTTAACCATGCGCCAGGCACCACCGTTACCATCAATAATCCCGCTACCGGTAATGGCAATATTTTCGAGGTTTACACCCGAAATCGGGCTCTGGTTGCGCCATGCAGGCTGGCCTTCCCAATTTCCCTGAACAAGTTTATACTGATTAAAATCGGCAGTGAACTGAAGAATCGCGTCGCGTTTTAAGTGTAAATTTACATTGCTTTTCAATTCGATAGGTCCGGTTAACCATAGTCCGGATGGAATTAACACCACACCACCGCCTTTTTGGCTCACGCTGGCAATGGTTTTATTAATGCTTTGGGTATTTAAGGTAATGCCATCGCCTTTTGCACCAAAACTTACAATGCTCGTAGTATCTTTTTTAAATTTAACCTGCTGAATAACGGGTAAGCTTTGCTTTTGTTGAGCCATAGCGGTTGCAGAAGATAAAATTAAGCATGCGAGCGCTATTTTAATATGGCATAAACGACCAGAAATATGTTTCATTATTCGCGTTGTTAAATTATACTTGGTTATTGTAATAACAAGTGTACGTTGTTTGCAGTTAAAACAGAAGAGAAATCTATGCAATCGTTACCGGAAACCCGGACAAAAAAACAATTCAAAAAACTCATTAACAGCTGCAAAACAGATAGTTACACCCGTTATTTAGCTTCCGGATTCCACCCACGGAAAACGTTTTCCAAAATGTAAGCCTTATACTCATTATCCGTTAACTGGTGCGACCAATTGGCCCTGTTTTTAGGATCGGCACCTTTGCCAGCGCTTTTATATTCAGCGTAATAAGCCGTTTTTTCGTTGCTTTCTTTACCCCAGTTATTCCAGCCTTCGGGACGGATAAAATTGGGTAGTTCGCAATTGAGGTAGGCAACTTTGGCATAAGGCCTCCAGGGGCGACCCAGGTAAAAACTATTGGCAGGAGCATCTCCCTTGATTTTACATTTGTTCAGAACGTAGCCAAATTTTGTGGTATCAGCTGTTGAAGCAGCCGTGATGTAGCCCGCTTTTTTGCAAAAAATGGTACAACTTTCGAACCAGGCCGTAGAGGCGCCGAAAATAAAATCGACTGTTCCTTCGATGTAGCAGTTTTTATAGTACTGGCGGTTATTGCCTCCATAAGTATAAAGTGTATCCTGAAAGCCCAAAAACCTGCAATTGATAAAAATCAGTTTATCACCGCCGGCCCAAACGGCTACAGCCTGCCCTACCGGACCAGAAGAATTTTCGAAAGTGATGTTCTCTGCAGAAAAACCTTCGCCATAAATGTAAAAACTTGATGAACCCGAAGTGCCTTTTTCTTCTCCAAAAGCATTTTTCTTCTGGGCATAATCATCGTAGGTTAAAATGGTTTCATTCAGGCTCTCGCCGATAAACTTTACATTCTTTTTAGAAGCCGCCAGTACCAGCTTTTCTTTGTAAATGCCTTTTTTAATGAAAATTATGGTGGTTTTATTTCTGAAATCAGGTACCGCGTGGATGGCTTCCTGTACGGTTTTAAAGTTTCCGCTGCCATCTGCTGCCACCACGAAATCGGGTTTAATATCCAGGGCGTAAACCGCAGAAGAAACAGCTACTAGAAAAAATAGGATGATTGCTTTCATATTAATTTGGTTAGGCTTAAATTAAAATCGGCCACGTAAAAGTATAAACTTCGTAACGCAGCCGTGTTTTAAAATATATGATGAACAATTTTAAACATTAATATTCATCAGAAAGAAATTTTTCAAACATTAAACATCGCAAACGATGTCGGGAACGATTGCACAATATCAGCTTGCCTTAAAATAAAAAAAAACTTAATCTTGTTGGCAGGCTAATTGACAATTAAGCGATCTAGCCACGTTAAGATTCCGCCTTCGCAGGAAAAACGGAACGCTGCAATAACCAAATATTAAAAACATCATTGTAAAATGAAATATCTATACTGTTCAATCTTAATTTTAAGTTTTACTATAAATGCATTTGCCCAGCAAACGCCGGATAAAAGATATGTTTCTAAAGTTTGGGTTGCCGATCAGGGGAACGGAACCTATAAAAATCCGGTAATCAATGCCGATTATTCTGATCCGGATGCCATCCGCGTAGGTGATGATTTTTATATGATCGCCTCCAGTTTCGATGCCATTCCGGGGTTACCGATTTTACATTCGAAAGACCTGGTGAACTGGAAAATAATTGGTCATGCATTAAAACGTCAGCCTCCTTTCGAACATTTTGAAAAAACACAACATGGCAACGGTGTTTGGGCCCCTGCTATCCGTTACCATAATGGCGAATTTTACATTTATTACCCCGATCCCGATTTTGGCATTTATTTAACGAAAGCCAAAACCATTACAGGCGAGTGGAGTGTCCCTAAATTAGTAGCAGCAGGTAAAGGTTTGATCGATCCCTGCCCGCTGTGGGATGAAGATGGCAGGGCTTATCTGGCCTATGCATACGCCGGCAGCCGTGCGGGGATTAAAAGTGTATTAGCTGTTATGCCGCTCAACAACGATGGTTCACAGGCAACGGAAACCGGTAGAATTGTGTACGATGGACACGAGCCAGACCCGACCATTGAAGGGCCAAAATTTTACAAGCGCAATGGTTATTATTATTTATTTGCACCTGCCGGAGGAGTTTCTACAGGCTGGCAACTCGTTTTAAGGAGTAAAAATGTTTACGGTCCGTATGAAAGAAAAGTGGTGATGGATCAGGGAAAATCTGCTGTTAACGGGCCGCATCAGGGCGCTTGGGTAAACACACAAACCGGTGAAGACTGGTTTTTGCATTTTCAGGATAAAGATGCCTACGGACGAGTGGTGCATTTACAGCCTATGAAATGGGTAAATAACTGGCCGGTTATCGGTATTGATAAAGATGGCGACGGAAAAGGCGAGCCTGTGGCTACTTATAAAAAACCAAATGTGGGCAAGGTGTACCCGATTGAAACTCCGGCAGAAAGTGATGAATTTAATGCTGCGAAATTAGGTTTGCAGTGGCAATGGCAGGCCAATCCGCAGCCCACCTGGCTATTTACCGATGCCGCTAAAGGTATATTAAAAATATATACTGCGAAAATTCCTGATGAAGCGAAAAACCTCTGGGATGTTCCAAATTTGTTGATGCAGAAATTCCCTGCTGATGAGTTTATGGCAACCACAAAACTTTTGTTTAAACCTAACCCTAAATTGGAAAACGAAAAAACGGGCTTAGTGGTTATGGGAAGAAGTTATGCGGAGATGAGCATCAAAAGTAAAAAAGACGGATTATACCTCATGTATGGTGTTTGCCAGAATGCGGATAAGGGAAAAGCAGAGAATGAAAAAGAGATTACGAAATTGAAATCGAGCCTGGTTTATCTTCGCCTAAAAGTCTCTGCCGGTGCAAAATGCCAGTTCAGTTATAGCGAAGATGGAATAAATTTCAGCAATGCGGGTGATGAATTTCAGGCAACCGCCGGCCAATGGATTGGAGCAAAAATGGGAATATTTGCGATCAGGGATACACAAACGAATGATTCGGGAATTGCTGAGTATGATTGGTTCCGTTTAGAAACTTTAAAATAAAATATGATGAAAAAATACAAATTTCTGATCGCAGCATTTGGTGCTATTTTATTCATGTCTTTCATCATGAAACCTAAACCTGTTAAAGTTTATTTGATAGGCGATTCTACGGTTGCTGATTATACTTTGGAAGATGGATATATGCAGAAAAAATATCCGATTACGGGTTGGGGGCAGGTTTTTCAACAGTTTTTAACAAAAGACAGTTTAAAAAAATTAAACAAACTAATTAAAAGTGATAGTGCATTGGTTATTGATAAAGCAAAAGGCGGCAGAAGCACCCGGACTTTTTTTGAAGAGGGCAGATGGAAAGATGTTTTATCCACTTTAGACAAAAATGATCTGGTATTGATCCAGTTTGGGCATAATGATGCAGCCAAAGATAAACCCGAACGTTATGTAGCTATTGCCGGTTATAAAGAATTTTTAAGGATGTATGTAAAAGAAACGAGGGCTAAAGGTGCTTTACCCATCATTATTACTCCTGTTACCAGAAATTATCCCTGGAAAGACGGTAAACTGGGCAGTGCACATGGCGAATATCCACAGGCTGTAAAGGATGTAGCAAAGGAATTCAACGTACCCATTATTGATCTTACTTCGCTTTCAGCAGATTTTTTCACCACCAAAGGAAACGAATTTGTAAGCAAACATTATTTCATGAATTTAGATTCGGCGAAATATGAAGCTTACCCGAAAGGGCAGAAAGATAACACGCATTTCCAGCCAGAGGGAGCTAAAGAAGTTGCGAGGTTGGTATATGAGGAATTGAAGAAGATTAACGGAGGACAAAATTAGACCTCAGAGGTTTCAGAAACCTGCGAAGTCTTGATAGTTAGTATTAAAACAACTGACTTTTGTTAAATAAACCTGATAGGACGGAAAGCCCGGAGCGAAGCATGAGCGAGGACTTGAAGGGATAGCAGGACTACAGTAACCAAAAGGTACTGAACCATTGTTTTCCAAAAAAATATCGACCACCTGAGCCACCTGAGAGTATCTCTGTTAGGTTCAGACCTCGCAGTTCTGAGAAACCTGCGAGGTCTGAAAATATTTACCCAACCATTACTTTTGCAGTAATAGCGAGCCTGTTCCAGGCGTTAATGGTTACAATGGCCATGATAATCTGCGCTACCTCCTGCTCGTTAAAAAAGCTTGCTACTTTCTGGTAAGTGGCATCGGCAACGTGGTGGCTAATTAAAGTTACTTCTTCTGTTAAAGCCAAAACAGCTTTTTCTTTTTCGGTAAACAAAGTGGTTTCTTTCCAGGCGTTTAACAGGTATAAACGTTGTTCGGTTTCGCCGATTTTACGTGCATCGGTTGAGTGCATGTTTAAACAAAATGCACAGCCGTTAATTTGAGAAGCACGCATTTTGATCAGCTCTAAAAGGATCGGATCCAGTTTGCTGGTTGATAAATATTTTTCTAAACCATACATAGCCTGATAAGCTGCAGGCTCTACTTTTGGGATATCAATTCTGTTTTCCATTTTATTTGTTTTTTGATTACGATGTAAAGGTCGGCATCATAAAAAACAAAAAACTTAATGTAGTTTAAGAAATGAATTTTCTAACCGGAAAACACGTAAATTTCTTCGCAAATTGCGTTAGTAAGCTTAAAAGTCCTGTTAGTTTGCCATTTAAACTATGCGACAAATTTATGCGATCCGTCATTTCCTTGCCCTGGTTCGTGTCTCCACGAATCACCAGATTGCACAAAAAATATCTTATTCTAGCCACGGATAACATATCGCATATAATAGCTTAATAGTTCGTGGAAACACGAATTACGGAGTTAAAACTTACAGATTTCTCCGTTCCGCTTCGCTTCAGTCGAAATGACGAATCGATAAGCCCAAATCTGCTGCTGCAGTGGTTCGTGTCTCCACGAACCACCAGATTGTACAAAAATATCTTATTCTAGCCACGGATGCACGGAAACACGGATAACATATCGCATATAATAGCTTAATAGTTCGTGGAGACACGAATTACGGAGTTAAAACTTACAGATTTCTCCGTTTCGCTTCGCTTCAGTCGAAATGACGAATCAATAAGCTCAAATCTGCTGCTGCAGTGGTTCGTGTCTCCACGAATCACCAGATTGCACAAAAAATATCTTATTCTAGCCACGGATAACATATCGCATATAATAGCTTAATAGTTCGTGTCTCCACGAATCACCAGATTGCACAAAAAATATCTTATTCTAGCCACGGATAACATATCGCATATAATAACTTAGTGGTTCGTGGAGACACGAACCACGGAATTAGAACTTACAGATTTCTCCGTTTCGCTTCGCTTCAGTCGAAATGACGAATCAATAAGCTCAAATCTGCTGCTGCAGTGGTTCGTGTCTCCACGAATCACCAGATTGCACAAAAAATATCTTATTCTAGCCACGGATAACATATCGCATATAATAACTTAATGGTTCGTGGAGACACGAACCACGGAATTAGAACTTACAGATTTCTCCGTTTCGCTTCGCTTTAGTCGAAATGACGAATCAATAAGCCCAAATCCGTCTTAAGTACTTTGCGGGGGTTAACAAGGCACTATTTCTTTGCTCTGATCTTACTCAAAAATTCAGGTGTAAAGCCCAGGTAAGATGCCAGCATATATTGCGGTACCCGTTGTACAAATTCGGGGAACAAACTGTTAAAATGGCGGTACCTTTCTTCTGCAGTCTGGCTATAAAGGAATTTGATCCTCCGTTGCGAGGCCTGGTGGTTCTTTTGTAAAATTAACCTAAAATATCTTTCCAGCTTGGGCAGTTTATGAAACATTTCATCATAATGATGGTGCTCAATGGCAATTACATCGGTGGCTTCTGCTGCCTGAATATAAAATTCGGAAGGGGTTTGAAAAAGGAAGCTGGTGAGATCGGTAATCCACCAGTTTTCAATGGCGAACTGGGTAGTTTGCTCTGCACCTTTAATATCAATAAAATAAAGCCTCAGGCAACCTTTCGCCACAAAATAATTGGCCCTGCAGGTTTGTCCTTCGGTTAACAAAAAGGCTTTCTTTTTAACGGAAAAAGATTTGAGCATCGGTGCAAGAATCTCCTGCTCATCGCTACTCAAATCTATAAATCTATTAATGTGGTTATAAAGTGCGCTGTACATGTTATCTTATTGATTATGCTAAAATAGCATAATTATAAGAACCTCATGGCGCTAAAGCGAAAAGGCTTTAAAAATAGGGTGTGCATATTGGCCCCAGTTTTTCATTGCCGAAAGTAATATTGCTTTTAATCCTTTATTATCGGTTGGTTTTCCTTTTGTGGGTGCCAGCAGGTCTTTTTCGGGCACGGTGACCTCTGTTACTTTAGTTGCAAACCAGGTTACATTTTCGTGCGGCAAGGCTAAACCTAAAATCATCCCGGGTAAGCCGGTAAAAGATTCTGGTCCGCCGGAAACCGCGATCTGGTTGCTGTAATAAGCCACTACATAAACCGAATCCATAATAATGGCATTTGCCCTGCGGCATTCGTAACCGGCAATTTCACGGGTTTCATCCGTAATTTTCCAGTTTATTTTACGCACGCTATCTTTAACCAGGTACACCTCTTCATACACATTTTTTTGCGTGATACTGGTTTGCTGATCGAAATTTGTGGCAATTGTATTTTTTAAATCAGCCAGCGCATCAGATGAGATCCAGTTGTTATTTGCCGTTTCTTCTACCGGTGGCCATTTATATAAACTTTTATCGCGGGTAAAACTTAAGGTACTTTTGGCAACCTTAAACTGGGGATTATTTTTTTTGTACAACTCGAAAGCTTCATTCATATAACTTTCATTGTCTTTATCGATTTTCTTTTTAATCAACGCATATATATTCGATCTTTTTTCGAATTCGATTACACCATTTTGCACGAAGTGGATATTTTGGGCAAAAAGATCGCTGCTGATGAAAATAACAGCAAAAAGGATAATATATTTTAGTGTAGTTTTCATAATTATTTCTGTGTTTTAATACCGCCGCCCATTTTGTTGAAATCCCATGAAACCGAGAACATAAAATACCGTTGAATGGTGGTATTACGGGTTTCTCTGATGGTGGTATTGGTTGCCGAACGATCGAACCCAACATTCTGATTTAAAATATCATTTACGGTTACCGCAAATTTTAAATTTTCAGATTTGAAGAATTTTTTACCCAGTGAGGCATTCCAGATAAAGCGCTCAAAACTCTTGTTCAGCACCTGTGTTTTTCCGTTATACTGGTATTCTCCGTCAGTTGAGATTTCGAATTTAACCGGTAACTGCACATTTCCGGAGAAATAGCCGCTTAATCCCCATCCATCACTGTTTGTGCCAATACTTACCCTCGACATGTTATAAGTCGGACCAAAACGGCCATAAAAACTATACTTCTTTTCTACATATTTCGAAATATTTAATCCTCCGCCATAATTATAGTTTTTAGTGTTGTTTAATGTCCTGCCCTGGTTAGTGGTAATGTAGTTATAATTAGAATTTCCATTCGCATCCAGGTTTAAACCAATGTTCATGTCCAGAAGCTTAATTTTCCGGCCAACCTGCCCGTACAGGTAAAAGTTGGTCTGCATTTTATCCGAGAAATTGATATAACTGTAAGTACTCTTACCAGCACCATCGGTATTCACATCGCTAATGATCGGATTTGAGGTAAAACTATAAGAACCGCTTAACCAAATGGATTGATTGGTTAACACTTTATAGGAGTTATAACTTGCATTCACATTGCTTCTGAAGGAAGGCCTTAAATCCTGATTTCCTTTAACCACATTAAAAGGGTCGTTGTTTACCCTAACCGGTTGCAACTGATCAAGCGAAGGCTGATTGGTATTACCATTATAATTAATTCTAAGCGATTTTTGCTGAGAGAAACGATACTGATAAGATGCCTGAGGCATATAATTTACAAAATTCCGGATGTACGTTCTGTTGTGGTAAACATCATCCTGTTTAAAGTTTACACCACTAAATTTAGATCCGAAATTGATTACCGTTTTACCTTTTTTATAGTTGAAAATGGCACCTCCCTGATTAATGGTCTGGTTCAGTTCGAAGTTATTGCTGAATAATGTATCTAAAATATCATACCTGCCGCTACCAGATTGATTGAAGGACCTGCGGTCTGATTTCCCATTCATTAACGTCAAACCATAGTTCACAATTACCGTTAAGGTTTTAGAGAGCGGTTCGGTATAAGCTGTATTTAACTTAAACGAATTGTTTGTGATATCGTTTACCTTAAACTGATTGGTAAGGCTGTCTACGATTGCACCTGTTTCTATAATACGTCGTTTATTTTCAGAGTTCAAATAACCTTCAGTACTGTTTTTATTGATCGACTGATTAAGATTTAAGGATAATGTACGCCCTTTTTTCTTCAGTTTTTTGGTTAACAACACATTCATATTGAAATTCTGATCATCTGCCTCATTGGTGACCGTTCTATCTGATGAATTTAAGAAATACTCGTTTTCTCCGTTTGTAGTTGTTACATAATGATTTGAAGTGTTGCTTTTTTTCAGGGCGCCATCAACACTCACTTTCATGGTTAAGGTGGTATCTATTTTTATTTCGTAAGTCGCATCCAGTTTTTGCCTGAACATGTCGTTATCAAAATCTTCATCTGAAGTGCTAAACTGCGTACCTGATGCTAAATTATTCTGGCTGATGGAATTCCGGCTGCCTTTTACCCTGATCGATCCGATTTTATAATTGGTATTGATCGATTCTTTGTCTTTGTTCCACTTATTATCGAAATGCAAGCCACCCGTTCTGGCCACCGGCAAACCCACCCCGTTATACCTGCCATCGTACGAATCGAAATCATCGCCACCGCCATAGCTAAAATACATTCCGCCATCATCGGTCATCGTTAAACCGCTCGATCCGCTGTATTTATCGCGGTCATCCCAGCCTAAACCTACTGTTCCGTTATTGCCCAGAATACCGTAGGCAGAGAATTTCTTTTTACCCCAGAATTTGTTGAACATCGCCTGTCCCTGATAAAAATCTTTCGTTCCGTAACCACCCTGCACTTTACCGAAATAACCGTTCTTTTTATCTTCTTTTAGTTTGATATTCAGCGTTTTGGTTTTCTCGCCATCATCAATACCGGTAAAACTGGCCTGATCGCTGGCTTTATCATACAGCTGAACCGATTCTACCATATCTGCCCTGAGGTTTTTGGTTACCAAAGTTGGGTCATCGCCGAAAAACTCTTCACCATCTACCAGTACCTTTGGAACAGTTTTGCCCTGGGCGGTAATTTTTCCGTCCTTATCTACCTGAAAGCCTGGAAATTGTTTAATCAGGTCTTCTACTTTCGAGTTTGGCTCAATATTATAAGCTTTGGGATCGAACTCGGTGGTATCGCCTTTAATTTTTATAGCGGTACGGTTTCCTTTAATAATTACATCAGAAAGGATTTTAGCCATTCCGGTAAGATTGATCTTTCCATAATCCTTAACCTGAGTGGTAGAATCTAAGGTAAAATGATCAACAAAATCGGCATATTTTGGATAAGATACCAACAGGATAAACTTTCCGTTTTTAATGCCATTAATTTCGAAAGAGCCGTTTTCGGCTGTTCGGGTAAATTTTACCAGTGTAGAATCTTTTGCATTTAAAATTGCAACGGAAGTTCCGGACAAAAGGGTGGTAGATGCGGTGTCAATCGTTCGGCCTTTAATGGTGTGAAGGCCCTGTGCTTTTGAGTATGAGCTAATCAATACTAAAAAACACAACGAGAGGAATAGACGTGTCATAGATAAGGTTTGGTTTTGTTGCCCGAATATAAAACTAATATATTAGTTGCGTGCAATGCTTTAACCTTTTTTAACAAATTAAATCCTGAGCCTTAATCATTAAGCTTAAAACGTTATATCTTTAATAAAAAAATCAGATGAAATTACCTTCTCTCCAACAGCTCTACAATGGGTTTGTAAATGTAATTAAGCGTTTTCCCTTACAATTTATTTTTGCAGTTGCTGCAACATTGTGCTGGTGCTATTATATCCATATTTCAGATTATCGGGACTACTCAGAACAGAACGAAAATTTAAAAGATCATTTAATAAAGGCCATTGCCATTTTAAATCTGGCGCTCACACTCTTATTGGCCCTCGATTTAATTTCAGAACGGAACCAATACGCATTAAAGAAAAAGTGGTTATTTCGTTTGGGTGGATTACTCATCTGTGTTTTACTTTATTTCAGCCTCGATCCGACCAACTATTCAGCAGATCTTTACCGCATTTTCTTATTTGCTTTTGCCTTCCATTTGCTTGTTGCATTTGCCCCATTTATCGGCCAGGACAATGTAAACGGCTTCTGGCAGTTTAACAAAGCCCTTTTTCTTCGGTTTCTTACTTCTGCACTTTATTCTGCGGTACTATATGCTGGTTTGGCTATTGCCCTGGTTGCCATTAACGGATTGTTTAATGCCGAAATTAAATGGCAAACATATATGACCCTATTTGCCATCATTAGCGCAGGATTTAACACCACATTCTTTTTGGCAGGAATTCCTACCGATTATAAATTACTGGAAGAAGATCATAGTTACCCGAAAGGCTTGAAAATATTTGCCCAGTTTGTACTTATTCCACTGGTGACTATTTATTTAGCAATTTTACTCGTTTATGAACTCAAAATCGCGGTGTTATGGGAATTGCCAAAGGGTTTGGTTTCCAGCTTGATTTTGGGTTACGCTGTTTTTGGAATCCTGTCATTGCTCCTGGTTTTTCCGGTTAAAGAAACTGCAGGTAACAGCTGGATTAAATTATTTTCCAAATTCTTTTATGTCATGATGATCCCCTTAGTGGTGCTTTTATTGCTTGCCGTATGGAAAAGGGTGGGGCATTATGGCATTACAGAAAGCAGGTATATTTTAACTGCACTGGCTTTATGGCTGGCTGGGGTAACCATCTATTTTCTCTTCAGTAAAAAGCAGAATATCAAAGTAATCCCGATAAGCTTGTGCATCATTTCGCTATTGGCTACCTATGGCCCGCAAAGTGCCTTTTCTGTATCAAAATACTCGCAGTTGAGCCGGTTAAAGCGGATCATGGGCAGTAAGAAAAAAGACGATATTAAAGAAAAACCAGCGGTAATCAGATATCTGGTGTACACCCACGGATTAAAAACCCTTCAACCCTTTACCAAAAGAGATCTTAGTAAAATAGAAGAAAAAATAGATGCTACCAATAGCTATCGGTACAGCATGCGCATGAACAAGGTTGATACCGCATTGGCTATTTTTAAAGTTAAAGGTGATTTGGAATATGATCACGGTGTGAGCATTACACTCCAAAATGATGAAAACCAGGTTTTAAATGTTAAGGGTTATGATTACCTGATCGAAATGAACGGATATCAGGAAAAAAAAATAACACGGCTTTACGGTACAGATTTAACAACAAATAAAATCGGTTCAAAACTCCTGCTATTGGTTAATAATCAACCAGCACTTCAGCTTGATTTAAAAGAAGTATTTAAGCAAGCCGTTAATGCCTATAAAAAAGGTGCCTTAAAAACCACTAATAAAAAACAGGAATACCTTTACCCAGCGAAGCTAATGGGTGTTTCTAAAAGTATTAACGGATACCAATATACCATCATCGTTACGTCTTTACAAAGCACTTATTACGAAAACGATAGCAAGGATTATTTTTGGAGTGAGACAAAGAGTTATCTGCTCATTAAAAAGCTTTAAGCCAAATCACTTTTAATAAATGGCCGGTCTTTAACCAAATCGGCTTTTTTGTTTATCGAAGTTTCAAAAAACAAGCAGGTTTTCGTATAGGTTATTTTGGCGTTCGTCTATAAATACAAGCGCATGGTATAATAGCCCAAAATTGGCTGAAACGTTTTTACCAGATCGCAGTCTTAACTACAAAAACACCTAATTATTAGGGATTTAAAATTAAGATTTATAAACATAAAATATTAAGGTCATGAAAAACTCTATCAAAAATTTATTCGCAGCAGTATTAGTAATGGTTACTTTAAGCAGCGCAACAGTTGTAGCAAACGCAACAGAAAACAATGCGAACTACACTGCTATAACCAAAGTTAAAAACATCAGCAAAATTGTGGTATCAGGCAATGTGAAACTGATCCTGGTTCAGGATGCCAAGGAAAGTGTTGAGGTTTACGATCAATATTACACCAAAAATGCTTTGGTACAACAACAGGGAGCAGAATTGAGAATCAGTTCATTTGATAAAAATGCCTTAACGGTTATAGCGCATGTAAATAATTTAACCGATATCGAAGCTTCAAATACTGCAACTGTAAGCACTGCCGGAACTTTCAATCTGTTAAACCTGAACGTGGTTTTAAATGATGAGGCATCGGCAGACATTAAAGCCAATACCGTTAATTTATCAACAAATGTGAAAGATGATGCATCCTTAAAATTAGAAGGCACAACCGATTCTCACCAGGCAGTTTTGGGTATAGCATCTAAAATAAATATGGCCGGTTTTACCGCTCAGGAAACCAGTATCCGATTAACCGGAAAATCACTTTTAGCAAACAACAAATCCCGTTACGATGATATCCGGGTTGATTTATTAGAAAAACTATTCTAACCCTATCATATATTTTACCATAAAGGCGCTGAATTAAGATTTCAGCGCCTTTTTTTGCTTTAAAAGATGGTCCGGATTATAAACCCTGGCCAATATAGATTGCTTCGTCGTTCCTTCTTGCAATGACAATTCTTCTTTACAAATCAAATTTAATGCCCTGCGCCAGTGGCAAAGTATTCGAATAATTGATCGTATTGGTTTGTCTGCGCATGTAGGCTCTCCAGGCGTCCGACCCGCTTTCTCTGCCGCCACCGGTTTCTTTTTCGCCTCCAAAAGCTCCCCCAATTTCGGCACCCGAAGTACCGATATTTACATTGGCAATGCCACAATCAGATCCTTTAGCTGATAAAAACTGTTCGGCTTCTCTTAAATTTAAGGTCATAATTGCTGACGATAAGCCTTGTGGCACACCATTTTGCCGCGCAATGGCCTCTTCTAATGTTTTATATTTAATCAGGTATAAAATTGGTGCAAAAGTTTCGTGCTGAACAATTTTATAATCATTCTGAACCTCGGCGATGCAAGGTTTTACATAACAGCCACTGGCATAAGCATCGCCTGATAAAACACCTCCTTCTACTATGAAATCACCTCCTTCGGCTTTACATTTTTCAATAGAATCTAAATAAGCTGCAACGGCATCGGTATCAATCAGTGGACCAACGTGGTTATTTTGATCTAACGGATCGCCAATGCGCAGTTGCCCGTAAGCTTTAACCAGTTTGGCGGTAAAAGCATCGTACACACTTTCGTGGATAATCAACCTACGGGTTGACGTACAGCGCTGACCGGCCGTACCAACTGCACCAAATACTGCTCCGATTAAACTCATATCCAGATCGGCATGTTCGGAAATAATGATGGCATTATTACCCCCAAGTTCGAGCAAACTTTTACCTAAACGGGCACCAACAGCAGCACCAACCGCTTTCCCCATACGGGTTGATCCGGTTGCAGAAACCAATGGAATACGGCTATCATTTGTCATTAATTCGCCTACAATTCTATCACCTAATACCAGGCTACAAACGCCTTCGGCAACATCGTTAGCTTTAAAAACCTTTGCAATAATATGCTGACAGGCAATAGCTGTTAAAGGTGTTTTTTCTGATGGTTTCCAGATGCAAACATTACCACAAACCAGGGCCAGCGCGGCATTCCAGCTCCAAACTGCAACGGGGAAATTAAAGGCAGAAATTATGCCTACAACCCCAAGCGGATGCCACTGTTCGTACATGCGGTGGCTCGGGCGTTCACTGTGCATGGTTAAACCGTAAAGCTGCCGCGATAAACCTACTGCAAAATCGCAGATATCGATCATTTCCTGTACTTCACCAAATCCTTCCTGCAAACTTTTCCCCATTTCGTACGAAACCAGCGTGCCCAAAGCCTCTTTATTTTCGCGCAGGGCATCACCAAACTGACGTACAATTTCGCCTCTTTTCGGAGCCGGAACAGTACGCCAATCCTTAAATGCAGCTTGTGCTTTTACCACAATGGCATCGTAATCAGTAGCACTTGCAACTCTCGCCGAAGCAATCAGTTTACCGTCAACAGGAGAATAGCTTTCCAACCTTTCTGTGTTCGATGCACCGCCCCAGCTGCTCCCTGTACTATAGGCCGCATTGTCTGCCTGTACGCCCAGTTTATTTAAAATAGATTGAATATCTGTAGTCATATATCTAACGATTTACACAAAAAAACAAAAAATTAAGTTAAAGCAGGTTACATTTGACGCTTTACTTTTACCACAATTCTTAATATCTTGCTTTAAAGATAACTGACTTATAAAATCTTAAAAAATGAATAAAAAATTTATTGCCTGTGGGGTAATATTGGTTTCAGCTTTTATGGCTAATCCACTTTTCGCACAGGAACAACCTGCCGAAAAATCAAATAACCTCAGCGTTTACCGCGTTACCGCAACCAAGGTTAACGATCTGGTACATACCAAACTCGATGTATCTTTTGATTATGCTAAACGATATTTATATGGTAAAGAATGGGTAACTCTAAAGCCTCATTTTTACCCTACAGATTCTTTAACCCTCGATGCGCAGGGCATGGACATTAAAACCGTTGCTTTAGTTGGTGCTAATGGAAATACACCGCTTAAATATGTGTATAATGACAATAAACTATACATCACATTAAATAAAAAGTACACCAATACCGAAAAATATACGGTTTACATTGCTTACACTGCCAAACCTGACGAACTGAAAGTAAAGGGAAGTGCGGCCATAACCGATGCCAAAGGCCTTTATTTTATCAACCCTGATGGTACGGATAAAAATAAACCAACCCAAATCTGGACGCAGGGCGAAACGGAATCATCATCAGCATGGTTTCCTACAATAGATAAACCGGACCAGAAAACCACCGAAGAAATTTCGATGACGGTTAAATCAAAGTACACCACACTTTCTAACGGTAAACTGGTCAGTCAGAAAGCCAACGCCGATGGAACCAGAACCGATACCTGGAAAATGGATCTGCCACACTCACCTTACTTATTCATGATGGCCATTGGCGAGTTTAAGGTGACAAAGGATACTTATAAAGGCAAAGAAGTGAATTATTACCTGGAACCAAAATTTGCGCCTTATGCCAAACAGATATTTGGAAAAACCCCCGATATGATCCAGTTTTACAGCAATATTTTGGGTGTAGATTATCCATGGAACAAATATTCGCAGGTGGTGGCCAGGGATTATGTTTCGGGTGCGATGGAAAATACCACGGCAACCTTACATGGCGAGCAGGTACAAAAAACAGACCGCGAATTATTGGATGGCAATGAAGAAGGAACCATTGCGCACGAGCTTTTTCACCAATGGTTTGGCGACTATGTTACTGCCGAATCGTGGTCTAACTTAACCATGAACGAATCGTTTGCTACTTTTGGAGAGGTAATCTGGCACGGGCACGACGCTGGTCAGGATGCGGAAGATAAATCGCGTTACGAAAAACTGCAATCGTATTTAGGATCGACCAAGAAAGGTGAGAGCCCTGTTTTGGCCCGTTTTTATTATAACGACAAGGAAGATATGTTCGATAATGTGAGTTATGCCAAAGGATCGATCATTTTATATGCCCTTAAAAACCAGATGGGCGATGCAGCTTTTTACAAATCGCTTAACCGCTACTTAACCACCAATGCTTTCAAAAATGGCGAAACACACCAATTGCGTTTGGCCATGGAAGATGTAACCGGTAAAGACTGGAGCCCGTATTTTAACCAGTGGTACTACAATGGCGGTCACCCAATCTTAAGCATCGATTATGGTTACGAAAATGGCAAAGCAACCATTAAGGTGAAACAAACTCAGGATTCGGGCGTGCAAACTTTTACCTTACCGGTTAAAATCGATATCTATGCTGGTGGTAAAAAAATCAGGAAAGAGATCCTGATCAATAGCCGTGAGCAGAATTTTAGTTTTGACGTAAGCGCTAAACCCGATCTGATCGATTTCGACGTGGATAAAATCATTGTGGGCGAAACAAACGATAATAAAACAGCCGAAAATTATTATTTCCAATATAAAAATGCACCAAGTTATGCCAACAGGATCGAAGCTTTACAATTTATTATGCAAAGCAAAGCCAACAGCGGTCAGCAGGTATTGCTTGAAGGACTAAAAGATAAATCGGGAGATTTACGTGCTTTAAGTATTGACGGGATTAACCTGGAAGATGCAAAAATTAAAGCCGCAGCTTTACCAATCCTGCTTCAAATGGCAAAAAGTGATAAAGACACTGAAGTAAGATCGGCTGCGATAGTAAAATTATCAGAAACCGGCGATCAGGCTTATAAAACGTTGATGCAGGAAAGCCTGAAAGACAGATCGTACAAAGTGCTTGCTGCCGGTATTGGTGGTTTGGCTAAACTGGCTCCGCAAGAAAGTATTACGGCTCTATCGGCTTTAGATGCAGATACGAAAGACCACATCGCGCCATCTATTGCATCGTTGTACATCAGCGATCCTAAAGATGAGCATCAGGCATTTTACGAAAACATTATGCTAACCGGCGACCGCAATAAAATTTTTGGCGTAATCGGTCAGTATTTTCAGTATTTAAGGGCAAATACAAACCCTGCAATTACCGAAAAAGGGATAAACAACATCAGCAGTGCAATAGAAAGATTAAAACTGCAATCGTACTTAAACAAGCAGCTGAGTAGCGCTTATGCGGCCACTGCTCAGGCCAAAACAAAACAGGCCGCCGCAACCAGTGGTGAAGCTAAAACAAACCTGAACAAACAGGCCGAACTGTTTAAAAAAGGTGCTGCAGATTTAGAAAAGGAATAATTTTTATTCCTCCACTAGGTCGTCATTGCTAAAAGGCTTTTTCAGCGGACAGCCTGCCCCGATTTCGGGGAAGCAATCTTAAAACGATCGCTATTAGCATGCGCTTTAAGATTGCCTTGTGCCAACCTCCAACAGATCGTCATCTCGAGCGGAGTGCAATGTAGCCGAGAGATCTACCTCAAGATAGATCTCTCTTCCGAATATTAGGGCTGTTTCAGTCGAGATGACGACTTTTTTATGAACCAATCTAGTCTGTAGCGTTTTGTTACGGACATACAATAAAGTATATTTTGGTGTATTAGCGAAACGCTAAGACCAGATTATTGATGCGAAAGGAATATAAAATCTGTGTTGATCTGTGCCTATCCGTGGTTGAAAATTTCATCTACCTTAATAATAAAAAAGCCCCAAAGAATCATCCTTGGGGCTTTGATAAAATGTTTTATTTCTTAACGAGCTGATACATAAGTAAGTGTATCGGTAGCTGCCCTGCTGGCCGGACTTGCGCCCCATTTAAAAGAAATATAAAAAGTTTTAGTAGCCGGATCGTAACGGCTATCGTAAGCCGGATCGTTTACTAAAGTTGCATTTGCTGTACTTTTCATCGTTACCTTATTGGTTGTCGGATTAACATTAATGGTTAAACCATCAATACCACCAGCACCGGCACCAGTTTTCCAAACCTGAGAGAAGTTTAATGCCGTGGCACCGTTACTCGATAAATCCTGACTTAAACCTTTAAAATAGCCCATAAGCCCATCAGTATCACCTTCTCTGAAAATATAACCTTTTAAGCTATATTTTCCATCGTAGCGGTTTCTTACTGCAACCTTTATAACAACTGCCCCAAAATTTTTGCTGATCACTTCTCCCGATGCATCGGTAATTTTTATCGGCAACCCATAACTAAGTGCAGGATCCAGAGCTGTACTCACAAATTTTACCGGAACCTGTACCCTACGGGTATTGGCCGGAATGGTAATGGTTGTAGAAGTGCTGAAAGCATTTGTTGGCACCATGGTTAATGGGGCATCAGTATGTGCAGCATTGTACTTATCAAGTGTGGCAGGATCGATAGATAAAGTTACTTTAATATCTGTAGATTTTGTACTGGATGCTGCATAATTGATATAATAAATGTAATCGCTGGGTGCATCCTGCTGGATAAGCGAAGTTGTTAACGAATTTACACTGCCATCACCAACCGGAGAGCCAACCGGGATTTCTACAACGGGTGTTGTAGCCGAAAAATCGGGTTGTTCGTTTTTGTTTTTTAAACAAGACGAAAGACTTACAATGCATAACATTGCGGCAAGTCCGCTGAATATATTTTTATTTTTCATCGTTTTAACTGATTTATTTAACGTCCCAGAAAATTCTTGAAGTAAACTGGTTAATAGTACCTTCTGCAATTACATTGGCAGAGTTGGTGTTATATTCTCTCTGTGGATATAACATTCTTACCGGGATTTTTTTAGTGGTTACGGTTGAAGCAATAGAAATTGGCATATCTGCCGGAAGCTCCAAGCGCCTGTAATCCGTCCATGGTTCAATTGCATTTGTGCCGTTCATTGCCGCCCATTTCTGTTTAATAATCAATGCAATTTTATCGGCATTCGCATCCCATGTTGCAACAGACTGATCAGCAAGATAAGTTGCTGCATCAGCTGCAGTTAGCCCCAGGTAAACAAAGTTTGCGGTTACAGCAGCTTCATAATCTGCTTGTGCACTGCCAGAAATATAACCCCTTTGTGCAGCTTCTGCCTGAATAAACAAGCTTTCAAAATCGGTAATAATCGGCTGTGGCTGATCGAATGATTTCAACACACCTTTACCGATACTCGAAACCCTCGCAATGGTAAAAGGAGCATCAACGTCCTGTCCCCAAATTAAGCTTTCATAGGTAGTACCCGCACCATCGTTAATGGTATTATATAACCGGCCCAATCTCGGGTCATCATTATCCTGAAGGAAATTAAGACCGTAAGAACTCGCCAACATGTAACCATGCGAAGCAGTTCTGGTACCATCAACACCATAACCATAAACGGCCCAAAACGGATTTTGCTTTCCTGCCGTATTTAAATACCCCGGATTATTGAATATCCCATCTCCGGTTCCGATATATCCAAAACCATTGGCCGTAATTTTGGCAATTTCATCTTTAATGTATTGTTCGCGACCAGGCATTTCTGATTGACGCAAAAGAATCCTCAGTTTTAAGGTGTTGGCAAACTTGCCCCATTTTTGCAGGTTTCCTTTGGCATAAATATCAGCAGCGGCATCTGCAGGAGATACCGTAATGGTTTTGAACAAATTGGCAGCAGTATCAAGCTGTTTCGCTAAATCCTCATAAATGCTTTGCGCTTTATCGTATTTTGGGTTAAGGAAAGTTACAGATTTTGATGCCTGCGTATAAGGTACGTTACCATAAAAATCTACCAGGTACTGAAAATCCCATGCTCTCATTGTTTTGGCAACAGCAACATAGAAATTCTGTCCGGATGCTTTACCCTGTGTTTCCAAATATTGGTAATCATTTAAATTATCGTAAAGATTGGCCCAAAGTGTTGTAGAACCGCTCCAGTTGGTGGTAAAATTATACGAACGTTCTTCATACCATCCCGAAACGCCCCCTGGTGTCATCCAGTAATTCATCCATAGTGCTGCAAAGCTGTAAAAAATAGAACCGCCGGTTGTATAGGCAGCAGTATTATTTAATGCACCGGTTAAAACCAGGGCCGGTTTAACCGTAGTTGCATTGTTCGGATTATCGTTAATATCCAAAAACCCCTTTTTACAGGCACCCAACAGTAATACTGCTGATACTGTAAACACATATATTAATTTCTTTTTCATGTTTTTTTCGTTAATCGTTAAAAGCCAATTGTTGCGGTAAAACCATAAATACGGGTTGGAGGCGTTTGATTAAGGTTATTAACACCCTGCGCATTTCCTGTGCCTACGTTAATTTCCGGATCGGTGTAAATATTATCGCTCGGACGGAACATAAACAAGTTTCTTCCGATGAGCGCTATACTCGCATTTTTAATAAATTTAGCCTTGCTCTGTAACCACTGGCCTGGCACCTGGTAAGCCAAAGAAAGCTCTCTGATTTTCCAGAATGCAGCACTCATTACATAGTTAGAAGCCGTGTTTGTACGGATACCATCCGACCAGAAAGAGCCATTGCCCTGTATAGTTGTGGTATTGGTGTTAGGCACAAATACCCCTGGCGATGTTTCTATAACTGAATTTGGATAAATAAAACGCTCACGTCCGGCCTCTCCTGAAGTGTAACTGATACCGGCAAAATCAAGTGTTCCGGCAAAACTATTGTAAAACACGTTACCGCTGCGGTATTCGGCTACGCCTGATAAGGTAAAGTTTTTAAAGGTGAAACTGGTATTGATACCTAAAACATGACTGGGGTTGGTTTGTCCGAAATCTTTATTGATCGGATTAGAAAGTGGCAGTCCGGTATTGGCATCAACAATAACACGGCCCTGCGGATCTGTTTGATAAGTACTAACCTGTAAAGAAGGGAAACTCTGGCCAACCACAATATAGTTGTTATCGCCAATTCCCAATTGATTTTGGCCTTGATATAATGATAAAACTTTATTGGTGTTATAAGAATAGTTTACACCAACGTTCCACCTAAATCCATTGGCCAAACCAATAACAGGAGCAGCGTTTAAACTGAACTCAATCCCTTTATTCTGTCCCTCACCAGTATTGATAACTGCACTGGTATAACCGGTTGTGCCTGATAAATCGATACCGTTAATAATCTCCTGATCTTTTGTATTCTGAAGGTATGCAGAAGTTTCTAAAGTAATCCGGTTATTCAGGAAACCGATATCAACACCAATCTCTTTCGAAATTGTGTGTTCCGGTTTCAGGTTTGGATCAAATAATTTGTTATCTATCGAATAACCTGCCGTACCACCATAAGGGAAGTTTCCTGCAGGACTAATCGTAGAAATGATGTTGTAAGGATCAACCTGTACCGCATATACTTTAGAAATACCTCCGCGGAGTTTCAAATTGCTGATTACCTTACTCTCTTTTAAAGCTGGTATAGCATCGGTAAGCGTTATGGCAGCATCAATTGCCGGGTAAAAAAATGAACGGTTGCTTGCCGCTAGCCTTGAATCCCAGTCGTTTCGGCCCGATACGTGGATGGTTAAAAAATCGTTATACGTAGCGGTGAAATCACCAAAAACACCCAGTTGTCTGGAGTTTCGCTCCGTTTCCGAACCTACAATCTCGCCAGTACGGTTATTGATATTGAAAAGGTTATCTACCACCAGGTTAGAACCCGATTGCGACATGTACTTATAATTTTTCTGAATCACCTGGGCACCGCCAATTAAAGTAAATTTAAATTGGTTAAACGTTTTAGTGGCTGTTGCAAGAAAATCTCCCGTGTACCTGCTTTCAAATTCATTGTAATCGGTTACTGATGATTTAGTGTATTGCGTTGCAGCTGCTGCCTTTCCTGAGTTGTGAGCAAAATCTGAATAGGTATAGGCATAATTTTTATTTTTTCCCTGCGTATTCTTGCTGCTGAAACCACCCCTGGCCAATAAGCTCAGCCAATCAACCGGCTTATAAGTAAAAGAAATATTACCCAGCAAATCGTCTCTTCTCTCATTATTACGGTTTTGTTGTAAACCAAAATACGGATTGTTGTAATAATCGTTATAATAATCGTTCGGGTTGCCATATTTAGAGGTTACATCACTATACTCTGTTAATGGTACGTTACCCGGCGTATTAATTACATTATTATACACCTGGTTGTTACTTTTATCATAATTTCTTTGTGTGTAGTTGAACGAGTAATCGGCTAAAAATTTATTCAGCTTACGGGTTCCGTTAATGCGGATTGCCGTTCTGTTCGATTTATCGCCAGGAACATAACCCTTACTGTTTACGCGCTGTAAATTGATATACGTGGTTCCGCTTTCATTTCCGCCAGAATAGGTAAGGTCGTTCTGCTCATCAATACCGGTTTCGAAGAAATTTTCTTTCTCACCATCTTTATAGGAATAAGGAACCATCTGGTAGGTACCATCTTCTAATACCCGGCCCAGTGGCCTGAGGCTTCCATCAAAGCGATCGCCGAAAGTCTGGTTTTCGAAAGGCGTGTACAAACCAAATCCAAAATCATCCTGATTTGTTCCCCCTCCAAACTCCGTTTGCAGCTTTGGAAAGTAGCTTAAACGATTTAGTAAAGTGGAATTAGTATAGGTAATGCCTCCTCCGTCAGAAGATCCCCTCTTGGTGCTCACAATAATTACACCGTTCGAAGCATCAGAACCATAAAGCGCCGCAGCATTTGCACCTTTTAAAATGTTTACATTGTCAATATCGTTCGGGTTAATCGAATTTAACTGACTCAAAGGCACAATAATACCATCCAATACCAAAAGGGCCTGGTTGTTCCCTGTAAATGAGCGGTTACCACGCAATACAACCCTTACCTGATCGCCGGCATCAATCTGGTTGTTTGCCTGGTTAATCTGTAAACCGGCAACCTTTCCTGATAAACCGGTGGCAAGGTTGGTTGGCCTGCTTGCGGTTAATGCTTTACCGGTTACCTGCTGCGTTGCATAACCGATTTCTTTTGGCTTACGTTTAATACCCAATGCGGTAGAAATGGTAACCTCACTTAAAGTTTTTGAATCGGGCTCTAAACTAACAACGAGGTTAGATTGTGTACCAACTGTAATTTCTTTAGGCAAAGACCCAAGGTAGGCGAACTGGAGAACATCATTCGGACTAACGTTGATGGTAAATTTACCATCGGAGCCTGTTGTGGTGGCTTTTTTTGTATCCTTTACACGGATAGTTACCCCTGGAAGCGGAAGGCCATCATTAGATGCAACTACTTTACCAGTAATATTTTTACTTTGAGCATTGGTTTCTATAATGCCGCAAAATAAAAACATGAATAAACACAGTACGAGTTTTTTCATAGTTTTTAGAAGTTAGTTTAAGTTAATAATCCCCGAATTACAGTTATTTTTATCAATAAATCAAAAAAAACATCATTTATATTAAAAATAGTATAAATTGCATTTGAAATATAGCTAAATTGTTTTAGTAATTCTTAATAATTACAATTTCAAACTAAAAAAACAGTAGATTTTTGATAAAAAATAAATGAAAAACAGAAATCCTGATACGTTATTAATTTTAAAGCCTTAATTGCGCAATAAAGCTTTCTATTTTCTAAATTTTAACTAAAAAAAACAATATGAAAAACCTCATTTTCCTTTTTTTTCTAACCACTCAGGCAATTTTTGCTTTTGCACAAAATGTAACAGTTGGTCCAAGCGCCAAGCCGCTGTTAAAGTCAGTAACAAAAAATCCAACAGAAGGCAGTCCATACTTTAACAACAGGTATGCTAACGGCAAAATAAAAACCGTGAGCCAGAAGGAATTTAATGTAAAAGATTTACGCTATAATTTAGAAACGCAGCAACTAGAATATACTGAGAATAATAATATTTATGCCATTCAGGATTCGGTTCAGTCATTCACCCTGGTCGATTCGCTTGGCAAATCTCATACATTTACTAAATCAGGTGCTGATCATACCAACAATTTCTACGAAACAGTGGCCGATGGAAGCGTTGCGCTGCTTAAACAATACTCAGTGAAAAAAGAGGCAACAGAAGATTGGTACACCAAAAAAAAGGCTAATAAAATGGTTCAGCAAAGCAATTATTTTACCAATAAAGGTGGAGTGGTTCAGAAATTTACGCCATCAGCAAAAAATATTACAACCGTTTTAGGCGATAAAAAAGACGAAATATCCACTTTTATCAAAAATGAACAGCTTGATCTGAAACAAGAGGAGGATTTGATTAAAGTATTCAACTTTTACAATAAATCAAATTAAGTGAAAAAAGGAAATAAATTAATTGCAGTTATCCTTTCTCCGCGTATCAATAATGTAAACAATCTGCCAGCCTTTATCTCCCTTTACCAACTGAAAGGAATTAACCCCGCAATGGCTAAATTTTTCACCTACATAAAATTTATAATCTGTCCATACTGCAGCCAGTGGCCCATCAATTAATATTTTGCTGAATACAATACGCTCATCATACACTTCTTTGTGCGGCGTGCCGGTCAGTTTAACAAAATCATCGACCGATTCTGTCCTAACACTTACTTTTCCATCCTTGCTTACAATGGTTTGCATCACCGCGCCGGTTGCAAAGGCCGATCTGGTTAAAGTGCTGTCGCCTGTTTTCATACCGGCAAACAAATGGTTTATAGCTTCCTTAACGGCGCTTTCTTCGTTATTTTGTGCCAGAACATGTGTAGTAAAACCCAATAAAAACAGGGCAAAAGTGATCAATCCTTTCATGACTTCTTAATTACGTATATCCCATAAATTTATAGTATTTTTGTAAAAGAAGGGAAAAGGAACCGCGATGTTGCAAAAAATCTGTCGATTATCCACACATCTTAACCACAGTTAATACACTTTATATTCAGCCATTTACGCTGTTTAAGCTTATTGATGTTAATAATTATTTTAAAAACGGATTATTTAAATTGGTAAACTTATAATGTGTTTTTCTGCTAATTGGCACGGTTCTTTAATAGTATAATATATGGAAGAAGAATTCTTTTTTGAATCCAACGAAGACGCACAACGCTCGGTAGAACGTTACGAAGAAATGCTCCGCAATCAGGACCAGTATTTTTTCGATGCAGGCGCTTTTGAATACATTGTAGATTTTTACATCGAGAAAAATGATCCGGTCAAAGCTTTGCAGGTAGTTGATTTTGCAATCAGTCAGCACCCTTATGCAACTGTTTTTTTAATTAAACAGGCTCATCTTTACATTTTAACCAACAACCACGAACAGGCTTTTATTGCTTTACAAAAGGCTGAACTTTTAGAACCGTCAGAACCGGATATTTACCTGCTTCGCGGTAATATTTTTCAGAACACCGAACGATATGACGAGGCTTTGGAAAATTATGAAAAAGCTTTAGGCCTGGCCGAAAGTACTGATGAAATTTTATTGCAGATGGCTTATGTATATCAAAGCATGGGCGATTATGAAAGTGCCATTACCTATATTAAACTCAGTTTAGAGCAGAATATGGAAAACCAGGATGGTTTATACGAACTGGCTTTTTGCTACGATGTTTTAGACAAGCAGGAAGAAAGCATTAAGTTTTACCAGCAATATATCGATACCGACCCCTATTCGTATGCGGCATGGTATAACCTGGGCAATAGTTTCCACAAACTGAATCTTTTCGAAAAAGCAATTGATGCTTACGATTATGCCATTTTAATTAAAGAAGATTTCAGTTCGGCTTATTTCAATAAAGGGAATGCTTTGGTGCAGCTGGATAAATACGATGAGGCCATTGAAGTTTATAAACAGACTTTCGAATATGAACCACCTAATGCCGATACCTATTGTGCCATTGGGGAGTGTTACGAAAAGCTGGAAAAAATGGACGAAGCCCGTTCTTATTATAAAAAATCGGTAAAAATGGACCCCAAAATGGCTGATGCCTGGTTTGGGATCGGGGTTACGCTGAATTTTGAAGAACGTTATTTCGAATCCTTACATTTTTATAAAAAAGCAATTGATTTAGAGGCTGAAAATCCTGATTTCTGGTTTGCCATGGCCGATGCTTATTATAAATTAGGCCAGATTGATGAATCGATTGAAGCCTACGAAAAAGTACTGGAGTTTAATCCAATGGACATTGAGGCCTGGCTGGATTTTAGTACCGTGCTTTATGAGCAGGGAAAACTGCTTGAGGCATCAGAAACAATGGCCGAGGCAATCAAAAATAACCCTGAGGCTGCCGAGCTTTACTACCGCATGGTGGCCTATCTTTTTGCCATGGGCAATTATAGCGATGCGCTGGGATACCTGGAAACAGCTTTAACAACCGACCCTGACAAACATTATATTTTGTTTGAATATTTACCGCAATTGCAGGATAATAGTGCCATTTTGAACGTTATAAACAGATATATAAGGTAATGACCTTGTGAGAAAAATTTAACAAATAAATCTCAAAATTTTTTTCACTTTTGTACGCATATGAATTATCCATTATTAAACGTTCCCGAACGTCCAGCTAAACCACGCCAAAAAGGCTTAACAATGGTTATGGATAAGGGATTGAGCCTACGCCAGGTAGAAGATTTTATTGAAGTTGCCGGTGTACATACAGATATCGTAAAATTGGGCTGGGCTACCTCACACGTAACACCAAACCTTAAAGAAAAATTAGCTTTATATAAAAGTGCCGGCATCCCAACCTATTTCGGAGGAACCTTATTTGAAGCCTTTATCATCCGCAACCAGTTTGCAGATTATCAGCGCGTTTTAGACCAGTACGGAATGGAATATGCAGAAGTTTCTGATGGATCTATCGAAATTGAGCATGATAAAAAATGTGAATTTATCCGTGAACTTTCTAAACAGGTAACGGTAATTTCTGAAGTGGGCAGTAAAGATGCGGCTAAAATATTTGCACCATACAAGTGGATTAAATTAATGCAGGCCGAAATCGAAGCCGGCTCGTGGAAAGTTATTGCTGAAGCCCGCGAAGGTGGTAACGTAGGTATTTACCGTGGAAGCGGCGAGGTACGCGAAGGCTTGGTTGATGAGATTTTAACCCAAATCCCCGAAGAAACCATTATTTGGGAAGCCCCGCAAAAAGAACAACAGGTTTGGTTTATTAAATTAATCGGCAGTAATGTAAACCTTGGTAATATTGCTCCAGCCGAAGTAATTCCTTTAGAAACCATCCGTTTGGGTTTGCGCGGAGATACTTTCGATTATTTCCTTAACCAGGTAAAATAAAGACAAAAATTGTTATTGCGAGGCAATATTATTAAGTTAAGATTTTTTAACCACAGATGCACACAGATAAACACGGATTTTATATCTGTGTGCATCCTCTTTATCTGTGGTTAAATTATTTTTACCTGTGCCGCCAATGGCTTACTTAATAACATTGCACAGCAGGGCATATTTAAATAAACCTGTAAGGTTTTGCTTATTTACATCAATATGAAAACATACGGCTTAATCGGATATCCTTTATCACATTCTTTCTCTAAAAAATATTTTACCGAAAAGTTTTTAAATGAAGGCATCGCCGGTCATCAATACGAGCTTTTCCCCATTGAAGATATCAAATCGCTGCCCGATCTTTTAAGCGAAAACCCATCACTTTGTGGCTTAAACGTAACCATACCGCATAAGGTAAATGTGCTTTGCTACTTAAACGAAGTAGATGAGGCTGCAGAAAAAATTGGTGCGGTAAACTGCATTTCTATTAAAAGTTTTGAAGGCGAAAATTATTTAAAAGGTTACAATACCGACGCCTATGGTTTTGAAGCATCACTAACCCCCTTGTTAGGGCCACAACATACCAAAGCATTGGTTTTTGGTGATGGGGGAGCAGCCAAAGCGGTAAAATACGTTTTAGAAAAACTGAATATCGGATACCAGGTGGTGGTACGCAAAGCGGTTGATGGTGCTATTTTATATGCAGAGGTTACACCTGAAATTTTGGCTTCGCACAAATTATTGATCAACACCACGCCGTTGGGAATGTCGCCAAATATTGATACCTTTCCTGAAATTG
Organism: Pedobacter sp. 22226; assembly: GCF_052045455.1. NCBI lineage: Bacteria > Pseudomonadati > Bacteroidota > Sphingobacteriia > Sphingobacteriales > Sphingobacteriaceae > Pedobacter > Pedobacter sp. 22226. The sequence goes on along the minus strand of NZ_JBQEPB010000003.1, from coordinate 517,792 downwards.
ATTATTCGCAGCTCGGGCCTGAACACCTGGCTTATGATCTGGTTTACAATCCGTTAGAAACTACATTTCTGGCCAAAGCAGCAGCACAGGGCGCAGCGATCAAAAATGGCCTGGAAATGTTATACAAACAGGCCGAAAAAGCCTGGGCAATATGGAATAAATAGTTTAACTGATCGTTATTGCAGGGAGGAACGACAGCCAGTCCCGAATTTGGGGTAAGCAATCTTTGATTGAATGTTATGAAATTAAAACAACTGATTTTTTTACCCTTTGTATTGCTTTTATTTATAACGGCCTGCCAAAACCACGATTACAGCCCTAAACCTAAAGCTTATTTCAGGATTGTTTTCCCTGAAAAAAAATATACCAATTTTACCGAGCCCGTTCCCTTTAGCTTTGAATATCCAACTTACGCAACAGTAGAGCAGGATCAGAGCCGCGACGCCAGAAAGAACTGGTATAACCTTCATTTTAAACAGTTTAACGGCTTTTTGCACTTAACCTATTACGATGTATCAGGCAAGGGCGAATACGATGAAATGGTGGAAGATGCCCGCAAACTTGCTTTTAAACATACCATAAAGGCAAGTGCCATCGATCAAAAAATAATTAATTATCCCAGCCGCAAGGTATATGGCATTTATTATGCTATTGAGGGTAATACCGCATCATCCGTACAGTTTTTTTTAACCGATAGTGCCAAACATTATTTTAGGGGTGCACTGTATTTTAACGAGCGACCACAATACGATTCGATAGCACCCGTTGTTAACTTTATTAAAAAAGATATCGACACCTTAATTGCCACCTTTAAGTGGAAAAATTAACTTCACCTGATGGCTACCAGATCTTTCTAAAAATATATGATTACAGTAAAAACCTTCACCTTTAACGCTTACAGCGAAAATACCTATCTGCTTTACGATGAAACCAAAGAATGTGTCATTATCGACCCTGGCATGTACGAAGGTTATGAGCAAAATGAACTGACGGCATTTATTAACCAGGAAAACCTTAAACCTGTATTGTTATTAAACACGCACTGCCACCTCGACCATGTTTTTGGCAATAAGTTCGTTTTTGATACTTACGGTTTAAAACCACAGTTTCATCAAGGCGAATTACCGATTTTAAATGCAATTCCCGGTTATGCTCCTTCAATGGGCTTTACCCGATACGAGGTTTCGCCGCAGCCAGACACTTTTTTGCCTGAAACCGGAACCATATCTTTTGGCAACAGCACTTTAAGCTTAATTTTTGCACCCGGCCACTCACCTGCACATTTATGCTTTTACAGCGCTGCCGATCATATTTTAATGGGAGGCGATGTCCTTTTTTATGGCAGTATTGGCCGTACTGATCTTCCGGGCGGCAACCATCATCAATTAATTCAAAACATTTCGGATAAACTTTTTGTATTACCTGATGAAACCAAAGTGTACCCTGGCCACGGACCAGCTACCACCATCGGTTTCGAAAAACAACATAACCCGTTTTTTTAAGGTATGATGGATAATGAAGATGGTAAATGTAAGATGTTAAATGGATAATGGAATATTGATCTTTCATTTTACATCTGCTATATTAAGTGTCCATCATACCTCTTCCATCTTACATAGTACATTTTACCTATCTTTACCGCTGTGAATACATCGTTTTATATTGCCAAAAGATATCTTTTTGCTAAAAAATCTACCAATGCCATTAACCTGATATCGGGCATATCTATGGTGGGCGTAATGGTGGGCAGTGCAGCATTAATTATCATCCTTTCGGTATTTAACGGTTTAGAAACGGTGGTTTTGAACATGTTCGATACCATTACCCCGCAAATTGCCATTACACCAGCTAAAGGCAAAACTTTCGATCCGAACACCCCTTACTTTAACCAGCTCAGAAAAAACAAAGCTATTGCCGCTTTTACAGAGGTACTGCAAGAAAACGCCTTGTTAAAGTACAACAATAAACAGGCTGTTGGAATGGTTAAAGGGGTAAGTGCCGATTATTTAAAAAACACCAAATTAGACAGCACTATAAAAGAGGGCCATTTTATCCTTCATAACAAAAGCGGCAATAACGCCGTAATTGGTTCGGCGCTACAAAGTTACCTGGCCGTAAATACGGTAGATCCTTTTACCGAACTGGAAATTTATTCGCCTAAAAAAGATATCGTGCCAAACAGCTTAAATCCTGCTGATGATTTTGTAGTAAAAAGCATCCGGGTTAGTGGCGTTTTTGAAGTACAGCAGGATTTTGATAATGGAATTATTGTCCCCCTTGATTTTGCCCGGGCATTGCTCGGTGAAGAAAAAAATGTGTCTGCAATTGAGATCAATTTACAACCAGGTACGGATGTTGATGCCTTTCAAAAAGAGGTAATTGAAAAAGCCGGACAAGATTATGAGGTAAAGAACCAGGCCGAGCAGAATAAATCACTTTACCACATTTTAAATACCGAAAAATGGGCAGTTTATATCATTCTCACTTTTATCCTGATAATTGCTATATTTAACATCATAGGGTCGTTAACCATGTTAGTAATCGATAAAGTGAAGGATGTTGCCATTCTGAGCAGTTTAGGTGCCGGTAAAAAATTAATCAAACGTATATTCTTATTTGAGGGCATGATGATTACCATGTCGGGCTGCGTATTGGGTTTAATTATTGGCCTCATTTTTTACTATTTTCAGCACACTTACGGCCTGATCAAAATGGGCGAAGAAAATAAAACCCTGGTAAGTTCTTACCCTATAGGCTTAAAATGGAAAGATTTCATTTTAGTTTTCTTTACCGTAGGAATCTTCTCATTTTTGGCATCGGCTTTGTCCTCCAATTTAAGTGTTAAAAAGATCGATCAAATTAATCAATCCATATAAAATGAAGTTAGTTAAACAAGCAATTGTATTCGTTGTGCTCCTTGGCGTGGCCATTACAGCTTGTAATAGAAACGATAAAGCCGAGGGAGAAAAAAGTAACCTTAAAATTGTTAAAGGTTTATATAGCTTTGGACCAGAAATGAAATCTTTTACCCTTTGCGAAGATACCCGCGATTATTGGGTTACCGACAGCGTAAAAAATTTAGAGCTGGCTTATAGCAATTTAGGTTTCGAAAAGCCCTACGAGCCGGTATATGTAGAGTTAGAAGGTTATTTTAAAAAAACCGATACCGCTACTGTTTCTGCCGATTTCGATTCTACCCTGGTGGTTACTAAAGTAATTAAAATCAGCAAAGAAATTCCTGACGGGCCTTGCGCGCAGTAATTCGCAAAAAGCCCTCCATTCCCTTGGTTCGTGTCCTCACGAACCAATTTTACTGATCCAATTCCAATTGTTTTTTGCAGCGCAGTTGCATTGCTAATCGGATAAGGTAGTCCTGCTTTTCGTTTCAAGTCCTCGCTGCGCTGTGGGCTTTACACTTCAATCAGGGCTAATGAACCGAGGTCTATTGCCAAAACTTCTCCACACCCTGCAACCACAAATAGCAGCACCTTCTTTGCCACCTAAACCTCACCTAAACGATACCACATCTGCTTTCCAAAAAACAATACTATATTATCGGTCTCTGCTAAACAAAAAAAAGCTTTCCGGTATCCCCAGAAAGCTTTAAAATATTTAAAAAGGAATTTTACCAGTAAATACCGTAAAGGGCTACCAATAATCCTATAATAATTAATGCGCCAACCGCAAAACTGGTGGTGGTTTTAAACATTTTCGAATCGATTTCCAATCCTTTAGGGTTAACACCATTTTTATTCTCGAATAAACTAATAATCACCATACCGATGATACAGAATACGAATACAAAACCCATCCTGTCTAAGAAAGGGATTTCGTAAATGCCCGCACTGTTTTTAACCGAAAAGTTCATTCCAGATAACCAGGAAAGATCAGTCCAGCCCGGAAGGAATTTTAACAGCAAGGATAATCCGAAACCACCAATGGTAGCAAAAAGTGCTGCATTTGATGTGGCTCTTTTCCAGAAGAAACCCAGGATGAACATGGCAAAGATACCAGGCGATACAAAGCCTGTGTACTCCTGAATGTATTGGAAGCCTCCTTTTTTATCGATACCTAAGTGAGGCGCAATTAAAACACCCAGCACCATGGCTACTACCACAGCAATTTTACCTATAAAAACGAGGTTCTTTTCAGAAGCATCAGTTTTTAATACTTTTTTATAAATATCTAAAGTAAAAATGGTTGCAATACTGTTTGCCTTACCCGCTAAAGAGGCCACAACCGCAGCGGTTAAAGCAGCGAAAGATAAACCTTTTAAACCTGCAGGCAATAAATTTAACAATACAGGATAGGCACGGTCTGGATTCACAGATCCGCCCTGCAACATTTCAGATTGGAAAGCACCATCTTTATACAATACATAAGCCGCAATACCGGGTAAAACCACAATAATCGGCATTAATAACTTTAAAAATGCAGCGAATAAAATACCCCCTCGGGCCGTTTTTAAATCGGCACCTAAAGCACGCTGGGTAATGTACTGGTTACAGCCCCAATAGTTCAGGTTTACTATCCACATACCACCTACAAGCACGCTTAAACCCGGCAAATCGATATAGTTTTCATTATCAGGTTTCAAAATCATGTGGAAATGCTCAGATGCTTTTGAAGTCATTAAACTATAACCTTCAAAAATACCTGAGGTACCATAGTGGGTAGAAACCAGGTTTAAAGCCAGATAAGTTGTAGCTAATCCACCTAAAATCAGGAAAAACACCTGAATTACATCAGTATAACCAATCACTTTCATTCCACCCAGCGTAATCACGATGGCAAAAGCAGCAATGGCATACATACAGAAACTGAGATCAAAACCAGAGATACTGCTTACCGCCAATGCGCCTAAATAAAGAATTGAAGTTAAGTTTACCACTACATACAGCAATAACCAGAACACCGCCATAATCATGGCTACGGTTCCATTGTAACGCTGGTGCAAAAACTGGGGCATTGTAGCAATCTTATTTTTCAGGTACACCGGAATAAAGAAAACAGCAACAATTACCAGCGTAAGGGCAGCCATCCACTCGTAAGTTGCAATTGCCAGTCCCATCTTAAAGCCCGATCCGCTCATGCCGATAAATTGCTCGGCCGAAATATTTGATGCGATTAAAGATGCACCAATTGCCCACCAGGTAAGTGAACCTTCTGCCAGAAAATAATCTTTTGAGCCTGTGGATGCGGATTTTTTCTTATTGTAGATGTACAGACCGTAAGCAGCCACAATGACGAAGTAGATTGCAAATACAATGTAATCCTTCGTGTCCAATAAATTTTGTTTCATTAAAGTAATAGTGGTTATTTGGTTTAGAAAGTTAAATGTAATAAAATCAGGAAATAATATCCGCTTTTTTTTAAATTAAAAAATGTTAATGTGACGTTTATTATTTTGCGGAGCTTTGAAAAAGGTCATAAAATGCAAGTGGTCTGTGAGGACACAGACCACGGGTATAAAGGTTTTCGACTACGCTCAGACTAACAAATCTTTTAAATATACCTATTGATCAGGTTTTCCAGGTATTCCTGTTTTCCGCTGCGTACTTCGGGTTCGCCGTTTTCTGCAGCGTAATTTCTCAAATCTTCTAAACTTAATTTACCCTGTTCAAATTCGGCTCCTTTACCACTATCAAAAGAAGCGTAACGGTCGGATCTGATTTTTTTGTAATCTGATTTTTGAAGAATGGCATCTGCCGTAATCAAGGCTCTGGCGAATATGTCCATTCCACCTACATGCGCATAAAATAAATCTTTGGGGTCGGTAGAATTACGGCGGATTTTTGCATCAAAGTTTACACCACCACCTTGCAGTCCGCCACCTTCTAAAATGATCAGCATGGTTTCAGTTAATTCGTTAATATCGTTCGGAAACTGATCGGTATCCCAGCCGTTCTGGTAATCGCCGCGGTTGGCATCGATAGATCCTAATAAGCCATTATCAACCGCCACCTGTAGTTCATGCTGAAAAGTATGACCGGCCAGCGTAGCGTGGTTAACCTCCAGATTTAATTTGAAATCGGCCAGCAGATCGTATTGCTGCAAAAAGCCTTTAACGGTTGCTGCATCATAATCGTACTGGTGTTTTGATGGCTCGCATGGTTTCGGTTCGATGAAGAAAGTTCCTTTAAAGCCCTGTTTGCGCGCATAATCTTTAGCAGTATGTAAAAATTTTGCCAAATGCTCCTGCTCGCGTTTCATATTGGTGTTTAAAAGGCTCATATAACCTTCTCTTCCGCCCCAGAAAACATAATTTTCGCCACCCAAGGCAATTGTAGCATCTAAAGCGGCTTTAACCTGTGCGGCACCATGAGCCAGTACGTGGAAATCGGGGTTTGTAGAGGCACCATTCATGTAACGTTTATGGCTGAACAGATTAGCTGTTCCCCAAAGTAATTTTACACCACTATCGGCCTGTTTTTGTTTAGCGTACTCTACTAAGGTTTGCAGCCTACGTTCGTTTTCGGCCACATCATCGGTATAATCTACCACATCTACATCATGGAAACAGTAATAAGGGATCTGCATTTTGGTTATAAACTCGAAAGCGGCATCCATTTTATCTTTAGCCCTTTCTATGGCATCTTTCTTTTCATCCCAGGGAAAAACATGTGTGGCACCACCAAAGGGATCGGAGCCATTGCCGTTAAACGAGTGCCAATACGCACAGGCAAATTTAAAGTGCTCGCTCATGGTTTTACCTGCTACCACTTTATTGGCATCGTACCACCTAAAGGCTAAAGGATTATCACTGGTTAAGCCTTCAAACTGAATTTGTTCGATGCCTTTAAAAAATTCTTTTGCTCCTGTTACTACTTTTGTCATGTGTTTTGTTTTTGGTTGATCTTTTCGTTGATGGTTCATGGCCGATAGTTTATTGGATCATGGTTTGTTAGCTGATAGCTTATAATAAACTTATCTATGAACCATTAAAACATGAGCCATGAACCCGTTTATTTTGCTAATTCTTTTTCTAATATTACTTTCCAATCCTGATAAACTGGCTCGTATGCTGCTGAATTTTTGGGGTTTAACGTTTTAATCACTCCATGATTATTAAAAGCCTCTTCGGCACTGCTAAAAATACCGGCGCCAATGCCTGCACCCAAAGCAGCACCAACACTTCCGTCGTTTTCGTATAACTCGACAGGGATTCCGGTAACATCCACAAAAGTCTGGGCGAAAACCTCACTTAAAAACAAATTTGCCAGTCCGGCGCGGATTACCTTAGGTTCCATACCGTTCTCGCGCATAATATCCAAACCATAACGAAAAGCAAAGGCAATACCTTCCTGCACGGCCCTAAAAATATCAGCCTGGTTATGGGTGTTTAAATCGATGCCTAATAACTGTGCGCCTGTATATTTGTTGTTCAGCATCCTTTCGGCACCGTTACCAAATGGAAGTACTTTTAATCCGTTACTGCCTATTGGTGCTTCAGCCGCCAGGCCGTTCAATTCGGCGTAAGTAGATTGAGGTGCAAAAGTATGTTTGGCCCAGCGGTACATACTTCCCGTGCCGTTAATGCAAAGGAGCACGCCGGTATGTTTTTTTTCTGCTGTATAGGTTACATGTGCAAAGGTATTTACCCGTGATTGTTTATCGCAGGTAAGATCGCTGCTTACACCATAAATTACTCCGGAGGTACCGGCAGTTGCAGCCACTTCACCCGGTTTTAATACATTTAAAGAAAGTGCATTATTAGGCTGATCGCCGGATTTGTAAGCAACAGGAATGCCTGCAGTTAAGCCTAATAACGAAGCGATATCGGTTTTTAAATAACCATGTGCAGAAAATAATGGTTTTATTGTGGGGATAAGCTGTTCATTAATGCCATAATTGTTTAATACATCTTTAGAAATTTCGTGGTTTTCAAAATCCCAGAAAATCCCTTCCGAAAGCGCAGAGATACTGGTGGTAATTTCGCCGGTTAACTTCATGGCAATGAAATCGCCGGGCAGCATCATTTTATCAATTTTTTTATAGGTATCATACTCGTTTGTTTTTACCCAGGCCAGTTTCGAAGCGGTAAAATTGCCCGGTGAATTTAACAGGTGTTTTAACGATTTATCGTGACCGATGGAATCAAAAGCATCATTGCCGAGTGCTACAGCCCTGCTATCGCACCAGATAATGCTATCGCGCAAAACCTCCTGATTTTGATCGACCACCACCAAACCATGCATCTGGTAGGCAATACCAATGGCTTTAATTTCTTTCGGATCAAATAAGCCTGCCGAATTTAATTTAAGTATGGCCTGCTGAACATTTTGCCACCACTCATTTGGCGATTGCTCTGCCCAACCCGGTTGCAGTGATTTGATTGCGGTTTCCTCTTCGGGGTATTGAGCAGTGGCTACTTTTTTTTGAGTGGCAACATCAACAACTGCAACTTTTATGGATGAGGTACCTAAATCAATTCCTAATAAATACATGATTCAAAATTATTTTATATTCGGTTATGCAAACGGTTGCATAAAGATAGATGTAAAAATATAAAACGCAAATTTTTTATAAAATCGAGTTAAAATGAAAGCTATCTATTACCACAATTACTTGTTTTAACCATTCGAATGGTGAATAATTTATATTTTTGAGACATACGTTAAATTAAGTTATGGAACAGATTACCTGGGATGATTTTGAAAGAGTAGAATTAAGAGTGGGCACTATTTTAGAAGCCTTTGAATTTCCTGAAGCCCGCAGACCAGCCTATAAAGTGAAAGTAGATTTTGGAGAATTCGGCATAAAAATGAGCAGTGCACAGATTACCAAACATTATACCCTGGAAGAATTACCGGGGAAACAAATTGTTGGGGTAATTAATTTCCCCAAAAAGCAGATTGGCAAGTTCATGTCTGAATTTCTGGTTACCGGTTTTGCCGATGAAAACGACGATATCGTATTGGCTGCAGTGCAAAGCAAGGTACCGAATGGTAGTAAGCTGGTTTAGGAGCTTTAGGCCCGACTTCCGAAGTTGGTTAGCGTTTAGGCCTTTGAAAACTTCGGAAGTCTTCGCACAAACCTTTGTAAAATAGCCCTGATTGCAGCGGAAAGCACGTAAACGAGGTACGAGTGCGTACTTGAAGCGCAAAGCAGGACTGCAATAACCGATAAGCACTGAAAACGCGCTTCAAAAAATTATCTTTAGATTTCCGAAATTCGCCTGCGCCCTACCTATCAGAAATTCCAGATTCTGGCTGCTTAAAACCCTATATTTGCCTTATGAGTTTTTACAATTTCGAAAATACCGACCCTGAGGAGGAAGACATCCATTATATGAAGCTTGCTTTGGAAGAAGCCCAAAAAGCTTTAGCAGCAGATGAAATCCCGATTGGTGCCATTGTGGTAAGTAAAAACCGGATCATTGGCAGGGGTTATAACCTCACCGAACGATTTAACGATGTAACTGCCCATGCCGAAATGCAGGCTTTTACCTCGGCAGCCCAAACCATTGGCGGCAAATATCTAAGGGATTGCACTTTATATGTAACCATCGAACCCTGCGTGATGTGTGCCGGCGCCAGCTATTGGACGCAAATTGGCCGCATTGTTTACGGTGCACGTGAGGAAAAAAGAGGCTTTATTTCGAAAAATGCAACTCTGCTCCATCCTAAAACGGTATTAAAGGGCGGCGTAATGGCAGAAGAATGCGGTGCGCTGATGAAGGGATTTTTTGCGAGGAAACGATAGATGCTTAGGCTTATTCGTTAATGGCTCATGGTATTATGGCTGATAGCCTTATAGCCAAAACTTCTTCTCTGATTCAAAAAACCATGAACCATGAACCAAAGAAAAACGATTTCCTCCTTAAACCTTCCAACATTAAAACCTTGAACAACATAACGTTACCCCGGAAAACGATTTGATGATAATAACATGAACAAATCTTAACGTTCTAATGTTATATTTGCTACAAGAAACATTTTTAAATCTTAAAACATAAACATTATGGCTTTTGAATTACCTGCGTTACACTACGCAACCGATGCATTAGAACCGCATATTGATAAAACTACCATGGAAATCCACCATGATAAACACCATCAGGCTTACGTTACCAACTTAAACAAAGCGTTGGAAGGTAAACCAGAGGCGACTTCAAGCATCGAAGAAATTGTTAAAAACATTTCAAAATTCCCTGCTGCTGTTAGAAACAATGGTGGCGGTCACTATAACCACTCTTTGTTCTGGAACATTTTAGGTCCAAATAAAGGTGGTGAGCCAACCGGCGATTTAGCTAAAGCAATTAACGAAACTTTCGGATCGTTTGCTGAGCTTAAAACTAAATTACAGGAAGCTGGTGCTACCCGTTTCGGTTCAGGCTGGGCCTGGTTATCAGTTGGTGCTGATAAAAAACTTCAGGTTTCTTCTACTCCAAACCAGGATAACCCTTTAATGGATATTGCTGAAGTAAAAGGTACGCCAATTTTAGGTATCGATGTTTGGGAACACGCATATTACTTAAAATACCAGAACAAGCGTCCGGATTACTTAGCGGCCATCTGGAATGTAGTGAACTGGGATGCAGTTGCAGAACTTTACAAAAAAGCTTTGTAAGCTAATTCCAATAAAATTAAAAGAAAGTCCCGGTTAAAAAATCGGGACTTTCTAGTTTTAAGATAATTAAGTAACTTCGCACCAATTAAAATATTCGAAATGAAAAGGCTTGTAATTTTATTTTTAATTGTTGTTGGTGTAAATGGGATGGTAAGTGCACAGCAGAACAAAATGCCTACACCTACAGAAATTGCACAAAAAAATGTAGATGATCTGGATAAAAGGTTAAAACTGAATGCTACGCAAAAAAGCGTAATCTATAGCTTTACTTTTAACCAGGCAAAAGAACAGGCCGATTTAATTAAAAGACAGCAAGCCGGAAACTCGCGTGAGGAGGATGTAGATAAATTTTATAAACTGCAGAACGAAACCACCAAAAACATCCGCAATGTGTTAAGACCCGAGCAACAGACTGAATACGATAAAGTTATAGAAGAACGCTTAAGCGGTAAAGGCCTGAAAGGCAAAAACAAGAAAAAGAAAAAAGGCGAGGAAGAAGAAGTGGAAAGCGATATTAAAGGCCTGCTTTCTGCCCCTCCGGTTGAAAAACAAAACCAATAATAGTTAAATTAAGAAATGCCGGAAATAATCCTCGGATCTATAGTACTCGGGTTGTTATTATCTCCGCAGTTACTGGCTGGCTTTTTAGCGAAAAGAACCGGACGAAATTTTTGGTTCTGGTTTTTTATTTCTCTTTTAATCCCGATAATTTCACTGATTATACTGATTTTTTTAGAAGATAAAAATCCTGAAGCCCAAAGTTATAAACTGGCAGATCACGTGGATAAGGATAAGGGGTTAGCCGCTGAGCTATAAAAAGTCGTCATCTCCGGAACGTCCCGAATATTCGGGAGAGAGATCTATCGCGTCAGATTTAGCTTCGCTGAGCACTTACGTGGTTCTCGACTACGTTGTACTCCGCTCGAAATGACGATCGCGGGGCAAGAAGGCTAAATCCCTACAATATCTTTTTTCTTTTTCTGCTTCATGGCTTTTGGGATGATTTCTAAAATCTCGTCTTTTAAAGCATTCAGCATCCGTTTCTTGATGAAGTTTTTATGGGTTACCAAACTGATCTCACGCACGGGTTCAGGAGATTTAAAATGACGGATTTTACTGGTTTGTTTGGCGTTCAATTCTGCAATGGCCAGTTCGGGTAGCAAGGTTGCACCACCATTTAAATCAACCATGCGCACCAAGGTTTCTACACTACCGGTATTATATTCCAAGCCTTGTAAACGATTGTTTTTTGTAGAACGGCAGATATTTAATACCTGGTTCCGCATGCAATGGCCTTCGTTTAACAGCCAGATATTTTCGTCGTTCAGGTCTTCGGCATCTACCGCTTTCTTTTTATAAAGCTTGCTGTTTTTGCTGATGTAGCTTACAAAGTTTTCGTAGTACAGCGGTGTCTCTGTAATGTTTTGATCGGTTAGTGGAGTAGCCAGTATCCCGCAATCCAACACACCTGTTTTTAAATGGTGGATGATATCTTCGGTGGTATATTCCCAGATTAAAAGCTTTAATTCAGGATATTTTTCGAGCATGGCCGAAATTACTTCTGGCAGTAAATAAGGCGCAACCGTTGGAATAACCCCAATCCGCAATTCGCCTAAAACATCCTGCTGCTGGCTGCTGATGAGTTCTTTTATTTTACCACTTTCCTGCAAAATAATCCTGGCCTGCGCAATAATCTGTGCTCCGATCTCCGTCGGACTTACTGGCTGTTTGCTCCTGTCGAAAATTTTAACGCTGATCAATTCTTCCAGTTTTTGCACCTGCATACTTAAGGTTGGCTGGGTAACAAAACATTTATCAGCAGCGGTTACAAAACTTCTGTAAGTATCAACAGCAACAATATATTCAAGCTGAACTAAAGTCATATAGGTAAAATTGATTTATAATCTCAAAGATATCAATTTTAACTATAATAAAAAACGATCTGAGCGGGCCAGAAATAAAAGGCTGTTTTCCGGATAATCAAATGATGAAATTCTTCATGTATATGAGACGTTTAAACAAAAAATTGAATAGAATATGTAGGTGCTATTGATTTAATTAGCAATTATCTAACCCTCAATACTTACCAGATTAATTGGGTATATTAGCTTTATGAACAAAATCGCTTTACGCTTATTTCTTCTTGTCGTTTTTCTTCCGCTGGCCTCTGCAACAAATGCCCAGGTTATATTTCCTGAATGGGCACTAGGACCGTTTATCCGACCGGAAAATGTTAATCCCATTCTTTCGCCAAAAACCGAAAGTCTTTTCTTCGACCCGATGAGCAAACAAAAAATTGCCTGGGAAGCGGGTGATGTATTTAATCCGGCGGCTGCCGAATACAAAAATAAAATATATGTACTTTATCGCGGAGAAGACCGCTCAGGCATTGGTATCGGCAAGCGTACTTCGAGAATAGGCATTGCCGAAAGTAGTGATGGGATTACAATGAAAAGAAATCCCGAACCGGTGCTTTATCCTGATGAAGACAGTCAGAAAGCAGCCGAATGTCCGGGTGGTTGTGAAGACCCACGAATTGCAGTAACGGCAGAAGGATTGTATGTAATGCTTTATACGCAGTGGAACCGCAATATATTTCGTTTGGCTGTAGCTACATCTAAAGATTTAAAACACTGGACTAAACACGGTGCTGCGTTTAATAAGGCTTATAATGGTAAATTTCAGGAGCTCAAATGTAAATCCGGTTCTATTGTAACCAAGGTAGAAAACGGGAAACAGGTAATTGCCAAAATAAACGGTAAATACATGATGTACTGGGGAGAACGTTTCATGAATATTGCTACTTCGGTTGATCTTGTTAACTGGAAGCCCGCCTTAAATGCAAAAGGTGATTTGGATTTAATTGTGCAACCCCGGAAAAATTATTTTGATAGCGACCTGACCGAATGCGGTCCACCGGCAATTGTTACCGACAAAGGTATTTTAGTTTTATACAATGGTAAAAACAGGGGCGATGCCGAAAGAGATACCAATTACGTGGCCAATACCTATTCGGCGGGGCAGGTATTGTTCGATCTGAAAAATCCCTCAAAAGTGATAGCACGGCTCGATCAACCCTTTTTCGTGCCTACTGCATCTTTTGAAAAAAGTGGTCAATACCCGTCGGGTACAGTTTTTATCGAAGGACTGGTTTATTTCAAAAAGAAATGGTTTTTATATTACGGCTGTGCCGATAGCCAGGTGGCAGTAGCAATATATGATTCTGCTGCTAAAAAATAAAATGTAAATAAAAATGCGCAGGATTTTATCCTGCGCACCATTGTAAAATTTATTTAGTACCGGCTTTCGAAATCCTGATAAGCCAGGGCAATTCCTTCTCTCAATTCGACTTTATGTTTCCAGCCTAAATTATGCAGTTTGCTCACATCCATTAATTTACGCGGTGTTCCGTCGGGTTTGCCGGCATCGAATACCAATTCACCTTCAAAACCCAGCACGTCTTTAATGAGTAAAGCCAGGTCTTTAATGGTCAAATCGTGTCCGGTACCAATGTTGATCAGATTAGGCTCATTATAATGTTGCATCAAAAAATAACAGGCATCTGCCAGGTCATCTGCAAATAAAAATTCGCGCATTGGCGAGCCAGATCCCCAAACCACCACCTCTTTTTCGTTGTTTGCTTTTGCCTCATGTACCTTACGGATCAGGGCCGGTAAAACATGCGAATTCTGGGGGTGGTAATTATCGTTATAACCATACAGGTTGGTTGGCATTACTGAAATAAAATTACATCCGTACTGATCGCGATAAGCATCGCACATTTTAATTCCCGCAATTTTTGCAATGGCATAAGGCTCATTGGTGTGCTCTAAAGTTCCGGTTAAAAGGTAATCTTCTTTTAAAGGTTGTGGTGCCATTTTCGGGTAAATACAACTCGAGCCCAGAAACATTAGTTTCTTAACGCCAGTTACATAAGCATTATGGATTACGTTATTCTGAATGGCTAAATTTTCATAAAGGAAATCGGCCCTGTAAGTATTGTTTGCCACTATACCACCAACTTTTGCTGCAGCAAGAAACACATATTCAGGCTTTTCTTCAGCAAAGAAACCGGTAACCGCCTGTTGGTTGCGCAAATCAAGTTCATCTGAAGTTCTGGTGATGATATTTTCGTAACCTTCTTTCTGCAGTTTACGGTAAATGGCCGAACCCACCATCCCACGATGGCCTGCAATGTATATTTTAGCTTCTTTTTTCACAGTAAATTTTATAGGTTACAAAAATACGATTCCTAAACAAGATTGACATGAATCTTTATAGCAAAAGAAACATGGGTTATTGATTTAATTGTATTTTTGCAGAAAAAAACTTTTGGGTAAAGATAAACTTAGGCGTTTTGCAGAAATCGAAACATTTGCAAACGTATATCAATTAGACGCAGGAAAAGCTTTAAAAGGAAACTGGGCTTCAGCACATTTTAAAAATGAAAACCCTATTGTGCTCGAACTGGCATGTGGAAAGGGCGAATATTCGGTAAACCTGGCCAGGTTATTTCCTGAGAAGAATTTTATCGGCGTTGATTATAAAGGTAACCGCATCTGGCGTGGAGCCAAAACAGCCATTGAAGACGGGATTGATAATGTTGCATTTTTAAGGATACAGATTGAAAATATCCTTGATTATTTTAGCGAAGGAGAAATTGATGAGATCTGGATCACCTTCCCTGATCCGCAGCCACAGGATAGCCGTGAGAAAAAACGCTTAACTTTTCCTGCATTTTTGAACAGGTATAAAGTTGTTTTAAAACCAGGTGGAAACGTTAATCTAAAAACGGATAACGATCAGTTGTATGCATACACCTGCGAAAAGGTTGCAGAATTAGGCTTAAAGGTTCATAAAAATACCGATCATTTATATACTTCGGATCTTGTTGACGAAGTGCTGTCGATCAAAACCTACTATGAGAAAAAATACCTATTACACGATAAAAATATTAACTATATTCAATTTTCTTTTGAATAATGGATACCAATTTTTACGAACAGGTTTATGAGATTGCCCGTTTAATTCCGAAAGGAAGGGTAACATCCTATGGGGCAATTGCCAAAAGTTTAGGCGCGGCAAAATCATCGCGGATGGTTGGGCATGCCATGCTTTATGCCGGCACGGCGCATCCCCGGGTACCTGCTCACCGTGTGGTAAACAGCAGCGGCCTCCTTACCGGGAAATTTCATTTTAAACCACCTGAATTAATGGAAGAACTGTTAAGGCAGGAAGGCGTTGAAGTTAAAAATGATAAGGTGGTTAACTTTAAAAAAGTATTCTGGAACCCGCTGGAAGAAATCAACCTCGATTGAACAAATAATATTAACGCCATTCTCTCACTAAAAAATCATTCATTCAATAATTAATTATACATGGGAAAATTAGTAGAAGAATTTAATGGCTATCGCGAAAAAATGAACGATAGGATTATGGAAACGGCGAATACAAACATTAAACGTTTTTTCGCTTTAGATACCACTTCCTATGCAGATGGCGCCCTGGATGTTAAAACGAAAGAAATGCTGGGCCTGGTGGCATCAATGGTTTTGCGTTGCGACGATTGTATTAAATACCATCTGGGTAAATGTTTCGATGCCGGCATAAACAGCGATGAAATGAATGAAATCTTCATGATCGCCAACCTCGTAGGTGGCAGCATTGTAATTCCGCATTATAGAAGAGCTGTAGAGTATTGGGATGAACTAAGTTCGGAGTTGGGAGTTTAGAGTGCTATTTCCAAGAATAAGCACAATACAGTCGTCATTTCGAGCGGAGTGCAACGCAGCCGAGAAATCTATTGTAGATCTCTCCATTTCGCTACGCTTCAGTCGAGATGACGATGCCATTATGTAAATCATTCCTTATTAACTTATTTCAGCGTCTTATCGAAAAGTAATTAAATAAAATCTCACATATACCATATGCAAGACTCACTAATCCGCTGTTCCTGGGCCACTTCCGATCCCCTCTACATTAAATACCATGATGAAGAATGGGGAAAGCCTGTTTACGATGATAAGATTTTATTCGAATTTTTAATCCTCGAAGGTGCGCAGGCGGGTTTGAGCTGGATTACGATCCTTCGCAGGCGCGAAAATTACCGCAAGGCCTTTGCAGGTTTCGATGTAAAAAAGGTGGCTGCTTTTAATGAAAAAGATGTAGAGCGGTTAATGAATGATGAAGGCATTATCCGCAACCGTTTAAAAGTGAATGGGGCGATCACCAACGCCAAACTGTTTATCGAAATCCAGAAAGAATTTGGCAGTTTCTCTAAATACATGTGGAGTTTCGTTCCTGATGGCAAACCGATCCAAAACCGTATTGAAAAAATGAGTGATGTTCCGCCACGCACCGAACTTTCTGACCGCATTAGCAAAGACATGAAAAAACGTGGCTTTAAGTTTTTCGGCACCACCATCTGCTACGCGCACATGCAGGCCACCGGAATGGTTAACGATCACCTGTTAAACTGCTGTGCGAGATAATTTTTCACCAAAATGATCCTGCAATCCTAAATCTATTAAATCCTGGCTTTATTTTTTAGTCGCGTTATACTCCTTTACCCACTCCGTCACATCACGGGTATTAAATTCTGCACCAGCCTCTATTTTGGCTTTTAATAATGGCTGATCGCCCATTTTCTGCAACAGAATATTTTTAACCTCTGGCTTCCTGGCATCCTCGGTGATGGCTTTCATGGGTACTTCCTGCAGCGGACCAGCACCGGGTTTCTCAATAAAATAACGGACAGCGGGCGCTCCTGCAGGCCTTTCCGGAGCCGAACTACGTCCGCCACCAATGCTGATTCCTCCGCCCATGCCCATACCGCCGTAACCACCGGTTCCGGTTCCGATACCCACTGAAGGCCTGAATCTTACTTTTTTCTCTTTCACCTGGGGCACCAAAGTTCCTCCACCAAACGAATAAAGGTTAACCGTTCCCATTTCAATCACCTTTACAAAACGGTATTCGAAATTACGGCCGTTTGCAAATCCCTTGCTTACAAAGCTGTCGCCATTCCAGAAGAAGTTTTTAACATCCTTTGCCGGTAAAATTACATCCGCTTCATCATTGGCACTGATAAAAACAGAAAAATAATCGGTGCCTTTTATGGTTCCGCGAATCACATCATCATTGTTTTTAACGATAAAATCCTGGGCAGAAGTAGTAATGGTTATTGATAAAAATAAAATAAAAAGGTTAAAAATCTTCATAAGTTAGCAATATCGGGGTATAACGTAATTATTTAAAAATAACATCCAAAAACAGTAATGATTGAAACGCTCTCTGCATTTTGGCATTTCTTAAAAAAGCCAAAACTTCTAAAACTCAGTAAAGATAAGAAATCTCTTTGGAGAGATATCTTTTGGCTACTCCTACTCGACATAATATTTGCAGGTATTATAATGGGTATTTATTATATCCTGGTACAATTCAAAATTATTGATGAATATGTAGAAAAAATCGATATCCTAAAAAAATTTGGTCTATTAGCAGCACTATTAATCGCCTGTATTCTAGCTCCACTATTAGAAGAATCTATATTCAGGTGGCATTTAAGAGGAAAGTATCTTTCCATATACTTTATATGCTTTACCCTTGCCTTGATAACTGATTATTTCATAAACAGCACTTATCTCAAATTGCCAATTTATATAATTTTCTTCGTTATATCTCTCATTTTGCGCGGATACTTTAAAAGAATGGATATCCTCAGAAAAATTGTTTTCCAACGTCAATCGTTCGGATATATATTTTACTATTCAGCCATTATATTTGGTTTAATCCATTTAACTAACATAAAAGACTTGACCCTTAGCGACCCTGTATTTATTATATTTGTCATCTCACAATTCTTTGATGGACTATCAATGGGATATCTTCGAATTAAATATGGTTTAATCTACTCCATCATATTTCATAGTCTCATGAATTTTATAATGATATTATTGGAGTTCTTTTTCCGTTAAATTGGATGTATATCTCTTCTAAACCTTTAACTTTGGTTAATTTATCACCAATAAGTTCATTTAAACGGCTTATCGGAGTAATCATTAAACCGGTGTAATCATAATATGAAAAAACTCTTTCTCCTAGACGGTATGGCGCTAATGTACAGGGCGCATTTTGCATTAAGTAAAAACCCTCGTTTTACGTCAACAGGCATCAATACATCGGCAGTAATGGGCTTTACCAATACCTTATTAGATGTACTGAAGAAAGAAAAACCGACACATATTGCGGTTGTTTTTGATACCGAGGCACCAACAGAAAGGCATACTTCTTTCGAAGCCTATAAGGCGCACCGCCAGGCCATGCCCGAAGATCTGGCTGCCGCAATGCCTTATGTAATTAAATTAATTACAGGTTTTAATATTCCTGTAATAACTTCTGATGGTTATGAGGCTGATGATATTATTGGTACACTGGCCAAAAAAGCAGAACTAAAAGGTTTTCAGGTTTACTGCATGACGCCGGATAAGGATTTCGCGCAACTGGTTTCTGAAAATATTTTCATCTACAAGCCGGCCCGTATGGGTAACGATATGGAAATATTGGGCGTAAAAGAAGTATTGGCCAAATGGGAAATCGAAAATGTATTACAGGTAATCGATATTTTGGGCTTGTGGGGCGATGCAGTAGATAATATCCCTGGCATTCCGGGGATTGGCGAGAAAACTGCTAAAGCTTTAATCAAACAATACGGTTCGATGGAGAACATTATTGCCAACTCACACGAATTGAAAGGAAAACAGCGCGAAAACGTAGAAAATTTTGCAGAACAAGGGCTGATTTCCAAAAAACTGGCTACCATTTTATTAGATGTGCCTGTAGAACTGGATGAAGCCAGTTTAGAACTTTGCGATCCAAGCCGCGATTTATTAGAGCCTTTATTTACCGAATTAGAATTCAGGACTTTAGGCCGAAGGGTATTCGGCGACGAATTTTCGGTTACTACGGCACGTTTTCAGGAAGGTACACAAACTGATTTATTCGGCAATCAATCGGGCGAGACCATACAATATACCAATACGCTTGAAGAAGAACCGGCAGAAAAACTTCCGGCCAAAACCATCGAAAATACAGAACACGATTATCAATTAATAGATACTGTTGAGCAACGTGCCGGTTTAATTAAACTCTTGCTTGCCGAAAAACGCATTTCATTTGATACCGAAACTACAGGCACCGATGCAAATATGGCCGATTTGGTTGGCTTATCATTCTCTATAAAACCAGGCACAGGTTATTACATTCCCGTTCCGGCAGAAAGGGAAGAAGCCCAGGCTATTGTTGATGAATTTAGGGTGGTATTGGAAAACGAAAATATCGAGAAGATTGGTCAGAATACCAAATACGATATTTTAGTGCTGAAATGGTACGGCGTTGAAGTAAAAGGAAAACTGTTCGATACCATGCTGGCCCATTACCTGATTGATCCAGATACCCGCCATGGCATGGATGTATTATCAGAAAATTACCTGGGTTATTCACCAATTTCGATCACCAAATTAATTGGTGCAAAAGGCAAAAACCAGGGTACCATGCGCGATGTTCCGGTGATAGATGTGGTAGATTATGCCGCAGAAGACGCTGATGTAACTTTACAGCTGGCGCACATTTTCGAGCCCAAATTAAAAGAATTAAATGCAGCCAAACTGGCCGAAGAAATTGAAAATCCTTTGGTTTATGTATTGGCAGATATTGAAAAAGAAGGTGTACGCATTGATATTGAAACCTTAAAGGCTTATTCTAAAGAACTCGAAACTGAGATCATTAAGTTCGAGCAGAATGTGTACGATAAAGCAGGGATTAAGTTTAACCTGGCTTCGCCAAAACAACTGGGAGAGGTGCTCTTTGATAAACTCCAGCTCGATCCGAAAGCTAAAAAGACCAAAACCGGTCAGTACCAGACCGGAGAAGACGTTTTAACAGCTTTAGCAAGTAAAAGTGATATTGTACAGGATATTTTAGATTTCCGCCAGTTACAGAAGCTTAAATCAACTTATGTTGATGCTTTGCCTTTAATGGTTAACCCGAAAACGGGCAGGGTACATACTTCGTATAACCAGGCCGTAGCTGCTACGGGCAGGTTAAGTTCTAATAATCCGAACCTGCAAAACATCCCTATCCGTACCGAAAGGGGCAGGGAAGTTCGTAAAGCTTTTATTGCCCGAGATGAAAATCACATCCTTTTATCTGCCGATTATTCGCAGATAGAATTGCGCATTATTGCCGAAATTAGTAAAGAAGAAAATATGCTGGATGCTTTCAGCAAAGGGATTGATATCCATACCGCTACAGCAGCCAAAGTATATGGCGTAAGCATCGAGGAGGTAGATGGAACTCAGCGTAGAAATGCCAAAGCTGTAAACTTCGGGATCATTTATGGTCAGTCGGCTTTTGGTTTATCTCAGAACTTAGGTATCCCGCGTAAAGAAGCAGCAGAAATTATCGAACAATATTTTGCGCAATATCCGGGTATTAAACGTTACATGAGCGATACCATGAATTTTGCACGTGAGAACGGATTTGTGGAAACGATAATGGGCAGAAGACGCTATTTAAGAGACATTAACTCGGCCAATCAAACCGTACGTGGCTTTGCAGAACGAAATGCAATCAACGCACCGATTCAGGGTTCAGCAGCCGATATGATCAAGATTGCGATGATCAATATCCATAAAGAAATGAAGGCACAAAACTTACAATCAACTATGACCATGCAGGTGCATGATGAGTTGGTTTTTGATGTGGTACGATCGGAAAAAGAGGTGATGAAAGCCATCATCCAGGATAAAATGGCCAATGCCATAAAATTAACCGTGCCTATTGTGGTAGAAATTGGAGAGGGAGATAACTGGCTGGCTGCACACTAATATGAAAACGCTCTCCATATTTATTTTAGGCTGCTTTATATACATTGGATGTATGGCCCAGAAAAGCGATACGCTGATTACTTACAATTTTGGAGGTAATTATGATAAAGCCAAATCGGCTGAAACCTATAAAGTTTACAAAAAAGACAGTGTCTGGATCAGAACAACTTTTAATTCGAAACAGGCATTAACCAAATCTGAGACATTTACCGACCGTAAATTAAAAACGTTAAACGGCGAATACCTGGAGTATGAGGATGGAAAAGTTTCGTTGAAGGGTTTTTACCACGATAATAAAAAAACGGGCTTGTGGACAAGCTTCGATGCTGATGGTAAAACAAAGGAAACCAAGGTGTACGATCAGGACAAACTTAATGGCCCTTATACTGCTTATTGGAAAAATGGTGCGCCTAAAACCACGGGAAACTACACTGAGGATAAGAAAACTGGAGAATGGAAAATTAGTTACGAAGATGGTAAACCTGCACTTAGAGAGCTTTATGACAGTAAAAGCAAGGTAACGGACAGCACTTATTTAGATATTGATGGAAAACCAGTAAGCAAAGCCGAAATTACAACAGAGCCCTCATTTCCTGGCGGCATGAAGAAATTTTATATGTTCCTGGCCAAAAGCATCAGGTATCCGGCAGATGCCCGGAACAGCAGGGCGCAGGGAAAGGTTTACTTATCATTTTTAGTATCCCGCACAGGCAAAATAGAAGATATTAAAGTTATTTCGGCACCACACATTAGTTTGGCGGAGGAAGCCATCAAGGTACTGGAACAATCAGCAGACTGGATTCCGGCTACCTTATTCGGTAAAACAATAGCCGTACCCTACAACATCAACATTAATTTTTCCATTAAATAGTTTTTTCAGTTAAATAAAAATATTCGTTATCTTCATTAAAACTTCATATCGATTTATGAATTTTATATCAACAAAATAAACGAGTAAAACAGAAGTTATGAAACCTTGGAGTGAAACGAAGAAGCTTCATAACAATTAAAAACAAATCTAAAAATTATGAAAAAGTTATTGAGTTTAATCGCAATCGCAGCATTTGGTTTAACCACAGCATTTGCTCAAACACCGGCAACAACTCCTGCAAAGGCTAAAACAGTTGCTAAAAAAGAAGTAAAAACTACCACTGCCCCAGTAAAAGCAGGTGTAAAACAAGAGGCCAAAAAAGTAGAAACTAAAACCACTACTACAGCTGCTAAAGTAAAAGCAGATGGCACTCCGGATATGCGTTTTAAAGAAAATAAAGCAAAAGCAGTAACTAAAGTTGCTGGTCCAACAAAAAAAGACGGTACAGCTGATATGCGCTACAAAGCCAATAAAGAAGCTGCAAAAAAGAATTAGGTTCAGGTTTATAATTTGAAAGGGTCTCTAATGAAAATTGGAGGCCCTTTTTTGTTTTAAAAACCGTTGATCCATTTTTTTCAACCAGAGCATTACAAAGACCTCTTATTTCTATTTGACCATTTCTTTAATCCAGCTATGGGTATTTTTACCACATTGATCTGAAACTTAACCGCCTACAAAAGCGAACTGAAAGAGAATTTTGTTTTCTCCTGTACTAATTTTCCCCTTACCTGTTTAAGCCTGGGATTAATATTGTATTTGCCGGGATTAGCAACCTGGTAGTAGATAATTACCGAATCTGCAGTATCATCAACCTGCTGGATACTGGCTTGTAAAAACTGCTCTTTTCCTTGTTCATCCAGTTCTATCTTTATCAGATTTCCCGGCTTAAATTTATCTGCCTGAGTTTTGTTTACCCTTAATTCGCCATAAATGGTTTTCTCTTCTTCTGCCGAAATTTCTATCATTGCCTGATTTTTCCGAAGAATACTCCCAGCTTTTAAATCGCCTTTAATATTTAATACCCCGGTTATTGGGGCAATTAAAAACTGATATTTTGAAGGAGATCCGATTTCTGACAATTTCGCTATAGTATCTCCTTTCACAACCTTTTTATTCGTTATGGCATAAACCCGGCTGATCTTCGAAAGGTTTTTCACTTCTATATACTGAGGTGCAGGGGATATATTGAGTGTGGTATAAATTGGCGTAAACTGAAGTTTCTTTTCAAATAACTGATAAATCAGCAGGCTGCCTGATATCACGATAACGATGATATAGATGTTCCATTGTTTGAGCCATTTAGGCAAACTACTTAAAATATGATCAACTTCTTCTGAATAATCATTTGCAGCAGGTTCGGCAATTGGTTGGTTAACTGGCATGGTTAGGCTGTTTTAAATTGAATTAGATTTTGATTAATTTCATCCATTGATAACTGATTTTTAACCAGATCAAAGTAGAAACCGTTTTTCCGGATCAGTTCTTCATGTGTACCAATTTCTTCTACACGGCCCTCATTTAGTAAAACAATCTGATCTGCCGATTTAATGGTACTAAGCCGGTGTGCAATTACAACAACTGTTTTTTCGTTAAAGAAACGGTCTAAATTAGAAACGATCTCTTTTTCATTTTTACTGTCGAGCGCGCTTGTAGCCTCATCAAAAAACAGTACCTGAGGAGCCTTGTAGATTGCCCGTGCAATTAATAACCGTTGTTTTTGGCCGGTACTTAAACCAACACCTTCCTGACCGATTTTTGTTGATAAACCCAGCGGTAAAGAATTTACCAAACCTTCAATATTGGCCACCCTAAGTGCATTCCGCAGCTTGTCGTGTTCAACATATTCAACCCCAACAGCAATATTTTTTTCAATCGTATCCGAAAATATAAACCCCTCCTGAAGTACTGAACCACAGATATGCCTCCAAAATTCATCAGAAATAGAGGCTAATCTTTTTTCGTTCACCAATATCTCGCCAACCGTTGGTTTATAAAAATTTAACAGCAGTTTCATCAGGGTGGTTTTACCACTGCCACTCGAGCCTACAATTGCCGTTACTTTATTGCGTGGAATGGTAAGGGAAATATTGTTTAAAATAATCTGATCGGGCGCCCCGGAATAGCAAAATGTAAGATTTTGCAGTTTAATTTCAACCCCATCTGTAGTGTCTGGTATTTCTACATTGTAATGGTTGTTTTCTTCTTCCTTGCCATGTATTTCTGCAATCCGTTCCAAACTCAGTTTAGCATCCTGAAAAGATTGTACAAATGATACAAGCTGCGTAATAGGCGAATTTAACTGGCCAATAATATAACTGATGGACAAAAGCATACCCAGCGTGAGTTCTCCTTTAATTACAAGCTGTGCTGCAATAACCGTAATAATAATATTTTTGAGCTCGTTAATAAAAAGTGAACCGATATTCTGCACCTGATCAAGCGCTAAACTCTGGATATTCGTCCTGAACAGTTTCGTCTGGAATTTTTCCCATTGCCACCTTTTTTCCCGTTCTGCATTGTTTAATTTAATTTCCTGTATGCCATTTATCAGTTCTATGGTTTTACTCTGGTTTGCGCTCAACTGGTTAAACCTTTTATAATCGAGATCTCCACGTTTTTTGATAAAACAATAAATCCATATAAAATTTAAGGAACTGCCAAACATAAAGATTAAGAAAATCGACAGGTTATAATTTACCAATACAATACTGAAAAGGAAAAGGTTAAAAAATGAAATTAAGGTACTAATGGAGTTGGACGTAAGTGTTTGTTCTATTCTTTTATGGTCGTT
The DNA here is from genome assembly GCF_052045455.1 of Pedobacter sp. 22226. Taxonomy (NCBI): domain Bacteria; kingdom Pseudomonadati; phylum Bacteroidota; class Sphingobacteriia; order Sphingobacteriales; family Sphingobacteriaceae; genus Pedobacter; species Pedobacter sp. 22226. The sequence goes on along the minus strand of NZ_JBQEPB010000003.1, from coordinate 492,672 downwards.
AATTCTTTGCAAAAGGTCACCTGTCATTTTCACATCGAAAAATGATAGAGGCAATTTCATCAGCTTTACAAAGAAATTAGAAAGCATGGAAATGTTAAAACGCGCACCGATATGTACCAGGATCCAGCTGCGCAGTATCTCTACGCTTATTTTGCCTAAAAACAAGAACAACTGAGCAGCCAGGATCATATAAATGATGTTTACATTTTTGTTTTTGATTCCATTATCAACTATAGATTGTGTGAGGTAAGGAAAGGCAAGCTGTAAGGCGCCTCCAATTACCAGCCCAGCCAGCAGGTGTACGCCATAGCTCCTGTATTTTTTCAAAAAAGGCAAAAGGAAACCTATTCCTTTATATATCCCGTTTTCCTCATCTTCCTGAGCATAAAAGGCTGGTGTAGGTTCCAGCATCAGTACAAAGCCAATATCTCCGCCGGATGCCCAACCTTTTAAGAAATCTTTTATGCTGTACACCAATAATCCCCTTGCCGGATCTGATATATAAGCTTTTGTTTTGGTAATCTTATAAAGCACATTAAAGTGATTCTGGTTCCAGTGTAAAACACAAGGCAGGTCTACCTCGTTTTGGAGCATTTCCAGGTTTACTTTTGCACCAAAACTATTGTAACCCAGTTTTTCGGATGCACGGAGCAGCCCGAGCATGGTACTGCCGGCCCGTGTAGTTTTACTGAGGTTCCTTAAACTTTGCAGGTTGAAGAATTTACCATAAAATTTGCTCACAATCCTCAGGCAGGTTGGACCACAATCCATATGATCTAGCTGCGTAAAATGCGGGAATTTTTTTAAACTTGGGTTAATCATGGCTTTTGAGTATTGGAATCCGGTCGCTAATTAAATTGCTTAATGTTGATAGTGTTTCCAGCCGCCTGCTGTTATCCGTATCTAGGTCTTTGAAAATAAATTCACTGATGCCAGTTTCTTCATAGAGGGCTTCCAGACGATCAGAAAAATAAGCAGGCGATCCGACTATGAAATTGCTCAGCGGGTCATATGCTGTTTTATAGGTATCGTAAAAGCGTTTTTCGGCCCTTTGGCTATCCGCATCACAAATCCCCGCAAATGCCAGGTTAAGTGGTGGCGGGGCCTTATGCCGGGCCTCAAATAATCCCATGTGACTAAATAATAAATCTGCATTTTTACCAGCCGGATCGGTTGTGTGGAACAAAGACCTTGAAAAACCTATTCCCATTTCGCGCGCAAAAGGTAATTGATTATACGAAGCCCCTAAAAGCCACATTTCGGGTAAATCTCCATGTACGGGGGCTATAGATTGTGCTTCTCCTTTCAGAAAATCATAGGTTAATCTAACATTATCGTTAAAGGTTTTATAAATTTCATCGGTTACATCAGAGCGGTTTAATAAATATCCCGCAGCTGTTAAGTTTGGCTTGCCATTTGCAAAGCCCAAATCTATCCGGCCCGGAAAAAGTGTAGCTAAAAGCTTAAAATCGCAGGCCACGCGATACGGTGAGTGAACAGCAGATAATGTGCCTGCAATGCCAATCTTAATGCGATCGGTATAACAGGCTAGTGTTGGAATCAACATTTCGGGGCTGTTCCATGCCAGGCTTAAAGGATGATGTTCGGTTAGCCAGAAACGGTTAAAACCAGCTGCATCAGCAATTTGAGCATATTCCAAAACATTTTCCAATATTTCAGCCCCTGAATGTCCATCAATGGCGCCAAACTCCAGAATTCCGATTTTCATATCTACAGTTAAAAAGTGAATAATAATTTACTGCCTGTGCTATTAGTTTTTAATCCGGCCCTGTTCCTCGCCCGAAGATTTTCTCTTGGTAGAGGCCCCCTTAACTGTGCTTTTACCAAATTTGTAGCTATAGCTTAAATTCGCCCTCGTGCCTTCCCACCTGTAGTTCGAAGCCAGGTTTAGTGTACCCAGGTTGGCCGTTATAGAAGACCTGTTTGTATTGAATAAGTCGAAAATGCTCAGCTTAAACGTAGATCTTTTGTCTGACAGGCTTTTGGCTATGCCCAGATTAAAATACAGGTTGGGCTTTACCCGGTAAATACCATAGGCATTGTTGTAAAAATAAATCATGTCCAGTTCGGCTGTTATGCTTTTTGGCAGCGTGAAAGATGAAGTACTGTTAAGCTGCAGCGCCGAGCCTTTCGATCTGATCTGGCCCATGGTATAATCGGTATAGTAGAAGTTGGCGTAGTTACTAATCTCCCATATCTTAAGCACTTTTACCGGAATGTTAGCCCCGATATAGTAGCCATAAAATTGATCAAAGTTTTGATAGATTTCTTTTACCAGTTTGGTATCGGCTTCCTGCACGGCAATTTTTTCAAATTCATCCTTTGTATGCTGAAAACCTGCCGATATATTAAACTGCTGGAGCAGGGTATAATTTAGTTCGAATGAATTGGTAAAACTTGGTCTCAAAAACGGATTACCCTGACTTGCCGTGTATTGATCGGTGTAATAGGTAAACGGGTTCAGATCTTTATAGCCTGGTCTCCCAATCCGCCTGCTATAAGAAATACCGAGCTGATTGTTCTGGTTAAAATCATAAGTAATATAGGCACTTGGAAAAAGCTTGAAATAATTAAGCCTGAAAACTGAATCAAGCGTTTTCGAATCACCGTCTGATCGTGTTTGCTCGCCCCTTAAACCCAATTGCAAGGATAGTTTTTTACCTAATTTGGTATTCAGGTTTACATAACCCGATACTATGGTTTCATCGTAGTTAAAAACATTGCTTCTTTTTACATCATTTTCCCAATTGCCATCAATCTGTTGGTTAAACTGGGTCATGTTATCAGTAGTTACGCGGCTTACCTTTGCACCTGTTTCCAGATTAAGCTTTTTTAAGAGCACACGTTCATAGTCAAGCTTTGCCGAAGCAATCTTAATCATGGTTTTATTGATGTTGAGGGTATTTGGCTGCGAAAGCTGATTGTTTACATTATTGGAAGTGTAATTAATATCCCCGTCATTTTCATAATTAGAAAGATCGGCATCAAAAGATAGGTTTTCATCTTTACTCAGTGCCAGTTTATAATTTAAACTATAGGTGAGGCTGTTCCACTCGGTCTGGTTGGCACTAAAAAGATTAAGCTGGTTAATGGCGCCACTTTCACTTAACGAAGTTAAACTGTTGTTTGCGAGATCATTACTCGCTCTGTTACCAATAAAACCAAAACCTAATGTATTTTTTTCATTTGGAAAAAAATCTACAGATAGTTTGGCAAGGCTAGAGTTAATGGTTTTAATGCTGGAGCTGTTTTGCGAAAAGCTTGTTCCCGATAAGGTTCTGTTAAGTTCTCCGGATGTAGGGCTTTTATCATGATTGTAGCCAATATTGCCCGAAACTGCAAACATTTTTTGCCTGTAGTTAAGTAAACCACTGCTATTGTATTTTCCATTTCTGCCGTAGCCCCCGCCGGCTGTAAGGTTGCCGTTAACACCTATTTTCTTATCTTTTTTAGAAATTACATTAATTATCCCACCAACGCCCTGTGCATCATATTTGGCAGATGGATTACTGATGATTTCTATTTTATCGATATTATCGCCCTGCAGACTCTTTAAATATTGTGCTACCTGATCTCCTGATAAATATATCTGCTTATTGTCTACCAAAACCAGAACACTTTTACCACGCAGTTTGATCGCGTCTGATTGATCAACAAAAACCCCGGGTGCCCTTTTAAGCAAATCCAAAGCCGAACTTCCGGCCGTCATGGGGCTTTGCGAAACATTAAAAATCAGTTTGTCGATTTTTTGCTCTATTAATGCCTTTTTCCCCTTAATGTTTACCTCGGCCAGCATTTTGGTATCGGCCAGGAATATAATATCAGGTGCCGTAACTGTTTCAGGAATAGCAGAAATATTAATCGAAACGGCAGCGCCCGAATACCCCATTGATGATCCCGATAATTTATAGGCACCTTTACCCTGCTTTAAATTAAAGAGGTAGTTTCCCTGTTCATCGGATATTGCGAAATTGACCGCTTTGCCCAAACTATCAATTAATGATATGGTAGCGAAAATTACCGGTTCTTTTTTGGCATCCAAAACCTTTCCTTTGATCTGGATATCTGTTTGTGCACTTACGGTGGTGGTTATGGCAACAATTAGTGCGAGTAATAAGATTAACTTTTTCATTTGGTAGATTTTAAAGTAAAAAAATAGATTTCCAGGGATCGATATTGCTTTTATAACTGTTAAGCACTAAAGCGGTTCCAATTAATCCTTCCAGAAGTGATGCATGTTCTGGTTTTTCGATAGCATCGTTGATATCTTTCGATCTGTATTTTGTAGCGATGATCTTATTTGTCCTGTCGATCCAGAACTCATAATGATTGAGGTAATTTTCGTCGTTTGATAATTGATACAATGATTTATATAATTGAGCAATACCGGCGCTTCCGTGGCAAAAAAACGGATCATTAACAAAATCCAGCTGCTTAAAGGTATCTTTCATCGATAAATGACCAATCTGACCGGCAACTTTATGGTATTGGTTATTTTCTGAAAACTGCCCTATCCTGTATAAAAAGATACAAATCGCCAGATCGCCATAACACCAGGCCACGGGGATTTTGTTAAAGCATTTTACCCCGTCGGTTCGTATAATTGACGGAAATAAAGACCTGATTACTGCATCATCGCCGGTTCGCAGCTCAAGATTTTTAATCATATAATCTGCAAGCAATTCGGCTTTTTTTCTCAACCAATGGAGCGCCGGGTCTTTATCTGCCAAATTCAAAAAAACCATTCCTAAAGCCAGGTTTCCGTGGGCCAGACCTAAGTTAATGTGGTTATTTTCGCCGGGTTCTTTATGGTAGAAGGCATTTCTAAACCTTAGCCCTTCTTCGTCAAGGATTTTATTTTCAAAAATTCTTTTTAATAATGTTTCTATATGTTGTTTTATAAAGGGACTAAAATTTCTTTCGGCAAAATAGTGCAGGTACCCTGTAGCACCATAAAGGAAATCGGTATTGTTAAGTTTAACATCGGCAATTGCCTTATTAGCGATGGCCAGATCAAACTGATGCAATTCATCTTCTACATCTATCTCAATAAAACCCTGTTTTTCCAGGTAATTAACCAATAAAGAAAAGCCTGCATAGCCATTGGCAAGAGAGTAATCGCCAAAAGCAGGCGTGGAGCCATTTATTTTTTCAAACAGCCCGTAGAGTAAAGTTTCAGCTTCTTCTCTTGCATCATCACCAGTAAGCCTGCTGCTTTCAAATAAATATAGAATATAACCCAACTGACCAGAAAAAAGCGAATTGTTCAGGGTTTTAACACCATTAAAAATTAGCTTTTCAACAATCTCGGAAGAACTGGAGTTCATATAATCAAAAGATTTCTCTGGTGTAGTCATTGTATTGGCTTTTTTGGTTAACGAATGCATAACAGGTGGCTATCATCATGATTTCCTGAAAGCTTAATTCTTTTTGGGCGTAAATAATTCTGGAGAGATTGGCTTCTAACCTCGACATCCAGAGATCCGAAGCTTCCAAAAAATTAATGTCGTCCGTAAAATCGTACAGCAGTTTATAGCCATAATACGGCCCCAGTGCGCCCGAATAAAAATCAACGCCATCAATATTATCCTCAAACAAATCGGGTAATATTAAGGTATGCAGTCCAAGCAAAAGCCCGGTCTTATACAGAGGCTTGTTGTTTTTTAAAACCGAGTACACGATGGTAACTATTGCTTTCTGGATATCGCCTTCACACCAGGTAAGTAATCCCTTTAACGTAGGGTATTCCAGGTTTCTACCTAAAAAGAGGTACTTCTGATCCTCATGGTTTACTTCCTGCCAAAATGAAAACATGGCGTTAAAGCAGGTATCAATGGTATCAATAAGCTCTGTTTCTTCGAGTTCGTCTGGTTTATTTAAATATATTCCGATCAGAGTATCGGTTAATTTCGACAACAGATATTGAGGGTTCTCGGTAAGTGTGTATGCCCTTTTATCAACATAATTTCTTACACCGCTAACAAACCTGCTTTTAAGGCATAGTATTTCGCTGCTGTTTACCGATTTCAGGTAGAACAACATTCCCGATGCACCATGGGCAAAATCAAAAATATTACTGCTTATAGCTATATTGGCACTTTCTGCAATGTAAGTGTTGAGTTCGGGCAATAAATACTCGTCTTCAAAAATGCGTTTCTCAATTTCTGGCTCTATGATAAAGAGTACATTTACCGCACCTAAAAAAGGTTCTATAAATATCTTTTTATCAAAAGATTCTGCGCCCCTTAAAAGTGCCTTGTCTTCAGTTTTCACCGGACTACCCTCTATTACAGCCAATAAAAATCGCACCACACTATAGCGCACAGTATTTTCATACGGTTTGCCCTTCCCATCAATCTGGCGTAGCAGAAACTTTAGTATGTCCGATGGTTCGATCATGCCGATTTAATTATAGTTGTACGGTACCACAGCGCAAGCGATAACAATTGATTTTTGCCCCTTAAGCTTAATTTGCAGGTAATACTGGCTTTATGGTTATTTACAGTTGCGGGACTGATGTAAAGTTTTTCGGCAATGTTTTTAGTAGACAAGGAAGTAGATAGTGCAATAAAAATCTCCATCTCCCTTTTGGTCAGTTCTTTTATCTTGTTGAAATAAGAGATAAAAAGTAAGTTTTCTTTAACCAACGAGTTTTTGGTCTGGAGTAATCTTTTTACATGGTTCGATTGATAATCCAGTCCGTAAGCAACTTCCATAATGCAGTAGTACAAATCACTCATACTCTCGTGGTTAGAAAGCAATCCCTTCACCAGGTTATTCTTCCCTTCACTGTAATACCTTAATATTTCTACATCATTGCTTAATAAGATAACTTTAAAATCTGATCTTATTTTTTTTAAGGCATCCATCGTCTGAAAAATAGTGCTGTCGAGCAGGCTCGAACTAATGATCAGGATGGAAGAAGTGTTTGCACACAAAAAGTTAATGGTTTCTTTTTCCGAACCTGCAATACCTATATTTTCGAAATTTCTTTTTCCCAGGTATTCAAATAATGCTTCGCACAAAATATTGTTTTCTGATGCGATACAAATAGGTCCAATGCTTTTAAAGTTGAGATGTTTTTCCATAGGTAGATGAATTATCTTATTTGTTCATTGGAGGCAGGTTGGTAACGGTAATCGTAAGCGTGGTATCCATGGTGTCAAAATTTCCACCTCCACCGTTTAGCGATTTCATTTCATCATTGTTCAGGTATTCAATGATTCTCTTTTTTAATTTGATTGTGTTTTTAGCGTTCTTCATGGGATTTGTTTTTTTGTTTAATCTAATGTGAGAAGTTGCTCAGAAATAAAAAAAAGATATACACCAACTGTGCTGGAAAAATGTCCAACTATCGAAATTTAAGGACGACCTGAAAAATGATTTAGGATATTGAAGCTTTGGTAAGCGCAGAGTTATCATGATCCATTAAACAAAAGTAGGGGATATACGGCGCATCAGTGATCAAAGTTATCAGCCTGATTTTTCCGCACTTAGCCGTACCGGCACAATTTTATCGCGCTTTTAAAACCTTTTTACGTGTTGATGGTTTTATCTGGCAATACCAGACCAAATATTGCCGTCAATTGGCATAACCACTTAAATTAACCGGCTTGGAAACACAAGAAAAACATACAAAGGAGCGGAAGTCTTTTCTTCCTAAATTGCTGCTTATACTTGCCCTTGCCCTGCTGCTTGGAGCAGAAGGGTACTTTGGATTTAGGCTACATGAACTTTCTGATCAGCAGGAGCAGATTAAGAAAGATTATTCGGGCATCAACAACATTACTTACGGGCTGTTTTCGGTACAGCAGTGGAAAGATAATGTATCAAAAATTGTGCATCACCAGGTAGGTAACCTGAAGATGACCAAAAAGCAGAAAAAGGTATTGCAAACCGAAGTTGAACAGGTATTGCTGGCTCTGATTAATAAGGCAGAAGCCCTCGTAAATAAACCGAAAAAAACCTTAAGCGGGAAGATACAGAAATTCGCCATTAAGAATTTTGTGAACTCTGATAGCATAAAAGCTCAGGTACCTGGTTTTGCCAAAAAGATCATTGCCGAGGTGGATAACCCAAAAAACAAAAAGCAATTGAGTAAAATGGCTATTGGTGAATTTAATGAAATTGCCAATGAGGAGAAAAAAGATAGCGCGTTTGTTGCAAATGCAGCGGCGATTAAAACGATGTACCAGAAATATCAGGTATCTTCCACTGACGTGCTGAACAAAAAATTAGTAGCCTCGCTTGCTGAAATCCGCACAAAAACCTACGGCTATTCTTTTGGTATGCTGGCTTGTGTAGTGGTGGTGCTTGGCTTTTGGTGGGGGCTTCGTAAACGTAGAGATTTGCATGTTACGCTTTTTGTAATGTCGCTGTTTTTTGCTTTTATCCTCTTAGCCGTAGGCCTTACGGCCTCTATGATCGAGGTAGATGCACGGATCCGTTCACTCGATTTTGTGTTATTGGGCGAACATGTGATGTTTAAAGATCAGGTACTGTTTTTTCAGAGCAAGAGCATTATGGATGTAGTTCGGGTACTGATCAGTCAGCCCGGGATCGATTCGATACTCGTTGGGGTACTGATATTGGTTTTTAGCATCCTTTTTCCTGTGGTAAAGCTCAGCTCAACGGGCATCCATCTTTTGGGTAATAAACGTTTGGCTGAAAACGGAGTGATTAAATATTTTGCTTTCCAGTCGGGTAAGTGGAGTATGGCCGATGTGATTGTAATTGCCATCCTGATGGCCTATATCGGGCTAAACGGACTGCTTGAAGGACAACTTCAGGCACTGAATATTAAAAACGATTCACTCACCATCTTAACCACCAACAATACAGCCCTGCAGCCGGGATATATCATATTTATCAGTTTTGTACTTTATGGCCTTATCTTATCCACTATATTAAAGTTCATTACGCCACATGATGCCCACTAAACCATTTTTATTTCAGCTGTTTGATAAATTATTATGGCAACAACAATAAATACCACTCCAGATACTCCGGTAAGGAAAAACAGGGTAGCTCCTATATTGCTTATCGCTGCCCTCAGCATCCTTTTGCTGGGAGAAGCCTATTTTGGCTACCGCTTCCATCAGCTATCTGTAGAGCAGAAGCATATCAAAGAAGATTACAGCCTATCGAACAACATTACTTTTGGTATATTTTCTGTTGACAGGTGGGGAGAGAAAATTTCGGCCGTTGTTGATCGCAGGGTGAAAGGTTTTAACCTCACAGCGAAACAAAAAACAGAAATGCGGAAAGAGGTGGAGAAAGAACTGCACGGCCTGGTAAACAAAGCAGTAGCTGAAGTAACCAAACCGCAGAAAAGCCTCGGAGGAAAGCTTAAAAAATTAGCCTTTAAAAGTTTTGTAGATGTGGGTGAACTTCATGCGCAGGTACCTTCTTTCGCTAAAACGATTGTAGCAAAAATTACGAGCCCTACAAGTTTAAAAAGATTAAAAGGGATTGCAACCAGTAAAGTGGACGAACTTGAAGCACAAACCTACGATAGTACAGATACAACCATTACTACTGTTGAGCAAAACATTTATCATAAATACCATGTAACGAATGCCAATGCTTTCGACCGTTTAGTGAATACAAGATTGGCAGAAATAAAAAAAGCCAGCTTTCAGTTTGCACTTGGAATGCTTGGCTGCGTGGCCATTGCACTGATATTGTGGTTATTTTTGAGGAAAAAAGTACAGCTGCATGTGCCATTATTTATCATGTCGCTGTTGTTTGCCGTTATCCTGCTTGCCGTAGGAGTTACCTCTCCGATTATAGAAGTTGATGCAAGGATTCAGTCTCTGGAGTTTGCACTGCTTGGAGATAAAATTGCCTTTACCAACCAGGTACTTTTCTTTCAGAGCAAGAGCATATTGGGGATTATTGGAACGCTCATTGAACAACCGAAGCCTGATGCCGTTTTGGTTGGGGCACTGCTGCTGATTTTTGTGGTAATTCTTCCACTTCTAAGAATTATAGCCAGAGGTGTTCATGTATCCTGCGGCCACCTTTTTGGCAGCCAAAAAGTGTTGCGGTTTCTGGCGTTTGACCTTGGGAAATGGGATATGGCTGATGTAATGGTGGTTGGTGTTGCGATGACTTATATTGGTCTTAACGGAATCCTAAAGAGTCAGCTTTCCGGACTGAACATGCAAAATGACACCCTAAAAACGGTTACAGCAAATAATTCTGCCTTGCAACTTGGCTTTTTCATATTTGTAGCTTATGTGATCTACACCATAGTGCTCTCGTCGATACTGAAGCGTATCGATGAACAAAACGGACCTTGTTAATGATATAATAGACTTTGAAGAAAGTTTGCAGGAGAAAAAAGATTTGATTTTAAACAAAAACCCTGAAACAAGTTCAGGGTCTTTTTTATTTTATTTCTTCGTAATCTACGAAATCGCCGAGTTTATCTGTTTTACTTTGATCGGGTTTTGGAGGCATATAATCTATAGAAATAGAACCTTCAGGTTTAGATCGTCTTTGTTGTTGTTGCTGCCCGCTTGCCTGACTTTGCATTTTGCTGGCCAGGTTATTAAACAGCATTGGCAAAATCAGCCTGATCAACATTCTGATCAGCCAAAGCACCAATATCGTGATGAAAATGAATTTTATTAATACCATTCTTTAAATTACTGTTATTACAAATATAGACGTCATAAAATTTATTTTGTTACTTTTTGAGCCTTTAATTGCAATTTGATTACAATATAATACGCAAATAAGCCTATAATGGTTTTAACCAAATTTTTATAAAGCGGTCTTTTTCAAGCGTATTATTCGTTTTTATAACTTCTATAGCCATAACAATGTTGTTTGCAAGATAAAAATCATGGGTGTCGGTTACTTTTTTCTCTCCAATAAAAACAGGCAGGTTCCGATATTTCTTTTTGATCTTATAGTTTTTAAAAAGTTCGGCTAAACTTAATAATTCAATATTATTATTTAGTGTAATTTCAATTACACCGTTCTTTGCGTTTGGGCCGTATGCTTTAACTTCTTCTTCAGATTTGAGTACTTTTATCGATACTATATCCAGGGGGCTTAAATATTCAAATGCACCGGTGTTTTTAATGGCGACTTTATTTACAACATAAAGTGGTTGATTTGTAATTATACCTGCCCTTGAAGGTGCACAGATCCTGATTTTTTGATCGGGAATGGCTTTATACTCTTCAAGATTTCTGTTAAGCGCATCGGTTATCTGAGCAGATGCGCTGCCAGTAAACAGAAAAAATAAAAGGATAAAGTAAGTTTGTTTCATTAGTCTCCAACTATTTCAGCTACGCGGCCAACCTGGCCATCTTCGAGCCGCACCTTTATCCCTCTCGAATGAAATGCTGAAGAAGTAAGCAGGTCTTTAACTACTCCATAAGTAATATTTCCTGACCGTTGATCTTTCTTCAAAATAATTCCGACTTCTAATCCCGGATAAATGTCTTTTCTGTTTTGCCCGTCCATTGTGCTTTAATAAGTTGATGATAAAAGCCTCAAAATTCCATAATTAATTTGAATGTTAAGGTAATTTGCTAAAATCTATTTCTGGTTTCTTACCTGCAGAGCTTCTGGTGAAGATTTTTCCTGGTGTGGTATAATCATTAAAGAAACCACCGTTTTTTAAATAGAATGCTCCTTTTTCAGTTCCTCCCTGATAATCCATCCGGTATCCTTTTGTTCCGGTATTATCGGTGGTAAAACGTGCTGATTTTAACTCACTCCAGATGCCTTTATCATCACAGATCCATTGATTATCGAACAATACTTTTCTCGATAAATCGCCTTGTACCGGAGAGAAATTTTCTAAAAAGGAATGGAAACGTTTAAGGTAGGTTTTGGTTTGTGGTCTGGTGAAACTGGCAATCAATTGCCACTTATTAATTTCAGGCGCAAAGAAATAGGCGGTGTAGGTGGTAACGCTATCTTTTCCGGGAACGCCATGAAGCAAAAACTTATAGGTATTTCCTGCTTTCCACAGATAATTTAAATAACTCTGTCCCCCAGATCCTTCATTGCCAAATTCTCCGGTATGTACGCCTTCACCCTTCTTTAACATTTTAATTTTGTGCGATTCAGGGATGCTTTTAGGATCATCAGTATTAAACGGACTCCATACCGAAAACAGGATGTGCCTTTCTGTCGGGCTGTTTACCTGCATGCCAAAATAACCCTCTCCAAAGCCACAGGACATAAAATAGGAACCCAAAATATCTTCGCCCTTTGGAACGGTTACTTCATTATAATACCATTCTGCATTAAAATTTTCGGGCTGTTGATAATTTAAATGTACGGACGGACCACGCCTTCCCCAATGGAAGAAATTACCTTCATTATTTTTAACATAGGCTGTTTTTCCTTCGGTAGCTGTTCCACCAATGGTTAAAGTTTGAATGGAAGGGAATTTTGCACCGCTTTTGCTGATCCCTTTAATACTGACAGACACATAACCGGTATCTTTAACCGTCCATTCGCCAATTTTACCATCGAAAACTTTGTTTTCATCGAAACTTACTTTTTTGGGTTGATTATTAATGGTAAATTCTAATGTGGATTGCCCTTCTACAAGAGGATTGTCGACCAGCGAAATCACAACTGTTCCTGGTTTGGAAACCCTGAAATAAGCGGTAAAATACTCTTTTGGATTGGTCCAGTTTACAATACCTTTATTAGACAAGGTTCTTTCCGAATCCTGATGCAGGGAGCTGTAGGCGTTGCCTGCAAGCGGCAGGGATATTGCCGCAGAATTTTGGGCCTGACTTTTCAGACCGATAAGGCCGAGTACGATCAGCGCTACGAGTTTAAAAGATTTCATTGAATGATTTTTAGATAACTTATTGAGCCGCAATAGTAATCCAAATTTATCTAAAAACCACTTTTTAAAACTAAATCGTTACCTAATGAATATTTTGTTAGGGGCAAATAAAATTAAAACTTATCTTAGGGTTCGTCTAAACGTTACTCAAATGAAAAAAAATAAAATTATCGCTCTTGTTCTCTCCATCATACTCATATATGGATTATGTCTTTATGGCTTGAGCATGTTGGATTATTATCGCGCTATAAAAGACAATGATTTTGCAAGTATATCGTTTTCTTTTACCTTTTATTTTACTCCAGCAATATATATATTTAATTTAATTGCACTATTTCAATTCATCATCAGTAAATTCAGAAAATCGACCTTGTTGAGGATTAGCTTGCTCCAAGGCATTTTTTCATTCGTTATTTTTTTTCCAATATGGACTACAAATAGTTTTTTTATTATCGACCCTGACCGACCGCAATTATATGATGCTCTTTTTATTGCCAGATATGTGCTGAGTTTTTTAATTGCTGCTTTCAATGTCTTCTCACTCCGTTATCTGGTTTCAACCATCACACCTCAACTAATTCCATTTGGCGATGGAAGCATGACATTTGATGAGGTAAATAAATGGCAAAGATTTTTTCACAGGATCTTCGATCTCATAATCATCTCCGTAACCATTTACCCATCATTTGATTATATTGGACGATTCTTGGTTAGCATTCTTGAACATTCTAATTTTTTAGCATCAACTGTTGGTCGGCTTTTAGAACTAGATCGATCTCATTATATCCTTGCTTATTTTTTCATTACCCTTTATTATTTGGTTACAGAGGGCGTATTTAACACCTCCATTGGAAAAACAATTTTAGGTAATTTAATTGTAGACAATAATGCGGGAAGACCAAATTTAGGACAAAGAATCGGCCGAACATTTGCCCGGCTGATACCTTTTGAAGCATTTTCATTTATTTTTCTTTACAGAGGCTGGCATGATAGTTTAACCCAAACCTATATCGTAAAATCCGAGAAGTTTTTAAAAAACGAAAACGATTAAATTATTTTGAAAACTTTTCGTTAAACATTTTCTCTAAGGCAAACATTTCGTCGCGGAGTTTTGCTGCCTGTAAAAAGTCCATATCTTTTGCTGCTTTCTGCATATCTTTCCGGGTATTGTCAATCGCTCTTTGCAATTCGCCCTTACCCATATATTGTACAATCGGATCGGCTGCAATGCTAATTTCGGCATTTTCTACATAAGCCCTTGCTTTGTTGTCGCTCGCTTTTTGTGAGAAATCCAGCACCGATGTCTGTTCTAAAATAGCCTCTCTCGATTTTCCAACAGTTTTTGGTGTAATTCCGTTCTCCAGGTTATAGGCAATCTGTATATCTCTACGTCTATTGGTTTCGGAAATGGTTTTTTCCATACTTTCGGTAATGCCATCCGCGTACATAATTACGCGGCCCCTATCATTACGGGCGGCACGGCCAATAGTTTGTATCAATGACTTTTCAGATCGTAAAAAACCTTCTTTATCGGCATCTAAAATAGCAACCAGCGTTACTTCGGGTAAATCCAAACCCTCTCGTAAAAGGTTAATCCCAACCAAAACATCAAATTCTCCTAAACGCAAACCACGGAGGATTTCTACCCGCTCCAGGGTTTTAATCTCGGAGTGGATATACCTGGTTTTGATATTTAACCGGTCGAGGTATTTGGTCAGCTCTTCGGCCATTCGCTTAGTTAAAGTGGTTACCAGGATACGTCCACCATCTTTTATCGTGATGTCTATTTCATCCAAAAGATCATCTACCTGGTTAATAGCCGGTCTGATTTCGATCACAGGATCCAACAAACCGGTTGGTCTGATTACCTGTTCTACCACTACACCTTCTGATTTTTCGAGTTCGTATTCGGCTGGTGTTGCACTTACATAAATGGTTTGTGGAGCAAGTGCCTCAAACTCGTTAAAGTTTAATGGCCGGTTATCAAGCGCGGCGGGTAAACGGAAACCGTATTCTACCAGCGACAATTTTCTCGACCTGTCTCCACCGTACATGGCCCTGATCTGCGGAACGGTAACGTGACTTTCGTCAATCACCATTAAATAATCTTCAGGAAAATAATCCAGTAAACAGAAAGGACGCATCCCCGGTTGCCTTCCATCAAAAAAACGCGAATAATTTTCGATACCTGAGCAATACCCTAATTCTTTCATCATTTCGATATCAAAATTGGTCCGTTCTTCTAATCTTTTGGCCTCTAATAAATGCCTGTCGGCAATTAATTGATTCTTACGGATTTCCAGCTCTTCCTGAATCCCCCAAATGGATTGGTTGAAACGGTCTTTAGGGGTAACAAAAAGGTTTGCCGGATAAATGGCCATATCTTCGAGTTTTTCCAGGGTTTTACCCGAAACCGGATCGATGGCAGAAAGTTCTTCAATATCATCTCCGAAAAATGAAATGCGATAGGCATGATCCAGATAAGCCGGAAAAATATCAACCGTATCACCTTTAACCCTAAAAGTTCCGCGTTTAAAATCTGTTGTGGTACGCGAATATAAAATCTCTACCAGGCTATGCAAAAAAGCATTTCTGGAAATCCGCAGGCCTACGCCAAAGCGGAAAACCATGCGCGAAAAATCTTCAGGATTTCCCATACCATAAATGCAGGAAATGGATGAAACCACGATAATGTCACGTCTGCCACTCATCAATGAAGAGGTGGTACGCAAACGCAGTTTTTCAATTTCCTCGTTAATGCTTAAATCTTTCTCAATATAGGTATTACTGGAAGCGATAAAAGCTTCTGGCTGGTAATAATCGTAGTAGGATACAAAATAGTTCACCGAATTTTCGGGAAAGAAATTTTTAAACTCGCCGTAAAGCTGTGCGGCCAAAGTTTTATTGTGACTTAAAATCAGGGTTGGCTTTTGCGTCTGCTCAATTACATTGGCTACCGTAAAGGTTTTTCCCGATCCCGTTACGCCCAATAAGGTTTGGTAATGTTCGTTAGCATTTACACCATCCACCAGCTGTTTAATGGCATTTGGCTGATCTCCGGTAGGTTTATATTCTGAGGTGATTTTAAATTTCATGAGTATATCAAACTTAGTTAAAATTGATCTCTAAATCAATTTTAATGTTCTCTCCTCCGCTTATAAAAACATAAACGGCTGGGAGGAAATATACGGTTTAAGCCGCAAAGAGTAAAACAGGCGAAAGTCAGGAAAGTTGTTAATTAATCGGATTTATAATGGGCTTTAACACATAGCGATGAATTTACGATAAAAACGAAAAGTGCTTTTAAAGCACTTAAATGAGTATCAACCTAGTAAATCGAAAGTTTAACTTTCGATTTACTAGGTTGAAAATAAAAATCCCCGCTGAATTTTTCTTCAACGGGGATTTTTAGAACATTTTGTCGTCTCGACTGAAGCGCAGTCCCGAATATTCGGGAGAGAGATCTAACTCGAGGTAGATTTCTTCACTACGGTAGAAATGACGATAGGGTTATTTATTTCCCTGCAGCTGCCTGCATTGGGTTTTTACCAACCGACTGGCCTCTTACGGCTCCGCCGGCTTTCATTTTGTAAACTTTAAATTTGCTTTCTTTTGCTTTACCGCCCCAGGTATTGTTTGAGGTATCAATATCAGCAGTTTCGCGCAATGGATCTACTAAAATTGAAGCTACTTCTTTATTTTTTACATAAAATTTAGAAGTTTTCAGTTCGTTATGTCTCCAGATCTGCGCCGGAATACGGTCGATTTCTTTGGTGCCATCTTTATAGGTAAATTCCACAATAATAGGCATCACCAGGCCACCTTTATTGCTAAAGCTTAATTCATATAAAAACTGGTTGGCATATTTACTCTGATCGGCATCAGCAACAACCTCTAAAGGTGCCGAAGCATCCATTTTAGTTGCTACCGTAGTATCAACGGTAACAAGGCCTCTATCATATTTATAATAGAAATCCTGTGCAGCAGTATTTTTATCTACGTAGAAACCAATTTTTTTATCCTCACGGTTTCTGATTTTCGAAATATCTTCAAAAGCGTTTACAGCAGGTTTATCAATTTTCACCATTCTTGATCTGGCCGCCGGAACTTCTTTAGGGAAATCGGCTTTGGCAAATTTCACACTGTCCAACGAAATATCACATGGATCTGTTCCATAAAACCAGCCTCTCCAAAACCAGTCTAAATCTTCGCCACTGGCATCTTCCATGGTACGGAAAAGATCTGCAGGTTCAGGGTGTTTAAAAGCCCATCTTCTGGCATATTCTTTAAAGGCATAATCAAATAATTCTCTGCCCATAATGGTTTCGCGAAGGATATTTAAGCCTGTTGCCGGTTTTGAATAAGCATTTGGACCGAAACGTGCAATATTTTCAGAGTTGGTCATAATTGGCTCCAGCTCATCTTTTGGCAATTTCATGTAATCAACAATGGTGTAAGCAGGTCCTTTTTTGCTTGGAAATTTATTGTCCCAAAGTTCCTCGGTTAAATACTCAACAAAAGAGTTTAAACCTTCGTCCATCCAGGTCCACTGGCGTTCATCACTGTTTACAATCATTGGGAAAAAGTTGTGCCCTACTTCATGAATAATTACGCCAAGCATCCCATTTTTAGTGCTTTCGCTGTAAGTTCCATCGGCATCTGTACGGCCATAGTTGAAACAAATCATCGGGTATTCCATTCCATTAGCGGCCTCGATACTCTGCGCAACCGGATAAGGATAAGGAATGGTAAAATCTGAATAGGTTTTAATGGTATGTGCTACGGCACGGGTAGAAAACTTGCTGTACAGGTTATAGGCTTCTTTACCATAAAAACTCATACACATAACGGTATTGTTGTTGGCCTGGATTTTTTGCGGCATGGCATCCCAGATGAATTTACGTGAAGAAGTCCAGGCAAAATCACGCACATTATTAGCGTTGAAAACCCAGGTTTTTTTAGCGGTAGATTTTTTGGTTTCAGCAGTTTTTGCTTCGGCTAAAGTCTGTATTTCTACCGGAGCAGCTGCGGTTTTTGCCGAGTTGTACCTGCTTAACTGTGCTGGGTTTAACACCGCGCTATAGTTGATACACTCTCCTGTTGCCCCAATCAGGTGATCGGCAGGTACCGTCATTTGCACTTTAAAATCGCCAAAAGTTAAGGCAAATTCGCCTCTTCCTGTAAACTGGTGGTTCTGCCAGCCCTGAAAATCGCTATATACACACAAACGTGGGTACCACTGCGTCATGGTAAACAGGTAATTGCCATCTGCCGGAAAAAACTCGTAACCGCCACGACCACCAACACTCATCCTGTCGGTAATTTTATAGTTCCAGTCTATATTGAAAACAAATTTCTGACCGGTTCTTAAAGCTACAGGCAAATCAATCCTCATCATGGTTTTGTTTACCGTATATTTAAGGTTTTTGCCCATGGCATCCGTCAATTTCGTAATGTTGATTCCATCGCCATTATTTGCGGTTGCACTTAACTGATCTAAAGTTTTGGTTGTGCCGATAGGGGGCATTTTAGTTGCATCCTGATAGTTTGCATTTTTATCGGTACTGTGCTCATTTTCATCAAGCTGTAACCAGATATACGTTAATGGATCAGGAGAATTGTTGGTATAAGTTACCGTTTCAGATCCCGTAAGTAAAAGGTTTTTTTCATCCAGCTCACACTTAATATTATAATCGGCACGTTGCTGCCAATATTTAACACCGGGTGCTCCACTGGCCGTACGTTGTTCGTTCGGTGTAGGTAAAATAGTGCCCAGCTGCTCAAACTTGTTCCCGTGGTTGCTGCCAGGGTTGTTCTGAATGTTTTGGGCCATGGCCAAACTACCCGAAAAGAGTAAAAGACCGGTTAAAGTAAACAGTTTATTCATGTTATGTTTTATTAAAAGGGAATTCTTTCCAAAGCCATTTTTAAAGCCAGGCTAAATACGGCTGCCGATACAAATAACACCCAGCTGAGGCGTTTAATGCGGGTATAGTTAAAAATTAAAAAGGTAATCAATAAAATAATAATCACCATAAATATCTGCCCTGCCTCAAGCCCTACGTTAAAACCAAATAATCCCCAGCCAATGTTCTGGTCTTTTGCCAGCATAATCCTGATCGAATTAGCGAAGCCCATGCCGTGGATCAGTCCAAAACCCAATGCCAGAAAGTAATTGATCTTTACAGATTTCATCGAGAAATTTTTTCTGAACAGGTTACTTATCGCGGTAATTACAATGGTGCAGGGAATTAAAAATTCTACCCATTTACTTTCAAACCTGATGATATCTAAAACACTCAGCAGCAAGGTAAGCGAATGGCCAATGGTAAAAGCCGTAACTAATATCAGCACCTGTTTTAGGTTGTGGTAACTATAAATGGCTACCAATGCTAAAATAAAAAGTTGATGATCTAAAGCATCGGCGCTTATAATATGCTCCCATCCTAATTTAAAATAAAAGATAAAATCTTGTAACGGCATGAAATAATAAGCTAACTATTGGAGTTAAAATAGTTTATAAAGCTAAAATTATGTTTTTAATTGCAAAAAGTCCAAATATCCTTCAAACAAAACCATAAATACCAAATTTGTTACTGATTTTTAAGTGATTTATGGCGATTGTTTGGTTTAAGCTTTAAATCTTAACTTTGCTTACCGTAATACCTGAATATTGATGCATAAATTAAAATATCTCCTTTTGCTATTGTGCTGTATCTTCTTCTCTGCCAGTGCCGGGATGAAACACCCTTTGCATGTAAGCACCACCGAAATAAATTTTAATGCCAGGGATAAGACTTTAGAAATAAGCTGTCGGATTTTTTCAGATGATTTTGAAGCCATTTTAGCTAAATTATACAAGCAGAAAACTGATTTAAGCAATACGAACCTGAAAGCCGCAATGGATGGACTGGTAAAAAAATACCTGCTTAGCCATTTACAGTTGAAAGCCAATGGAAAAACTGTTGCCATGAACTATATAGGCTTTGAGATTGATCATGAAGCGACGAATATCTACCTTGAGGTTGAAAAAATAACTGCTGTTAAATCTGTAGAAGTTAACGATACCATTTTATACGATATGTTTGATGATCAGATGAGTATCGTACACATAGTGAAGAGTAACACCCGCAAAAGCACCAAAATACTTTACCCCGAGAAGAAGTTCGCTGCAAACTTTTAATTGTAATTTTTGTATTAGATAATGGTTCAATGTTAAATTACCGTTAAATTTAATTGGCAATATTATGTGTTAATATTAGCTGAGGAATATTTCTTGTCATCTTTTTTTAAATCCTGTGTTGTTAAAATAAGTTATGCATCTAATCATCTTCTCCAATATATTAACGCCCCGCATAAAATATATCTTCAATTTTATTTTTAAAGATATCCTTAAAGCTGAAATAGAATTTACAGGCAACAGCCAGTATTTTTTACAGAGCGAACAGGTTAAAATAAGCTATGGTGACCAACCGCTGGGTGATGAGCTTTTTTTTAAAAGCACAGCCTTACTCTTTTCCAATAAACTGGAAGAATTTAAACCAAAAACCATTACGTTTGGCGGGTATCTGGTTCCTTTTCCGGTTGAGCAATCGGCTTTACCATTCGATGTTTTTGCAGCGTCTTTTTTAATGGTAAGCCGTTACGAGGAATACCTGCACCAGAAAAATACCGAAGAAGAATTTAAACCCTCAAAAAGTTACCAGCATAAATGGAAGGTTTTAGATAAGCCGGTAATTGATGAATGGGCCCTGATGATTAAAAGCATCATCAAAAAGAAACATCCGGCTTTTAAGTTTCACGAAAAGAAGTTTCAGCACCAGCCTACCATTAACTTCAACATTTTGCCTGGCTTGCCCGAAGGTTTTTTAAACCGAACTAAATTTGTTTTTAGTGCACTTTTCAAAAAAGAAAATAATTACCTGAGCTCCAAATTCGATAGGCTTACCGGAGTAGGCATCAACAATGAACAGGTACTGGAAGAGGTAAATAAAATTTTTGCAGCTAAAAAAAATACACCACTTTATTTTGTCGATTTTCCTGAAGTACCTATGGATTATATTAAAATCAATGGTATCAATCAACATCTTAACAATCAATCTGTTGGTTTACTCAGGCCTTGCGCCAGCGACAAGCAAAAAATGACCGAAATTAAAGAAGGTCTGATTAAACTCAGGAAAATCCATCCGGTAGTTATTCCTTTTACCAGTCAGCAATTAGACGTACTAAAATTTCCAATCTGTTATTTAAACATCCTCAATTCGGGTATTACGGCAGATTATTCTATGGGCTACAGCAATGTGCCGGGCTTTAGGGCCGGAACCTGTACACCTTTTAACTGGTACGATCTTCAGCTCGAAAAAGTAACACCTTTAGTGGTAAATTCGTATTGTTTAACCGATTATATCCTGCAATATTTAACAAACGAATCGGCAACAAAAACCTTACATCAATATATCGATGCAGTTAAGGTTGTAGATGGTACCTTTTATAGCAGCTGGAGTTTAAGGAGTTTATCAGATCATCCTAAATATAAAAAATTGAAGTTATTGTTTATCGAAATGCTCAATTACGCAGGAAATTGATTTTTTTAAATTATTCGCATGAAATCGCTAAATTTAACCATTAAACCGGAGTGGATTTAGTAAAACTAACCACGGACATAAAGCATACACATAGATATAAAATCTGTGGCTATCTGTGAATATCCGTGGCTAAAAAATAGCCCTATAAAACGAGAATGATGATTTTTGATATCAGCAAAATAAAATCGATTGCCAATACCTTTATTGCCGAACTTCGGGATGAGAATATCCAGAAAGATTCGATGCGTTTCCGCAAAAACCTGGAGAGGCTTGGTGAGTTTTTCGCTTACGAAATCAGTAAATCGTTAAAATATGCCACTAAAGATATCACCACTCCTTTAGGTGTATCACCTTGCGAAATTTTAGCACAACAACCCGTTTTGGCCACTATTCTGCGGGCCGGACTACCCTTGCAACAAGGTTTACTCAACATTTTCGACAGGGCCGAATGCTGTTTTATTTCGGCTTACAGGAAAGTAGAAAAAAGTGGCGACTTCGTAATCCAGATGGATTATATTTCTACACCTGATTTAGATGGTAAAGTGCTGATCATGGCCGACCCAATGCTGGCAACCGGACAAAGTATGGTAATGTGCTGTAAAGAACTGATTAACCGTTACAAAATTGAAGAACTTCATATCGTTGCAGCAATAGCCAGTACCGAAGGCATTGCCCATGTACGTGCCAATTTGCCTAAGGCGAAAATTTGGGTTGGAGCTGTTGATGAAGAAATGACCAGCAAATCGTACATTGTTCCAGGATTAGGAGATGCCGGCGATTTAGCTTATGGAGAGAAGGTTTAGTCCTTAGTCTGAAGTCTTTAGTACGGAGTCTTTTAACGCTCAATATAAATGAATATCCTCTTTGTGTGCAGTAGAAATAAATGGCGCAGTGCCACTGCAGAAACTATTTATAAAAACCATCCCCTTCATCAGGTACGTTCAGCGGGTACGGAGCCTTCGGCAAGGATTAAAATCAATGCTAAACTGATTATCTGGGCCGATCTCATCTTCGTAATGGAAAAAAAACATAAACAAAGAATTACCGAACGTTTTCCGGCAGAAGTTTATGAAAAAGAAATCGTTACGTTAGATATTCCTGACGATTACCAGTATATGGATGAAGAGCTTATCTGTGAAATTAGAGCGAAAGTGGATGGGTATTTGTGAAATTGCTAAATAATATAGATTATAGTTTTTTGAGTTAACTAATTGGAAAAAGCTGCTAAATTTTGGGCTGAAATTTGTTATTTTTGAAGAGACTAAATGATGCTATGTTCCTGGATCAATATGAATATTTTGCTAAAAACAACTTCTTAACCTATCAATTTACCAGCAAGGGAAAAAACGGGGCAATTGAAAAAATTGTTCAGTACTCAAAATTAACTATCCCAGGCGTTGGAACAGTATATAACCTTGGTTTTGGTGACCTTACCAGTGATGGTCGTATTAATGATGTTGTAAATAGCAATAACGGAGATATGGAAAAAGTTCTTTCTACCGTTGCTAACACTATTTACGATTTTATAGCGCATTATCCTAACCAATTTATTTTTGCTCACGGAAGCACGCCCATCAGAACAAAATTGTATCAACGGAAAATATCGCAGATGCTGCAAATAATTAGCACAGAATTTGAAGTGTATGGATTAGAGAAAGCAGGATGGGTAGAATTTACAGGTACAGAGGAGTACAAAGCTTTCTTGATAAAGAAAAAATAAACAAGTATATTTGATTAGCCATACAGAAAGGAGAGAGATATGCCTACTACAATTAAAAAAAGTGCCCAACATACTGATCAAGGTAATGCTGTAGTTAGCAAACATGTTAAAGATTATGAAAATGATCTGTATTTTGTGAAAAAAGCAGAGAAAGCAATAGAAGTACTTGAGAAGTTCGGTCTACCTGTTGTAAAGAAAAAATAAATTTAATGCCTGAGATCTTCAGGCATTTTTCGTTTAAGATGGAAATGATATCCTAACAATCGATTTATAACAATTTAAATTAAAGTCATTCAAAGCTTCCCTCAAAATTTATAAATCAAAGATCATTAGGTTACCTTTGTGAAAAATCATCACAAATGAAAAAACACATCTTCTTCGACCTCGACCATACCATATGGGATTTTGACCGCAATGCCGAAGAAACATTAAACGAGCTTTATCATACCTATAAATTAGAGGAACTTGGCCTTAAATCCTGTGCCGACTTCATCAGTACTTATACAGAAAATAACCACCAGTTATGGGCCGATTATCATTTAGGAAAAATCACGAAAGATTTTTTAAGGTCGGAGCGTTTTAGCAAAACATTTATTCAGCTGGGCATCCATCCCGATGCTGTACCGCATCAATTTGAGGATGATTATGTAAATATTTCGCCAACTAAAACCAACCTGTTTGAAGGAGCTGAAAATGTGCTGGCTTATTTGCAGCAAAAATATACCCTGCATATCATTTCCAACGGGTTTAAGGAAACTACCTTAACCAAAATGAATCTCTCTAACCTTAATCCCTATTTCGAAAACGTGATTATTTCGGAAGATGTAGGCGTAAATAAACCAAATCCAATCATTTTTGAATATGCATTGAATAAAGCAAAAGCCATGAAAGAAGAAAGTATCATGATTGGTGATAGTTTGGAAGCCGATATTTATGGTGCGTTAAATTTTGGTATGGAGGCCATCTTTTTCAATCCTTTACAAAAAGAAAAACCTGAAGATGTAAAACAGGAAATTACTCATTTGGAAGAATTATTGAAACTTTTTTAGTTGTACCCCTTTTTCGGCTTATCTTTATTAAATGACGGCCGCAAAAGTAAAGGCATCGATACATCAGGTGGTCGATGCCTATAAATCTAAATTATCACATTATCCCGAAGATATTTTCCAAATCACTCCACCAATTTCGGGCTGGAGTTACAGTGAGGTATATTCGCATATTTTTGATTCGAGTTTACTTTCAATAATTGCCTTTGTACACGCAGCAAATGGTAAAGGCGAAAATAGACCTACACATTTTATTGTAAAGCTGATTTTATTACTGGGTTCGTTACCTCCGGCAAAAAAATATAAGGTGCCAAAACGGTTGGCAGATCGTGTAAAAAAAATTAGTAAAACAGAAGCCCTTGATTTTATTTTAGAATTCGAAAAAGCTTTGGATGATAATTACCCGTTAATTGTAAATGCAAAAGCCAATTGCAAAACAAAACATCCGCGTTTAGGCTATTTAAATGCTAAACAATGGCTTAGGTTTATCGAAATTCATCTAAAACACCACCTGAAACAGTTGGAAAGAATAGAAAAGAGCTTTCAGGCTTAAATTAATTTCGCCATATTTGGTTAATCCTAAACCTCTTGCTCATGAAATACGCTTTTTACCTGTTAACACTTACTGTACTTTGTGCCTGTAATACCAGCGGAAAGAAAGAAACTGCTCAGGCGGTTATCCCAACGCCAACAGGGCTCCAGGGATTACAAAAAAGCAATGCCACTCAACCTGCAGCGCAGAATACCCAAAGTAACCTGATTTTTAATCCGCCGCATGGCGAAGCCGGCCATACCTGTGCCCTGGCCGTTGGTGCGCCTCTAAACCCGACGGCAAGAGCACAGCCTCAGCAAAATGTAACGCCACAGCCTGCACCTTCCCCGGCTGCTCCTGTTGTAAATGCTTCCGGAAAGAAGCTAAATCCTAAACACGGTGAGCCTGGCCATAGATGTGATTTAGCGGTTGGTGTGCCTTTAGATAGTAAGCCGACCCAGGTAGCTACAACTTCGCAACCTGCGGTTACACAAGTATCGGGTGTAAAAGTGGGTAAAGGTCTGAATCCACCACATGGTCAGCCAAACCACAGGTGCGACCTCGCCGTTGGTGCACCGTTAAACAGCAAACCTGCTCCGGTTGTAAACCCGGTTTCAGCACCCGAAACTAAAAATACCGAAGCAAAAGTGCCGGAAACAAAAAGTGAAGGCTAACCGCCATTATGCAATAAAAATATTTTGAATTTAGGGTACCTTACTTAACGCACATTTTTTTACATCTTTGCGTTAATGAAATTACCCGCCATAAAAGGTTTTGACGAAGAAGCACTAAAAAAGTATTTTAAAAATACAGGGATGCTTCTAATAGGGAAAGTTGGCAGCTTAGGAATTAAAATGTTAACCAACATTGCTGTTGCAAACTATCTCCTTTCTTATGGCAATGGTATTCTCACGACGTCGATTGCTTATGTATTTTTATTTGCAGCGCTGGCAGGACTTGGTTTGGATCAATTTATCGTTAAAGAACTTCACCAGTTTCCGCAAAGGAGAGATCAGATTTTAGGTACCGCATTCGGACTTAAAACTTTTGCAGGATTTTTATGTATCCCTTTAATTTCGTTAGCGTGGCTTATTTATCCATTACAGGACATTCAATATTCCTTTATACTTCTGCTTTCATTTATAGGCGTTTTTCAATCTTTTACGGTTATAGATTCTTATTTCCAATCAGAAGTAAAATCGAAATACATCATGCAGGTTCAGATTATTGGAAATTTGATTTCAGCTGCTATAAAAATTATCCTGATTTATACACATTCGCCGATTAGTTATTTCTTTTTCGCATTTCTATTTGACACTGTTTTACTTTCAGTAGGCTATATTATTACTTATAGCCGTAAAGGCAGAAGTATTTTTAGCTGGAAATTTGAAAAAACATTAGCAAAAAAACTTTGTGCGCTTTCTTGGCCTTTAATCATCTCAGGCATAATGGTCTCTATATACATGAAAATTGATCAAATTATGCTTAAACAAATTTTAGGAGAAAGGGGAACAGCCGAAGCAGGTGCTTATGCAACTGTAGTTAACTTTAGTGAGGCATTAA
The DNA here is from genome assembly GCF_052045455.1 of Pedobacter sp. 22226. NCBI lineage: Bacteria > Pseudomonadati > Bacteroidota > Sphingobacteriia > Sphingobacteriales > Sphingobacteriaceae > Pedobacter > Pedobacter sp. 22226. The sequence continues at coordinate 466,376 of NZ_JBQEPB010000003.1, read as the reverse complement.
ATTTTGTTCCTGTTGCAATCGTTTCGTCGCTTTTCCCGGCAATTTTAAATGCAAGAAGAGATGATCAGGAGCGTTATCAAAAAAGACTTCAGAATTTATACGATTTAATGGTGTGGTTAAGTTTAAGTTTCGCAATTTTTATAACTTTTGCTTCACCATTTATTTACAGCTATTTTAAACCAGAATTTGCAGATGCTGCACCAGTTTTGTCTGTTCATGTTTGGGGCTCTGCTTTCATATTTCTTGGTGTAGCAAGTGGCCAGTATTTAATTGCCGAAAACTTTGGCCGCTTAACTTTTATTCGAACAGGGATAGGTGCAGTTGTAAATATCATTTTAAACATTATACTCATCCCAAGAATGGGCATGATGGGTACAGCAGTAGCTACAGTAGTTGCATACTTTATTTCCGCATTTTTTATACTATTTATACCGAAACTTCGTAAACAAGGTATAATGATGTTAAAATCATTATTTTTGGTCACAGCATTTCAAAAAATATTTAAACGTTGAGTACTCTTAAAGCATTAAGCACATTAATTGCAAAGCCAAACAGGCTTAAAGCATTGTTATCATACGGACATAAAGGCTACCTGAACAGCATTGGTTGGTTTACAGCTTTTGACAAAAAACAGGCCGTAGATGGCAATGGAAAGGCACTTCCATGGGTAACTTATTCGTTTATCGATTTTATAAAAGAACGGATAAACAAAAACCAGCATATTTTCGAATATGGCTCAGGCAATTCTACCATATTTTATGCGGAAAGAGCTGGCGCTGTAACGTCTGTTGAGCATGATAAAGGATGGCACGATAAGGTTAAAAATACAAGTCCTGCCAACGCAGAAATGATCTTTTGTCAACTGGAAAAAGATGGTGAGTATGCTAAAAAAGCAACTTTGCTGAATAAAAAATTCGACATTATTATTGTTGATGGCCGCGACCGCGTAAACTGCTGTAAATACAGTGTTGAAGCACTTTCTCCGGATGGGGTATTGGTTTTGGATGATAGCGAACGCGAAGTTTACCATCCTGCACGGGTATTGCTAAAAGCACAGGGTTTTAAAGAAATCAGCTTTAGTGGCATTTCTCCCGGACTTTTTTACGAAAAGGCAACTTCAGTTTTTTACAAGCAGGATAATTGTTTAGGTATTTAATCGGTCAAAACCATGTTAAGCGAAGAAGTAAAAACCGCCTACGATAATTTTTATACCAATAGCGATGTGGCCTGGCGAATGCTGGGAGCCAAATATAAAGCCCGGAATATTGTTGATGTTTGCAAAGGACTTAAACCTAAAAAAGTACTTGAAGTTGGTGCGGGTGATGGCAGTATTCTGCATTTTTTAAATGAATGGCATTTCGCACCAGAACTGTATGCTTTGGAAATTGCACAAAGTGGTGTTGATATTATAAAAGACCGTAATCTTTCGGCCTTAAAAGAAGCGCAAACTTTTGATGGCTATAAAATTCCTTATGGAGATGAGACTTTTGATCTGATTATTCTTGCACATGTTTTAGAACACGTAGAGCACGAGAGGATCCTGATCCGGGAATTAAAGCGGGTGGCTAAATATATTGTAGTAGAGGTGCCAAAAGATTACCGTTTCGGTGTAGACCAAAGGATGAAACACTTTTTGGATTATGGGCACATCAATATGTACACCCCAACTTCTTTAAGGTTTTTACTGCAGAGTGAGGGTCTGGAGATTTTGGAAGATAAAGTTTCGATGACTGCTCCTGAAACCGTAAAATTTAATGAGTTTATTAATAGGAAAGCGCCAAAAACATTTTCTAAAAACTTAAAAATTGAATTGGAATACCGCATTAAAAAAACATTAGGCAATTTATTCGGAAGGAAAAAACAAGAACAGTTTGCCAATGCATATACTGTACTAACTAAAAAATCAGAGCATAACCTGCAGATATTTTAGTTGTACCCTTTTTTTTTGAGTAGCCCTTATTTCAATATAAGCGAGCCAACTTATATGATTAAAAACCATAATTACCTGTGTTATTGTTCACCATATAAGTAACATAAGAAAATATAAGGTTTAACCTTACGTAACCATTTCCCAGCGTATATGCCCCTTATAGATAAAAGTAAACTTTCAATCATAATTGATAGCCTGGCTTTAACCTCTTTCTGTTAAGACGAGAAAAATTGTGCGAAACATATTAATACAAAGTAATAAAATGAATATATTGTGTTAAAGATTAGCATCCCTGTTAAAAATACATCCTGAATAAATTTTAATAGTAAAGGAATGTTATTAACTAGAACCTATTTAAAAGACTTAGTTTATAAAGTAAACGGAGCAGCTATTGAAGTACATAAAACACTAGGGCCCGGGCTCTTAGAGTGTACGTATCATCAATGTATGGTCCATGAATTAAGAATAAGAAATATTAATTTCAAATCAGAGCTTAGTATTCCGATCGATTATAAAGGTTTAATGATCAATGCAGATCTTCGTTGTGATTTATTAGTCGAAAATGCATTAGTAGTCGAATTTAAATCTGTAGAAAACATTTCACCTGTTCATATTGCGCAACTTTTAACTTATATGAAGTTATTACAGCTACCAATAGGCTTAATGATTAACTTTAACTGCACCCATATATTTACAGAAGGCCAAAAAACTTATGTAAACGAAATGTATGAATCAATTTATTGATATACTTTTGCCATAACTTATATGAAACTTAAATTTCTTATATGGTTAAAATGCTTAGTACGCTTAATTGATAAAAACAAAAATGCAAAACCTTGCTCCCATAGCACTTTTCGTATATAACCGTCCGCAGCATACCGAGCGTACGTTAAAATTTTTGCAACAGAACGATCTGGCTGCCGAAAGCCATCTGTACATCTTTTCTGATGGCGCAAAGACCGTTCGTGAGGAGGAGAATGTGGCTGCTGTAAGGAAAATTATCAATAAAACGAAGGGCTTTAAATCCGTTAAAGTAATCGAGAGAAAGGATAACGCCGGATTGGCCAATTCCGTAATTGCGGGAGTTACCCGGCTAATAGAAGAATACGATCAGGTAATTGTTTTTGAGGATGACCTGGTTACTTCTCCGCACACTTTGCACTATTTTAACGAGGCACTAACCCGCTATAGCGAAGAAGAAAAAGTGATGCACATTGGTGCTTATATGTATCCTTTAAAAGCTGAAGAACTGCCACAATCATTTTTTTACAGGGCAGCCACAAGCTGGGGCTGGGCCACATGGGGGAGGGCCTGGAAAAATTTTGAACCCAATATCGATGTACTTTTAAAACAGTTTGATAAAAGGAAAAAAGCGGCTTTTTCCATTGATAACAAAATGAATTTCTGGAAACAGATGCAGGAGTTCAAAAAAGGAAAAAACAACAGCTGGGCCATCAGGTGGTATGCCTCTATTTTCTTAAAAGGTGGTTTAACCCTCAATCCATCACAGTCGCTGGTAAATAACATCGGACATGATGGTACCGGTGTCCATTCAGGAATAAATGACATCTATAATGTTATTATCAATCCCAAACCTATCGTCGAATTTCCGACCGTAATTGCTGAGGATGCAACTGCATATAAAGCCATTAAATCCTTTTTAACTAAACGTAAGGGGAATATGGTAACGCGGGTAAGGCGTTTTGTAAAAGAAAAACTGGCGCAATACTTTTCGAAGAAATAACCTGACAAACAACATTTTACCTCTGTATTTTTAATCAATTGAAAAAATGACAAACCTTTTTTTGATTGATTGTGTTGCTTTTATACATCGAAACTATAAAAAATAACAACATGAAAACTACAACAGCAACAGCAGAGGTATTGAATGACCTGATCCAGATCAATAACGACCGTATTGAAGGTTATGAAAAAGCCCGTCAGGAATTAAAAGACGGTGATGCAGATCTGAAAACGCTATTTTTAAATATGATTGCCGAAAGCCAGAAATATAAAATGGCATTAGCAACAGAAGTAAGTGCATTAGGCGAAGATATTGAAACAGGAACAACCAATTCAGGTAAAATTTACAGGGCATGGATGGATGTTAAAGCTATATTTACCGGTCACGATCGCAAAACCGTTTTAAACAATTGCGAATTCGGCGAAGATGCAGCTCAAAATGGTTATAAAATGGCCCTGGAAGAAGAAGAAATTCCTGCAAATATCAGAGAATTAATCTCTGATCAAAAAGCATCATTGAGAACATCACACGACGAAATCAAAAGATTGCGTGATGCCCAGGCATAAGTGAACAATATATAAAAACGAAAAAAGCTCCTTCAATTAAATTGAAGGAGCTTTTTTATTTAGGGCCTTCATCTCGACTGCGCTGAACTCCGCTCGAAATGACGGTTTTTATAGATGAAAACTACGCCTCCAGTTCCCTATCCAAATGCTCAGTAACACGCTGAATTGTATTGTCAATCGTATTGCTTAATATAGTCAGATAAGAACCTTTTTGAGCTGTTTCAATCGCGATTTTTAAACACTCGGTACTTTTGTTATTAATGATGACCTCTTTATTCGGATCAACCTCCTTAATGCCCTTCAATAATAAACCAACCAGTTCATCCTGTTGCCTTCCGCGTAAGTATTTCTCCTGACAAATGTAAATTTTATCAAACATCTGTGCAGAAATCCGGGCTGTTTCGAGGATATCCTCATCTCTTCTGTCACCGGTTGCCGAAATAATACCCACATGTTCTGTAGCTTCTACTCCCTGCAAGAAACTTTTCACGCCGTTAAACCCATCCGGATTGTGCGCAAAGTCTACCAGAACTTTAAAGTCTTTAAACCTGAAAATGTTCATCCTTCCTGGCGTATGTGCTGCCGAGGGGATAAAGGTTTCTAACGATAAACGGATATCCTCTGGTTTATAGCCCCATAAATAGGTAGCCAGTGTTGCCGCAAGTACGTTCTGGATCATAAAATTTACCGAACCACCAAATGTTAAAGGAATATGAGTGGCTTTATCAACCCTTAATTTCCAGTCGCCTGTTTTAATGGTAATAAATCCGTTTTCGTAAATAGCCGCAATACCACCTTTTCTGCAATGCTCTTTAATTACCGGATTGTTTTCATCCATACTAAAATAAGCCACATTACACCTGGCATCTTTACCTATGCGTACGCAATAACCATTATCAGCATTTAATACTGCCCAGCCTTTACGGCGAACCGCGCCAATTACAACCGCTTTAACACGGGTTAAATCGTCGAGGTTGTGAATGTCGGAAATCCCGAGGTGATCTTCCTGAATATTGGTTACTACACCAATGTCGCAGGCATTAAAGCCTAATCCTGCCCTTAAAATTCCGCCACGGGCAGTTTCTAAAACGGCAAATTCAACAGTCGGGTCTTTTAAAATAAATTCGGCACTTACCGGTCCGGTGGTATCGCCCTTCATTAACATGGTGTTGTGTACATACACCCCATCGCTGGTGGTAAAACCTACACGTTTACCGTTGCTGCGGATAATGTGTGCAATTAAACGCGTGGTTGTGGTTTTTCCGTTTGTTCCGGTTACGGCAATAATCGGGATCTGCGATAATTTTCCCTGCGGATAAAGCATATCGATAACCGATGCAGCAACATTTCTTGGCAAACCTTCGCTTGGCGCCAGGTGCATCCTGAATCCAGGCGCAGCATTAACCTCTAACACCACACCACCATTTTCGGTTAAAGGCTGCGTAAGGTTCTGCGCCATAATATCTATACCGCAAATATCCAGTCCGATTACCCTCGAAATCCTTTCACAAATAAAAATATTCTGTGGGTGTACGATATCGGTTACATCAATCGATGTTCCTCCTGTGCTTAAATTTGCAGTCGATTTTAAATAAACTACTTCTCCCTTTTCCGGAATGGTTTCTAAAGTATATTCTTTTTTCGCCAGCAGATCCAGCGTATCGCGGTCTACAGCTATTTCAGTTAATACATTTTCATGTCCATAACCACGGCGCGGGTCCTCATTTTCTTTATCAATAAGTTCCTGAATGGTGTGAATTCCATTTCCTCTTACGTGTGCCGGATCGCGTTGTGCCGCTGCAATAACTTTATGATCGATTACCAATACACGAAAATCGTAGCCGGTAATAAATTTTTCTATAATTACCCTTCTCGAATAGGTTTTGGCATATTCGAAAGCTGCCAAAGCATCTTCCATGGTTTTTACGTTGATGGTTGCACCCTTACCGTGATTGCCATCCAGCGGTTTAAAAACCAAAGGAAATCCAACTTTTTTAACTGACGCTTCGAGGTCATCAACATTTGAAATGGTTACACCTGATGCTACAGGAATGGCAGCTTCGGTAAGCAAACGTTTGGTTTCTTCTTTATTACTGGCAATATCTACTGCAATGCTGCTGGTTTTTTCGGTCATGGTGGCCCTAAAACGCACCTGGTTTTTGCCATAACCCAATTGCACCAGCGAACTTTTGTTCAGCCTGATCCACGGGATACTGCGTTTCACCGCTTCCTCCACAATGGAGCCCGTACTAGGGCCCAATGCTTCCAGCTCGCGGATTTCTTTCATCCTGCGGATATCATGTTCTAAATCGTACTCTTCATTGTTAATTAAAGCCTCGGCAATTCTTACTGCAGCTTCCGCCGAATAAATACCTACTTTTTCTTCCAGGTAACTAAAAACCACATTGTAAATACCTTCGGTTTTGGTCATTCGGGTTCTGCCAAAACCGGTATCCATGCCTGCCAGGGTCTGAATTTCAAGTGCAATATGCTCAATTACATGGCCCATCCAGGTTCCTTCTTTCACCCGGGTAAAAAAACCGCCTTCAACCCCTTTAGAACAACGGTGGGTAAACATGCTTGGCAACAGTTTCTCAATCCTCTCGCTAAAACCGTCTATCACATTGGTTGGTTTTTGTTCCAGATCTTCTAAATCCAACCGCATCTGGATCAATTTCTTCCGGCTAATCGACCATATATTCGGTCCTCTTAATACTTGTATGTTTAATATCTTCATGTAATGTTTTGTTCGTTTTTTAATTTAACAAGGTTTTGGGACGGCCTTTTTAATTCAATTTTGAGAATGAAATTGATGACTGTAAAATATGCATTTATTTTGAAATTAGGCGTTCCATTTACGTAAATCAATTTTAATACGTATTTGTTTTATTTTCAAGCACTATTACGTTAATTTTAGGTTAGATTATTTTAACGTTTGTTAATAAATTGAATATTATTGACAAAAAAAGTCGTGTTTTTTATCTTAAGCCTATATATTTGGGTTTTTTGATACAATTATATACACAAAGAATGGTTCCGAAAGGTAAACTCATCATCATTGGTGGCGCAATTAACACCGGTAGCTTCGCAGAAACGCAATTTGGACTACCAGAAAACATGAATTTTTTTGAGCGTGGAATTTTAAAAAGGATTACTACCGAATCAATTAAAGATACCCAATCACGTTTCGAGATCATCACCACCGCATCATTAATGCCCGAAAAAGTTGGTGAAGAATACATTAAAGCTTATGCGCAACTGGATGTACATAATGTTGGTGTGTTAAATATTACCAACCGTGAAGAAGCCAATTCTGACGAAAATTATGAGCGTATCAAAGCCGCTGAGGTAATTATTTTTACCGGTGGCGATCAGCTTCGCCTTTCATCTATTTTTGGCGGCACGAAAATCCATCAGATCCTGTTAGAAAAATACAGAAATGAACCTGTTGTAATTGCTGGTACTTCGGCCGGAGCAGCCGCAAGTTCTAAAAACATGATTTACCAGGGCAGCAGTAAAGATGCTTTACTTAAAGGTGAAGTTAAAATTACCGGTGGCTTAGGCTTTATTGATGATGTTATTGTAGATACACACTTTGTTCAGCGTGGCAGAATCGGCCGTTTATTATATGCTGCAGCCAGTAACCCTGGTATTTTGGGTATTGGTTTAGGTGAAGATACCGGGCTTTTTATATCAGACGGGCATACCATGGAAGCCATTGGCTCAGGTATGGTAATTTTGGTTGATGGCCGCAACATGGCTGATACCAATTTAACAGATGTAGAAATGGGACAACCGGTTTCGATAAAAAACATGGTGGTACACGTTATGTGCGATGGCGACGTTTATGATTTAAATGATCATAGTTTAGTAATCCATCATCCTAAAGTTATCCCAATAGGGTAGTTCAGTTAGCAATTAACAGTGGGCGGTTATCAGTTTAAGTAACTTACATCTCGATACTACAAAAATGAAACTAATTATACACGGCGGCTTTTTCAGCGAATCATCCACCAACCAGGAAACAAAAAAGGCAAAACAAGATGCTTTAGCTTCTATTGTTACGCTGGGCCACGAATACCTGAAAACACATACCGCTTTAGAAACTGTGGTTTATACCGTTGCTTTGTTAGAAGATAACGAATTATTTAATGCAGGAATTGGTTCGCAGATTCAAAGTGATGGAAAAGTAAGGTTAAGCGCTGCTTTAATGGATGGTAAAACCGAAAAATTTAGTGGTATAATCAATGTGGAGGATGTGAAAAATCCGATCCAGATAGCCCAAAACCTTTTGACCTATGATGATCGTGTATTAAGTGGCGAAGGTGCACAGCAATTTGCCCGCGATAACGGATTTGAATATTTTAATCCCATCACGCCACAGCGTCAATCTGAGTACGCAGCAAAATTAAACCAGAAAAACAATAAAGGAACCGTAGGTTGTGTAGCGCTTGATGACGATGGAAATTTAGCAGCCGCAACTTCTACAGGCGGTAAAGGCTTCGAAATTCCCTGCCGCGTAAGCGATTCGGCCACCGTTGCCGGCAATTATGCTAACCAGTTTGCAGGAATCTCTTGTACTGGTGTTGGCGAAGATATTGTAAGTGGTGCACTGGCCGCCAAAATCGTTACACGTGTTACCGATGGCTTTACTTTAAAGGATGCTGCTGATAAATCTTTCGCCGAATTAAAGGCTTTTGATGGCTTTGCAGGTATAGTTGGCATCACCGCTAAAGGCGAAATATATCATTGCGATTCTCACCCCTATATGGTTTGGGCATCTTTTGATGTTAATTTACAGGTATTTAGCTAAAATTAGAATTAAAGTATTATTTTTGTTGCATGACCAAAATTGTACTGGCTTTAATCGGCCTTTTTGCATCGTTACAACTTCAGGCTCAAAACATAGACAAAACAGACATCCAGGAACCCAATGGAGGTAGCGCTATTAATATAGCGGTATCTAAATTCGACCTGGAAGACGGGAATTCTTTTTTTGAAGAAGCGGAAGATTTAGAGCGAAAAGGCGATTATAACGAAGCCTTAACATTATTTGGCAAAGCTGCTTTCGAATATAATTCTGTAAAAAACTTCAACAGGTACGGGCAGGCCATCATTAAGATGAGCAGCATGCATTACCAACTGGGCCGTTTTACCGATGCAGAACAGATCCTTTTAAATGTTGCTTTAAAAAATTATTCTAAAACCGGTAACCGTGCCGGAATTATGAATACCTACAGCCTTTTGGGCAAAGTGTACCTCGCCAATACCAAATACACGCAATCGATGTGGTTTTACACCCAGCAGGGCATACTGGCTAAACAGTTAAAAAGCAATAACGCCTATATCGAATCTATTTTGGGCATTGTTCAGGTGAAAATTAAAAAGAAAGATTTTACCCTTGCGCTCAGGGATTTAAAATCGGCAGAATGGCTGGCCAATTCCATCAAAACCACGCAGTATAAAGCGCAGATTAAGGATGCCAGGGAAATAATTGCCAGCAAAACTGCTACTAAAAAAGGTTAATCAACCTGTAACCTCTAATCATCCGGAAAAATTATTCCCACAAATACTAAAACATTGCTTTATAAGCGATTATACGTCTTTATTCGGTCAAATTTTAAATATTGCTTAAAACAAAAAATATCTCTTAGCGTTGTGCTATAAGAAATTGTTAAATAAAAAGCTTTTAGTTAGATTTGATAAAGTTTTAACAAGAGACGGTAATAATGCTGTCTCTTTTTTGTTTTTTTGCTAAAATGGTATCATATTGGCTATATAGAATTGGAAATGGATTTTAAATCATTTAAAGAGATGTTAAAGAGAATATTTTTTGTAATTTTTACCGGAGCCGTACTTGCCTGCCATGCTGCGCCCAAAACTCAGCCGATTGTTGAGGGAATTACCAATATAAAGCCGGATCAGCAGCAACAGCTTGTGATTAAGGAGGTTGTGAATTTGATTGAGAGTTATAATTACAAGAAAATTCAGGTCAACGATTCTATATCTTCCATTATTTTAGATAAGTATATCAAATCATTAGATCAGGGTAAAAATTATTTCCTTGCATCTGATATTAAGGAATTTGAAAAATACAGATACACCTTAGACGACGATTTTAAAAACGGCGATTTAAGTGGTCCCTTCTTTATCTATAACGTTTACGCTAAAAGGCTTAACGAATATTTTAATTATTCGCTGGCACAGATTAAAACCAAATTCGATTTTAACCAAACCGATACTTATGTGTACGACAGGGAAAAATTACCATGGCCGGTTTCTACAACTGCCTTAAACGATACCTGGAAAAAACGTGTTAAATATGAGTTGATTAACCTTAATTTAGCCGGAACAGCTGAAGCAAAAAATGTAGAAACTTTAACCAAACGTTATCAGAATCTACAGTCGCAAACCTCAAAAATGAATAATCAGGATGTTTTCCAGATTTTAATGGATGCATTTACCGAATCTATTGATCCACATACCAATTATTTCAACCCTAGCAATGCCGCTGCTTTTAACGAAGACATGTCGCGCTCTTTTGAGGGTATAGGTGCACGTTTACAACTGGAAAATGAGGTAGTTAAAATTTCAGAAATCATCGCCGGCGGACCTGCTTTTAAAGGCAAACAGTTAAGTGCTGGCGATCGTATTATTGCTGTAGCGCAAGGCGACGGTGAGTTTGTTGATGTAGTTGGATGGAGACTGGATAACACCGTATCGAAAATTAAAGGCCCTAAAGGCACTAAAGTGCGTTTAAAAGTAATTCCTGTTGGAAAAGAAATGTCATCTAAACCAGTAATTATTGAACTGGTGCGCGATAAAATTGTACTGGAAGAAACTTCTGCCAAGAAAAAGGTAAAAACCATTAACAGCAATGGTAAAGACATTAAAGTAGGTATTATTACTTTGCCTGCTTTTTATGCTGATTTTAAAGCTGCCAATGCTGGTGATAAAAATTATAAAAGTACCACCCGCGATGTAAGAAAACTGATCGATTCATTAAAAACTTACGATAAAGTAAATGCCATTGTGATGGATTTACGCGGAAACGGCGGTGGCTCTTTAGTTGAAGCCATTTCGTTAACAGGTTTATTTATTGATAAAGGCCCTGTAGTGCAGGTAAAAGATTTACGCGGTAAAATTGAGGTAGATGAAGACGAGAACAGCGGTGTAGCATGGGATGGCCCGTTCGGTGTTATGGTTGATCGTTTAAGCGCATCAGCATCTGAAATTTTTGCCGGAGCAATTCAGGATTACGGCCGCGGTATTATTATGGGTAGCCAAACCTATGGTAAAGGTACCGTTCAATCTTCTATAGATTTGAATAAACTGGTAAATCCGAGCATGTTGCAAAGGGTGGCAGGTTTAATTTCGAAAGATAAAACTGTTGGAACTTCTCCAAATAGTGCAAATCCTGCAGATATCAATTTAGGTCAGATTAATCTAACCATGGCTAAATTTTACCGTGTGGCTGGTAGCAGTACACAGCATAAAGGCGTAACACCTGATGTTGTTTTCCCTTCTATTTACCCAATGGATAAAATTGGCGAAGATACAGAGCCATCTGCTTTACCATGGGATGTGATTCCAAGCTCTAATTTTAAAGCCGTTGCTAATTTAGCTGCAGTGAAAGCTCAATTGACTAAAAACAGTGAACAACGTATTGCAAACTCTTTAGATTTTAAATACCTTAAACAGGATATCGCTGATCTTAAAAAACGTGATAACGAAGTTTCTGTAACATTAAATGAGGCTAAACTTAAAGCAGAACGCGAAGCACAGGAAGCCAAAACCCTGACCAGACAAAATGAATTAAGGGCATTGAGAGGTTTACCGGCCATTAAAAAAGGAGACAAAGTAACCAAACAAGATGCTTTCGATTTTATTGAAGATGAATCGTTAAGGGTAATGGGCGATTTTATGCAGCAATCAGGTAGTTATGTAATGAACTTAGGCCTGATGCCAAAGAATAACTAAAATAAATATCTTTTAAATAATAAAGCCTCTTTAGTTTTAGCTAAAGAGGCTTTATTATTTACTTTGGAGTTTTGATAAGACTTCCCGTTAGGTTTGATTTGTAATGTGCTTTATTAAACCCAAGAGGCCTAAATTACGAAAATTGAATTAACTTATCTTTTACCATTAGGCTCATTTTGTTTACTTAATTGCATGGCCATCATTTCTTTCATGGTTTTGTTCATGCCTTCGGTACTGCCATCCAAAAAGATAACATTGCCATCGCCATTCTCGGCAAAATGTTTAATCGATTCCGTCCACATGGTGAATAAAATCACTGAAATATCCAGGTTAGCCTGTTCCATTTCCTGTGCGGCTTTGCTCATACCATGCGCAACCTCTGCACGAAATAAAGCAATACCCTGTCCGCGTAATTGAGCTGCCTCACGTTCGGCTGTTGCAGCAATCTTGATGGCATTACCATCAGCCTCAGCGGCCTTGGTTTTCGTAATCAATAAAGCCTGACCTTCATTTTCAGCCGCTGCTTTTAAGTTATTCGACGCTACTACACGACTCATCGAGCGCATAATTTCTTCATCAAAAGTAATATCATTCAATTGAAGGTCTTGCAGGTGATATCCCCAGCCATCTAAAACCTGATCAATCTGTTCTTTAACATGAAGTACAATTTCATTACGTTGTGCCAATACGTTTGCCTGTTTTTGCGTGGCTACATAAGCACGGATCGAACCTTCTATGGTCCTGATTAAGGCTTGCATCAGGTTGGTGGCATCAACGAATTTAAACGCTACATTTTTAATGGTTTCTTCATCCTGGTTTACCACAGAATATAAAAGCATCGCTTTAAAATACACATTAGCCTGATCTTGTGTTACCGCCTGGAAAGATAATTCAACCGAACGGTTCTGGATCGAAATGCGCGAATAAATCTGCTCTATTAATGGAATTTTAAAATTTAAACCTGGTCTTAACTGACGGCGGTACTTACCGAAAACCGTTACCACAGCAATGGTTCCCTGTTTAACGGTAACAAATGAGCTGAGTAGGACAATGAACGCTACAATAGCTATAACATAAATGGTGTATTGCATAATTAGATTTTTTTATGAAGTTATAAAAAAATAAATACAAACGATTAATACTCCATTCTCAGGTGCTCAAACAAAAGCCTTAAATTTTTGTCTTATCTTAAAAAATAGATCATGAACGTAAAACGCACTTTTGGAACCATTTTAACAATACTGGGAATTATCGGCTTAATTTATGCCGGATATGGCTTTGTAAACCATAATCAAAATACAAGAGGATTAATGGTTTATGGCATCATCGGACTGATATTCTTTGTTTCAGGGATTGGTTTGGTAAAGAATACGAAAGATGAGAGCTAAACTATCTCTTCCTCCCGAACTTTCTTGATAAAAGAAAAAGTACTACTGCTGCACCGATAGCTAAACCAAGGTAAATACCATCTTAAAGTTTGAGGCATTTGTTACTTCTATAACAACAGCAATCATTTTTGTCTCTTTTTGTGCTTAATAATCTGGTACTGACTAAAAGCAACCAAACAACCCGCCAGTATAATAATGCCGGCAGATAATAAGTTTTTTGGATTTTGCTGAATGTAGTAAGCTGCTGCCAGGACTAAAATAGCCGCTGCGACACCAATAATATAATGAAGTATTAATCCCGTTTTCATAAGGCAAATATTCTGAATTAAATTGAGATTGGTGTCGCAGAAAATTAATCTTTTAAGCTAATTTTATTATCGGTGAACTTAAGCTGGTGACCAACGAAATCAATATCGGTAAGTTCTTTTATCCGTTTAAAAGCTCCATGATTATCATCGAGGGTTAAACGGTTAATTTTATCCTGCTTAACGGATACTACATTTGCGTAGAGAAAATCGCCTTTGGCATTTATTTTTAGCTGAAGCAAAGGGGCAATGCCATTGTTGCCTTTTAAACTGAACATGCCATAGGTACAGAAATTGCCCAGACTGTAAGCGATAAATTTATTCTTATAAACTTCAACAGCCCTGGTTACGTGCGGCCCATGGCCCAGCACTACATCGGCACCGGCATCAATCACGGCATGTGCAAAAGCATAAACGTTGCCCCTGTTTTCTTTGTAAAAAATTTCATTTTTGCGGGGAACATGCTCAAACCTGGCACCTTCACCACCACCATGGAAAGATACGATTACAATATCAGCTATGGTTTTTAAACGGGCAACCAGGGCCTTTGCGCTATCGATCTTATTAATAGAAACAGTGTTTTCGTTTGGCGCAAAAGCACAGAAAGCATATTTTATGCTGTCTTTCTCAAAAACTTCAAATGGTTTATTTACCTGTCCGGCGTAATGGATCTGTAGCGAATCTAAAATCCTTGCCGTATTTTTTCTTCCTTTCGCCTCAAAATCGCCAACGTGGTTATTGGCAATGCTCAATACATTAAAGCCTGCATTTTTGTAAATTCCGGCATAACGTTCAGGCATTCTGAAAGCATAACAATTGTTCGGGTTTATACCATTGCATTTGTTCGAATTACCTGAATTAAGAAAACAGCCCTCCAGATTTCCAAATACGACATCTCCTTTTAACAAACTATCAACCGCCTGGAAACTGTTAACGGCATCATCAGGTGGAAGATTGGTTTTGGATGGAAAAGCAGAGCCAAGCATAATGTCGCCTACTGCGGTAATCGATATTGTATCTTTTATTTTCCGGATTACGGTATCCTGTTTAGCTATCGGTGCAGCAACCTGGGCATTATTGCTGGTGCAGCTGATCAGGATTATAACAACGAAGGGTAAGATTAGGATGGTGTTGATGAGCTTCATTAGGTATTTATTATACTCGTTATCTCGACTGGAACGTAGTGGAATGGAGAGATCTATCCCGATAGATTTTGCTTCGCAGAGCCTTTGGGGTCCCGACTCCGTTTCACTCCGCGCGAAATGACGGCTTGAGTTGTGTTAAACAAAAAATCCTCCGAAATTTCTTTAGGAGGATTGTATTCTTTATTCAGGCAACCGTTAACCGAAATTGTGAACTGTTAACTGCCAGCTGAATTATTCTACTTCAAATTCTTTCTTAAACGATTCTAACACACGCCCGCCTTTATAAAAGTAACGACTATAATATGGTTCATTCAGGTTGCTGATTACTACACCGCGAGAACTTGATGCATGTGCAAATCTGTTGTCGCCAAGGTAGATACCTACGTGTGAAATGCTTCTGCTTTTAATTTTGAAGAAAACCAGATCGCCTTCTTTTAAATCTTCTTTGGATAGCGGATCTACCATGCTGAAAATATCACGCGAATTTCTTCTGATGGTAGTGTTGAAAACTTTGTCGTAAATCGCTTTAGTAAAAGCCGAGCAATCGATGCCTCTTTTACTGTTTCCGCCATAGCTGTATGGTGTTCCGATCCACTCATATATAAATTTATAGAGTTTTAAATTCGAGGTCGCATCTACCGCAACACCCATTACCTGCGAAAAATATTGCGATGCAAGGTTATCAGGGTCATTTAATTCTTTACCAGATTCTTTTGTTTTTGTTTGCGCAAATGCGGTTGAGAGCGTGCAGATAGCGATTAGGGTAGAAAACAAAAATTTTTTAATCATGTTATACAGTTATGTTTGGGTATTCACTTACACATTAACGTACACCACATGGGCTTATTGTTGGTTGTCAAAAGTATTGATTATACAAATGTTATCCAAATGTAATGTTATAAAAAATGAAAGTTATTAACATTTTTATTTTTTATCCACTATTTCACTGGCAGTTTCAGCCCTAAAAATATCTTTTTTTCAAAAGGATTTTATTTCAGTAACGAGAGCAGGTTGAAAAAACAGCTGGTTTTTAAATTATGTAAACAGGCACTTATGCAGAATTAAATTTCAGAATAAATTGAATCCATATTATGATAAAGGGCAATGATTTAATTATGAGAAATCGTTATTAAATTAACAAATGTGCCGGAGATTCGTATTTAATTGTAAAACAACTGTTAAATCTTATTTTAGCCCCAATACCATGATGTTTTTACACTTAAAAGTGCCAAAAATTACAATAAAAAAATTAGATTTGCTGTCGCAAAAAACAAATACCCTAAAATGAGTGCAGTAGAAATAAATAAAGATACCTGGTTAAAGTGGTTTGAGTCGATGTTGCTGATGCGCAAATTCGAAGAGAAAACCGGCCAGTTATACGGACAACAAAAAATACGTGGCTTTTGTCATTTATACATTGGACAAGAAGCTGTAGTTGCAGGAGCAATATCTGCAATGCAAAAAGGCGATTCAATGATTACCACTTATCGTGATCATGCCCATGCCTTAGCTTTAGGAGTAAGTGCCGATAGTATTATGGCAGAAATGTACGGTAAAGCTACAGGTTGCTCTAAAGGTAAAGGTGGTTCAATGCACATGTTCAGTAAAGAGCATAACTTCTACGGAGGACATGCAATTGTTGGCGGTCAGATTCCATTAGGCGCTGGCGTTGCTTTTGCAGAAAAATATAAAGGAACCGATAATGTTAACATTTGTTATATGGGCGATGGTGCGGTGCGCCAGGGTGCATTAAACGAAACTTTTAACATGGCCATGCTGTGGAAATTGCCTGTTGTTTTTGTTTGCGAAAACAATGGTTATGCAATGGGTACCTCAGTACAACGTACCACCAACATGACCGATATTTATAAAATTGGTTTAGGTTTTGATATGCCATGCGCACCGGTTGATGGTATGGATCCTGTTGCAGTTCATAATGCAATGGATGAGGCTATTCAACGTGCACGTAAAGGTGAAGGACCAACTTTCTTAGAAATGAGAACTTACCGTTACCGCGGTCACTCAATGTCCGATCCGGCTAAATACCGTACCAAAGAAGAATTAGAAGATTATAAAGCAAAAGATCCGGTTGAACTTGCAAGAGAAACTATCTTAAAAGAAAAGTATGCAGACGAAGCATGGATTGAAGAAGTAGAGGCTAAAGTAAAAGCAACTGTTGATCAGGCAGTGAAATTTGCTGAAGAATCTCCATGGCCGGAAGCATCTGAGTTATACAAAGATGTGTACATGACCGAGAACTACCCTTACGTAATGGACTAATATTAATAAGATTTCAATTAATTAGATATAATGGCTGATGTAATTAAAATGCCCAAAATGAGCGACACCATGACCGAAGGGGTTTTGGCGAAGTGGCACAAAAAAGTGGGCGATAAAGTGAAAAGCGGTGATGTTTTGGCAGAAGTAGAAACTGACAAAGCAACAATGGATATGGAATCTTATTGGGATGGTACCCTTTTGTACGTAGGTGTAGAAGAAGGATCAGCTGTTCCGGTTGATGCCATCATGGCCGTTATTGGTAAAGAAGGCGAAGATTATAAAGCAGCTTTAGAGGCAGAACAATCAGGAAGTCAGGAGTCGGCAAGTCCGAAGTCTGAAAGCAAAGATGAAGCGCCTAAAGCTGAAGATAAAAAAGAAGAAGCTGCCCCTGCTCAAGGCGGTGGTTTAAGCGAAGAAGAATTGGCTGCTAAAGGTGTTACGGTTATCCGCATGCCTTTATTAAGCGATACCATGACAGAAGGCGTAATTGCCGAATGGCATAAAAAAGTGGGCGATAAAGTGAAGGATGATGATGTTCTTGCTGATGTAGAAACCGATAAGGCAACTATGGAAGTAATGGGTTATGCAACCGGAACTTTATTACACATTGGTGTAGAAAAAGGCCAGGCTGCTAAAGTAAACGGAATTATCGCAATTGTTGGCCCGGAAGGAACTGACGTTAGTGGAATTTTAGCTGGTGGATCTGCTCCGGCACCTAAAGCTGAAAGTACTGAAGCACCAAAAGAAGAAAAACAAGCTGCAACTGCTGATGCAAATACATCTGCTCCTGTTGCGGAAAGTTCTTCAGATAGCCGTGTTAAAGCATCTCCTTTAGCTAAAAAAATTGCTAAAGATAAAGGAATCGATTTAGCCCAGGTTGCAGGTAGTGCAGAAGGTGGCCGTATCATTAAAAAAGATATCGAAAACTTCAAACCATCGGCCGCTCCGGCTAAAGCAGAATCTGCTTCAGCTCCTGCTGCTGACAAAGCTGCAGCACCGGCACCGGTTATCCCAACATTTGTTGGTGAGGTTAAATATACAGAAGCTCCGGTTTCGCAAATGCGTAAAGTAATTGCAAAACGTTTGGCCGAAAGTTTATTTACCGCTCCACACTTCTATTTAACCATCAGCATTGATATGGATAACGCAATGGCTGCCCGTACGGCAATCAACGCTGTTGCTCCGGTTAAAGTTTCTTTCAACGATATCGTAATTAAAGCGGTAGCTGTTGCATTGAAAAAACACCCGGCAGTTAATTCATCATGGGGTGGCGATAAAATCAGGTTTAACGAACACACCAACATTGGTGTAGCCATGGCTGTTGAAGACGGTTTGTTGGTACCGGTTGTACGTTTTGCTGATGGCAAATCATTATCGCACATTTCTGCTGAAGTGAAAGATTTCGGTGGAAAAGCAAAAGCTAAAAAATTACAACCAGCAGATTGGGAAGGTTCTACTTTCACCGTATCTAACCTGGGTATGTTTGGTATTGATGAATTTACCTCAATCATTAACTCTCCTGATGGTGCAATTTTATCAGTAGGTGCCATTCAGCAAATTCCTGTTGTTAAAAACGGTGCTGTTGTTCCTGGTAACGTAATGAAATTAACTTTAGGTTGCGATCACCGTGTGGTTGATGGCGCAACAGGAGCACAATTCTTACAAACATTAAAAGGTTTATTAGAAGAGCCGATCAGGTTATTGGCTTAATCAGTTAGCAATTCACAGTTTTCAGTTTATACTGACTGCATATTTAAAGCCATCCTTTCAAGATGGCTTTTTGCGTTTAAGGCTTTTCGTAAATAGCGACTTAATTTGCATTTTTGATTAGATACTAACTTAAAACCCAAATGAAAAAAACACTTCTTTTTGCTGCATGCATTACTGCCATGCTTGCCTGTAAGCAAAAAAACAATTCTGATAATGGTACAGAAAATAAAGCTTTTTCGGCACTATGCGAACAATATTATCAGGATGGATTAAAAATAAATCCCCTTAATGCTACTTACATTGGCGATGAGCGTTATAACGATCTTTTGGCCAACGATGGATCGCAGGCCTATTTAAAAGAATTTAAAAGTTACAATCAGCGTTATTTGGATAGCCTGGGCAAATACGACCGCGAGAGCCTTAATGCAAATGATAAACTATCTTTCGATTATCTGAAAGATCAGCTGGAAATCAATTTAGAAGGCTTGAAATACCATTCAGAATACCTGCCATTTAACCAAATGACTGCCTTGCCCCTAACCATTGGGCAATTGGGTTCTGGCACAGGAGCTCAGCCTTTTAAAACCGTAAAAAATTATGAAGATTGGTTAAAACGTGCTGATGCATTTTCGGTATGGGCCGATACCGCCATTGGAAACTTCAAAAAAGGTGTGGCAGCAGGCATTGTATTGCCTAAAGCGTTGGTGGTAAAAATGATCCCACAGATGCAGAGCATGGTGGTGGCCAAACCGGAAGAAAGTTTATTTTACGGCCCCATAAAATCAATTCCAAACAGTTTTTCTGCGGCAGATAAACAGCGATTAACAGCAGCATACCTCAATTCGATCACCAATGTGATTATTCCAACCTATAAAAAACTTGGCGATTATTTACAAAATGAATACCTGCCCAAAAGCCGCGCCACTTCAGGATATTCTGCTATGCCGGGTGGCTTAGCCTGGTACACTTATCTGGTAAAGCAACAAACTACCACCAATAAAACTCCCGAAGAAATTTATCAGACCGGTTTAAAAGAAGTAGCCCGCATTAAAGGCCAAATGGACAGCATTAAAAACCTGGTTGGTTTTAAGGGCGATTTAAAAGCCTTTTTTGAATACATGAAAACGGATAAAAAATTCATGCCCTATAAAACACCTCAGGAAATTTTAGCTGCTTTTGAGGATATTCACCAGCGCATGAAACCCAATTTAAAAAAGATGTTTGAAGTGGAACCGAAAACCCCTTTCGAAATCCGTCAAACAGAGGCTTTCAGGGCAGCATCGGCCAGTGCAGAGTATAATCAGGGTTCTGCAGATGGCTCTCGTCCGGGAATATTTTATGTGCCGATTCTAGATGCCAAAAAATTCAACACCACTTCGGGCATGGAATCGTTATTTCTTCATGAGGCAATCCCTGGTCACCATTACCAGATTTCTTTAACCCAGGAGAATAAATCACTACCAAATTTTCGCCGTTTTGGCGGGCACAATGCTTATGTAGAAGGCTGGGCACTTTACTGCGAATCGCTTGGCAAAGAACTGGGCCTTTATCAGGATCCTTACCAGCACATGGGCGCGCTCGGCGATGAAATGCACCGTGCCATCCGTTTAGTGGTTGATGTGGCCATCCATAGCAAGAACATGAGCAGGGAAGATGCCATTAAATACATGACGGATAACGAAGCCATCAGTACCGAAGGTGCTACTGCTGAAATTGAACGTTATATGGGGATGCCCGCACAGGCCTTAGGCTACAAAACCGGCGCCATGAAAATACGCGAGCTAAGAACTAAATACGAAAAAGAACTGGGCCCGAAATTTAAACTTGCTGCTTTTCATACCGCAGTGTTAAAAGACGGATCATTCCCTTTATCGGTTTTTGAAGCTAAGATGGATACCTGGGCAGCAAGCCAGAAGTAGAGATAATCGTCATTGCGGGGAGGTACGACAGCCTGCCCCGACTTTTCGGGGAAGCAATCTTAAAACGATCGCTACGAACATCCGCATTAAGATTGCTTCGCCGGCTGAAAAAGCCTTCTCGCAATGACGACCCCTTTTGATATAAATCTGCGGGAAACTAACCATATCGCTAAACCCTTTTCCAATTCCTTTGTTAATTATTAAAACACCCAAATCATGGACAAAGAAAAATTGATACAAGAAGCTTACCTGGTTGCGCACAAGATAGAAGAGAATGGCAATTTCCCTAATAATCCCAATTTGCCATTAATGATTTATAAAGGTACTTTCAGGTTGCATCCTGATGATACCGAAGACGTGATCAGAAAGGTTTTTGCGCAAAACGGCTATACTAATTCGTGGGTTGACAGTATTTTTGATTATCACCATTACCATAGCAATACACATGAAGTGATGGGTGTTTTCTGTGGCAAGGCCGATGTACAGTTTGGCGGCGATCACGGGGTTTGTATCGAACTGGATAAAGGCGATGTAATCATCATTCCGGCAGGTGTAGCACATAAGAAATTAAACTCCACCGATGATTTTACGGTAGTGGGTGCCTACCCGAATGGAGCAGAATATAATATCAAATATGGTAAGCCCGAAGAGCGTGCTGCAGCGGATGAAGATATTGCCAAAGTAAAAAATCCTGACAGCGATCCTGTTTATGGAAGCAAAGGCCATTTATTTGAATGCTGGTACAATCAAAAATGCGAAAATGTGTAAAACTCTTTCGTTTTTACCGTCTAAAATTCTTTAATTTTCGGGTTTTAAATATACTATCCCTGATATAAATGAATTTTCGATATATATGTTCAGCATTAGCCCTCTCCGCAACTCTATTAACCGCCTGTTCAGGTAAAAAATCTGAAGAGAAAAAAGCCGCTGATAGAAAAATCCGCACCAAAGAAGATGATAAAGCCGACAGCCTGCTATTAGTTTACAACCCACAAAAAGGCGATAAATGGATCGCTGATTTTGTAGATAACCTGCATAAAAAATATGGTTTCAACGGAAATATGCTGGTGGCCAAAGATGGCAAAATCCTTTATGAAAAAGCCATTGGATGGGCCGATTACCTGCACCGCGATAGCTTAAACATCAATTCTGAATTTGAACTCGCCTCAATTACCAAAACTTTTACAGGTACTGCTATTATGCAACTGGTTGAGGCCGGTAAACTATCATTAAATGATAACGTTAAAAAGTTTTATCCTAATTTCCCTTACGATGGGATAACTGTTAAGTTATTGCTTTCGCACCGCAGCGGCATGATGAATTACGTTTACTTTATCGACGATATCTGGCGTAAAGAAAAGCGCCCGATGAAAAAAGGCGTAACCAACCAGGAAGTAATGGATGTAATTGCCGAGCGTAAACCCAATCCTTATACCAAGCCCGATAACCGTTTCCATTATAATAACTCAAACTTTATGGTTTTGGGTGCGATTATAGAAAAAGTAACCGGACAGCGTTATTCGCAATACATGATGGAGCACGTTTTTAAACCCGCCGGATTAAAACATACCCACGTATATAGCACAACTGAATACGAAAAAATCCCGGTTGATGTGGTTGGTCATGATCGTACCTGGCGTTATTCTGTTGCGCAAAACTTTCTGGATGGCCCCGTTGGAGATAAAGGCATTTACAGTACCGTACATGATTTGGTCCTGTTTGATAAATACCTGAAAAATGGCAGACTATTGACCCAAAAAAGTCTCGATTCTGCCTATACTGGTCACAATAAGCCTGTAAACGGACACTTTAACTACGGTTATGGCTGGAGAATGTTCGATGGCGAAAAAATGGATAAAGTAGTGTACCATACGGGCTGGTGGCATGGTTTCCGCCACATTTATGTAAGAGATTTAAACAAAAACATTGTTATTGTGTTTTTAGGCAACCTGACCAACGGAAGTTTAATGCATCTCGACGATCTTTACAAGCACTTCGATATGCCAATTATCCGTAAGGGGGCTTATCACGGCAACGGCAGTTTGCCAGGTTCTGACGAAGATTAAATTTATGGCAAAAACAAAATGGATTATCAGCCCCGGTACATTAACCATCTATCCTAAAAGAAATTTAAGGATAGTTGGGCTTATATTTTTTGTATTAATTGCGGCATTAATTTTCTATTTATCAAGATCGGTACAAGGTTATTCTGCCGGCCTCACCATAGGCTATTATGGCTTCCTTCTACTGATTCCATTACTATTAATTTTTGTTGCCGAAACCAAAGTTATTTTTGATGGCAACAGCAGGGTTTTATATAAAAGAATTGCTTTTTTACCAACGGGATCAGTTCCGTTTGATGATATTGCCTCAGTAGAACCCTACCAGATACTCGGAAGCGGTTTGAATTATAAACTGTTCAAAAAAAGTAACCGGCATGGTAGAGGTATTCTTGTTTCGTCCGGATATGGCAAAGCCAATGATGTGAATCTGATTTCTTTTCAGCAGGAAGTGCTACCAAAAATTGATGAGCTAGTATTCGCCAATGCACCTGTAATTCCTAAACAGACCATATACGATTTCAGGTTTTTTAAAGAAGAAGGAGGCGTTTACCTCTTGCGCGATAATAAGATAGGAAGTTTTGTTTTTGGATTGATTTTTATCGGCGCTACCATTGCGATATTGTTTAGTCCGGATTTTTTGGCAAACGAAGGGCCTATTCAAAAAGTACTCTTAACCTATTTTCCGGCGGCGATTGGCCTGGCACTTCTTTTTGCGGCAACTTCGAATATCCGTTTTGATAAAAGCCAGAGAAAAATTATCCGTTCTACTTTTGCCGGCCGTTTTAAAAAAGAATATCCTTTTGAAGACCTCATCCGCTTTCAGGTAATCCGTAAAACAACTAACCTTATTTATTCGGGTACTGAGGTAAGGGCAGAAATTTTATTGCCTGCCAAAAACAAAACAACCATTTTAAACCTTAAAAGCTTTATAGGCACTAAAAAAATTGAGCGTTTTCTTGATGAAGCGAATACGATTTTGGGCCGGATTTAGTTTTATAATAAAACAAAACGATTATGTTCGATAAATTATTTGCGGCTCAACAAAAAGCCGAAGAAATTAAAAAGCGCTTAGATACCATATCGGTATATGGCGAAGTTGAAAATGGTGCGATAAAAATTACTGCAACAGCAAATAAGGCCATTACCGGAGTAGCTATTGATGAAGAATTTTTAAAAGGCGCCAATAAAGAAGAATTAGAAGAGCTGTTGTTAACCGCAATTAACAAAGCCATGGCAAGTGCCGAGCAGGTTAGTGCTGCAGAAATGCAGGCCTCTGCGCAGGATATGCTGGGCGGTTTAGGCGGTATGTTTGGCCAGTAATATTGTTAAATCAATCTTGCTGCTCCAAGCTTGATACTTAATATTCAGATTTCAATACTTGATACTCAAATTCCTTAACTGATACTACAATTATGAAATACACTTATTATGGCCAATCTTGCTTCCTGCTTGAAGCTGCCGGCAAAAAATTATTGTTCGATCCTTTTATATCACACAATCCATTAGCTAAACATATTAATATTAAATCAATTGAAGCTGATTATATTTTAGTGAGTCATGGTCATGGAGATCATGTGGCCGATTTAGTTGAACTGGCTAAACAAACTCAGGCAACCGTTATTGCAATGCCAGAAATTACCGACTGGGCTTCGAAACAAGGTGTAGAAAAAGTACACGGAATGAACTTTGGTAAATTTACTTTCGATTGGGGCGCAGTACGTATGGTACCTGCCACACATTCGTCGGGTTTACCTGATGGAAGTTATGGCGGTAACCCTGCAGGTTTTGTGCTTGAAGTAGATGGTAAGCAGATTTACTTTGCAGGTGATACTGGTTTAACCATTGAGATGAAGGTTTTAGCTGATATTTATAACCTCGACTATGCTATTTTACCAATCGGTGGAAACTACACCATGGATGTTGATGACGCATTAATTGCCACCAAATATTTTGATTGCGATAAAGTAATCGGCGTGCACTATAACACTTTCCCCGTAATTGAAATTGATACCAAAGTTGCTGTAGATAAATTTGAGCGCGAAAAGAAAACGTTACTATTACCAGAAATTGGTGAAACAATAAACTTATAATTCCAGGTAAATCCGAAACGTAGCAGTCGTGATTGCAAGCAATAATTATAAAAAAGGGCAATTGGCCCTTTTTTGATTAGTAAAGTAATTATAATATGACCTGATTTACTGGGCCAGGCTCAATGTACTTTCTTTTGTTTTGCCATTTTTTATCGCCAATTGCGTTTTATAATAAGTATAAAGAAACTCATATATAATCATTTCGTGCAACCTCTGCTGAAAAGGGAAAAGGCGGATAATGTGCATATGGGTAAAACTGGCCAACAGATCGAATAATTTCCTCTGATTTTCTTTCACATCTGTCAAAGCACGCATTTTTGGAATAATGGTTTCGCCTATCTGTGCAGAACGATTTTCTATAATTTCGAACAATGGCTGATAAGGATGTTCATTTTCCTTTTTGCTCCCCATAATATCATAAATTTCATTACGAAAATCGCGGTATTTTTTATTGATCTGCATATTTGTGCTTTTATCGGCATTAAATTCATTTGCAAAACCACTTTTCAAGGGGGTTAAGAAAATAAGCTTTTCTTCAGTTGACAGGTTAAAATCATTTAAAAGGGCATCTACCGATTTCATTCCCCATAACCACCGGATGGTTTCGCCCTCACTGCCTTCAATATTTCCTAAAACCTGCACTACGCTCTCGCTGTCATGATGAAAAATCTCCTCAGCCCTTTCAATATATTCATCCCCGTAGCGTTCAATTTCCCTTTCGTAAGTATCTGTTGTTACCTTATAGATCAGTTTTTTGCTGGTAAAATGTAATAAATTTTCGTTTACTATAGCGATTACCTCACCAATCCGCTCAACTGCAGCTAACTTAAACCTTACCCTGAGGTGCAGGTCCGGATCTGCAAACCTTAGAAAGAACCATTCTTTAATCAAGCCTTTTTCTTTTAACAACTGTGTTAAAGGCGCAAGGATTTCTGCCACAACTCTTTCAATAATCTGGGCACCGCAATAAAATTTAAAATATAACCATTCAGAACCGATAGAGAATGTTCTTTGGGCTTTCGGTACATCGGCTTCATTACGTCTGGCAGATGCAGTTTTCGCTTGCTGTTTTTTAACAATTGGAACAATAAGCTGATTAAGATACGTCTGGTTTTTGGCATCCCTAAACGGATAATCTCCGTTAGCAGCCAGATGCTCTTTTAAGATACAAGTTTCTCGCTTTTTGATCAGGTCTAAAAACAACTGAATGGAGTTTTGCTCTCTAAAATCCACT
Source organism: Pedobacter sp. 22226 (assembly GCF_052045455.1). Taxonomy (NCBI): domain Bacteria; kingdom Pseudomonadati; phylum Bacteroidota; class Sphingobacteriia; order Sphingobacteriales; family Sphingobacteriaceae; genus Pedobacter; species Pedobacter sp. 22226. Next base: position 440,022 of record NZ_JBQEPB010000003.1, on the reverse strand, counting down.
AAAAGAGTATTGTCGCCATCTACAAGTGTTACAACTTCGGGCAGCCCGAGCTGTTTCAACCACAATTCCAGGTCGGTTGTGCTTTTAGAGGCCTTTGAAAAATCAGCCATATGTTGTTTGTTAAGCGTCCATGTTGCCAGCGAAACAATCGAGTTACCAACCGTTACCCTGGGTAAAAACCTGTACTTTTTAGCCAAATCGAACCAATTAAACGATAAGCCCCTTCTTCCTGTTTGTTGTTGCATATCGCACAAAAACTGATATACCGGTTGCGCATTATATACATAATTATGTGCATTGCTTAACCTGGGAAGTATTTCTTTTTTAAGTCTTTTTGACCTTAAAACAACCCTTCCCCTGCTTACCGACACCAAAATATCCTGCAGATTAATGGTATCTTCCGGGCTGGCTGAGCTTTTAGCCAGATATGGAATTTCATATTTCCTGTATTTAGGGTGCAGCAGGATATTTCCAACCCTGCTTTCGGGTAAGTGGACAATTTCTGCAATAACCGAGTCAGTTTCTAATTCAGATTCATGCCTGGTAATGTCGAGGATGGTCTCCTTTATCTGTTCATCTGCATGTCCAAACCTGCCAAGTACATTTATCGCGCTACTACCTGCAAAAGATTCTATATGAATTTTCTGCCCGCCTAAATGATAAATTATACCCGACATGCTGTTGGGGAGGTCGTTATTGATCACATCAATTCCGGCGGCCTTTAAATCATCGCGGGTAATTTCAATTTCTTTAAGTCCCTTTCTCATGGCATCTTCCAGTTTGGCTATCAAAAAAAGTTCCTGCTGGTAAATATCCATCCCAAGGGCATCAGCATATCTTTTGTTTAATGTTAGTCCATCGATTAAGGGCGAATAACCATTTTTTTGTTTTGCAAGATAACCTATGCCCGATTCGGTATCAAGTACTTCAAGAATGGGCACTTCTCTTTCTTCGTACCGCTGATAAAATTTCTTTGCAAATTGCTGAAGGTTATTATTTTCCTTTACCGGATTAATTGCAGAAAGCACGTGAAGTGCCTCCATAATATCTTCCTGCACCGCTTTATCAAGGCTAAACTGGTTTTCTGCGCGGAAAGCATCTGTTTGAAAGAAAAATTTTTCGTTGATGGGCACATTCAGTTTTTTTGCATTTTCGATAATGGAAAGATAAGCTCCGGGTTGGTTAATCCCTGCTCCATCAAGCTCCTGTAAGTTTTCCTGCAATAGCTGTAATGTTTTCAATTCGAAAGCAATATCTACGCCTTGTGCAGCAATTTTTTCTAAAATATTGATAATCTGTTGCAGTACATCTTCATTGGTTATCTCGGGCTCCAGTTCACTGGTTAAAACCTGCGATGAGATACAGCTTTCTACAAACTCCTGTGCTTCTTCAAGGCTATAACCCAATTGTTGGATCACATCAGCCAGTACTTTAATTGTGCTTCCGTCTATTGATGCATTTAAAAGGGCAAGCAACTCCTCCGACCGTAAAACGGAACTGATCTGATGAAACCTTTTAGCGTTGGTAACATGGTATTCTACATACCTTACTTCATCACCAAGATGATAAATTGAACTGTTTGGATAATATTTTAAAGCATGTCTGATATTATCGTGCTGCTCTAAACTTTTGGCCAGTTCGCACAGATAGAGCATATCGAACCTTGTTTTCCGGGATAGTTTATCACTGATGGTTAAGTCGCTCCGGTTTTCCCATTTTGCCGAAGAACAGGTAGCAAATAGTCCAAAAGGTGTACATCTCGTACTCATCCTGATCAGGTATTTGGTTAAGGATACCAAAATTTTATCGGCCTCCTGTTTTGATTCTATCTGGTTATTTATCCATTTATCTGCCTCGGCATAAAGAATAGGCGAAGCCAGAAAAACAGCTTCTCTAAACAATTCGGAGGTTTTAAAATAAGTCTTCACTTCTTCTCCCGTATAAGCCGTTTGGTAAGGAAACACAGGGAGCCTGACTACAAAATTATCGGTAAATGAATAGTTGTTTTTAAAGTTTGACATGTTTTTAAGGTTTAGGCTGTTAGCGAATTACATCATGCAAGATAAGCATAAGAGCGGTAGCCACAGTTTTCGGCAGTTACTATTTTGATTGCTCAAAATGATTAATTCTAACTATAAATACCAGGCTGCAATCGCCATAATTTTACCCTTGTCAAAACGATAAAGAAACCCGGCTTACGGGGAATTAATAAAGTTAAAAACAATTAAATCTATAACCATAAAAATCAAAAAACATGAAAAAGAAAAATTTAACAGACAGAAAATTGTCACTGAACAAAAAAGCGATCTCTAACCTGGATGATTCAAATCTTGACCAAATTCAAGGTGGCGCAACTTTTACTTGTTGCACAGAAGTTGTAATCAAAACAAAGGCTTCAGAAGAGTTAGCTGAAGATACCAGTGTACACTATTCTTGCGGTAAATAATTAGAACCACTTAAAAAACAACAACATGAAAAAGAAAAACTTAACAGACAGAAAATTGTCATTGAACAAAAAATCAATCTCTAAATTAGACGATTCAAATCTTGACCAGATTCAAGGTGGTGTTACTTTCACTTGCTGCACTAAAGTAACCATCGAGCCTAAACCAAAAGAAGAAGCGCTTGAAAGCGATAGTATCCACTATTCTTGTAGCTAATTCGAACTTCTAAAAGGGTATTCGAAAGAAAACCGGATACCCTTTTTTATTCATCCGATCACCTCTTCCTATATGTTTAACCCTAAATTATTTTCCGATTCGCTCCAAAAAAGCGATTATTCGGGCGATTCTCTATTGGCTGGCTCAATGGGGCATTGCATTTGTCAGCACCTTATTTCTCAGCTTAACAAAGACCTGTTGAATACAGACAGGACGTTCGATATTGTTGCAGATGTATTTGATAGACTATCTTCCAGCAGTTCTTCACTTACCAATACCTCAATGGGTACCGGGCTTTCGGGTTTTACCTCTGTAATTGCCTATTTAATCGAACAGGAAGTTTTTGATGATTCGGTTTTAGCAGAATTAACGGATATTGATCAGATTATATTCAAGGGAGCAACACTTCAGGCCAATTTAGGGCACACCGATTTTTTATTTGGGTGTTCTGGCCCGCTATCTTATTTTTTAAATCAAAAAGCCGATATGGCAAATACCGGATACATTAATGGTATCCTCTTAGCATTAATTAATGGCGTAGAAAAAAACCAGATCACACGGCAACGGATTATCGAACCGAACCGCTTTTTTTCACATGTTAACCTGGGTATTGCCCATGGCATAACAGGTACGGCACTTGTACTTAGTAAAGCAGTAACCGATGAACGGGTTAAGCAAAAAGATCAGATCTGGGATTTACTTGATCAAACCCTAAAATATTTAAAAGAGCAAATTAACTTATCAGAGCAATCTATATTTCCTATTAAAATTGAAAAAACAGGGGCAATACCCACTTACTCAGCCAGCCAAAGCTGGAGTTATGGCGATTTTGGTGTATTATGCCTACTATATACACTCGCTGCCTTATTTAAAGATAACGCTTTACACACCCTTTGCGGAAAACTATTCGAAATTGCAACCGAAAAAACAAAAAACAATAAAACCGATAAAATAGAAATTGGATTGAGGCATGGACTTGCCGGACAGTTATTGCTTTTACAAAAGCTTTCAGCAATTAGTAAAAATACCTGGTGCGAAGAATTTACAAAGCAACAGTTTTCGCTTTTTTATACAAAATACGAAGAAATTAATCCCTACCAGTCTCCTTTTGTTTTTGAAGCCGGCCTCGGGGCAGTTGCCATCAGGCTTAACGAACGGTTAACGCCCAAAGAAACTTCATGGACCAAAATATTCCTGATGTAATATGAAATCACTTGCATTGCTTCCCCCAAATGGCCCCGAACGCCCTGAATTTAAGTATTCGACCCAGATCCATCATCAACCATTCAATTTTGGAATCTTAAAAACGCCTGAACCAGTTCCTGATGGCGAAGATAGTCTTGGAGATTATAAGGTTCTCGTTTTAAAAAAAGCAATATCCATAAATTTCAGGGATTTATCCATGTTATTTACGCTTAACAACAATTTAAAAAAATCTCCATCGGGCCATCATTTTTTTGGGTCTGATTTTGTTGCAGAAGTTGTAGGCATAGGTAAAAAAGTACGATCGATTAAGATAGGAGACAGGGTAATTCCAAATTGTGATTATTTTATTAAACCAATGCGGGGTGTTTCGCGCAAAGGCATTCCATCAAACCGGGCTTCAATGGCCTATGAATTTCTGCTTGAAGATAAATTAATTAAAATTGATGATGATTTAAGTGATGAAGTTGCGGCTTCCATATCTATCGGACTTCAAACCTCTTACGCCATGATCAGAAAGGCAAAATTAAAAAAGAACAGCAGGATATTGGTTACTTCAGGAAGTTCAAACACCTCCCTTTTTATTGTCGAAACGCTTAAAATGAAAGGATATTTACCTACAATCCTTACAAGCAGCCCGAATACATTTGAAGCATTGAAAAAGGATGGAAATGAGGTGATTTTATACAATCAACTTGAAGACATTGAAACGGCGCTCAGAAAATTTAATGGATTAAATAATGGTTTTGACACTGTGTTTGATCCGTTTTCTGATGTGTTCTTTGAGAAATTACTTCCTTTTGTTAATGTAAACGGAAAGTACATCACCTGTGGCTTGTATAAACAAAAGCCCGAATTTATAGCCTTAAATCAGCCGGGTAATGCGTCTCTTGGTTATCTGCTTGCCCACATGATTATGAAAAATGTGCAGTTAATAGGCAACTGCCTGGGCAACACAAAAGATCTTTTAAACGGAATTGAAGATTTAAAGAGTGGCAGGATAAAAGTAAACATCGAAAACATTTACCAACTGGATAATTTAGGCCCGTTTATAGAAATGGCTTTTAACGATAAAAACCGTATGGGTAAAGTGGTATTAAAATATGCCTGACTACTTCATTGCTTTTATTGCTATATCAAATATTTTATCGCTCTCCAGATCCTTTTTTGATATTTTGATGCTGGGCTTTATACCCGCGCCCACTTCCTTGTACTCGTAATTGTTACGATCTATCAATGTACCATTGGTAATGACAAGATACGCCCCGTCAGCAAGCTTGAATTCTGTATTGGAAGACGTTAAGCCATTGGTTTCTGACCCCATGAGTTTTGTATCCGGTCTACCAATAAAAGCCGCAGCAGCAAATTCTCCCGAACTACCTGTATGCTTGTTAATCAGCACAACAACAGGCTTTGTTTTACTGCCAAGTTTAATTAAAGGTGTTTTAAACTGATAAACAACCGAATCGCCATATTTAACAGCATTTGCCGAATAGTAATAATGTTTAATGATACCGTCTGCATCTTTTATCCCTATGGCTTTCGATCCTTCTATAAATGGCGCTATTGCACCCAAAATAGGCACAAGCATTCCACCGTCATTATCACGTAAATCAATAATCCAGCCTTTGGGCTTTAAAACATCCAGCTTTTTTAGCTTATTGTAGGCATCTGTTACAAATTCTTCCCATTCTTCATTATTGGCAAAATAAAAATGGGGAACTTTTAAATAACCATATCCATTTTTGAGGGTTTTTGCGCTTACCATTGGCAGTTCTTCCTCATTTGCCCTGTATCCCTTAAATAATCCGGCTACTTTTTCTGGTGCATAAAAACTAGAATGCTGATCGTTCAACATGGTCAGAGTGCTATCAATAACCGGGTATAACTCAGCTATAGTAGTACATTTTTCAGATTGCTTGTAAGCAAACTCGTAAATAGAAGTCCAGTTAAGTTCGTTCTTGCGAATGGAATTCGATTTCATCAGTGCCAGCGCCGAATTTAGATAGGCTCTGGGGGCAGAAACAGATTGGGCCAAAGAATATGTACTCAAAAATATGGTAAATAAAAAAGATAAGGATCGGATCATGAAATAGTTATTATGTTAACATCCTTCCTTTTAAACTATCCAGGAACGAAGTACGGAAAGTGCTTCCTATCGGGATAGGCTTTTCGGCACCGGATAAATTAACCACACCACCATCTAATGAAATGATTTTATCAAGAGCGATCAGGTAGGATTTATGAACCCTCAATACGCCATGGAGCTGGAGTTTTTCTTCGAGTGTTTTCATATTTAAAAGTGTAATTACCCTTCTGTTACCAGTTAAATAAAGCGAAATATAATTTTTAAGTCCTTCAATATAAACGATTTCGTCGTAATTAATTTTTACAATTTTACTCTTATCCGTTTTTACAAAAATATGCTCTCTTTTTTCAGGCTTGGCATGCTCTACACCTGCAACGGGCTTTGATAGCCTGTTAATTACCTTTTGTGTGGCGATCAGGAATCTTTCGAAAGAAAAAGGTTTTAACAGGTAATCTATCACATCGTTATCAAATGCATTTATAGCATAATTGGAATATGCACTTGTTAAAACAATATTTACTTTATTGCCAAAGCTCTTCACAAAATCCAGACCGGTAAAATTTGGCATATTGATATCCAAAAAAATCAGGTCTATTTTTTCACTTTCGATGAGCGCTATCGGTTCAATGGCGTTATTAAAGGTGCCAGCAATTTCGAGGTATGGCGTTCGCTGGCAAAATTTTTTGAGTACTTCTATTGCATGCGGTTCATCATCAACAATTAAACATTTTATCATGGTGGGACATTGATTATGTTAAATATTTATTTCCAGTGTAACAGTATAAAACTCTTCTTTATCATCAATTTTCAGGATATAATCTTTTTGATAATATCGGTCAAGTTGGTAAGTTATAAATTTAAGGCCAATTCCGTATCCTTCAACACTTAGTAAAGTTTCCGTTTTTTTCTTGTTTTCTAAAGAAACCCTTAGCTTCCCGTTATTTACTTCAATATTAAGCTTAATAGGGTTATGCTCATCTGTCATTTCTCCAAACTTTAACGCATTTTCTACAAGCGTTATTAAAATGAGCGGCACTATTTTATGTGTTTTGGTAACTCCTTTTTCATGATGTATAAAGTGGATTTCCTTTCCAAATCTAAACTGATTTAAGAGAATCAAATTTTTGATCTGCGCTATTTCTTCAACCAATAACGATTTTCCGTCATCCTCTATGTCCCTTAAAGAGTATCGCAGGATTTCTGATAATGTTAATATTCCTTTGGAAAGTTCTTTAGATAAATCAAGCGATTCAGAATACAGAAAGTTTAGCGCGTTAAAAAGCACATGTGGATTGATCCGCGATTTAAAGTAGGCGATTTTCATATCAAGAATACTCATTTTTAATTTCTGCTCTTCTAACTCTTTTTTTCTTAATTCCTGCTCGCTTAAAATCGACATCCGGGAAAACCAAAATGCTATTCCTAGAAAAATAAAGTAACTGCTCCGCCATATTGCCGATATAACATAGGCGAAAGAGTTTTGATATAGGTTTGTATGTTCTATTATATTGAAGTGTAATAAGGATACTGTTATTGCCGTTTTAAAAGCCAAATAACTACAAAGCACCAAAAGAATCTTGTAAACCGATTTAAAATAGGAAATTTGCTTTCCTCTTTGTGGCATTACCCAGTAGGCACTGGAATAAAATACTGAAGTATTTAAAATGGCCATTAAAATGGTTTCCTGCCACAGAAGCTTTGTAGCATCCAATACTAAAACGATGGCTATTTCGTATAGCCAGTATAATATCCAAAATATCGAATGTTTTGCAATTGCAGACCTGAATATTGTAGTTGCCAATTTCTTTTATTTGGTTTCTATTTGGGATGGTTGATTATCAAATCTAACATCATTCGTGTAGTAAAACAAATGATATTTGCCAATAATTTTAACAAAAAGTTTAAATTAATGCTTATTGCAACCAAAATCAGGCATTATTTTATAGAAACTGTAAATTTAGATAGACTAAATTGATAGAAATTGCAGCGCTATTTAATTAGATACAAAAAATCATTGCAGAATGGTTAATGATTTGCCAAAGGACGACTTAAAGCTGTAAAAGTGATGAAATGATAAAGCCTTCAGATTTTATCCAAAGGCTTAACAGTTGTGGTCCCGACGAGAATCGAACTCATATCTAAAGTTTAGGAAACTTCTATTCTATCCGTTGAACTACGGGACCATTTTATTTTTCAAATATCGCCTTCCTGAAGCAGATTTAAAATATTTTTCTCTTTTAATTGCTTCATCCCTTGTTGGGAATTCTTCATAATAAAAAATTATGAAGGGGAGGTAAGCCTTATTTGACTTCGTCTTACCAGCGTTGTGTTCTTTTAATCGTTTATCTAAATCTTCACAATGCCCTTTGTAAAAATAATCAAAATGCAAACTTTTAATTACATAGGCAAAGTAACTCATTGCTAAAGTTTAGAAAACTTCTATTCCCTGCCCGACTAAAGTCGTTCAGGCGGGTATCCGTTGAACTACGGGACCATTTTATTTTGATTGCGCAAATATAACAAAAGTTTTCTCTCAAGAGAATTCATTTTATCATGCATTAATGGTTTATTACCGGGGGACTAAAATCTGATTTATTTAATGAACACATCTTTTAAGAACTATGAAAAAACTGTACTACTCACCATAATAAATCTTTTTAATAGCTTCATCTTTGACCTATCAATTTATTAGAACATGAAATTAGCAAATAATAAAATCCTGATTACAGGCGGCGCAAGTGGCATAGGCTTCGGGCTGGCCGAAAGATTTATAAAAGAAAACAATACGGTAATTATCTGTGGCCGACGTGAATCGGCTTTACAAGAGGCAAAAGACAAACTACCATCGGTAATTACTAAAGCTTGCGATCTATCAAACGAAACAGATAGAATTGAATTATACAAATGGATTGCCGAAAATCATAGCGATTTAAATGTATTGGTAAATAATGCCGGTATCCAAAACTGGATGAATATTGGTGATGATGATTTCTATGAAAAAGCAAATGATGAAATCACCACCAACGTTTTGGCGCCGATTCATTTAACAAAACTTTTCACCGAGCTGGATTCTTTAGATACGATTATTAATGTTACTTCAGGTTTGGCATTTGTGCCGTTTTCTCAGGTACCTGTTTATTGTGGAACAAAAGCCTTTATGCGTTCTTTCACGCTTTCATTACGCCACAGCCTGAAAGATTCGAAGATAGTGGTGATCGAAATGATTCCGCCGGCTTTGAATACTGATTTGGGTGGAAAAGGAATCCATGATGCACACCCTGCAGTAAGTGACTTTGTAACATCAGTATTTGAACAGATGAAAGAAGGAAAAACCGAATTAACCTTTGGCACGAGTGAAGACAGGGCAAAAGCGAATAATGATTCTATAAGCGAATATTTTAACCGGATGAATCCTTAATATTTTAAGCAAAAAGCCATTTGATCTATGATCAAATGGCTTTTTTTATTATTTATCTGTGATATTACCGGATTACGCTACCTTCCTGAAACTTCTCTGCAGGAGCCACAAAAGTAAGTTTTCCTTCAGCATTTTCTGCCATCAGGATCATTCCCTGTGATAATATCCCTTTAATTTCGCGTGGAGCCAGGTTTACAATCATACTTACTTGTTTACCAACAATATCTTCAGGTTTATAATATTCGGCGATACCAGAAACTACTGTTCTTTCATCAATACCAGTATTTACGGTCAGTTTTAATAGTTTTTTGGTTTTCTCTACCTTTTCTGCAGCAATAATGGTGGCTACACGGATATCCATGGCCGAGAAATCATCAAACTGGATGTTTTCTTTTGCAGGAACAGCAACCGCTGTACTGGCGGCATTGCTGGCTTTGCTCTGGTTTAATTTCTCAATCTGGAAATCAATTTCAGCATCTTCTATTTTTTCGAACAGAAGAACAGCTTCGCCAATTTCATGACCGCGTTTTAACAGGTTGATTGTACCTGCATTTTCCCAATCATGTCCGCCATTTTTAAGCATTTTCATTAATTTTTCTGCTGTAAATGGCAAGAAAGGCTCAATCAGGATCTGAATATTGCCAGCAATTTGAAGTGCAATATGCAGTATCGTTCTTACCCGGTCTTCGTCGGTTTTAATCAGTTTCCATGGTTCTGTTTCTGCCAGGTACTTATTACCCAAACGCGCCACATTCATTACTTCTGATAAGGCTTCTCTAAAACGGTAGTTCTCGATAGAGGCAGAAATTTTTGCAGGATAGCCAGCCAGTTCATCAATAACAGCCTGATCTACTTCGGTAATTTCCATACAGGTAGGAACCGAACCGCCAAAATATTTATGGGTAAGTACCACTACACGGTTTACAAAATTGCCCAGGATAGCAACCAATTCATTATTGTTCCTCGCCTGAAAATCTTTCCAGGTAAAATCGTTATCTTTCGTTTCGGGCGCAGTTGCGGTTAATACATAACGTAAAACATCTTGTTTACCTTCAAATTCCCTTAAATATTCGTTCAGCCAAACTGCCCAGTTTTTAGAAGTGGATATTTTTTGTCCTTCGAGATTTAAAAACTCGTTAGCAGGCACGTTATCGGCCAAAGTATATTCGCCATGCGCCATTAACATTGCAGGGAAAATAATGCAGTGGAAAACGATGTTATCTTTACCAATAAAGTGGACTAATTTGGTTTCGTCGCTTTTCCAATATTCTTCCCAGCCACATTTATCACTTTCGTAACTGCTGATATAATATTCTTCCGCTTTCGGGTTCCAGACATCCAGTTTTGCGTAGTTACAAAGTTCTTTCGTGGCGGAAATATAACCAATCGGCGCATCAAACCATACGTAAAGTACTTTTCCTTCAGCATCGCGAAGGGGAACGCGTACCCCCCAATCTAAATCTCTGGTCATTGCCCTTGGTTGTAAACCGGCATTTAACCAGCTTTGGCATTGGCCGTAAACATTAGGGCGCCACTCTTTATGGCTTTCGATATAGGCTCTTAAACGGTCTTCGTATTTATCGAGCGGTAAAAACCAGTTTTTGGTTTCTTTCAGAATCGGTTTATCGCCAGACAGGGTAGATTTTGGATTAATTAAATCGGTAGCATTAAGCGTAGAGCCACAGTTTTCGCACTGATCGCCATAAGCATTTTCGTTGCCACATTTCGGGCAGGTACCGGTGATGTAACGATCGGCCAAAAACTGTTTCGCCGTAGCATCGTAATATTGTTCGGTAATTTCTTCGGTAAAAACACCTTTATCATAGAGCGTTTCGAAGAAATCGGCTGCTGTCTGGTGATGGGTTTGTGAAGAAGTACGGTGGTAAATATCAAAAGAAACCCCGAATTCTTTAAAAGAATCGCCAATAATTTTGTGGTACTTATCTACCACTTCCTGAGGAGTAATTCCCTCTCTTTTGGCCTTTAAAGTAATCGGAACGCCATTTTCGTCAGATCCGCAGATGAATTTCACATCACGTTTATTCGATCTTAAGTAACGGGCATAAATATCTGCAGGGATGTAAACACCAGCAAGGTGCCCAATATGAACCGGTCCATTGGTATATGGAAGGGCCGCAGTTACGGTATATCTTTTTATTTTACTATTATCCAAAACAATTTTTATTAATTTGGCAAAGATAAGTGTTTTGAAGATGATTAAGCAGCCCCCGTATTTAAAAAAAGGAGATAAAATTGCCCTCGTATGTCCGGCAAAAAAATTACCCAAACCGATAGACCATGCCATTGAAATATTAAAAAGCTGGGGTTTAGAGGTTATTATAGGCGATAGTGTGTATGCCAGTCACCACCAATTTGCCGGAAGCGACCATTTAAGGACAAAAGACATTCAGCGCTTTTTAGATGATCCATCAATAAAAGCCATTATTTCTGGTCGCGGAGGTTATGGTGCCATCCGTATCATTGATAACCTTGATTTTACCGAATTTAACAAAAACCCGAAATGGTTTGTAGGTTTCAGCGATATTACGGTGCTTCTATCGCACCTGATTGCACAAAGCCATACACAGTGCCTCCATGCACAAATGCCTTACACTTTTGATGAATCTACGGCTGAAGCTTTAATATCTTTACAAAATGCCTTATTTGGCGAAAAACAGGAATATAATTACCAGAGCACGTTTAAAAATAGGGTTGGAGAAACCAATGGCATTTTAATTGGCGGTAACCTTACTTTACTGGCCATGATGCAGGGTTCGGTTTCGGAAATGGATTTTACAGATAAAATTTTATTTCTGGAAGATGTTGGCGAACATGAATACAGCATCGACCGGATGTTGCGGATGCTGAAAAGGGCTGGCAAACTCAAGCATTTAAAAGGCTTAATTGTTGGTGCTTTTAATGAGATTGCAGAAGAAAAAATTTCATTCGGGCAAACAGCCGATGAGGTAATCTGGGAGATTGTTAAGGAATACGACTACCCGGTTTGTTTCAATTTCCCTACAGGGCATATTGAAAACAACCTATGTATGACTTTGGGCGCCGAAGTAGCACTAAATGTAGAAACCAATAACGTTCAATTTAAATATTTATAAGATGGCGATTTTAGATAATTTAGGAAAATACCGCAATACCGGATTGTTACTTTTGCGATTGGGCATAGGAGTAATGTTCATTATCCACGGCTTTCCAAAACTTGCCGGCGGGCCAAACGGCTGGACAAACTTAGGCGGAAGCATGAAAGTAATCGGCATAGATTTTTTTCCGATATTTTGGGGCTTTATGGCCGCAGCGACTGAAACCTTTGGTGGTTTTCTTCTAATTGTAGGCTTGTTTTTTAGACCGGCCTTAATTTTATTAATCTTTACCATGATTATTGCCGCTTTGGTACATTTTGGCAAAGGAGATGGATTAGGCGGAGCCAGCCATGCAATAGAATTAGGCATTGTATTTTTTGGCTTGATTTTTATCGGCCCGGGGAAATATAGTGTGGATAAGAAATAGCTTAACTATTCTTTCAATTAAGAAATAAAGGCCTGGAAAATTTCCAGGCCTTTATTTTAGCAAATTATCCGGTAATGTTAATGGTAAAAAAGCGTTTCACCGTCTGGCCATTGCCGAGGGTGGCCGTAACCGTTAAAATAACTGCGCCGCTTGTACCAGAGGTTGGGAGCGGCGCATCAGCCGCGCCACGTAAATCTTTTACCAATTTGGTAAAGGTATAACTGCCTCCGCTTACTGTTGCGGTGCCCAGATTGTTGATTACCGTACCTGTTGGCGTGGTAAATGAAAGTGTTTTTACATCTCCACTATAGGTAATTACAATATTTACAGTTCCTGTTCCTTTTGTAGTAGGAGTAGCTGTGGCATAGCTTGAGTAGGTGCCTGATACCGTATTTAAGTTACCATCAAAAGTAATGGTTGCAACTGTATCAAGTGTTTCAGGTTGCTTTGGATCTTTTTTGCATGAGGCCAGGCCTAAAATTGATGCAAATAATATGATTAAAATTCTTTTCATAGTTATAATTATTTATCCCAGAATACAGATTTTACAAATACTGAAGGTCGGGCTGGTGTGTTAGGATTGTAGCTTCTTTCGTTAAATGAATATGGTAATATGCGAGGAATGGCTGTTGAAGGAGATACCGGCGATAATACAGGAAATCCTGTTCTTCTCCAGTCCGTCCATGGCTCTATAGCAACCCCAAAGTTAGCCACAAATTTTTCTTCGATGATTTTTTGCAGCGCATTACCAGTTAGCAGCGTTCCATTTGCTGAAGCCAGATAAGTAGCTAAACCGGCGGTTACAGCCCCAGCTTCTGTTACATCTGAAAACTCAATTGCACTTGCAAATGAAGCGTTTATGCCTGCTTTATAATAAGTATCTGCCGTGGTTAAATCATTTCCACCGTTTGTTCTGGCGAAATATTCAGCTAAAATCTGATTTTGCTCAGCAAATGTTAACATTCTTATTGGTGCTTCGCCAGAATATGCACCTGCTGAAAGCTTTCCTCTAAGGTAAGTGCTCATGCGCGAAAAGGAAGTACTTACCACTATATCGCCATTTCCATTAGTAGCACCAATATATGAACCCGCCTGTAATGTAAAAAATGAATTTCTCCTGCTATCGCTCTTGGCATTCATAATGTCTACCAAAGTTTTACTTGGAAAAAACTGGTTCGGTCTTGAGCCTTCAAATTGGTGAATAGGGTTGGTTTGATTGGCAGAAGTTAAAAACCGCATTTGAAAATTGTCGGTATTCGCCCGTAACAGTTTATTGCCAGCTAATATAGTGGTTATACCCGTTTTAGCTCTCGTTGCATCTGCAGCAGTTCCGTTGGTAGAAAAGTAGTGGATATACATTCTAAGTTTTAAAGCATTTCCAAAACGTTCCCACTTATCCATATCGCCTCCATAAAACAAGTCATCAGTTGCAGGGGCCAACAAAGATGCTTTTTTGATATCTGCAATACCCTCGTCAATTAAATTAAACACATTGTCATATATGGCAGAAGATCCATCAAACTTAGGTTTTAAATTCGCTTCATAGCCTATAGCTTCTGTATAAGGCAAATCTCCAAATGCATCAACATGGGTCTGATAAACATACGCTTTTACCAATTCTGCAACACCTGCATATTTGGGGCTTGTTGCTTTAGTTTTTTCGATCACTTTCTGTAAATCGGTCAGGGTACCTGCAAAAGTTGCTGCCCAGGTATTATTAATATCACCTTCACCTATGGCATATTTATCATATTGCGTAGGCTGGGCTGCACCACCACCCTGTGCAGCAAACTGCTGCACCCATAAAGCTGTAAAACGGTGTATATCAGAACCCATTGTAAAGCCAAGATTACCTTGTGCAGCAGGTAAAACCAAACTTGCATCGGGATCTTTTAATCGTGTAGGATCATCATTAATGTCTACAAATTTCTTGCACGAGCTCAGTCCTGTTATGGCTAATGCCAATCCAAAAGCTACTTTCTTTATATTAATTTTCATATTTAAACTCTCCTAATGCTAAAATGATAATTTTAAAAATCCACCATAGGTTCTTGTTTGAGGTTGGCCATTATACTCAATCCCCTGTCCGTTCCCCACACCTAAAAGGTTATTCTCGGGATCTAAGTGAGGGAAATTGGGCGCATACATCAAAAGGTTTCTTCCGGTTAAACCAACATTAATTCCTTTTATAAAGCTTAATTTGTTTAATAATTTGCCCGGGATACGATAAGAGATTGTGGCCTCCCGTAACCTGATCCAGGAACCGTCAAAAACAGCGTATTCCTGGGCTGCAGAAGAATACAAATCGCTATAATATTGTTCGGCTGTAATTAAGGTATTGTTTGGCGTACCATCGGCATATACTGCGTTGTGCATATATAAACGATCTCTGTTGCCTGTTTCTGCAGCCACACCATATCTTCTTAAATCGGTAATTGTTCTCGAATAAATATCGCCCCCGTAACGTATATCTGCAAATAAACTTAATGATAAGCCTTTATAAGAGAAGGTGGTATTTACACCGCCCGTCCATTTTGGGTTTGGATCGCCAATGGGTTGTAATTCTGCAGTGTTGATCTGACCAGAACTTAACCTGCCATTCGCATCAACCACATCCTTACCATTAAGTTTTTTAAATACCTGACCGAATAGTGTTCCATACTGATATCCGGTAACAATCCGTCCCTGCGGATTGGTAAAGCCACCGTTGCCAATAAAGGGTACACCCGGTGCCAGTTCTACTACTTCATTTCTGCCTTTGGTAAAGTTTACAGATAAATCCCAGTTAAAGTTTGTAGATTTTATTGGTGTTCCACTAATCAACAACTCAATACCGTGAGCTTTTAATGTTCCGGCATTTAACAGGGTGCTGGTATAACCTGAAGAAGGTGCACTAGGCACAGAAAATATAATGTCGGTGCTTTTAGTGCTATAGTACGCAACATCAATACTTAACCTGTCTTTTAAAAGTTTAGCCTCTAAACCAACTTCTCTTGAAGCTGTAAATTCGGGCTTGATATTAATATTGCCTGCTGCATTTGAAAAAGTTTGACCATTTACTCCATTAAATGGAAAAATAAGATTTGGCCCGAAACCATCAGAAGGACCCGCAGTACTAAAATAAGTGCCGGTACTATAAATTGGTGCTTCTCTACCTACTTTTGCATAGTTAGCCCTGATTTTCAGGTAGGTTAAAATATCGTTTTGTTTTAACTCCGGAAAAGCCTCTGTAGCAATAAAACTGGCATCTACTTTAGGGTAAAAATAACTTCTTTTATCAGGAGCAAAAGTTGAAGAAACATCTCTACGACCTGTAAATGAAAGATATGCAAAAGATTTATAATCTAAACTAATATCGGCATATACCCCTACCAAACTTTGTTCTCTTATGGTTTGAAGCGGAACATAAGTTAGGGTATTGGAGATATTGTAGTTATGCGCTGCCTGTATGCCATTACCAGTTACCTGCAATTGATCTGTTCTTCTATAATTAATCTCGTTACCCAATAAAAATCTGGCACCAAAGTCTTTTAAAAACCTTTTATTGGCCACTAAATTGAAATATGAACTCACCTCACGCCTGTTGGTGGTATTATCTATAATGGAACCTGTCCTACTGGCAGATTGATTATTGTTTGCTGATTTTTCGTTGATTGTTTTGGACACATTAGTATATTGATCAATCCCGATTTTGTAATTGGCACTTAACCAATCAGCTATTTTATAATCTAAACCCACATTACCAATGGCCCGATCTATTTTTTGTTTAAATAATACATATTTAATTGACCATAGTGGGTTATCCGTACCTAAAACATTATAATAAGTATAACCTGGATTGTTAACACGGTTGCTTGGTATATTATTTAAACCTGCAGCCGTTTCAAATGGATAATTAGCAAGATTATAGGTCCTGGGTAAAGTCATACCATCAAATAAGGGATTTGACCTTGCATTACCGGTAGGGGTACCCACAGAATTATTATGGATGTACTGAATTGAAGAACTAATGGTTAAATTTTTACTCAATTGTGTACTGGCGTTAACAGTAAAGTTATTTTTAGCCAAAGTATTATTATCGATATATCCACTTTCTTTAAAATTACCATAATTAAAATAGTAGGCTGTTTTTTCTGTGCCACCAGAAAAAGTAACGTTATTCTGCAGGTTATACCCACCTTTGAATATATCCTTAACATTATCAGGATAAGCCGTTAGGGTTTCCGGATTACCAAGGTAATTGGTAACCGTTTGGCCTGTTATTTTAGCTCCCCACGACATTTGCGAAAAGGAATCATATAATCCATTGGCGCCCTGAGAATATTGATTCTGATAATCCGGTAAACGGTTAACTTCTATATAATTGTAATTACTACTTAATTCTACTCTTCCGGCCTGACCTTTACTTCCTTTTTTAGTGGTTACGATAACTGCCCCGGCAACAGCCCTTGATCCGTAGAGTACGGCTGCAGCTGGCCCCTTCAAAATCGTTACCGACTCAATATCGTCCTGGTTTAAATCAATACCCCTGTTCGAATTCGTACTTCCCGTATTTACTGATTGGTCTCCTCCGCCATTATCAATTGGAATGCCATCCAATACCCATAACGGTTGGTTCGATCCGGTAAAGGTTGTGGCCTGCCTGATATTGATATTTGAAGAAGCACCTGTTGCACCGCCTGTTGATAGAATTTTTACACCCGCTACCTTACCTGCTAATGCATTTACCACATTAGTTGAACGACCAGCGGTTAATTTTGAAGCATCAACGGTAGTAGCTGCATAGCCTAAAGATTTTGCTTCTCTTTTTTGACCTAATGCCGTTACTACAACTTCTGATAAGGATTTTGAATCGACTTCCAAAGAAACATTGATTATGCTTCCCCCGATAGCAATTTCCTGTGTCGAATATCCTACAGAAGAAAAAGTTAAAGTTTTAGCATCTGCACTTACTTTAATCGAAAATTTACCTGTTGCATTAGTAGAAACACCAGTACCGGATATTCCTTTAATTTTAACACTTACACCAGGAAGCGGCATTCCGTCTTCCGAGCCCGTAACTGTCCCAGTGATTGTTCTTTCTTGCGCTATTGCTGAGGAGGCAATAAATAGCAATATGAACAAACTTTGTAGAAGTTTTTTCATAAAAAAAATAGTTTAGTTTAGTTAATAATAGTACAATATAAGGCTTAGTATTTTGTAATACAAATTTTACAAAATAAAAATTTCTTCTACTTTTTTAAAAACCTTAAAACATGGAATAAATTGAGGATCAGCAACTAAAGGACCAAGGCAAGCCGGTTGTAGTTAAAGGCTGAAATGATTATACATTTAGCTTTGATAAGCTATTTTTCTGATCGGAAAGAGATAGTAAAAAAAGAGGCTATCTAAAAAGATAGCCCCGGCAATATTGTTTAATTAGAAGTTATTAACTTCCGAGTTAGTATTAATTTCTGCAAGCGGTATAGCGAAAGTGTAGCGGTCATCTGTAACAGGAATAGCTGCGCCGATACCAAAAGAAGGAAGAGGAGTGGCTTTTCTGGCCAAATCGTTATACCTGAATCCTTCAGCCAGTAACTCAATTCGTCTTTCTTTCAGAATTGCATTTACCTGATCGGCCGGAGTAGCAAACACACCAAATACATAAGTAGCATCAGAACGTGTTCGTACAGCCTGTAATATGGCTCTTGAGCGAACTAAATTACCACCAGTTACCAAAGCTTCTGCCTCGGCAACATTCAGCAATACTTCTGCATAACGAATAATTGGAACAAAATCTATAAATGGTGAAGTTCCTGAGAATTTAATTACCCTGCGTACGGTACTGGTAGAAGATAGTGCCACGTTTCCGGTTAAACTGGATTTTCTGGCATCTGTTGCCGGCCATGCGGCATCTGCATATATACCTGCACCTGTTTGATTCAGGAAGTATTCTACGTTACTATTATAATAATACCCAAGCTGATTCTGTGTTCCAGGTGCATTGGTATCAGCCATGGGTAAAGAGAAAATAGATTCAGAAGTGGTGTATGGCGCGGCGAAAACACTAGCCACATTGGCCTGTAAAGCATGAGGGGTTCTGGCTGTGTTGATAAAAGGAGCAACCAGCGGAACCAGTTTATTGCCTTCTTCAATTACTTTTGCATAATTTCCCATCGCCAGATAAACACGCGTTTTTAATGCAATTGCCGTGTTTTTGTGCGCCCTGGTTGTATTAGCCAAAGCAGTACCCTGACCATCAGGTAAACCAGCTTCTGCATCATCCAGATCTTTTAAAATCTGTGCGTACACTGCTGCAACAGTACTGCTTTTTAAAGCATTATTGGCCAGAGATGTTTCTGGCTGCAAACGCAATGGCAAACCACGTGATGCTCCGTTATTTTGAACATAAGGTTTAGCGAAAACCTGTATTAAAGAAAAATAGCTCAATGCCCTGATAAACTTAGCTTCGCCAATGTAATTGGCGTTTAAAGCGGGAGTTAAAACAGTAGAATTGGTTTCTATTCCTTTTAAAAACAGATTTACCCTGTTAATAGTTAAGTATCCCTGCGACCAGAAACTGGCGATATAGGTATTGGTAGAGTTATTTGTACCGCCATAAACATCGTAACCGGTAACGTTATTACTTAATCTATTGGTAAATTCTTCGGCCCTGATATCATTGTAAATCTGATACCTGCCACCAAGAAATGAGCCTGATTTTAGCGATACGTATAAGCCGTTCACCTGACCTAAAATCCTTGTTGGATTAGCAAATGCATCCTGATCAGGAAGGGTAAGTTCTGGTGCTGCCACCAGAAAATCTTTTTTACAAGAAGACACAAAACCTATTAATGGCAATGCTGTTACTGCCAATATAGCAACCTTCTGTTTGTATGAATTGATATGAAAAATTTTCATGTTGATTTGTAGTTAAAATTATAATCCTAAACTAATTCCGAAGGTGAAAGATCTTCCCTGAGGAATACTGTTACGTTCGATACCACTTGCAAGGTTTGAGTTACCGTTAGTAGATATCTCGGGGTCAACACCTGTATAGCCTGTAATAATAAAAGCATTGTTTACAGAAGCATAAACCCTGGCACTATTGATGCCGATCTTACCAAATACAGATTTTGGAATTTTATACCCTAAAGTTGCTGCCTGTAAGCGAAGAAAGTCTCCTTTTTCAACATTGGCATCGATAGGGAATGATGATCCGTTAGAAACGTTATCTCCGTAAACTACTCTTGGAATATTGGTTTCCTGACCAGGTGTAGTCCAGGCGTTTAATACCTCTGTTGAGTTGTTCCAGAAACGTTGATCTAATAATCCTGCACGAGAACCATTATAGATGTAATTTCCGCCGGAATAAGTAAACATGATGTTTAGATCGAAGTTTTTATAAGCAAACGTATTGTTAAATCCACCATACCATTTAGGCAGGGTACCACCAATTACCTGAGCATCACCTGCCGGAGACGGAGCTGGGGTACCATCTAGGTATGTCCATGCGTTTGCACCGCCAAGGTGTAAATACTGTACTTCACGGCCTGCCGCATTAATAAAAATCCTGCGTCCGTTAGCCGGGTTAACACCATTCGTTTTAACCGCATATATACTTCCGATAGACTGGCCAACTGTGGTAACACTTGCCGATTCTAAAGAACTCGTAGTACCGATAATTTGTTTCACGTTTGGATCTAATGCAGTTACCTCATTTTTAATTGTGGTAAAGTTTAGGTTTGTGGTCCAGGTGAAGTTTGTTGTTTTTACAGGAACACCTGAAATTGCAAATTCAAATCCTTTGTTATACATCGAACCTACGTTGGCAAGGATACTTCCGCCCGGGATACCTTTTGATGGCGCCTGAGGAACATCTAAAATTAAGTTATTGATATCTTTATGGAAGTAGTCGGCTTCAAAGGTAAGTCTGTCTTTCAGGAACCCGATATTTAAACCGATATCGGTCTGGTTACTGGTTTCCCATTTCAAATCCTTGTTTCCAGCTTGTCCATATAACCAGGCAAAAGGAATAGCACCATATAAAGCAGGACTATAAGTGGTGTATTCATTGTACGAACCTACGTTTGCATTTCCAACCCTGCCATAACTTGCGCGGATACGTAAATTGCTGATGGTATTTGCTAACGATGAATTTTTGAAGAAATCTTCCTGAGAGATAGACCATCCGATTGATCCGCCACCAAAATTACCCCATTTGTTTTCTTGAGCCAAACCAGAATTACCATCTCTTCTAAAATTACCACTTAAGAAATATTTACCCTTATAGTTATAGCTAACGCTTGCCAAATAAGCTTCGAAAGAAATTTGGTTTATGCTGTTTCCTCCAGGAACATTGGTTACATAAGTACCTTGAAACTGATTGAAGAAAGTTGGATCACCTAAGCCCTGGCGGATAGCTCCCCAGTTTACTGTTCTTGTTTTTTGAACATCCGAGCCTAAGGTTAAGTTTAAATTATGGTCGCCACCAAAAGTTTTGTTATACTGTACGGTATTAATCCAGTTCCAGTTGTTACGGCGTGCAGTATTATTGTATGCATAACCAGTATAAGTAAAACCATCTCCTGATAAAGGATTCCAGAATTGGATATTTTCGGTATTACTTCTGTCCCATGAGTAGTTTGACCTAAAGGTTAATCCATCTACAATTTTGAAAGTTGCACCCAGATTAGTTAAAAAACGGGTATTTTCTGATGTATTTAAATCTTTTTCTACCAATACAGTTGGGTGTGCCCAGGTACCTGCAATAAGGTTGGCATTGTTACCAATGTACTGACCGCTTAAGTTGTAGCTGCCATCTGGTTTATATACAGAAACGTTTGGCGCAGCAGCAATGGCAATACGACCTAAACCTGAAGACGCAAATGCTGAACCCGGAGCAGATCCACTTTGTGGCGATTTATTAAAACTGTTGTTGTAATTCAGGTTTAAGTTTAACTCTAACCAATCTGTGGCTTTGTGCGTTAAATTGGCACGCGCAGAGTTTCTTTGAAAAGAATTCGCTTTCAAGAAACCGTCCTGATCAGAAATACCGCCTGAAATATAATAAGTTGTTTTAGCTGTTCCTCCGCTTATGGTTACGTTATGGTTTTGCGAATAAGCCGTTCTGTAAACCTCATCATACCATTTGGTATCTACTAATGAACCATCTGCATTGTAGCTCGGGAAGAAACTTAGTCCGTTTGCATCTCTCTGAGCAGCAGTAAGGGCACTAGGATTGATTGCCAATGCATTTTTAACAGCAGCATTTTTCGAATCGATATATTGTTGTGCATTTAATACTTCTGGTAAACGTACGGCGTTATTTACACCCACCCAACCATCGTAGGTAACTTTGGCATCGCCGGTTTTTCCTTTTTTAGTGGTAATTACCAATACACCTGCTGCAGCTCTGGAACCATATAATGCGGTTGAGGCCGCATCTTTTAAAATGTCGATAGATTCAATATCCGACGGGTTAATATCGCCCAATGGGTTATTTGCTGCAGAGTTAGCCGAAGCATCGCCGGTTGGAAAAGGAATACCATCTACTATTACCAAAGGAAAAGAACTTAGTGATATTGAACTTACGCCCCTTACGCGGATTACCGGAGGATTGTTTAACAAGCCGTTCGGCTGGATAATACTCACACCAGCAGCCTGACCAGTTAAGCCTTGTACAAAACTTTGTACGGGTTTATCTTTTAAATCGTCACCCTTAACGCTTGCTGCCGATCCGGTAAAATCTTTTTTCTTGGTTACGCCATAACCTGTAACCACTACATCTGTTAACGTTTTCGAATCGCTTTCTAAAGCCACGTTGATTACTGATCCTCCTCCGATCGTTCTTGATTGAGTACTGTAACCTATGTACGAAAATTCTAATGTTGTTGCTCTTGATGTTACACGGACTGTGTATTTACCATCTGCACCAGTTGTGGTTCCGCCGGTTGCGCCTTTAATTTTAACACTTACACCAGGAAGCGGCATTCCGTCTTCCTTACCCGTAACTGTACCAGTGATTGTTCTTTCTTGCGCTATTGCCGAAGAGGCAATAAACAGCAATATGAACAAACTTTGTAGAAGTTTTTTCATAAAAAAATTTAGTTTAGTTTAGTTAATAATCGTGCAATTGGTTTGTATTCTGCAACACAAATTCAACAATAAGAACTGCACCTGTTTTTATTGCCGGTTTAAAGATTAAATATTAGAAGTTAATGATTGAGTTATTTTTGAGTTAACGACCAGGGTTATTTAAGTTAAATTTTCAATTGCGCCAGTGATGGTGGTTCTATAGGTCGCATTTTGAATTTTAACACTTATTTCCGGGGGATCTTTGTAGCCTTCTCTGGCCACATCAGCGCTTTTGATTGTTCTTTCTTGTGCTATTGCTCCGGTTGCAATGAACAACAATGAGAACAAACTCTGGGCGAGTTGTTTCATAAATAATTAGTTTAGTTTCCGTTTAATAATCCAATATAGGATTTAGAAAAACGTCATGCAAATTTTACAAAATAAAAATTAATTTATTTTTTTTGTGATTATTCAAAAAGAAGCTAAAAATCATCAGTAAAATCTGTCAAAAACAGCTAGAAACACCAAAAAAGCAATATAATTAAACTATTAACTGCTAATTATCTATTTAAAAAGATACAATTACATTAAAACAGGGTTAGAAAAATTATGATTATGAGGCGATATCGATTGAGCAGAAAAACCTGGCAAAAACATCACGATTAAAATAACCAGTCAAAATCAGGTAGAGGTGAGGAAATAAATCAGCTAAATGTGAATAGCCAATTTAGAAATAATTAGCCATAGAGGGATAACATCAAAATAACATAGGTATTAAAAAAAACAACATCAAAGTTACTTAAAAAAAGCCCTGTAACTTTTGGTTACAGGGCCTGAAATTATATTATAAATCTATAATGGATTTTGATCAGCGCTGGTTAGGCTCTTATTGTTGTCCATTTCTGTTTGTGGAATCTGCCACCTCCAACGGTTGTCGGTTGCAGCGATATTCAATAAACTCCACTGGATACCATTGCGAACTAAACCTCTCTGGTAGCGTTTTAAATCGAAATATTCAACTCCCATCTCTGCGTATAATTCCTTTCTGCGTTCTACCAGAATCTCATTAATTAATGCATCTTTACTTGTAGCTGTTGAGCGAACGGCATTAGGATCTCTTTGTTTCTGCAATACAAAAAGCACATCTTTAGCAGGCTCCAATAAACCTTGCTGCGCATCGCCTTCTGCCTCAATCAGGTACATTTCAGCAGCACGCATCATTACAAAATCGCCTGTTTGAGTTGCATTATCCTGAAATTTGTAGGTTACAAATTTTTTCCAGGTTAAAGCACTAGATTGTCCAGGTGCAGCCAAGAAAGTATTTCTAATATCAGTAGCAGTAAATAAACTTACGAAAGTATTATTGATGTATAAATCGTTATACCTCGCTTTGAAAGAGGTATTTGGTGTATTTAAAGGTTCGATATAACCGAAGAAAGATGCATACGATAACGACTGTGATGCATTAAATTGTAAGCCCCACATCCATTCTGCATTAGAAACAGTATTAAAACCAGCTTTATAATCTGCGGCACTCATTAAAGTAAAACCAGTTCTGGCTGCCTGTGCATTAGAAACCGCTTTTGTCCATAATGAAGCATCTGCCATTCCCATTTCCTGATAAACCTCAGCCAAAATACCCTGAGCTACACTTTTGTTAATGCGGTATTTATCAACACGGGTTGTGGTTAATGTTGCAGTTGCGTACTCTAAATCAGACACTACTTGCGCATAAACATCTTTCATTGATGAACGAGGTTTACCTGTAGTAGTTGCTGTAGTAGCTTCTAACATAATCGGCACACCTGCTGCATTTATATCTTTGGCATAAGTAAACTGATACACTCTTGCCAGTTGAAAGTAAGCCCAACCTCTTAAGGCCCTGGCTTCTGCAACAAAAGCATTTTTTACAGCATCTGATTCTGGCAACTTATTAATGTTGGTTACAATGGCATTTGCATTGTTAATTACTTTATAGCAAAGGTTCCAGATCTGGGCATTACGTGATGCTGTAGCAATTCTTCCATAAGTATTATCACTCCAGTTGTTTTCGTATAACCACCAGTTACTCGCATCAGAGATCATATCATTACCCCTCAAATCAAAGTTCAACTGTACCGTTTTCCAACCGTACATATTTTGCGCAGAACCCTGGTAATTACGCATCAGGTAATAAATACCTGTCAGAGCATTATCTACACCCACTTTAGAATTAAAAACCAATACATCCGAAACGCTGCCATCAGCAGGCTGAGGCTCGTTAAGGTAATCTTTGGTGCATGATGAAAGCGCTATAGCACTTAAACCAATCAATAAATATTTTTTAAATTTCATAATAATCTTTTTTAAATAGGCCTACTAAAATCCGAAGTTAACGCCGAACGATAAGGTTTTGTAAACAACAGAAGCGTTATTGGTAACACCAGCGATACCTTGCTCCGGATCTAAACCTTTACGACCGAAAATGGTGAATGGGTTTTGGTAATCTGCAAAAATTCTGGCATGGGCAAATTTAACCTTATCTAACCAACGTTGAGGCAAACGGTAACCTAAAGTAATGTTACGGATACGGCCATAGCTTGCATCATATAAGAAACGTGTTGAAGCCGAAGTTGCCTGATCATCTGTTGTACCGGTTAAGCGAGGAGTTACGCCATCACCAGGATTACTTGCACTTTGCCATCTGTTTAATATATCAACACTCCAGTTGTAACCTGGGTTTGTACCAATTGCCGCGTGCATTAAGCCGGCATAATCAGAATCATAAATTTTTCCACCGAAACTAAATGAAGCCAGCACATTCAAATCAAAGTTTTTGTAGCTGAATGTGTTGTTAATACCGCCAGTAGCATTTGGCAACGCTGTTCCTTTATAATAACGGGTTGCCGCACTGTAGGTTTTTGTGGTTGTTTGTGTGATATTTCCATTAGCATCTGTTTGATCCAGATACCACATCGGGCGACCATCAGCAGGATCAACACCAGCATAATCTCTTAAGTAGAAATTATATAATGATTCTCCAACAGAAAGCTGAGAAAAGTTGCTTCCTGTAATGGTAGGTTGAGGAAGTGATGTAATTTTATTTCTGATGTGTGTAAAGTTGATCGAGGTTGTCCATTGGAAATCTTTACCGGCAAAGTTTCTTGTAGTTAACTCAACCTCAATACCTTTGTTCGATAACTGACCAATATTATCGTTAACACCATTTAAACCACTTGAAGGAGCTAATGGCCTGTTAAACAATAATCCTTTTGATTTTTTGTTGAAGTAGGTAAATGATCCTGAAATTCTATTTTTCAAAACACCGAAATCAATACCCAGATCTAAATCCGTTTGTTTCTCCCAGGTAAGAACGTCGTTTGCTGCACTTAAAATGTAAGAACCGCTATATCCTGCAATGTTTGCACCGCCGGTATAAACGCCTAGATACGGGAAATAACTTTGGCTACCAGCACTGTTTAATAATGCCTGATTACCAGTTGTACCATAACTTGCCCTTAATTTTAAGTCGCTCAGCGCTTTAACATCCGAAAGGAAGCTTTCGCGGTTAACATTCCAGGAAGCACCAACTGAATAGAAGGTTGCCCAACGAACATTTTCAGCAAAACGACTGTTTCCATCACCACGAACCGAACCCGTTACGTGATATTTATCTTTATAATCATAGCTTGCTCTACCAAAGAAACTGGTCTGTCTGTTTAGGTAAGTATTAGAACTTGCCGTATATGGCGTTGCACCATAAGAAAGCTCGGTAGTACCAGGGAAGGTAAAACCTCTTGCTTCTGCATCAGTATAGTTATCTTTGTATTTATAAACTTCCCAACCAGCCAATAAGTTAAGATGGTGAACACCAAATGTTTTATCATATGTGGCAGTGTTTGTTAACGTTTGCGTAATTGTTGTTTCTCTGTACTTTTCACTTCTGCCACTATATGCAGCACCATCACCTACAAATGGGTTATAATACTGGTCAAATGCGTATTGATAGTAATCTAAAGCATACTGAGAACGGATTGTTAAGCCATCAATGATTTTAGCTTCTGCATAACCGTTAAGTGAAGTTAAATAACGATCGTAAGTAGTAGGGTTCATTGAGGTAGTAGCCGCTGGGTTACCTGGTCTTAATACCGGACGAAGCAATGGTCCGTTGTTACCAAAATCGTATTGTTTATTACCGTTAGCATCTAAAATTGGCTGACCAGTTGTTGGAGCCAAAAGGTATTCAGGATAAATGCTTGATACCGTACGGATCCAGGAGATTACGTTAGAGTAACCAGAACCCGCCTGGTTTGGATAGTTTTGAGTAGAAAAAGACCCGCTTACGTTTGCGCCAACTTTTAACCAGTTAGTAGTTTGGTTATCTAATTTAACGCGGCCACTGTATCTTTTAAACTGAGATTCTGTTGCTAAACCTTGATCTGACAGATAACCACCACCAATATAATAGCGTGTTTTATCAGAAGCGCCTGAAACAGCTCCATTAACGTCTGTTCTTTTTCCGGTTCTTAATAACGCATCAGCCCAATCCTGATTCCATAGTGCATTTGCACCTGCAACCAGTTTACCATCTAAACCAACCGGCTGAGCAAGGTTATATGGGTTATACACTAATGTAGGGGCAACAGTTTTGCTGGCATAATCTGCTGCAGATGCAGAACCAGAAGAAGTAACCAAAGCCGGAGTAATTAATGCCTGATTACGAAGACCTTCCCAGGTAGTTTCGTAAAGCCCCTGAGAGCCCAGGTATTCATAATCCTTAACAGCTCTGTTAGAAAAACCACTGTTAATATTTATATCAATTTTAGGCTTGCCCGATCCTGTTTTTGAGGTAATAAACAAAACACCGGCGGCTGCTCTCGATCCGTATAATGATGTTGCGGTTGCGTCTTTACCAATGGTAATGCTTTCGATATCATTAGGATTAATGTTATTTAAATGACCGCCGTATATTGCTCCATCTAAAACAATTAAAGGATCTGAAGAAGCATTTGCCGAAGCAATACCACGTACACGGATAGTTGGGTTCGCACCAGGCTGGCCAGTACTGTTAACGGCAACAACACCGCTTGCCTGACCTTGTAATACGTTACCAATGTTACTAACCAATTGATCTTTAATCTGCGTACTACCTACAGTTGCAGCAGTACCTGTAAAATTTTGTCTTTTAACCGTACCATATGCGGTTACTACAACATCCTGAAGTGATTGGTTATCAGCAACTAAAGTAACATTTAGTACACTTGTAATGGCAAGCGTTCGTTTAGTATAACCAATGTAAGAGAATTCTAATGTTTTTGCCGTAGAAGGAACACTAATTGTGTATTTACCGTCAACATTTGTTTGAGTAACAGCGCTTGTGCCACCCGCTTTTACACTTACTCCTGGAAGAGGTAAACCATCTTCTTTTGAAGTAACTGTACCTGAGACTGTTCGGTTTTGTGCAATTGCAGACGATGCGATTAACAAAAGCACGAACAAACTTTGTAGAAGTTTTTTCATGAAATTTAAGTTAGTTAGGGATAATTGAATTAATGAGGTTCGAATTTATAAAATAATTGAAGCGTAGTTCAAATTTTAAGTCCCGAAATTTACAAAGAGCGTGACTTTAACTAAATTATGACATTTTGATTACGATATTTCAATTAAATTTTAGTACTAACTATTTAGTTAACGGTTTGTTTGCGTTTAAGCAATTTTTTTTTGGTTTACCTTTAAATTCAATGAAACATAATTCAGATAAAGGTTATTCTGATTTGAATCTTCACGATAAGTCTTTTCTTTTTTTTAATTACAACCTATGCTTAATAGTAAAAGGCCATGATTATTTGTAAGTTTATATAAATAATCATATTAACATGAAAAATCTCTTTCAAAAAACAATCGTATTGTCATCAGTTTTTGTATTGCCTTATTTAGCCGGTCATGCCCAATTAGGGGTAAACCTGCAACTGGCAAATAATGATGTAAATTATTCAGGAAACACGACCAAAGGAAATAATGATGTTTCTTATCTATACGAAACATGGAATAAAGGATCGGTAAAATTATCTAATGATAGTTTGTATAAAGGGATGAACCTTATGTACGATTTAAGCAACGACCGTTTAATATTTAAAGCAGATAATGATTTACCACAATTATTTAAGCTTGCAGTAAAGGAATTTACCATTACATCTTCAGAAAATGGCGGAGCAAGCAAAAAATTTAAATCTGGGTACCCTTCAATAGACGGCGGAAATGAAAAAACTTTTTACGAAATTCTATCGGAAGGGAAAATCACCTTATTAAAGAGAGTACAGATGAAAAGGGTAGATGAAAGAGAAGCAGGAATGCTTTATTCTGTTAAAAAAATGAAACCTGTAGATACCTATTTTATTGAAAAGGCGGGGAAACTGGAGAAAATTAAAAGGGAGAGAAGTGCCATATATCCTCTTCTATCTCAAAATAAAGCTGAAGTTGACAGCTATATATCCAGCAATAAATTAAACATAAAAAAGGATAGTGATCTTTCTGTCTTATTTGATCACTTTAATACCTTATAATATTAATAAGGCCTATCTTCTAGACAGAAATAACTATTAATAACAAAATAACCTTATAAAAAAGAATGACCTCTTGTGTAAATACAAGAGGTCATTCTTTTTAAAAATTTTTAATCTTCTAAATGAAGACTAAATTCTATCTTATTGTAATCAAGAACATACGATATCCTTGGTTTCCACTAATGATATAACCTGATTTATCTACAGCAGATATCACTACAGGTAATGCATAGCGAACACCTGAAGTTAATGTAGAGGGTACAAATGTTAAAGTAACAGATGCATCTCTTCCTCCTGCCGCAATTTTTGCTACACCACCGTTTGATAAAGTATATTTATCAGCCGGAAGTCTGATGAACTTAGGAGTAGTGGTTATTGTTGCATTGTATGCAGTAATTTTTGCATCAGTTGCATCTCCAGCTAATGTAACATTTAGTTCTTCTGAAGCCGGGTCTTTTGCCGAAAGATGCACAGGAATAGTAATGGTTACCGGAGTGGTAGCAGGCAAAAATGTTGCAGGGGTAGTTGCCGGTGTAACCGCTAACGGGTATGTTCCAGCTACAGTAAATGTAGTACCCGTAGTTGGAATATTTACAACCTTGTTGTCTTCCAACGAGTCGTTAATTCCGTATAAGTTACTTTCGTAACCTTTGTCTTTAAGACAAGAGCTTAAGCTCATGGTAACGCCTGTTAATAATAATAATTTTATAAATCTTTTCATTTCAATTTCCTTAAGTAGTTAAATTTATTTATCCCAAAAAATTGCTGAAGTTTGTGTATTTATTGTTCCCTGAGCAGCAACGTTTGCAGCGTTATAATTATATTCTGCTTGTGGATATGGCAATCTAAGAGGAATAACATTGGTAAGTCTATTAGGATTTAATGATAGCGGAACATTAGGGAAACCTAATCTTCTATAATCAACATAGCTTTCAAAGTTTGCTAAACCAATTAACCCTAAATATTTCTGCTCAACAATTAATTGGATTTTATTTGTTGCAGCAGCATAACCAATAGAGGTATTTGCAGCTCCGGCAGTTAAATAAGCCTGGCCAGCAGCAGCCCCGGCTCCTAAATATGTGAATGATTCTTTAACAGCATTTTCATATAAAGTTTGTGCACTTCCGGAAATCCATCCTCTCTCAGCAG
This sequence comes from Pedobacter sp. 22226, assembly GCF_052045455.1. Taxonomy (NCBI): domain Bacteria; kingdom Pseudomonadati; phylum Bacteroidota; class Sphingobacteriia; order Sphingobacteriales; family Sphingobacteriaceae; genus Pedobacter; species Pedobacter sp. 22226. The sequence goes on along the minus strand of NZ_JBQEPB010000003.1, from coordinate 409,383 downwards.
CCTCAGCTTGTAAGAATAAACTTTCAATTGCTGTGAAAACAGGTTGTGACTGTGTTGCAAGTTTTGCTAAACCAGGACCAGCAACGTCTGATTGATTTTGTTGCTTGTAAGGATCATTATTTGGAACTACTTCACCAAAATTAACTCCTTTATATGTATTTCCATTCAATGGCGTAACAGCTGGGCTGAATACATATTGATAACGGATATCATTTGTAGAAGTGAATTTATTAAGGATATAGTTATTCGCTCTGTTATATTGATCTGTAACACCTAATGCTGTTATTTTATATGTATTCCAGAATGGGTTTTGCTGCCCGTCTACCACAGCATAACCTGGGTTAACTAGTGCTGCTTGCGATCCTTGATTGATATAACCAGCTCCATCTGCAGTAATCTGAGCAACAACAGCTGTACGTGTAGCAGCGGTTACCACTTGAGATTCATGAATTAATAGTTTTAAGCGCATTGTGTTGACTAATCTTCTCCAGGCTGCGGTATTACCAGCATACATAACGTCAGATGCTTTGGTTGCCGCATCTACACCGTTAGCTTCTGCCTGTACAAAAAGTTTTCCTGCAGCATCTAACTGAACAAATAAATCAGCGTAGATATCTTCACCTTTATCATAAGCAGGAGTAATATTCCCAACAAAATCAAAAGCTTTGGAATATGGCACATTGTTGTATTGATCAACCAAGTACATATAACCAATTGCTTTTAAAGTTTTTGCAGCTCCTTCATAGAAAGGTTGCCCACCTTGTTTAGCCTTTTTCTCCATGGTATTGATATCATTAAGGATATCGAACCAACCTGTCCACTGCCCGCTTTGGAAAGAATTCGTAATGGCATAAGATTCAATTTCAATTGATTGGCCATATGAACCTGAGTGACCCCAATAGCTCATCCAAAACGCTGCGTAATCAAAAGTAGTACCAACCCTTACCCCTACGTTATGTAGTGCTCTCGGTAAAAGTACCTTAGGAGTAATCGATTGATCAGTTGGAGAATTAGGATTCTCATTAATATCGAAAAACTCTTTTTTACAACTTGCAGTAAATAACAACACCGCTGCAAAAAATGGATATATAATTTTTTTCATTTCTGTCCTATTTAATATTGTTATTAAAATGTAATCGTAATGTTTCCACCAAAAGTTCTTGTTGGAGGATTAATTGACGAGTTACTTATACCTGCTTGATTACCCGTAGTAACACCAGTTGTACTGCCGTTTCCAAAATTTGCAGCAGCAGGGCTAAATGTAAAATCAGGATCTGTGTATTGATTTGACTTAGGTAACCATAACGCTAAATTTCTTCCGGTTAACGCAATGTTTAGTGCTTTAATAACCTTTTGACTGCCAAAAACAGATACCGGGATATCATAACCTATAGATAACTCACGGAATCTCCATGAAGCTGCACTTGTAATATAGTTAGTAGCAACACTTCTAGCTACACCAGTAAAAAATGTTTCCGGGTTATTAAGAGTTACATTGGTATTGGCAACATATTGTCCATTAACTAACACAGAAGAATTAGGGAAAATAAATCTTTCACGGTTATTAATTCCAGATAGTGCTGAAACACCTGTCCAAGACATTGCATTACCAATATCATTATAGTTCATGTAACCTCCTTTATATTCAAACAATGCAGAAACACTTAGGCCTTTCCAACGGATAGATGGATTTAAACCAACAATCCATTTTGGAAGTGTATTGCCGTAAATTTTTGTGTTCGGATCGGCAGTAGGTGCTCCGGTAAGTGAATTCACGATTACTCTTCCTTCTGAATCTCTAACGTAATCCGTTGCTCTGATTACGAATGCCGGATAACCTTTAATTGCGTAGTTACCTGCATAAGTATAACCTCCAATTGAGATCTGATCTAAACCAGGATAAATTTGAGTAACATCACTAGTATTGTAGGTTGCATTTGCTTTAAAGTTAATGCGAACCTGACCTAAATTTACCAAAGGTGTTAATCCTAAATCTAATTCGAAACCTTTATTAATAAATGAAGCCGCATTTACGTTTGCAGTAGTGTAACCAGTTGCAGATGATAAATTAATCGGAACAATCTGGTCTGTCATGCTTTGACGGAAATAAGTAGCCTCAATATTAATCCTGTTCTTTAAAAATCCAGCTTCCAAACCAACTTCAGTATTCTGAATAAATTCTGGCCTTAAAAGTGGATCGTAAACAGTATTGTCTGCAGCGTAACCAGGTACGGTACCATAAGGGAAACCACCACCTTGAGAGAATGTTGCAGCTAAAGAGTAAGCTGCTAAATCAGCATTTGCTGTTTTATTCCAACCACCCCTAAGCTTTAAGTAAGAAAGGATATTACTGTTTTTTAATGCATCTATAGCATCTGTTAATACGAATGATGCACTTACTCCTGGGTAGAAGTATGAGTTATTATCGTCACTTAATACCGATGTTTTTTCATTACGTCCGGTAACCTCTACGTTTGCCCATCCTTTGTAGCTTAATGCAGCACTACCATATAAAGCAAATAACCTGCTTTGTCTGAAAGGAGAAGAACCAGTTAAATTACCTGTACGCTGAGAAATATTATTTAAATCAGGTACAACTAAAGATACAGCTCCAACACGGGTATCACGACCATTATCGCCACGAAGGTAAGTACCTAAAACACCTGTAATTTTGAAATCATCATTAATTTGTTTGTTGAAATTTGCAAACAGCTCCGACGATAATCTTTGAGATCTGAAAGAACGTTCTTCTAAATTAGAAGCAATAGGGTTAAATCCCCTGGTGGCAGTACCGTAAGAATTAGGTGTTTCACCTTTAGAAATCCTGCGCTCATCAGTTGATTGAGAAGTTATACCAGCTCTATAGTTTAACGACATCCAGTCAGCAACTTTAAATTCTAAGTTTAAGTTAGCAAGAAAATCTGCTCTTCTTCCTGTTTTTCTAAAATTATCAATTGCAAAATATGGATTTAAACCATAATCAGTATAATAGTAGTTGTAAGAAGCATAAGGATTGTTTTCAAAATCTTTATATTTCTGCAAATCGATGTATCCAGCAGTATTAAACAATAAGTTCATTAAACCCTGATTTAATCCTACATTCTGAGAAGAGTTAAAATCAGACATACCTTCTGAATCAAACAGATTATAGTTCTGCTGAACATAATTCGTGTTTAAAGCAACCTTCAATCTTCCATATTCTCTAGATGCATTTAAACGGATACCTGTTCTACGGTTTTTATCATCTGGAACAATACCTTTAATATTCGCATCCTGTAAGCTTAAGTAAAAGTTTTTATCTCCATAAGAAACATCATTCTGAATAACAGAACCAGTATTAAAGAAGTCTTTTCTAGAGTTTTTGTTGCTATAAGTTTCTGTCTGGGTAGTTAAAGGACCGAAACGAGGATCTACAACGCCCGTTAAATCCGGACCGATATCAATTGTTGAACCATCATATGCAGGACCCCATGACCAGTTTTCGATAGGTGTGTACTGACCGCCAACTGCATTGTTACCACCACCGCCTAAACCAAATTTTTCCTGAAATTTAGGAAAAAAGCTGATATCCTGAAATTGAGTTGAATTACTAACTGTAACAACAGGCTTTCCATCTTTTGTTCCTTTTTTAGTAGTTACGATGATTACACCGTTTCTTGCATCAGATCCATAAACAGCCGCACCAGCAGAACCTTTTAAAACGGTTACATCTTCAATATCATTAGGATTTAATGAAGAAAGGTAATTGATATCAGACTGAACACCATCCAATAACAATAACGGGTTGTTGTTTCCGGTTAATGAACGGATACCACGTAAGTTAATTTTAACGTTTTCGAATACACCACTATTTGTTGTAGTAATGTTCAAACCCGAAACTTTTCCCTGTAAACCGTTTGCAACGTTTACTGCATTTCCAGCTGTAATTGTTTCGTTGTTAACCGAGGTAGCAGCATATCCAAGTTCTTTTTTCTGTCTTTGAATTCCCAATGCACCAGTAATCACAACTTCACCAAGTTGTTGTTGATCTGATGCTAAAGAAACTCTTAAAACACCACTAGAAGGAATGGCAACGGTTTGAGTCTGAAACCCCAAAAACGAAAATTTTAAGCTTGAAGTACCAGATGGCACACTAAGACTGAATTTACCATCAGCAGATGTTTGGGTTCCGCTTTTAGCTCCAGTAATCGTAACACTTACACCAGGAATTGGTAATCCATCATCCTTTGATGTAACTGTACCAGTGATTGTTCTATCTTGTGCCATTGCCGTTACAGCAACAAACATAAGTATGAACAAACTTTGTAGAAGTTTTTTCATAATTTGAAAATAGGTTAGTTAATGATTATTTTAAAAGCTAAATATAGCAGAGATACCCAACATTTTAACAAACTTTAACAAAACAAAGAAATATAATGACTTTTATTTGACAATTAAGCTGTATTACAAAAAAGACTAATTGGGGGTATTTTTCTACAAAAAGACATTAAATTATATGCATTTAAACAAATTGTGCAGAAACAAGATCAAAATAGCATTAATTTAACATTAAAACGACTGCATAGGGCAACTAAATTGTATAAAAAAATTGTGCCAAAATTCTAATCTATACCCTAAAAAGAACTAAAACAGCAGTTAAACCCACATTTTTATTAACCGGCAGGCATTGAATAAGCCCCGGGGCTGGGAAATATATAGCAAATAAAATAGTAACTTAATTATGTGGTTAAAGTGGAGCGCCTTTAAGATGATTACTATAGAAAAACCCCTGTTAGTGACGGACAAAGCAGGCACTAACAGGGGGTGAAGCCAAATAGCTCATCTAGAACTTATCCCAGAACAATTTTGTTGTTACCAAATCACCGCCAATTGCGGCAGCAGCAGCTGTATAGTTGGCGCCATTCAACTGTTGTTCATTAGTTGGGTAGTTTAACCTAACAGGGAAACCTGATTTAGCTCCAACCGGAGGTGTAATTTTAGGATAATCAAACCTTCTTAACTCTGTCCAGCCGTTAAACGGCCTGTTATAAAGCGCAATCCATTTTTGCAGGCCAATTTTTTCTCTCCAAGTACCCGACGCGGTTTGATAGGCCACCTCGGGATTTGTTAAATAGGCTGCAGCATCGGCCGCTGTTCCTCCCCAATAAATAATAGAGGCAGTAATGGCATTATTATAATGCTCTGCAGCAGTTCCGCTTACGGCATACCCTCTTTCTTTTGCTTCTGCCCTGAAAAATTCTGTTTCTACATAATCCATAAACAAAGTTGGCGCATTAGCAGCGTAAAGCCTTGGATTGGGGTTGGATATTGCATTTAATGAATTGCCTGAACCAGAAATGCCACCCACAAATAAACCATCCTTATTAGGGGAATAAAATAAACCCAGGCGCGGATCGGATAATGTTTTTAATTTATTAAGAAGATCACTAGCTGCCACATAATCGCCCCTGTTACCTGTTACGATATCAACAAATAGCGGATTTTGATTTGGCGATCCATCCAGATAAATAAAGGAAGCATTATCAGCAGCAGCAGAAATAGCACCAGCATCAGACGCTTCAACACTTGCTTTAGCTGCGTCATTATCAACATCAGCCAAAATCATGGCTTGTTGCATGCGCAGAGAGTTTGCAAATTTAATCCATTTGGCAATATCGCCTTTATAAATCAGGTCTTCTGTATCACTAAAGCCATTATTACTGGTATTTAATTTTGAAATATCAGTATTTAACCTTTTAATCAGATCGAGTGAAATGGTTTTGGCATCATCATAAACCGGGAACAGATTATTTTCGTCTAATGCTTTGCTGTAGGGTGCATTTCCAAATGTATTTATCACTGTACTGTAAGCCACCACCTGCATAATATCTAAAATAGCAAGTTTATTAACCTTAACCGCCGGATCCATTAATGGATCTGCACGCACAAAATCAGCAGATTTAGTTAAATTTTGAAGCACATCGCGGTACATAATGGTCCACCATGTTTTAGGAATTTCGCGGGTATTAAAATCGTACTGTAATTCATCCTGATAAGTGGTCATGGCCCAATGGCCAACCACAAACCTGAATACATTTGTATTTACACTGGCGCTGGTAATCGCATCGCTGTATGATTTTGTTGCATAGGCAAATAATGTACCTGCCGGTGCAACTGCCGGCCTTTTTGTTGGATCATTTAATGAGGTGATGTCTTTTTTACATGCCCCCAAGGCCAACAGGGCAACAAAAAATATTTTAAGTTTTTTCATTGGAATTTTCTTAAACGTTTAGAATGAAATTTTTGCGTTAAACCCAAATGTTCTGGTGGTTGGATAAGCCCCACTTTGAACACCTTGTATATTACCAGAAGAAAGGTTTTCTTCGGGATCGGCATCCGGAAGGTTTTTATGAATAATCCATAAGTTACGGCCAAAAACAGATAAATCTACCGCTTTAAGAGGCCCTAACTTCGAAACAATATTCTTAGGCAGCGCATAGGTTAATGTAGCCTCCCTCAGTTTAATATAACTGGCATCATACGAAAAAGCAGCCGGCGGAGGTGTTGGCGAGCTCGCATCGATTACCACACGTTTTGTATTGGGCTTTCCATCAGCTGTAACGCCATCTAAAATTACGCCTCCGCTTTTACTATCATTGGTAAGGGGATTTCTTAACGGATTACCCAAGTCATTTAAACCCGCAGTGTTGGCTAACACTCCGGAATAAGTGGCATAATACTGATCGAGCGACCAAACATTACCACCATGGCGAAAATCAACCAGGAAGCCAAGCGATACATTTTTATATTTAAACGTATTTTGAATACCACCAGTCCATTTTGGATTAATGTTACCAATTACATTGGTAGTGGTATTGGTAACCAAATAATAGCCATTGGCTCCAATAACTTTATTCCCATTTCCATCATAAACAAAATCTTTCCCCTGGATTGTTCCATAAGGCTGACCAAGTGTAGCATTTATACTTACGCCACCCTGAAAACTGCCCAGTTGCAAATTAGTACTCCCGTTATAAAGCTCTAGTACTTTACTGTTGTTCTTTGTCCAGTTTACATTAATGTTCCAGGAAAAATCTTTGGTTTTAACCGGACTGCCATACAGCGATAGTTCTACACCATTATTTCTGATTATCCCTGCATTTACAAATTTATTGGTAAAGCCAACGGCTGCTGAAGTGGCTAAGGCAAAAATCTGATTTTTGGATTTTGCCAGATAGTAGGATGCATCAAAGCCGATTCTATTCTTTAAAAAAGCCATTTCCAGGCCTACTTCACTACTTTCGGTTTGTTCGGGTTTTAAGTCAGGATTTTTTACGGTTATCGGAAAGGCAAAAAGTTTAGTTTTGCCAAACGGCCTTTGAGGAGTGTACACATTTTTAATACTTCCCCAGGGTGCGTCGTTACCAACAGTAGCATAATTTACCCTGATTTTTCCGGATGACAGCCAGCTAAGTTCTTTCTCTAAATGTTTGGAAAACAACCAGCTTCCTGCGATAGAATAATAATTGTAAGCATTGTTTCCGACAGGGAGTGTTGATGATTTATCTCTCCTAAAAGTCCCCTCAAGGGTTAAAAATTCTTTATAACCTAAAGTTGCCCCTCCAAAAATACCATCTACTTCCCTTGGCTCATAATTTTCTACAGGCGCATCTACTGTACCAACAGAATTGGCAATACTATACCAGCCGGGTACAATTAAGCCTCCGTTAGTGGTAGAGTAGGTATCATTTAAAAGGCTTTGCCTGATGTTTACACCAGCCAGTGCTTTAAGATTAAAATCATCGTTAAGATTTTTATCCAAATTTGCGATCAGATCAAAATTGGTTTCATGAAAAGTTCTGTCTGTCCGGCTGTACATGCCCGGATCTTTACTGCCACTGGCAATACGTTCTTCCTGAAGTTCATTGTATGAATCTAAGGTAACACGGCCCAAGATATTCAGGTAATCTGTCACTTTATAGTTTAATGATGCATTACCAAAAATCCTGCTCCGGGTATCATTTTCATAGTTTTGATACCTGGTCCAATAGTAGTTATCTGTAAACCTCGGAACTAAAGCCATTTGATCGGAAGGATATTTCCAGTTCCAGCTAATATTCCGTTCATTTCTAAAATAAGCTTCTTTTTGTTCCTGGATATCGACATTGGTTTGATACCATTGCCTGAAATTCTGATTTACGTTCAGGCCACTATAACCGGAGCCATACCTGCCAAGCCCGTCTACTTTAGAAAAATTGGCTAAGGCCGATGCGGTTAAGCGTTCTGTAATTTTGTAGCTTCCACCAAAATTAATGATGTTTTTAAGCACTTTACTGTTGGGTAAAGTACCACGTTCATCATTTCTGGAATAGCCCAGTTTAAATGTTCCTTTATCTGAAGCACCATCAAGGGTGATGCTGTTACTATTTGAAATGGAAGTTTCATAAAAAGTAGAGGGATCGTTTTTTGCTGCAACCCAGGGCGTTTTTTGATGGTAGGTTGGCGAGCTGGGATCAAAAGCATCCCATTGATACACCAATAAGTTAGGGTCAAACTTTGCACCATAAGAAGCATCCTCACCGGTAGGGGCAACCTTCTCTTTTATGCCATTGCCTAAAACATCGATCAGGTAAAAGCCATCCCCACTGTCGTAGCCATCAGAATAACCTGCCCCATACTCTTTTTGATATTTTGGAAAAGTAGACCGATCAATGTGCCCAATGGTAAGGCCACTGTTAATGGTGATGCCCATGCCATTCGCTTTTCTACTTTTGGTAGTGATCATAATTACACCATTAGCACCTCTTGAACCATACAATGCACTTGCGGCAGCACCTTTTAATACGTTTACAGATTCAATATCATCGGGATTAATATCCGCAGCAGCATTACCGTAGTCATAACCGCCCCTCCCTGTTTTTTGATCACTTGAATTGTTGTTCGAATTATCTACCGGCACACCATCTACCACAAATAGCGCCTGGTTGTTCCCTGTTAGCGATTTACTACCACGTATAACCACATTGGTTGAGCCACCTATTGCATTGCCCTGAATAATTTGCAGACCAGAAACTTTACCAGATAATGCTGAAGCAGCATTGGCAGAGCGTGTTTGACTCAGCTCTTCGCCCTTAACCTGTTGTGCGGCATAAGAAAGTGTATTCTTTTTTCTTGTTTGCCCTAAAGCAGTTACCACTACTTCATCCAGCGATTTAGCATCGGGCATCAACACCACATTGATTGCCCCGGCCGCAATGGTTTTGGTTTGACGGGCATAACCAATGTACGAAAACTCCAATTCTTTTGCTGTAGAAGGCACTTTTATGGAAAATTTTCCATCAGCCCCTGTAACGGTAGCACCCTGGGCTCCGATAATTTTAACACTTACCCCAGGTATAGCTTGCTTGTCATCCCCTGAAGTAACTGTACCAGTAATTGTCCGCTCCTGGGCCATTGCAGAATATGCAAACAGCACGAGGATGAACAAACTTTGTAAAAGTTTTTTCATTCTTAAATAGATTAGTAAAGATTAATTAAATGCGTTGCGCATTTGGAGGATGTGATCTTTCCGGAGTATAATCTCCGGAATTAACTAATAATTCAGGGGTGAATAATCACGAAGATACGTTATTTTATTACGTTTAGAAATTATTGGAAAACTTTTAGCCTTTAATTTTTTGTTAAAAAGAAAACGGCCTTACAAATTGCAAGGCCGTTTCGGTTTTTATTGAGGTGAAATCCTAATAACTACAAAATAAAATATTGCCATAGAGCGTTTTGCCACCTTCCCAAAAATTTCTGAATAAGGGGTCGTTTGCGAGGTAAACCACCTGTCCGCGGCCAAAATCCTGCACGCCGATGAGTAATCCGGTTTTAAGTTCTTCGCGGGCTTTTTTACCCACTACACCTGCCATTAAGCTTTTATCATTAATTAAACCAACATTCCAGCCTTTAGCAAAAGGTTCGTAAATTTTGCGGTCGGTTTTTAAACTATAATAAGTTTTGCCCAGGCCATAAGAGAATGGGTGAGTGGCATCGAGGTTAATTTTATAAATGGCCCCGGGTATGGTGGTTTCGAAATCATCCCTGTCCTTATCTTTAAAAAGAAGTTTATTGGCTTCCGGTTTTTCGTCTTTTTTAACAACCGCTTCCTTCTTTTTAATATCAAATCCTTTTTTCTCCAGCACACTTTCAATGGCATCTTCCATTAAAATCAACTTACCTCCTTTATTTAACCAGGCGGTTAAGCCATCACCAATAAACGGACTGTAGCTTCCATCGGGCAGGATAAGTGTATTGATTTTATTAATGTCTAAATTGTTGATGTCTTTAGCGTTAATAATACTCGGCGAAAGGTTTAAGTCATGCTCCAGGTAAAACCAGGCTTCTCCAAATGCCAAAGAAGAAACCTCCATGCCTGATACGATGGCAATTTTAGGTTGTTTTAGTAAAGGATAAACATTAGAACCAAAATCCTTTCCTTTTTCTACAAAGCCACTGCTTACCGCCTGAACGGGTTTATCGAGCATTTTGGCAATAAAAGTAACTTTATCTTTTACACCTTTAACCGATCGTTCATTTTCAGCACGCAGCACAATTAGTGTCCCGGCAGGATAATCTTTGCCGCTTACCGAAAAAGGCTGATCTGCCTGCCTTACTTTTATATTTTCTTTCTGCAGGGCGATTAAAACATGGGCATCTTCACTTGTTCCCCAGGTAAATAACCAGGCCAATGGCTTCTCTACTTCTGTATTTACCGTTTTTGGTTCTTCTAATGAAGCATATTTTCCTTTAATGCTCTCTTTACTGGCATAACCCTTTAATCCATATACATAAGGGAGCGCCCAGGCCGTAATATCATAAGTATTAGAATCGGTTACAAATGTTTGCGGCTCCAATAAAACATTGGCCAAAACAGCCCTTGATTGCTGAACATTTACGATCAGATCGTTCCTGCCAAGGGTATAATTTTCTTCCTTTTGTGTATCATAATCATAAGCCCGGCCGGCTTTATCGCCTCCATAGGCAAATTCGATCTTGTTTTTCGTTAACAGTTCAGCCAGTTTTTTTAACCGCGACAGGTTAGTCGGTTTAATAATATAACTTTTATAAATACCAGGTGCATTGGCCAGTTCCTGCTGGAAATATTTTTTGTATTCTTCTAAAAGCTTATTATGGTTTAAAGAGGTTACTTCGAGCGTCGACATTCCAGTAGTGAAATGATGCGCAATACGATCTTTTAAGGTTAAGGTATCGCCATCGTTGGTTACTACCGATAATCCGGCCCTGATTCCGCCCTGCTCATAAGTCATACCAATTGATCCGTTATATAAAGGATAAGTATCGCCGTAAGATGGGTAAAGCAGATCGAAACGTTCTTTGGTAAAGTATTGCCAGCCTTCGGCATCAAAATATTTTGCATTGTTTTTACCCACAACCACCTGAAAGCTTTTTTGCCATGGCGTAATATCCTGATGTACAGGCTCTGCCGCAGGTGCAAAATAATAAGGCTCGTTATATCCCTGCTCATGAAAATCGACATGTACCTGTGGCATCCACTGGTTATATAAAGCCAGCCTTTGCTGGCTTTCAATTTGCGTTTGCCAGGCCCAGTCGCGGTTTAAATCAAAATAATAATGGTTTGGCCTTCCGCCCGGCCAGGGTTCGATATGCTCTCTTGATGAAGGATCGGAATTAGGCATCTTTCCAACCACACTGTTAAAATAATTTACATAACGGTCCCTTCCATCGGGGTTTAAACAGGGATCGATTACCACAACGGTATTTTTTAACCACTCTGTAGCCGGTTTATTTGTGCCCGAAGCTAGTGTATAAAGCATTTTCATCGAAGTTTCAGTAGAGTTTGCTTCGTTGCCATGCACATTATAACTTAGCCAAAGCAGGCCAGGCTGTTTAGTTAAATTTACACTGGTATTGGTCCCTGTTGTTAAAGCCAGGTTATTATTTCTGATCTGTTCCAGTTGATCTATATTTTCTGCAGCAGAAACTATAGCCACCATTAAAGGCCTGCCTTCGTTGGTTTTGCCATATTCTATCAGTTTTACGTTTTTTGGTGCTGCCGCAGCAATCTGCCTAAAATATTCGGCTACTTTATGGTGTGGTGTAAAATGTGAACCAAGCGAATAACCTAAAAAATCATCGGGAGATTTAAGCTGTGCCTGTACAAAAAAAACAGAGGTAAGGGAGATTATGCAGAACGTTAACAGTCTCTTCATGTTAAAATATTTTTACCTAATGTACTAATTTTGTTTTTTGTTGTTGCTAAAGCTTAATTTTACATCATATTTTTTACGATAAGCATGATTACAACCGAAAAACTATACGATTACTACCTGGAAAACCCTGTTATTTCTACCGATACGAGAAACATTACGCCAGGTTGTATATTTTTTGCGCTTAAAGGCGATCTTTTTAATGCTAATGAATTTGCTGCCCAGGCCATTGAAAAAGGAGCCGCCTATGCTATAATCGACGAAGAAAAATATGCGGTTAATGCTCAGTGTTTGCTGGTTGAAGATGTACTTGGTACTTTACAGGATCTGGCACGCCACCATCGTAAACAGCTTAATATCCCGGTTATCGGTTTAACCGGCAGTAATGGTAAAACCACCAGTAAAGAGCTGGTAAATGCGGTTTTAGCAGAACGTTATAAAACCTTTGCCACTTTTGGCAATTTAAATAACCACATCGGTGTTCCATTATCAATCTTATCCATCACCAATGATGTGCAGATTGCGGTAATAGAAATGGGAGCCAACCACCAAAAGGAGATAGAGTTGCTTTGCACCATCGCACAGCCCACCCATGGTATTATTACCAATGTGGGTATGGCCCATTTAGATGGCTTCGGGGGCTTTGAAGGTGTAAAAAAAGGCAAGGCAGAACTTTATGCCTACCTGAAACAAACGAATGGCTATACCTTTATTAACCGCGATAATGCAAATTTACTCGAAATGAGTGCCATTGCCGGATTAAGCAAACTGATTTATTACGGAACAGAAAACGGCAATACCATAAAAGGGGAACTGAAAAGCAGCGATCCTTTTATCGAAATACACTGGACCAATCATGAAGTTTCATCGTCTGTAAAAACCAATTTAACGGGCAGTTATAATTTCGAAAATATATTGGCGGCAATCTGTATTGGAGATTTTTTTGACATGAGCCCTGAAGAGATCAATACAGGTTTATCGAACTACCAGCCGAAAAACAACCGCTCGCAACTCACCAAAACTGAAAAAAACACGGTCATCTGCGATTTTTATAATGCCAATCCAAGTAGTATGGCCGCTGCCATAAAAAATATTTCCGTGATATCTGCAGATAAAAAGACCGCTATTTTGGGCGACATGTTCGAATTAGGGCCAGAATCTCCCGGTCAGCACGAATTAATTGCAAAACAGGCAGCTAAAAGCGGTTTAGATCAGATCATTTTCATCGGGAAAGACTTTTTTCACTACAAAAACAATGTGAAAGGCATTTTCTTTGAAACCCCAACTGAAGCAGCTACTTTTTTACAGGAAAATCCGGTTCAGAATCATTTGGTATTGTTAAAAGGATCAAGAGGAATGAAACTGGAAAATTTGCTGCAGTACTTATAGTGTCAATCTTTTAGCCTGAAATGATTTAAGCCCGGTATTAATTACCACAGATAAAAAGGATGCACACAGATATAAAATCCGTCTTTATCTGTGTGCACCTGTGGCTAAAATGCCTGATAACATTAAAATGTACAGGCAATTTTACCATAAACATACCTGCCGCTAAAACCAAACTGGCTAACTGCCCTTGGGTATAAGAACCTGCCGTTGGAAGTGTTATCTAATCCTCCAGAATAATTGCTTGCAGGATTGCCGCTGAGGTTATTTTGGTTATCGCGTGGATCGATGTATAATTTATCCGGATAAACATCAAAAATATTATTCGCACCAACAGTAACCGACCAGTTTTTACCTGCTGCATAACTCACCGAGAAATCTGTTACCCATTTAGGAGCAAAAGTTTGATCAAGCTGGGTTGGTAAACCATTGGCAGGAATATTTGGGTCGATGGCATTTAAATAGGTAACCTCACCAAAACGAACCGTTCTGGCAACAAACGACAGTTTATTCACATTATATGTTGCGGTGATGTTCAATTTATTTTTAGGCACAGAACTTTCGAAACGCGAGCGCTCCAAACGATCGAATAATTTCGCTTTTAAGGTTGGGTCGCTTTCAATTTTATCAGATCCCTGAATACTTCTCACCACGGTTTTATTTACGTTGCCCGCCACACTTAAAATCAGGCTGCTTTTTGCGCCCAGGTTAAATCTATTGGTCAATACCACATCGATTCCTGCGGTATTGGTCGTAATGGCGTTAGTGAAAAACTGTACACTGTTAATCTGTGCCAATGGATCTACGGTATTTAAAATCTGGTTTACTACACCTGTGGGTACTAAAACGCCTCCTGAACGCTCGCGCGCATACTGACTGGAGAAAACAATCCGGTCGCTGATATCAATGTTATAAGCATCGATGGTAAACGTAAAGGTTTTGGCAATTTTACCGGCCAAACCTAAACTTCCTGATCTGGAAATTTCAGGTTTTAATGCGCCAACACCAAACTGTGCAACAATAGGGTTCGCATTATTTACCGTTAAAACCTGCGTAGCATTGGTACCTACAAACTGGGTACTTTCGTTGTTAAAATATTGCTGATGCAGGGATGGGGCCCTAAAGCCAGTAGCATAAGCCCCGCGAATGGAAACATCGCCAAAAAGTTTAACCTTACCTGTAAATTTGTAAGAGAAATTCGATCCGAAATCGCTATAGTTTTCATACCGGCCTGCCGCTTCTAAAGTTACCCTTGGTCCGAATTCAGCTTCAAAATCGGCATAAGCACCAACGTTATGTCGCGATTTATCCAAAGCATTGCTGGGTTTAAAACCAGGGAATACCTGTGCGCCGGAAGCGGTAGGCGATGTCCCGATTAATCTTCCGCCATTTGAATAGGATAACAGCTCACCTTCTTTGATCTGATAGTTATCTATCCTGAATTCTCCACCAAAGGCCGTATTCAATGAAGTTAAAAAACCACCATCAAAGGTGTGCTTTTTATTGATATCAAGGTTACTGGTGTTTTGCCTGAACAGCAACTCGCCGGCATAAAACGAAGTAGGGCTTGTTCCGGTTGGCAGAGAGGCGTTTACCGTGTTATTAATATTAAATGCTATGGTATTTTCTCCACTGGTATTACTGATGTCGTAATCCCATGTGCCTATTTTACCTCTTAAACCAGCAGAAAACGAATAATCGTTGATTTTGGTATCAATAAATGGCAAAAATCCGTTAGGATAGATGGATAAATCTATCTGGGTGGTTTGCGTTGGCAAGCGGTAAAAACCCGCAGCACTTCCTGTTTTATGGGTAAAACCTGCTGCATAGTACAACTGGGTGGTTTTCCCAAAATTAAACTGTCCGTTTAGGAAACCGCCGCCGTTTTTAGAATCAGAATTACCCACGCGCATATTATTTCTGTCTAAACCATTTGCGGCCGCCCTTGCATCATCAGCGGCTTTTAAACTGGCAAAACGGGCCTGAAAAGCAGCTTCGGTTTCTGTCGGGCCTTTGGTTGGGCTTGCAGAATATAATAATGGTCGGGTATCTAAACCACCACGATTGGTATATCCGCGTTGAAGGTACTGCGCTGCAAAATTGATAAAACCTTTATCGTTCTTAAATGCCCATCCTTTGCTAAAATCAACCTGAAAAGTCCTTCCGTCGCTAAAATCGCGGCCCAGGGCATTTGATGAAGATTGACCAAAAGAGGTAGAGAAACTATATGGTGTTACCTTTTTTAACACAATGTTAATTACCCCGGCAATGGCATCAGAACCATATTGTGCCGCAGCACCATCACGTAGAACCTCGATCCGTTCGATTGCCGAAACCGGAATGGAGTTTAAATCTGTACCAACAGAACCACGACCGAATGTACCGTTAATGTTTACCAATGCGGTGGTATGCCTGCGTTTTCCGTTTACCAGCACCAAAACCTGATCTGGCCCCAAACCACGTAAAGATGCCGGATCGATATGATCGGTACCGTCAGAAACGGTTTACCGGTTAGAACTAAAAGATGGTGCTACAAAGTTTAAAATCTGCGTTAAATCGGTCTGTGCAAATACTTTAACGTCTTTTGTAGAAATCAGATCGACAGGGACCACGCTTTCGATATTTGTTCGCGGCGTTGACCTCGATCCTACCACAACAACATCACTTAACAGTTCCTTGGTATCCTGCAAAGCAAAATCCATTGTTTTAACGGTATTATCAATCTGAACCGCTACTTCAGCTGTCTGATAACCGGTAAAAGAAATCCGGACTTTATAAGCTCCGGCCGAAGGAAATTTTAAGACATAAAGGCCATTTCCATCCGAAGAGGTACCCACTTTTGAGCCGACTACCTGTACGGTAGCGCCTGGAATAGCTAATCCTGCAGAATCTGTAACTTTCCCCTTTAAGCCCTGGGCAAGTAAATGATTAGAAAAGAACAGAAGGAGGATGATCAGGGAGTTTTTGAATAATATTTTTATCATAGTTCATAGGTTTATAAACAATAATAACAAATTTATTACAAAGTTTCACACAACAAGTGCCTGATAAAGAACAGAATATTACATAAACAAAATTTTTATGTAGGTAATTTAAGACAAAAGACTAAAATATTGCGAAAATTAAACTCTAAACAAGAAAATAAACAGTTATTCGGCTGCATTAACCAAAATACCAACATCGCTAACCTCTAAAAGCGGGTTGTCGCGCATATTTTGTTCAATTTCTATCTCAAACTTACCATTATGAGGGAAACGATGGTTAGTTAATAAGGGTAGGGTATAACTAAACACATTTCCTGATCCACTGCCCAGCCATTCACCATCGTTTTTGGCCAGTTTGTATTGGTAACGCTTAGTTTCCATCTTTTTGCCATCTTTAAAATGGGCAAGGATGAAAATATTAGCGTATTTATAATCTGCAGTATGCCTAAGCTTAAAATAAATATTATAGGCTTTGGTATTATCCATAATCTCAAAGGGGGTCGAAATATGGTTACGGTAGGTCCACCTGCGGTCGGCAATTTCTACATTACTATCTATTATGCTTGAAGTACAGCCAATAAATAGCGAAGTAATCAATAAAAAACCAAGCAAAAATACTTGTCTCTTATTCAGCAGCAGGTTTATTTTCTGAGCCATTATTATTGTTTCGGCGGTTATTGTTTTTCCTACGATTATTTCTGTTCTTATTTTTGCTCTGTTCTGGCTTAGCTCCCTCTGCAGCAACACTTCCTTCTACGTTTACAACAGGTTTTTGCGCCTGTAGCTGCTGCTTTGGTTTGTTATTTTGAGGTTTTGGTCCATTAACATGCTGAGGTTTTGGCACGGCTTGTTGAGGACGCTGACCGCCATTTTGTTGTGGTTTTGGTCCGTTAGGCTGTGGTTTTCCACCTTGCTGAGCTTTCTGTGCACCTTGTTGAGGCTGTGGCCTGTTATTAGGCCCCGTATTCTTCTCTCCGGCGGGCACTCTATCCCGTCTGTTCTGATTGTTTCTGTTATTTTTCTGGTTTTTGTTCTGGTTATTTTTTCCGCGTGAACGTTCGTCCAAACGGGTTAAACTATCCTGACCCACCACATTTTCGTAATCGAACGATTTTTCTACCACAACCGGCGCAGCAATCTGAACGGCTTCCTCTTTCAGGTTAGGCGCTTTTTTGCCAGCCTTGTTCATCGCCATGATTTCTTTTACGCGGGCAGCTTTAACCGGAATCCAGTTTTCATCGCCCTGGTAACTGAACCACATGATTTTTTTGAAAATATCGGTCTTCTGGTGACGGGCGTAACCAGCCTCCGTATCCAGGTTTTCAATTCTATCGGGAATATCTTTTAAGGCATCCAGATAGGTATCAAGCTCGTAGTTTAAGCAGCATTTTAATTTACCGCACTGGCCGGCAAGCTTTAAAGTATTTAAAGATAAGTTTTGATAACGCGCCGCAGCTGTAGAAACCGTTTTAAAGTTGGTTAGCCAGGTAGAGCAGCATAATTCGCGCCCGCATGAACCAATTCCGCCTAAGCGACCAGCTTCCTGGCGCATCCCGATCTGGCGCATTTCAATACGGATACGGAAACTCTCAGCCATTTTTTTAATCAGCTCGCGGAAATCTACACGTCCATCGGCAGTATAAAAGAAAGTGGCTTTTGTTTTATCGGCCTGATAATCTACATCGCTGATTTTCATCTGCAAACGTAAATCCAATGCCAGTTTACGGGCTTTGTGCATGGTTTCCCATTCCATCCCTTTTGCGGCATTCCATTTTTCTACATCGGCTTCAGTAGCTTTACGGTAGATTTTTTTAGTAACCTGATCGAGTGCCGTTTTGCGGCGTTTCATCTGGATACGTACCAGCTCGCCGGTAAGCGAAACGTGCCCTACATCGAAACCACCTGTTGGTCCCTCAACGGCTACAAGTTCCCCGATTTCGAGGTAAATGTTGTCGTTATTAAGGAAAAACTCTTTGCGTGAGCCTTTAAACTTGATTTCGGTAACCTGAAAAGGTTTATAATTAGAAGGCATATCTAAATTAGACAGCCAATCGTGAACTTCCATTGTCTGGCAACCACCGGTGCCACATGAGCCATTACTTTTGCATCCATTAGGGGTGCAACCACCACCTGTTGAACAACTTCCACATCCCATATTAATTGTATATATATTGAGTCCCCGCGGGGAGCGTTTTAAACTTGATAATTTTTACCAATTGTAAAGATACATCTAAAAACAGAATTTTCGGGTTCGCGTTTCTTTCAATGTGGTAATGTGCCTTCTCCAGCTCGCCTATTATGGCCTCAGCCATTGGCAAGGTAAGCACGTGTGTACTGAGCTTTTTCGCCGTTTCGAAGGTAAGAGGCGGTAATTTCACCAATTCTTCTGCACCGCTTATAATTAAACAGCATTCGCGTAAATAATTTACGCCATACTTTAAAAAATTCTTTTGGTTTTCTCTTCCCCACTTCGCAGCATCGTCGGTAAAATCGATCAGATCCGGCACTTTATTTCCGAAACCCATCCTTAACCAGGCCGTAAAGGTACCCGAACTATCACTTTGCGTATCGGCAGCCAAGGCTTTGGCCTCGATTAAATTTCCGTCGGCCAAAAATGAATAATCAATGGCCTGGTTTTCGTTTAATCCACTGCTGTTTAATAAATATCCTGTTACTTCTTCTGAAGATAATTTCGGGATCTTCACAATCTGTGTTCTGGATAATATGGTGGTTAAAATCTGGTCCTGACTTTGGGCGATTAAAATAAACAGCGTGTTTGCTGGTGGTTCTTCGATTAATTTAAGCAAAGCGTTACCAGCCTTATCCAAATATTCGGGCAACCACATAATTAAAACCTTGGTTTCTGCTTCAAAAGCTTTATAACTCAGTTTTTTAATAATGTCGTGGCATTCGGCGATGTTGATATTAGCCTGTTTATTGGCGGCATCGAGTTTGGAACGCCAGATATCCATATCAAAATAAGGATCCTGCATTAACATAGCGCGCCATTCTTCCAGTACATCTACCGCGGTTTTTACACTGGCGGAAGCAAAAAACGGATAAGAGAAATGCAGGTCGGGATGTATTAAACGCTCGTATTTTCTGCAGCTCGAGCATTCGCCGCAGCTATCATTTCCACCTTTATCGAGGCAATTGATGTACTGCGCATAGGCAATGGCCAGCGGCACCGCACCCGAACCGGCAGGCGACAAAAACAGCTGCGCATGGCTAATCCGGTTTTCTTTAACCGTTTGCACCAATTGTTGCTTTACTCTTTCCTGTCCTATGATTTCTTTAAACTGCATTTGGTGCAAAATAAGAAATAGATATGATATTCACACATTCGTGATCATGATCTTACGTTTTGAGTACAAAAACGGTGAGGCTTAGACGAATCATCAGCAACATATTTTTTGGAAATGAAAGGTTCCGTTTTAATGGCAGGTTCAGCCCTGCTATCCCTCCAAGTCCTCACTCATACTTCGCTCCGGGCTTTCCGTCCTATCAGGTTTATTTAACAAAGCTGGTGATTCTTAGGGAACATCAAATAGTGCACGCTGTAACTTTACACAAACTGCACCGGCCTGCATCAACTAAACCTGATGGAAGCGGCAGCCCCGAAGCATGAGAGCTAAAGCATAAAGCAGGACCAACATACCCAAGTACTACAGGTTTTGGTTTTCCAAAAAAATAAACATAACAACTTTTTAAGACAATAACACACACGCTAACAGCATATTACCTGTAAATTTACCGATTATTTCAAAAACCTTACCTTTGTGCTTTTATTTTTTTAACGGTGGTAACGCTTTACGCCAAACACCCAACGCTTAACTTGTATGGCACGGATCCTCGCATTTGATTACGGAACAAAACGCATCGGTATTGCGGTAACCGATCCTTTGCAGATTATTGCAACAGGACTGGATACGGTACACCCGAAAGATGCGATTGAATACGTTAAAAAATATATGCTTACCGAGCAGGTAGAAGCTTTTGTACTCGGCGACCCTAAACAAATGGATGGTTCGCCTTCTGATTCTGCACAACATGTAAAGGGTTTTGCCACGCTGTTAAAAAAATCATTCCCTGATATCCCCAGGCACTGGGTTGACGAGCGTTTTACCTCTAAACTTGCCCATCAGGCCATTATGCAAAGTGGTTTAAAAAAGATGGACCGAAGAGACAAAGACCGGGTTGATACTATTGCTGCAACCATCATTTTACAATATTTTATGGAAAGTAACCGTTTATAACCAACAAATGAGCCTGATAACCGACGATTTACAAGATTTATTAATTGCCTACTGCGAGCCAGAAAGCGAACTATTGCAACAAATAGACCGCGAAACCAACCTTAAAGTTTTAATGCCACGGATGCTCTCCGGCCATTACCAGGGCAGGGTTTTAAGCATGCTCAGCAAAATGGTTTCCCCTAAAAGGATTTTAGAAATCGGCACTTTTACCGGATATGCTACATTATGCCTGGCAGAAGGTTTAACTAAAGACGGATTGCTTTACACCCTCGATATTAATGAGGAGCTGGAAGATATGGTGCGTAGCAACTTTGCAAAATCAACATATAACGATCAGATTAATTATATCCTTGGCGATGCCACCAAAACAATAGCCGGTTTAGACGAAGTTTTCGACATTGTTTTTATTGATGCGGATAAGAAAAATAACGGCACTTATTACGACCTGATTTTTGACCGCGTACGCCCGGGCGGAATTATCATTGTGGATAATGTACTGTGGAGTGGAAAAGTACTTCAGGAGAAACAAGACAAAGACACCAGAAATATTACTAGTTTTAATGACAAAATAGCTGCAGATGAGCGGGTTGAGAAATTGATATTGCCTGTTCGCGATGGTTTGTTTGTGATCAGGAAGCTGAGTTAATTGTAGAAACTGTTTTAACCGGTTAATTGATTAATGAACGCCGGTAAGCAATTAACCAAAAAATGAAATAAAGAGCGTTTAGTATATAAAGATTGATCGGCTAAATTATTTAACCGGTTAATCGTAAAGTTAACCAATTAAACAATTTGTACAGTTAACCATGACTAAGAAGATTTTTACTTTTTGTCTGCTGCTCCTATCTGGCATTATCGCCAGGGCGCAAGACACAGAAGAATATATTGCAGAGCATGCAGAATATGCCCAGGGTTTAATGCATGATCATAAAATTCCGGCAAGTGTTATTTTAGCTGTTGCCATACACGAATCGGGTGCCGGAAACAGTAAAATTGCTCAGCACCTCAATAACCATTTTGGTGTAAAAGGGCCAAACAATAATGCAGAAATCCGTTCTTCGTACCGCGATTATTTAAATGCAGACGAATCTTACAGCCATTTTGTAGAGATTATGGAAACGCGGGAGCCTTTCAATAACCTTTTTGCCAAATACGATCAATACGATTATAAAGGCTGGACTTATGGCATCCGCCGCTGCGGTTACGCCAGCAGCAGAAGCTGGGCCAGTCAGGTTATCGGGCTCATTAAAAAATACGAGCTTTACCAATACGACGAAAGGCCTGAAGGATACGAGGAGCCTGTTTACGCCACCCCGGTACGTCACCGCACGAGGAGCAGAAGAACAAAAACCTATACTGTAAAATCAGGCGATAATTTAAGTATCATCGCCAAAAAGAAAGGTACAACGGTAAAAAAACTGATGCAGAAAAACGGCATTAAAAAGGCCAATTTAAAACCAGGACAGAAGATTAAATTTTAGTCTTAAGTCCATAGTCATGAGTCTTAAGTCTAATTTGCAGCTCACAGTTAACCAGTTAACCGATTAACCAATTTAAACAGTTAACCCTTATCCAATTTGCATTCCACAGTTAACCAATTAACCAATTTAAACAGTTAACCATATTTAACAACCGATTTAAACAATTAAACCCCATATGCGTTCATCCAACCATTTTATTCTATTAGCGGCAATCCTTGTTTTTTTGAGCTCATGTGGTTCAAGGAAATTTTCGAAAAACAATAAACAGATCGAAAAAGCAGCCGATAAAGCCAATAACAACTCGTACAAAAGCTATAATACTTTAAGTTATATCGACGAGTTTAAAGGTGTAGCAATAGAAGAAATGAACTCGGCGGGTATTCCGGCAAGTATTACCCTTGCACAGGGCATTTTAGAATCGGGGAGCGGTAACAGCGATTTAGCCAAATATGCCAACAACCATTTCGGCATTAAATGTACTTCAGAATGGAAGGGAAAAAATTATTTCCGCGATGACGACCAGAAAAACGATTGCTTCAGGGTATATAAAGATGCACGCGAATCGTTCAGGGATCATTCTGAATTTTTAAAGCGTAAACGTTATGGTTTTCTTTTCCAGCTGGATAAAAACGACTACAAAAGCTGGGCACAGGGCCTAAAAACAGCCGGATATGCCACTAACCCAAAATACCCGGATTTGCTAATCAATACCATAGAGAAATACCAGCTTTACCAATACGATCAGCCTGAAAGCGAAAAGCAGAAAATTGCCCGTGAGGACAGGGTTTTTACAGAAATTAACCAGAATATCCCGCAGGAAAAGGCTAAGTTTACACCTGTTGATACGCCCCCTCCGGGTGCAAAGCCAATTCTTGCAGATGGCACCTATACGGTTGTTAAGGGCGATACTTTGTACAATATTGCAAAACGCTTCAACTTAACGGTAGATCAGTTAAAAATGCTGAACGAGATGACTACAGATGGAATCAAGTTGGGGCAGGTGCTTAAGGTTAAATAATGTTAAGTACAAACATTGCCTGCCGGATATTTGTAGTTTTGTAGTCTGATGAAGTTTTTTTTCACCCTTATTCTCCTTTTAGGCCTCTCGAAGCTGCTTTTTGCACAAACAAAACCTGTGCAGGGAATCGTAATTGACAAAGAAACCAAGCAGCGTTTGGCCAAAGTGTACATTTACAATATCCGCACCGGAGATGGTTTATACAACAATACAAAAGGAGAATTTAGCACTTTCGCTATACCTGGTGATACTTTAGTGGCTGCATTATCGGGTTATGGGGTAGATACCATGCTTTTTAAGGGGCAAACCGCCATGTATTTTCAGCTTAAAACCTTAGGGATCAGGCTGCGCGATGTTGTAATTCAACGTAAACGCTTAACCCCGCAGCAACTGTATGAAAAAAATGTACAGGAATACCGCTACCAAACCATGAAAGGCAGCAGTAAAGATTTACTAAACCTGGGCAATGGTGGTGTAGGTTTGGGTATTGATGCCATTTACAACCTGTTAAGCAGGCAGGGAAGAAATGCCCGTCACCTGCAGAAAATCCTCGAAAAAGACTACCGGGAAGATTTAATCGATTACCGTTTTAATGCCAATTTAGTGCGCCAGGTATTGGGCATACAGGGAGACGAACTGACGGATTTTATGCAGCAATACCGCCCCACTTATCAGTTTGTGCTCGATGCGACAGATTATTCTTTTAATCAGTTCATCAGAAATGCTTATAAAAGCTACAGATTAAACCCTAAGGCACTGCAATTGCCCCCATTACCTAAAATAACCATCGATAAGCTGTGAGGGCGCCCATCATCATCGTTAAAAAACTTCCGGCAGCCGGCATGGCCATATTTCCGTTTATTCTGCTAAAATCAGAAAGGCTTAAAAATGATCCGGAGATTATTAACCATGAAACAATCCACCTGCGCCAGCAATTAGAACTACTCATTTTCCCTTTTTATCTCCTGTATTTTTTTAACTACCTCATTAACCTTTTCAGGTACCAAAACCACGATTTAGCTTACCGGAACATCATTTTTGAAAAGGAAGCCTACGATCATGAAACCGACCTCCACTACCTTAAAAAAGGCAATTGGTATGGCTGGATCAGATCGATCTGATGGGACTGTTTATGCTTCAGGTTCAATTGGCAATCAGACAATCATTTCGTTAAATGCTTTTTATCTCTAAAATTTTTCTTTTTCTTTGTAATAATGAAGAACTGTTTAGCTGCTATTATCCTGATTATAAGTTTCTGCTCTATCCAATTACATGCACAGGAAATTGATACTATTCCTATCAATACCAAAGACCTGAACATAAAGTTGAAACGCAGTCCGCTGCCAAGCAGACAGGGCCCGTTAAACTTTGAACCGGTAAAAATTAAACCTTTGGTGGTTAATGCAAAGATTAATTACTGGAAAACCAAAACCAGTATCGGTATTAATGTAAACCAGGCACAGTTTAGCAATAACTGGAAGGGTGGAGGTACCAACTCGGTAGCCGTTGGCGGTTTGGTTAACTGGAAAGCAGAATATAATAAAAACAGTTATAGCTACGTGAGCGAGGTGGTTTTGCAGTACGGCAAGATTAAAAACAAAGATCAGCTGCAAAAGAAAACCAACGACCGTATTTTTTGGGATAACAAGGCTTCTTTTCAACTTTCTAAAAGCTGGTATTTTTTCGGATCGGTAAGTTTCGAATCTCAGTTTGATAAAGGTTTCAGGTATTATAGGGATGGTAATGGAGATGAACAGCAGGTTTTGATCTCAAAATTTATGGCACCAGGCTATTTAACAGAATCAATCGGTTTTGAGTATAAACCAGTTAAATATTTCTCAACCCGTATTGGTACAGGTACAGCGCGACAAACTTTTGTTCTTGATACTGCGGTTTACGACAGTAAAAACGAGGTTTATGCGGTAGAAAAAGGCAAAAAGTTTAAAAACGAACTGGCTTTTCAGGTTGTAAGTGCTTTTGACAAAGATATTTTCACCAATACCAACCTGAAGGCCAGGTATGCCATGTTTATACCTTATAAGGACTTTAAGGCCAGTAAAATCGATCACAGGCTGGATATTGCTTTAACGGCAAAAATTAACCGTTTTATGAATACCAGTTTAACGGGCGTATTGTTATTTGATGATGATACAGGCACCAATAAAATCCAGGCCAACCAAACGCTGGCGCTCGGTTTTGGGTTTACCTTCCCGAGGTAGCGTTAACCGCCGCCAACCTTGCCAATTTCCCAGTAGGGCATGGTAATAATCTGCCTGAAACCTACGCCTCTTTGTTTTAGATAGCGTTTAAACTGCTGCACCGATTTCGCCCTGCCTGTGAGATAAAACGTAGCGTTTTGCCACATTTCCCAACACAGCGGATGCATATTATCCATCCAGGTGATGGCATTTTTTGCCGGGGCATTCACATCAGATGGTACGGTATCAATTAATAATTTAAGGTGTTCAACCGAATTCAGGTTTTCTTCCTGAAGCTCCAGCACGCCAAAATATTCTACATCTTCTTCCATCACTTTTTTACCCAGCGATTCGTATAAGCCAAGGCTGGTTTCATCGCCAAAAAAGAAATGCTGATTAGAGGCTTCGTTATATTTTACCTTCGCACGGTCTACAATCAGTTTTAAACGGTCGCCTTTTTGAATATTTACGGCCAAATGATGGCCCGGCCCCTGTCTGTTCAGGTAAAAAATCACCTCACAGGTTTCGTGCGCTTCATCAAAGCCCGATAAAGTGTAATGCCTGTATTCATTCGCATTCACCCTTAACAACACTTCGTTTCCCGGAATAAATTTGGCATCAAAAAAATCGCCTTTAAAAGTAACACACTTTAAGTTGCTGCTTAACATTTTGGTTTCTGCAACTTCTACTTGATATATTTTATTGCTGATCACTTTTTCCATTGTGTTGGCCAGCCATGAAGGTAATTTAGGCATCGTATTCTTTTGTTTAGTAACTTTGAACAAAAGTAGTTGTCTAACAAACGCATCTTTTTATATCAAAAGGATTAAAGTTTATATCAAAAGGATTTTATGGCCTTAAACATTTACGATAGCGATGATAAATATTATGTTGTAGGAAGTAAGTTCGACATTTCTCAATTTAATCAGCCACTGGTAACCGAAAGGAGAGATAAATACAGTTTTCCTTTTGGTGATGCAGAGATCGTACAGATCGCTTTTTCGGGTATTTACATTGTTTACGGCGATATGGTGGTGAAACAGAGCCGCCTGCGCATTAAATCTTTTGATGAACCCGATATGGTAGAACTCCACTTTGCGCTCACTGGCGGTGGCATCATGGAGAATTACCTCACCAATAAACGACTGGATATTAAAGCGAACCAGCATAACATTATTTACAGCCCTGATTTTGATGGCATGGCCGAGTTTGATACCGGAGGCCGGCATAAATTTTTCGAAGTAAATTTTGAAAGGGCACGTTTTATTGATTTAACCAGCGAAAGCAGCACACTGTTAAAGAATTTTGCCGAAAACATTATGAACAACCGTTCGGTAGAAATTTCATCAGAAAACCTGCCGATCAGCCTGGCCATGCATAGCTGCATTAATGATATTATGAACTGCCAGTTTACGGGTGGATTAAAATTATTATTCCTTCAATCTAAATGCCTGGAGCTTTTGGCCTTACAGGCACAGGCTTTTGAGGAGGCTGCTAAAAAAACAGTAAACCCGGCAATAAAATCGGCTTACGATAAAGATCGCATCTATTATGCAAGAGAATACCTGCTGGCCAATGCAAATCATCCTCCATCTTTAACCGAACTGGCCAAAACTGCAGGTATAAATGAGTTTAAACTGAAACATGGCTTTAAGGAAGTGTTTAAAAATACCGTTTTTGGTTATCTGAGCGATTATAAACTGATGAAAGCCAAAGAACTCCTCGCTGATAGCAGTAAAGACATTAAAAACATTTCAGACGAGCTGGGTTATTCTTCGGTACAACATTTCAGTAATGCTTTTAGCAAGAAATTTGGGATAAGTCCGGGGAAAGCGCGTTGATTTAGTTGGGAGTTTAAAGTTTGGAGTCCCCAGGCTTTAGTCTTTAGTCTTTAGTTTTTAGTCTTTAGTCTTTAGTCTTTAGTCTTTAGTCTTTAGTCTTTGAACGTTATTCCTGGCGTTGGGTTTAAACCCAGGGCCAGGAAATGGAGTTAAATCTATTTAAACCTTTTTTCTTTTCTTTTTCAGATCAAGATAATCTACATAATACAAAACCTTAACCGAAAGGCTGTTATTTTGTGGCGCATTTAAAATCCCGCTCAGGTTTTTATTATAACGTTGCGTGTAATAGGTATCGTAAGTTTCTGCAGCATCTTTATAAGAAACAGATAGTGTGCTGCCAGGGGCAAACTGCCAGGTATAAATTAAATCGATGTTGAACACGTTGTAATTTCTGTCCAGTCCGTTTAGCGGCGCTCCGGTATAATCTGTTAAATTGCCATCAGGTTTGAGCATAAAATACTCTTTATTCCTTCTATCGCTCCAATAGTGCCTCAATACCACCGTAAAGCCCATTAAATTAGTAAAAGTATATTTAGCATCGAAGGAGTTTTCAACCGTCCGGCGGTCGTATTTAGAAAAAATGGCTTTATCGCCCTGTGCCGTTACCCAGTTTACATAATTGTAATTGGGATTAAAATTAAGGTCTAAACCAAAGGCGATTTTATCATTTAACCGCAGGTTTTGGAAAAAGTAAAAATTATATTCCCTGCCCTTAAAAAGTTCCTGTTCCCTGTAACGGATGTTGCCGCCAAAATTATAGGCTTTTGCACGGTTAGGGTTAATATATAAAACGAAACTATAGCTTTCGGGTGCTTTATATACCTGCCCGTTTCTCGATTCGTAGAAATCGTTTTTTGCTGCGGTATAAATACCGTTTACTTCTGCCGACCACAGGTTTTTGAATTGAACGTAAGGTCCGCCTTCTACCGAAAAAGTTTGAAAGCTGCCCGGCATGGCCCTGCGCGAGTATAAAACGCTAAAATAGCTTAACAGCTGATTGTACCAGCTGCCTGGTTTATAGATATTGTAATGTAATTCTGCTACCTGATCTAAAAAATTGTTGTTGGTAAAAAAGCCTAAATCAGACGGATCGAATTTATCATCAGCGTATTGCTGCGAATAACTCCAGAGGAAATTACCGCTCTGCTTGCCAAACTTAAGCCCGTAACTATATCCGGTACTGCTTTCTTTACCTTGTAAATAGCTCATTTTGGCCGCGCCGTTAACAAAATATTCATTGCCTTTATTGTTTAAGTTAAACAGCAGGGCCGTTACATTGGCATCATAAGCCGAACCCCGCCTTAAAACATTGGTATTGATAAATGTTGCCGAACTGTTATTTTTTAACGACTGATCGAAAACCAAAATGTTATAATTGGTAAGCGGCTGGGTTTCTACCATACGGAGGTTACCCTGAGCATCTTCCACTTCGGTTTCCATGCTATTGGTAACGGCGTTAAAAATCCCGATACCCAGGCCCTTTGCCGTCCGGCCAGAAATTTTGGTGGCATTTAGTACTTTAGCTTCGGTTTGATCTTTTATAATTTTATCGCTGCCCACTCCGCTGTAATCGTAATAAGATGGGATAGAACCGATCCGCTTGGAATAAAAAAGATCGCCTTTGTTAAAAAGTTCGGTTCCTTCGGTAAAAAACTGACGGTTTTCGTTAAATTTTACCTCAAAAGGGGTAAGGTTAAGGATCCGGTTATCAGATTGTACCTGACCGAAATCGGGCACCAAAGTCATATCGAGGGTAAAACTGTTGTTAATGCCGTATTTTACATCCATCCCGCCGTTAAAGCGCGAGGTTGTATTTTTTACTCCCGGTAAATTAGCAGGATAATGGTTTACGTAGGCCGAAATATAGGGCGAAAAAGATAACCTTAAAGGTGGCTTGATATCTTTTATACCCGTCCAAAGCCCTTCCTGATTGATAAAACCATTCACTTTAGGATCAACAAAGTTCCAAAAGGTTTGGGTATTGCTCCGCTGTATCCTTCGGCTAAAATTAAGGCCCCAGTTTTGAATATCTTTGCCAGAGAAACGCAATGCGGAGTAGGGGATTTTCATTTCGCAGGTCCAGCCTTTATCATCCAGTTTAACTGCACTTTCCCACACCGCGTTCCAGTTGGCATCTTCATCACCTACCTGCGAGTATTTAGCATCAAACTGAACACCCGCAGCGGTAACAAAAAATCCGTTTCCGTTCATTTTATCGTAAAAAGGATCTACAATGATTGAAATAAAATCAGCATTGCCAATGTTATCCCTCGAAACCAACTCGTGCGAAACACTATCAGGATGATCGTACATCCGGGCGTACACGTAAATGGCAACATCATCATAAAGCACTTTCATTTCGGTGCGCCTATCCTGCGTTTCAATTTTTCCGGGATTTGGCCTTATTTGTATAAAATCAGTGGCAACAGGTACATTATTCCAGCATTCATCATCCAAAACACCATCAATTTTAGGAGTCTGTAGTGTCCTTTTAGCATCTAAATGCTTTTGTTTAGAAATATCCTGCGCCTTACAGAAAGTACATAAAAATATTAAAACAGGGAGGATACAGCGTTTCATTTGTTTAGGTTAATCAGGTATAAGACTATACCGGGAACAAAATGTTGCACCTAAAGAAAAAAACATAAAATTTAAGTCACTCAGTAATTTAACCGCTCACTTTCAAAAAAAGATTTTTGACTTTGAGGTGCAGCGATTTACAAGCAAAATTTGATACATTTGCCTTTTATTAAAAACCAAGTAGCTTTTTGCCCCGCGGCATGAGGCTTTAGCTTAAAAAAAGATGTTTGATAATTTACAGGACAAGCTAGACAGAGCGTTTAAAGTATTAAAAGGACAAGGCAGCATTACGGAAATCAACGTGGCAGAAACCATGAAAGAGATCCGCAAAGCGTTATTGGATGCCGATGTTAACTATAAAACAGCAAAAGCATTTACCGATGAGGTTAGGCAGAAAGCTTTAGGGCAAAATGTACTTACAGCGGTTTCGCCAGGGCAGTTGCTTACCAAAATCATGAACGATGAACTTGCGGCCTTAATGGGCGGCGAAGTTACGGAGTTAGAAACTAAAGCAAACCCTACCATTATATTAATTGCAGGTTTAAATGGTGCAGGTAAAACCACTTTTGCGGGTAAACTGGCATTACATTTAAAAGGCAAGGGCAAAAAACCTTTATTGGTTGCCGGCGATATGTACCGCCCTGCAGCGGTAGACCAGTTGGAGGTTTTAGGAACTTCAGTCGGGGTATCGGTTTATGCCAACCGCGATTCTAAAGATCCTGTGGGTATTGCTTTGGAAGGTATTGCGCACGGTAAACAAAACGGAAATAACGTAATCATTATCGATACCGCTGGTCGTTTAGCCATTGATGAATCTTTAATGAACGAAATTTCTGAGGTAAAAGCTAAAACTCAGCCTCATGAGATCTTATTCGTAGTAGATTCTATGACCGGTCAGGATGCGGTAAATACGGCAAAAGTATTTAACGATCGTTTAGATTTTACCGGTGTTGTTTTAACCAAATTAGATGGCGATACGCGTGGTGGTGCGGCCCTTTCGATTAAATCGGTAGTTAACAAACCCATTAAATTTATTGGTACCGGCGAGAAAATGGAAGCATTGGATGTTTTCTATCCGGATCGTATGGCATCGCGTATTTTGGGCATGGGTGATGTGGTTTCACTTGTTGAGCGTGCACAGATGCAATTTGATGAGAAAGAGGCAGCAGAACTTCAGAAAAAAATCCGTAAAAATAAATTCGATTTCAACGATTTCTATAACCAGATTCAGCAGATCAAGAAAATGGGTAACATGAAAGACTTGATGGGAATGATTCCTGGTGTAGGCAAAATGATGAAAAATGTAGATATCCAGGATGATGCTTTTAAATCAATCGAAGCCATTATTAATTCGATGACGCCGTTTGAAAAGGAAAACCCTGATGCCATCCAGCAAAGTCGCCGTTTACGTATCGCAAAAGGATCGGGCAGTAAAGTTGAAGAAGTAACCAAGCTGATTAAACAGTTTGAGGATATGCGCAAAATGATGAAGCAGTTTTCTAACCCTGCAGCTGCGGCAGCCATGATGAAAGGTATGCCTAAAATGCCGTTTGGAAGATAGGTTTTAGCTGAAAGGTTAAAGACCAAAGCTTACAGCGAAAATAACAGATTGCAAGTATTGAAATCCCGATCAGTAATGATTGGGATTTTCTTGTTTAAAGGTTTTGGAAATGAATATGCTGTATTCCATAGGTAAATACAGCCCTGCTTTCCCTGCTGCCGATAGAAGGAATCGGCATTCGTCCAATCAGGTTTATTTAACGAAGTTTGCTGCAAGCGAGACAAAAATATTATTCGCTCAGCTACCATTGTCTTTGGTTTCAACCAAAGATATTTAGATAAGCATATAAGTTAATACCTAAACATTGCTTTTATTTAAACAATTACTATCTTAGTACAAATCAATATTCATCCCGAATAATTTACATCCTGCTTTTATTTAATTAAAAATTTAATGCTTGTAAAAACATACGGGAGTGCTGTTTATGGTGTAAATGCACTAACCATAACCATCGAAGTGAATATCAGTGCCGGCACCAAATATTACATGGTAGGTTTGCCGGATAATGCGGTAAAAGAAAGTCTGCAACGCGTGGCCAGCGCCATTAATATCTCGGGTTTGCGCATGCCTAAGCAAAAAATCGTGGTCAACCTGGCACCTGCTGATATTAAAAAGGAAGGCTCGTCCTATGATCTACCCATTGCCATCGGCATTTTAGCTGCATCAGGGCAAATCCCCAATGATGAACTGGAAAACTACTTTATTATGGGCGAACTTTCCTTAGATGGAAGTATCCAGCCTGTAAAGGGCGCTTTACCCATTGCCATACAGGCACAACAGGATGGTTTTAAGGGCTTTATCCTACCCAAACAAAACGTACGCGAAGCAGCTATTGTTGATGGCTTAACGGCTTATGGCGTAGAAAATCTGGCACAGGTAGCCGCATTTTTTAATAAAACAGCGGCGTTAGAAGAGGTTAAGGTAGATACCAAAGAAGAGTTTTTAAAAAACATCAACAATTACGAACACGATTTTGCAGATGTTAAAGGACAGGAAAACATTAAACGCGCCCTCGAAATTGCCGCTGCTGGCGGACATAACGTGATATTGATCGGTCCGCCGGGCGCCGGAAAGACCATGCTCGCCAAACGCCTGCCTACCATTTTGCCACCCTTAAATTTAAACGAAGCACTGGAAACTACAAAAATCCATTCTGTTGCCGGAAAACTTTCTGCCGCAGATGCTTTAATGACCTCACGTCCTTACCGTTCTCCCCATCATACCATTAGCGATGTGGCCCTTGTTGGCGGCGGAATTAACCCGCAGCCGGGAGAAATATCGCTGGCGCACAACGGTGTGCTTTTTTTGGATGAACTGCCCGAATTTAAACGTACCGTTTTAGAAGTAATGCGCCAACCTTTAGAAGATCGTAAAGTTGCCATTTCGAGGGCCAGGTTTTCGGTAGAATACCCTGCCAGTTTTATGCTGGTGGCTTCTATGAATCCTTGCCCTTGTGGTTTTTATAACCACCCCGAAAAAGATTGCGTTTGTGCTCCCGGTGTGGTGCAAAAATACCTGAGTAAAATTTCAGGCCCGCTTTTAGACCGTATCGATCTGCATGTAGAAGTTACACCTGTTAATTTTACTTCTTTGGCATCATCAGACGATGCTGAAAAAAGCGACATCATCAGAAATCGTGTAATTAAAGCAAGGGAAATTCAGGATAAACGTTTTGCAGATAAACCAGAATTGCACTATAACGCACAAATGAGCCCTAAAATGGTACGTAAAGTCTGCCAGATTAACCCCGATGGGATCATGCTCTTAAAAACCGCGATGGAACGTTTAGGTCTGTCGGCGCGGGCTTACGACAGGATTTTAAAAGTGGCCCGTACCATTGCCGATTTAGCAGGAAGCGAAAATGTTGAGCTTGAGCACCTGGCCGAATCCATTAATTACCGGAGTTTAGATCGGGATGGATGGGCCGGGTAAGCATATGGTAAAAAGTTGCTGTTAAAATTTATTTGTTATCATAATAAGCACTATGTTTATTGATCTACAAATATCCGCTATGCAAAAAATATCCCTTACTTTTTTCAGCTTATTTATAACCCTTAATTGTAGCAGCCAGACACTACCCGATTTCAACCCGCCAAAAAATTACAAATTGGTCATCGAAACCAAAGGCGATTTAGATAAAGATGGCATTAACGAAGTGGTATATGCATTTGACACAGACAAACCCGATGGAAATAACGGACTTAAAAGGATTCTCTATATCTGTAAACAGCTTGATGGTAAAATCAAATTATGGAAAAGCAGCAGTACTATTTTACGCAGCAATAAAGACTGCGGTTTTTGTGTAGATGCCGGCGTAAATCTCTCCATAAAAATCAGCAATAATACGCTGATTACCGGGCAAACATTTAACCATAACAGCAGGCATTACAGTACCTGGAAGAACATTTACCGATATCAAAATAACGATTGGTTTTTAATTGGCTCTACCCTTAACGATTACGATACCTGTGATTTTAATTACCAATATGACATTAATTTCTCTACCAAAAAGGTGAGCGTAGCTTACACTTACGGCAGTTGCGATGACGACAAAAAAATACCAAAAGATCGTTTTTATAATTTTAAATATCCGTTTAAAGCCATCCCCAAAATGGATGGTTTTGCGCCTGGTAAAGCCGAACTAAAAATCCCCGCTACGAGCAAATACTTTTATTATTAACCCTCCATCTACCATGAAAATCATTTTAGTAGTACTGTTATCGCTAATTTCCATTCATCTATTTGCACAGGCAGATCATCCACAAATCCCAAAAACAGGCGCCAATATCAATTCCTTTATTCCAAAAGGTTGGAAAGTAATTTATAAGGTCAAAGGCGATTTAAATAAAGACAATGTACCTGATGAAGCAATCATTATCCAGAATACCAATCCAAAAAACATCATCAAAAACGGCAGTATGGGCGGAAATAAACTGAATGTTAATCCCCGTATGCTTCTGGTCCTTTTTAAAACACCCGGTCAATACCAGTTACAGGCTCAAAACACCAGGTTTATACCTACGGAAAATGATACGGTAAGTACCTGCCTGGCCGATCCCTTACAAGAAACGGGCGCAATTATGATTAAGAATGGCACACTCATTTTAAGCTATCAATATTGGTTAAGTTGCGGCTCCTACGAAGTAAGCAACCTCGATTATACTTTCAGGTTTCAAAACCAAAAAATGGAACTGATTGGTTTTGACATTTCAAGTTACAGCCGTTCTTCGGGAGAAGAAACCATTACGAGCCTCAATTTCTCTACACGAAAAAAAAGTGAAACCTCTGGCGGCAATATGTTTAGCGACAAAACCAATAAACCAAAAACAGTTTGGAAGAAATTTAACTGGGGCAAGCTATTTACACTTGAAGAAATGACAAAAGAACTTAGCCAAAAACTTTCAGAAATGTAATGTAAACCATTTGTAAATACCAAACATGAAAAGGATATTATTTCTATGCCTCATATTTATTTCCGGTCATTCGTTTGCGCAAAAGATATTTAAACAACCTGATGCAATAGGAACGTGGCAATACATCTCTCCATTTAAAGATAAAAGCTATGTACTTGCCATACAATATGGAGTAAAAGAAGAACAAGTAGGAGAGGATATAAATACCACTATTTATTTTGGTAAAATTGGTTTAAAAACAGATCAGCTATTTTGGAAAGAAAAAGTTTATACAAAGCTGATAACCGGTAATGTTTCCTACGAAGACTATAACAGCGATGGCATTAAAGATGTACTCATCTTTTCAGAAACAGGCGCAAGAGGCGGCAATGCGTTTTATTATTTATTTCTGCTTGATCCTAAAAACAAAAAGATTAGTAAGGTTAAAAACTTCGAAAACATTGTCAATCCCGAATATAAACGCAAACATCATGTTGTTGTATCTTATGGTTTGTCTGGTACAAATAATTACAGCATTTATAAAATTTCTAAAGCTAACAAAGCTTATCAGATCGGCGAAAGTTTTGAAGACACTTTTGATAGCGACCCCACTGAACTGGATAAAAGAATCAGAAAGATTTTAAAAAAATCTGTCCATTAACAACGATTATTCTAAAAAAGAATACGCTATTCAGCTCCCTTTCTTTCCCGTCTCTAAAAAGCCTGGTTATAAAAATCAGAAAGCATAACAACCACTTATCTATCAGGTAATTAAAATTATAATCAAGAGGCTAATCACCTTCATTTGAGGGGTTCACATTCTTCTTTGGCATAGTCATTGTCATAGGGCTGTTACATTATCAACCTTATTTAAAACAAAAAAGTGAAAGAGATGAAAAAGACAGTGCAAATTTTCAGTATGCTTTTAGTAGCATTAACAATAATGGTATCGTGTAAAAAAGATACTGATCCGGCAGATAAAGATTTCTTCGTGGGTACTTACAAGGGAACGGTTTCTTACCGAAATGGCGAAACAACTATTAACAGTTCTGATGGTAAAGTAACCGTAAGCAAAGTTGGCGAAACGTATAACTTTTACTTTGGCAGCAACATTCCTGATATTACAGGTGTAAAGTTTGAAAAAACCGGCGATAACAGTTATGTAAGTGTAGGCTCGGGCTTAACAGGCATTAGTATTGATGCCAGCAACCTTAAAATTCTGGTTGTAAAAGATGGCCAAACCTGGACGGCAAATTGTACAAGATAACCATTAAACAAGTTAAAGGCCCGATTTAAAGAAATTGGGCCTTTTTTTACCTATAATTCTTCTTCCTCATCATCTTCTTCAGGCACGTATTTTTCAATCGCCTGTCCAATGGCATTAACCTCTTCATCTTCCTCAAAAATTGGAAGTTCTGTTTTGTAATCCATTTTCAACCAGATTGATGAAGTATCTTTCTGAATCTGGATATATTCTTTTCCATCTTTAAATATGGTGTACGAATCATTTCCTTCCGGAAAAACTGAATAATTGATCGGGCCGATTTCGATATCGAAAGGTTCTTGCATAACTGATATTTTTTGACAAAGATAAAAATCTTTTTGTTGAGGTAACTAGCTATAAACGAGACTTTGCTATCTTTATCCTCATAAATTTAACCTATGGATTTTTCAAAAGCAGACAATAAAGTTGCCCGAAAATTATTCGAAGTAGCTTTACAACGGGAATTAAAAAAGGAAATGCAGTTATTCTCCGAAATTTTAGACCAATGGAAAACGCAACAACCTGAAGACAACAGAGATGATTATTATAAAATTTTTACTGCTGTAAAAGATTTTGATAAACACATTGCCAGAAGGTACGACGGACTTAGAAATTCATGGTTTTTAGGTACTGTAACTGCTCTTCTCGTAGAGAAAATCATTACAACAGCTGATTTAGAAGATTTTTCGGAAGAGGGAAAAAGCGAAATACTGAAGAGCCTTAAGTTCAGAGAAGTTAACGGACTATAATTAAAAAATTACGCCTGATTGTTTAAAAATCCCATCATTTATACTACTTTACGGCAAAAGAATTTACGCGAAAGATAAGAAGATGAAGTTAACGTTTTGGGGCGCAGCGCAACAGGTAACAGGGAGTATGCACTTACTCGAAATCGGGCATTATAAAATACTGATAGATTGCGGATTAGATTACGAAAAGGAAACCTACCAGGAAGAAAACCAGCAATTCCCCTTCGATCCGGCAAGTATTAACCTGGTAATTTTAACCCATGCACACATCGACCATTCTGGTAATTTGCCAACATTGGTACGCATGGGTTTTGATGGTCAGGTGCTTTGTACACCACCAACTGCCGATTTAACTTCGATATTGCTGTTCGATTCTGTTGAACTTTTTTTAAGAAAAGCCGGGCGAAAACCCCGTACCAAACGGGGCAATTTCAGCGGGCCAAAACCTTTGTATCTGCACAAACATGTGATGGATACAATCGATCGTTTTGTAACCATTGCTTTTAAAAAACCTTTCAAAATAAATGGCGATATCAGCCTGACATTTGTGCCTGTTGGCCATTTGTTGGGTGCCGCAGCGGCTATTTTAACCATAAATGATAACGGTATTGAGAAAAAAATAGCTTTTACCGGCGACATCGGCAGAGAAAACTATCCGGTTCTGGTAAATCCTGAACCACTG
This sequence comes from Pedobacter sp. 22226, assembly GCF_052045455.1. Lineage (NCBI taxonomy): Bacteria > Pseudomonadati > Bacteroidota > Sphingobacteriia > Sphingobacteriales > Sphingobacteriaceae > Pedobacter > Pedobacter sp. 22226. The sequence goes on along the minus strand of NZ_JBQEPB010000003.1, from coordinate 371,779 downwards.
CCTGAAGTAGATTATGTGGTAAGCGAAGCTACCTATGGTGGCAGGATGCATACCAAAGACCAAACGCTTGAAGAACGCCTGGTACAGGAAATTACAGAAGCCTGCATTAAAAGCCCCGGAAGATTAATCATTCCTGCATTTAGCATTGGCAGAACGCAATCGCTTGTATTCGCACTCAACCAGATTTTTACCAAAAAGCTATTACCACCAATCCAGATTTTTGTAGATAGTCCGATGGCTATTCAGGCAACAGAGGTTTATCGCAAACACCATAACCTGGTAAATCAGGAAGCAAAGGATTTTTACCAGACCATGGGTGACGAGTTCGAATTTGAGCACCTGGCCTATGTGCAAACCATGAAAGAAAGTAAGGATGTTTCCAATTATTTCGATCCCTGCATTATCATTTCGTCTGCAGGTATGTTAGAAGGCGGACGGATTCAGGATCACTTGTATTACAACATCCAGAACTACTACTGTACCATTCTTTTTATCGGTTACTGTGCAAAAGGAACGCTCGGCTACAAATTATTAAGTGGCGCACCAATTGTGCGGATTAAAGACCGAGAAATGATGGTTTATGCCACCATCCGCCAAACCGATTTACTGAGTGGTCACGGCGATCATAACGACCTTGTAAAAACCATTAAACAAACCGGACAGCCGAAAAAAGTTTTCCTGGTGCATGGTGAAGATAAGAGCCTTCAAAGTTTATCATTGGCATTACAGGAAGAAGGTTTTAATGTTGAAGTACCTGAAAGGGGAGCAGTTTTTGAAATGTAATACTTCGCTGTCATTCTGAGCGCAGCGAAGAATCTCTTAATTATCTGCACCACCGATTACAAGAAATTCATTGGCAGTTTTTTATCGCCTGCAGATTCTTCGCTGCGCTCAGAATGACAATAAATGTATCACTTCCTCACTTGCCCATCACCACGTACCACCCATTTGTAGCTCGTTAATTCTTCTAATCCCATTGGTCCGCGGGCATGAAGTTTTTGCGTACTGATTCCGATTTCGGCACCAAGACCAAATTGTGCACCATCTGTAAAACCGGTAGAGGCATTGGCGTAAACCGCAGCTGCATCTACTTCATTTAAAAATTTGGCGATGTTAGCTGAATCTTCCGAAATAATGGCTTCGCTATGTTTGGAACTATAATCGGCAATATGGCTCAAAGCAGCGCTTAAATTTTCAACCACTTTAACCGCTAATTTTAGCGATAAAAACTCTGTACCAAAGTGTTCAGGAGTTGCCTGGTTCAACAGATTCTCCGGATAGAAAGATTTTAATACTTCATAGCTTTTTTCATCTGCAAATAATTCCACATTTCCTTCAGCCAAAGGAGATAAAAGTGCAGGCAGATCATTTAATCTGTTTTCGTTAATCAGCACACAATCCAACGAATTACAAACGCTTACCCGTCTGGTTTTGGCGTTAAAAATGATCGCCTTGCCTTTCTCTAAATCGCCCGATTCATCAAAATAAGTATGTACAATGCCAGCGCCGGTTTCGATTACAGGTATTTTACTGTTTTCGCGGACGTAATTAATTAACGACTGGCTTCCTCTCGGAATTAAAACATCAACAAAACCCCTTGCATTTAATAAAGCTTCGGTTGCTGCTCGTTCTGCAGGTAAAAGCGTCAAAACATCAGTACTGATTCCGTTTTTGTCTAACACTCCATGAATTACTTTTGCAATAGCGAGATTTGAAAACTCAGCATCACTACCGCCTTTAAGCACAGCAACGTTTCCGGTTTTAAAACAAAGGGAAAATACATCGGCAGTAACATTCGGGCGGGCCTCGTAAATTACACCAACAACACCCAGTGGCACACTTACTTTTTGGATATGCAGCTGATTATCCAGTGTTTTATCAGAAAGTATTTTACCCAACGGACTATTTAAATCCGCAACATTTTTAAGGTCATTAGCAATATCTGCAATACGTGATGCGCTTAACTTTAACCTGTCGTATTTGGGATCTTCGATGGACATTTTAGCTAAATCCTTTTCATTTTCAGTAAGAATTTCAGCTGTATTGGCCACTAAAGCTTCGGCCAGATCATTTAAAACAGCATCTGTTATGTCTTTGCTTAAGCTAATTAAATTGCGACTAGCTTGTTTTGCTTTTTCGAAGTATTGTTTGTAATCCATTTTTATCTAATGTTCGTCATGCTGTCCCAATACTTGGCGATCAGATCTATTAATTAAGATCCTGAAACAAGTTCAGGATGACGAGTTTATTTATTAAATAGCCGAGTAAAAATAATCGTAATGTACCAGCGCTTTCTGTTTTTTCTGTCCGATACGTTCCCTGGCTTTATCCGATCCGTATTCTGCAATGCCCAGCCCGATCAGGTTATTTTTTTCATCAATAATTTTAATAATATCACCCTTTAAAAAGTCGGTCTGGATTTCGATAATCCCCACAGGCAATAAACTGGTTGCTTTACCAGAAGTTAATACGGTTTTGGCGCCATCATTTAGCTTAACTACCCCAGTTGCTGCGGTTTCTGAATGGGCGATCCATTTTTTCTTGCCCGATTTACTTTTTTCGGGTACAAAACGGGTATGCACCAGTTCATTATTTAATAAAGAAATCAATACATCATCTTTTGTTCCATTGGCGATATGCACAGAAATACCCAATTTAGCCACTTTTTGCGCCATGGTTGATTTGGTAATCATTCCGCCGCGGCCAAATTGCGATTTACCGGTTTGGATAAACGAAGCCAGGTTGGCAACCGAACCATTAATTTCCTGAATCACTTCTGATCCTTCAATTTTCGGGTCGCCATTGTAAATGCCGTTTACGTTCGATAAAATAATCAGTGCATCAGCATTCAGCATTGAGGCTATTAACCCGGCGAGTTCATCGTTATCGGTAAACATCAGCTCGGTTACCGAAACCACATCATTTTCATTTACCACCGGGATTACCTCGTTTTGAAGTAAAATCTGCAAGCAGTTTTTCATATTTAAATAATGTGCACGGTCGCGGAAATCTTCTTTAGTAACCAAAACCTGGGCACATTGTATTTTGTGGGTTGCAAAGAAACTGGAATAGGTATTAATCAGTTTTACCTGACCAATGGCCGCCAATAGCTGACGGGTAGTTACTGCATCCTGTTTTTCGGAGACCTTGATTAAACTTCTTCCCGAAGCCACTGCTCCCGAAGAAACCAGAATCACTTCAATACCCTGCTTTTTAATGTCGGCCAATTGATTTACAAGGTGCTTAATCCGCAATTCATCCGGCAAACCATTCGCTTGCGTAATTACATTTGAACCAACTTTAACAACTATTTTTTTGTAGCCTAATTTCATTATGATCTTCAAACCGTTTGGATGTGGCAATTTAACATCATTTTTTTTAAATCGGAGGAATATCTATAGGCTTGGTGGATTTTTACGAAAATGGCAACGGTTGGCGTATGGCGCTATGCGGTTGGTGCAAGTCCGAAGACCGAGGTCCGAGGTTTTGAGCAAGCAAGACAATTAACCAGTTTTCAGTGGGCGGTTTACAGTTAATAATTTAGCCACTCAACAATAAACAATCTGCCCTACAGTTAACCGATTTAAACAATTAACCAGTTAACCCAATGAACTACTGAACTAAAAAATTATTAAATTGCAATTGAACCTAAATCAAAACACTATGAAACGTATCTTACCGGGCCTTATATTGCTCAGTGCAATTACGGCTTGTAACCATCCACAAAAACAAGAAATGAAAGCAATAAAGTGGCCTGATGCAAAGGCACCCATCGCGGAGGTTATTCCGCACCAAAGGGTTATACATGGCGATACCGTAGTAGATAATTACTATTGGATGATCGATTATTTTAAAAAAGGACCGGATAGTGCCAAGGTTGTAAATTACCTGAAGGACGAAAATGCTTATCTGGATACCATGATGAAAAGTACCGGTAAGTTTCAGGCCGGTTTATTTAAGGAAATGAAAGCCCGCATCAAAGAAAAAGACGAATCGGTTCCCGTTTTTAAAAATGGCTATTATTATTATTCCCGCACCGAAGACGGACAACAATATTTTAAATACTGTCGCAAAAAAGGAAATTTATCAGCAGCTGAAGAAATTTTATTGGATGTAGATCAGCTTGCAAAAGGACATACCTATTACAGCGCAACCGGTTTTAGCATCAGCCCTGACAATAAACTTTTAGCCTTTGGGGTTGATCAGGTTTCACGCCGTCAGTACACCATAAACATTAAAAATTTAGAAACGGGCGAAATTTTAAAAGATGCCATCACCAATACCGAAGGCAGTGTTGCCTGGGCCAACGATAATAAAACGTTTTTTTACACTTCAAAAAATCCGGTTACGCTCTTAAGCGAAAAAATCAAGAAACATGTCCTTGGAGCAGATGCTAAAAGCGATGTTGTAGTTTACGATGAGAAAGATAATACCAACTACATAGGCGTAGGCAAATCGAAAAACGGCAGGTATATTTTTATTGCTTCGCAGGGAACGCTTACTTCAGAATATAAAATAGTAGATGCCGACCATCCTGAAAATCCTTTTAAAATTTTTGCGGCACGATCAAAAGATGTATTGTATGATGTAATGCCTGTTGATGGCAAATTTTTGATTCGGACCAACTGGAATGCCAGGAATTTCCGCTTGATGGAATGTCCGCTGGATAAAACGGAGAAGGAAAACTGGACAGAGGTAATTCCGCACCGTACTGATGTTTTATTGGAAAGTGTTGAAGAATTTAAAGATTTTACTGTTTTATCCGGACGCAAAAACGGCCTGACCGAGCTTCGTGTACTTAAAAAAGACAAAAGCGATTATTACATCAAGTTTAATGAGCCTGTTTACGATGCCGGTGTTGGTGCTAATCCTGAATATAACAGCACTACTTTGCGCTATGCTTATACCTCATTAACAACGCCAAATTCTACCTACGATTACGACCTGATCAAAAAAGACCAGAAATTAATGAAACAACAGGAAGTTTTGGGCGGATATAACCCTAAAGATTATGTAACCGAGCGTGTTTTTGCAAAGGCGAAAGATGGCACTAAAGTTCCGATTGCTTTGGTTTATAAAAAGGGTTTTGAAAAGAATGGTAATTCGCCTTTGTTGCTGTACGGTTATGGATCTTATGGTGCAAATTCTGATGTTTATTTCTCTTCGCCTCGTTTAAGTTTGCTGGATAGGGGCTTTGTATTTGCCATTGCCAATATCCGTGGCGGACAGGAAATGGGTCGCCAGTGGTACGAAGACGGAAAACTAATGAAAAAGAAAAACACCTTCACCGATTTTATTGCGGCAGGAGAATATTTGATTGATCAGAAATATACCTCGAAAGGCCATTTATATGCCCATGGTGGTAGCGCCGGTGGCTTATTAATGGGTGCCGTTGTAAACCTGGCACCTGATTTATGGAATGGTGTAATTGCCGATGTTCCTTTCGTGGATGTAGTTAATACCATGTTGGATGAAAGCATTCCGCTCACCACAAACGAATTTGATGAATGGGGAAACCCGAAGCAAAAAGCGGCTTATGATTATATGAAAAGTTATTCGCCTTACGAAAATGTTGAGAAAAAAGCCTATCCGAACATGCTCGTTACAACCGGGCTGCACGATAGTCAGGTACAATATTTTGAGCCGGCAAAATGGGTAGCCAAATTAAGGGCAACCAAAACCGATAAAAATGTACTGCTACTTAAAACCAATATGGAATTTGGCCATGGCGGTGCCTCTGGCCGTTTCGATTATTTAAAAGATGTGGCATTACGCTGGGCCTTTTTATTCTCGCTGGAAGGGATAGAGAAGTAAATACATTAACCTCGTCATTTCGAGCGGAATGCAATGGAGTCGAGAAATCTGTCTAGATAGATCTCTCCGCTACGGTCGAGATGACGGGATCTAATTAAAAAACCTTAAACAATATCATGAACACCAAACTAAAAACACTCCAAATTATCCACCTTGCTTTATGCTCTGGCGTTTTCCTCTTCGCGTTGGTAACCATTTTTCTTAACCGCGAAATCATGTTTTTTGATGCCAATCCAAAAACTACTTCGCCTTTTAACCCGATATTTCCAATTATGGGGCTGATTACCATATCCGGAAGCATATTCTTTTACAGAAATCTCATTACCAAAATTGATAAATCTGCCACCGCCGATACCAAAATCAACATGTACCAAAGTGCCTTTATCATCAGTTCAGCACTTTTAGAAGGCGGTGCACTTTTTAATATCGTAGGTTTTTTTATGACACATAATTCGTTCTTCCTAATTTTTGGCCTCGCTAATTTTGTTTTTCTAGTACTAAAAAGGCCAACTAAGGATAAATTGATTTCCGCTTTACAATTGCAATACCCCGATACAGAGGCTTTGTAAGCAATTAGCCTTATCTTTGCCCTTCAATGGAATACAATGTTCACACCCTGCCAAACGGCATACGCTTACTGCATGTGCCTTCGGCTTCAGCCATATCTCACGCCTGCATCATTATCAATACCGGGTCTCGCGATGAACCCGAAAATAAGGCGGGTTTAGCTCATTTTATTGAGCATTTAATTTTCAAAAGGACCGAAAAACGCAGCACTAACCAGATTTTAAACCGTCTGGAAAGTGTTGGGGCCGATTTAAATGCCTATACCACAAAAGAATATACCTGTGTACATGCTTCATTTTTAAATCCATATCTGGATAGAACATTAGATCTTTTTAACGATATCATGTTCCATTCTACTTTTCCAGAAGAAGAAATGGATAAAGAAAAAAGCGTTATCCTGGATGAAATTTCTTCTTACCTCGATCAGCCCGAAGAAGCCATTAATGATGATTTTGAAGATATGCTTTTTGCTGGTCATGCATTGGGGAACAATATTTTAGGCACAACAGAATCTGTTCAAAATTTTACCCGTGAGGATGTGATCAATTTCAGAAAGGCGAATTACCGCACCAACGAAATTGTTGTGGCCGTTTTAGGCAATTATACTTTAAACAGTGTTATAACCAAAGGAAGCAAATATTTTGCTGATGTTGAAGAGAATAATCCGGATAAAAAAAGGATTAAACCAGGCATTCTTCCACAAAGCAACACCACCATTTACAAACCGATTATGCAGGTACACTGCATTTTGGGTACACAGGCATATTCTACGTACCAATCGCAAAAAGTTCCTTTAATGCTGCTTAACAATTACTTTGGCGGTAATGGAATGAGCTCGGTTTTAAACTTACAAATCAGGGAGAAATATGGAATTGCTTATACCATCGAATCTAATTTCTCGCCGTTACACGATACCGGCATTTTTTCCATTTACTTTGGCACCGATAAAGAAAAACAGAACAAAGCACTTTCTTTGATTTTTAAAGAAATTAAAAAACTTAAAGAAAAACCTTTAAATGAATTGCAACTGCAAAAAGCCAAAAATAAATTTATCGGACAGATTGCCTTAGGAGAAGAAAACAGGATCGGTTTAATCATTTCGATGGCCAAAAGTCTGATCGATCATGATAAAATAGATCCGCTGGAGACAGTTTTTGAGAAAATTAATGCCGTTACCACCACGCAAATGGCTGATGTGGTACACGAAGTTTTAGATATTGATCAACTGAATATCTTTACTTTCTGCCCAATAGAGGAATAATTGTTATTTTTGTAAAAAAATGCAATTTGCATTGCTTGACTTTTTTCGTCATTGCGAGGCAAGAAGCAATCCTACAACAATCGCTAGTTCACCCAGCGCTTTAAGATTGCTTCGTGCCTGGCAATGACGGACGACATAAAATACAATACAATGAAATTACCAATAGTAGCTTACGGAGATCCTGTTTTAAAAAAGGTAGGAACCGATATCGATAAAGATTATCCTGAATTAAAACAATTGATCAGCGATATGTTCGACACTATGTATTACGCCAATGGTGTGGGCCTTGCTGCCCCACAGATCGGTTTACCGATCCGTTTGTTTATTGTAGATACCGGTGAAGATGAAGATGGCAAACCTGGTTACAAAAAAGTATTTATCAATGCAGAGATTCTGGAAGAAACCGGCGAAGCCTGGAGCTTTAACGAAGGTTGCTTAAGCATTCCCGATATCCGTGAAAACATCATGCGTAAACCAAATATCAAAATTACCTATTTCGACGAAAATTGGGTAGAACATACCGATGATGTTGACGGAATGCCGGCACGCGTAATCCAGCACGAATATGACCACATTGAAGGTAAACTATTTACGGATAAGGTGAGCGTACTCCGCAAAACAATGCTAAAAAGTAAACTGGATGCGATTTCGAAAGGAAATATCAAAACAGATTACAAAATGAAGTTTCCGAACAAGAGCAAGAAAAGATAGGTTTTGAAGGAAGATGTAAGAGGGAAAATGGAAACGTTTTCCCTTTTTTAATTTGAATGATTCTCTGCCATATCATCATACTTAATTTATTTCAGCTGTGAGGTCTCGTCATTGCGAGAAGGCTTTTCAGCCGACTCGCAATGACGACTTTTCTATTGAAATTAGCAATGACAAAAAATGCAATGACGTCGAGAAATCTAACCAAATAGATCTCTCCATTCCGCTACGCTTCAGTCGAGATGACGGACTTGTGGAAGTAAACAGAATTATCACGCGCCTTGGTTCGTGTCTCCACGAACCAACAGTTTTATCTTTAAGACTTAAAAAAAACAGCTTTCAAATCTTTCCGGAATGCGCAAAAATCTGAATCAAGAATAAAATGTAATTGCTAATTAAAACTGTCCGCTGCATCCAATACTAAGGACTCCGGACTTATGACTGCAGACTAATTCGTCCTGCTCTTATCGCCATCAAAAATCTGCTGCATCAGCTTGCCCCAGGCAAAAGGATTAAGCAGGGGATTGGTTTGAACCATATTTTTGTTGATCATCCTGTCGAAATTATATCGATAATTCTGGCTGCCGATTTCCTGTCCGTCACGTGGAAGCGTTTGGATCAACCCATCGATTGATGAACGCGAAAGGTTCTTTTTGGCAATGGCCATATCATCATCCGCCAGTTTCATCGATAAAAACTCGCGGGTAAATTCTTCTGTAGTAGCCCATGGAAAAACACGTACCGAAGGTAAATCAATCACATTTGCTTTCAGTTTCACCATAATGGTGTATTTGCTATCCGGCGTACTTTGTGGTATTACAGTAGAGAATTTTTTGTAACCGATAGCGGTAAACAGGATCGTATCGCCCGGGTTAACAATAAAAGTAAAGTATCCCCTGTAATCGGCGCCAACCCTTTTACTCTTTGCAGAAAGATTGGTGATGGTTACGTAAGGTATTACATTTGAGCTATCGATATCGGTAATAATCCCTGAAAACTGGATGAGTTTATCCTGTACCGGCTTCTGTTGTGCAAAAGCGGTTATGGAAAAAATTAGGCAAATCAGGGTAATACAATATCTCATTAAGACAAAAGTAATTTTTAAAATAAAACTTTCTAGTTAAATAGTGTTAAAGCTTACTCTTGCTCTGCCATATTTACGGCAACTACCGAAGTGATCTGAGGAACAGCTTTCATAATTGCCTGTTCTATACCCGATTTCATGGTCATAAAACTCATCGGGCATGACCCGCAGTTACCCAAAAGCTTAAGTTTTACCGTTCCTTCTGATGTAATTTCTTCAACAGAAACATCACCTCCGTCGGCCTTTAAATATGGCCTGATGGTTTCCAATGCCTGTTCTACTTGTTCTGTTAAATTCATTATATATTTTTTAAGGTTATAAAAATAGTAATTTTTTAGCAATTCACCATTTGCGCGTTATTGATGGAAATCTGCTGTGCAATCTTACTTGCAATATCGCCAAATATGCCATCCAGCAAAGGATTTTGGTTCAATGCCACCGGTTTTCCTTTGTCGCCTGCTTCAGAAATGCTCTGGATAATCGGAATTTCGCCCAAAAACGGCACATCAAAACGTGCTGCAAGTTCCGTACCACCACCTTTACCAAAAATGTAATATTTATTATCCGGCAGTTCTGCAGGTGTAAAATACGACATGTTTTCAATAACACCTAAAATCGGGATATTAATTCCCGGCATTCTGAACATGGCCAATCCCTTATGCGTATCGGCCAAAGCAACCTGTTGCGGCGTGGTAACCACAACCGCTCCCGAAATCGGGAAACTTTGCGTAATGGTAATGTGGATATCGCCGGTACCTGGAGGAAGATCTACGATCAGATAATCCAGTTCTCCCCAGTTCGTATCATTAAATAATTGTTTTACTGCGTTAGAAGCCATGGGGCCACGCCAGGGCACCGGTTGACCGGGATCAGCAAAAAAGCCTAAGGATAATAGTTTGATCCCGTATTTTTCGATCGGTAAAATTTTCGTTTTGCCATCTGCAGTTTCCTCAGCACCTGGTTTTGCATCAACAAGATCGAACATGGTAGGTACCGATGGACCATAAATATCGGCATCAATCAAACCAACTTTTGCACCATCCCTGGCCAATACCACAGCCAGATTGCTTGATACGGTAGATTTACCCACACCGCCTTTACCTGATGAAACCAAAATGATGTTTTTGATGTTATCTAGTGAAGATGAGTTGGTTGGCTGGGTAACCCTGGATGTTACATTGATTGTTATTTCTGCCGTTGGCGATACAAAATGTTTAATGGCATTTGTACAGGCATTTTTCAGCATTTCCTTCATCGGGCATGCCGGCGTAGTAAGCTCTAATGTAAAATTGACGTGGTTATCTGCTATCTGTAAATCCTTAATCATGTTCAGGGTTACCAGGTCTTTCTTAAGATCCGGATCTTCAACATTTTTAAGCGCATCTAAAACTTGTTGCGGGCTAATCTGCATTGTATTAATTTAAATTCAAAATTAACAAAACATAGCCATAAATACTTTTATTTAGGCTTTTTAACTGTAATTTTAACACGAAATAAACATTTAATTGTTACGTTTAAGCAATTAACCATTTTAACGACTATATGCGAATACCAAAAATTAAGATCCCCAAAAAATATTTAAAAATCGGAGCCTGGGTTTTAGGTGTTTTTTTAGTTGTTTGTATTGCTTTGGGTGCCGTAGCTTATAGCAAAAGGGAAGCCCTTCTTAAAAAAATGGTCGCAAAGGCAATTGCCAAAGCCGATAAAGATTACGGTCTGGAAGTTAAAATCGGATCAGCCGGATTTACAGGCTTAAGCACCGTAAAAATGACCAATATTTCTGTCGTTCCTAAAGAGCGCGATACGCTTTCCAACATCGGAGAGCTAAGTGTTGGTGTAAAACTTTTTCCACTCATTTTTGGCAATGTGAAGTTTTCGGAAGTAAAACTGAAGGAAGGTTTTGTAAGTGTAGTGCTTAAAGATTCGACTACCAACATCGATTTTATCTTAAAAAGGAGGAAAAAAGATAGCACCGAAACTAAAGGGAAAGTAAATTTATCAGAAATAGCCAGTAACATCCTTAACCAGGTTTTGTATAAAATCCCTGATGACATGGATGTGCAAAACATGATTTTTAAACTAAATGATCATGATACTGCGAAATTAAGCTTTGCCACGATGGCTACAATCGATGGTGGGGATTTAAAATCGGCCATAAATGTGAACAATGGCGAAGCTACCTGGCATGTGGATGGTTATGTAAATCCGGGAAGTAAAGAGTTACGCTTTATGGCTTACGCTGACGGCAAAAAACTCGAATTACCCTATTTAAACAATAAGCTGCACGCAAAACTCAGTTTCGACACCCTGCAAACGGAACTTAAAAATGCAAAATACAGTGGCGATGATTACAAAATATCTGGTTCCTGGTCGGTAAAAAACATGCTGATCAACCAGCCACGTATCGCTTCAAACGACATCATTGTACAAAGCGCAAAACTGGATGCCGATATTTTGGTTGGCCCAAATTATATTGCGTTAGACAGTTCATCTACTGCTTACCTGAAAAATGCGCAGATCCACCCTTTTGTTAAATATACCTTAGGCAAAAATAAGATTTACGAGTTAAAGTTAAGGGCCGAAGAACAGGATGCACAAAGTATTTTAGATGCTTTTCCGCAAGGTTTGTTCGAATCGCTGGAAGGATTAAAAGTACAGGGAAAGGTAAAATACAACCTCAATTTTTACCTGGATACCAAAATACCTGATAGTGTCCGTTTTAATTCGACCTTAACGCCCGTTGATTTTAAAATTGTGCAGTGGGGAAAAACAAATCTGCAAAAAATCAACAATACCTTTGTTTACACGCCCTACGAATACGGCAAACCGATGCGTGATATTACCATTGGCCCATCTAACCCGAACTTTACACCATTATCTGCCATATCTAAAAACTTCATCAATGCGGTTTTAACGGCAGAAGATCCATCTTTTTTTACACACAATGGCTTTGTGGAAGAATCAATCCGGAAATCAATTGCGGTAAACTTTAAAGAAAAGAAATTTAAACGTGGCGGTAGTACCATCAGCATGCAGCTGGTTAAAAACGTTTATTTAAGCCGTCAGAAAACTTTGGCCCGTAAAGCCGAAGAGATTTTAATCGTTTGGCTTATCGAACATAACCACCTGATTAGTAAACAACGCATGCTTGAAGTGTATTTCAACATTATGGAGCTTGGCCAGAACATTTATGGGATAGGAGAGGCATCAAGATATTATTTCGGGAAACAACCAGCCGATTTAACCATCGGCGATGGATTGTTTTTGGCCAGTATTGTACCTAAACCAAAAGCATCGATGTATAAATTTATGGCCGACGGCAGCCTGAAACCTTATATGTTTAATTATTTCAGGTTTATGGGAAATATTATGGCCAGAAAAGGTTTAACACCAAGTGATACCTCAGGTTATGGTTTTTATAACGTTCGCCTGAGAGAAGGACTACGCCGCTATTTGGCACCAGATACCGCTGTGGTAGATACCACCGCGTTTGATGATGATGGTGATGGTTTGCCGGTTGTAATTGTACACGATAAAAATAAAAGTTTCTTTGAACGCTTATTTGGTGGCGGATCTAAAAAAGATACTACTGTAGCCAAACCAGCAGGCACCCCTGCCGATACCACTAAAACCAAAAAACAGTTAAGGCAGGAGCGCAGGGAAGAACGCAGACGACAAAAGGAACTGGAAAAGAGTGAGCAGTAGTAGCCAGTTCTCAGTTTACAATTGGCAATTGTCAGTTTTTAGTTAACGCCACAATTAACCAGTTAACCCACTGAGCGCAGTAGAAGGGTAAATGATTAACCAAGATCAGTTTGTAGTTCACAATTTTCAGTTTGCGGTTGCCACAACAATTAACCAGTTAACCAATTTATACAATTAACCATCTAATGCAGCATGCACAAAATAAAAGTAGAGGATAAAGAGTTCGAGATATTTTTAGAAAACGACACCTTAAATAAACGGATCCGTTTGATGGGTATCCAGATGAATGTTGATTATGAAGGCAAATGCCCTTTATTTATTGGCGTACTGAACGGCAGCTTTTTATTTATGGCCGATCTGATCAAAGAAATCAACGTACCCTGCGAAGTTGCTTTTATGCGTGTAGCCTCTTATGAAGGCACATCAAGTTCTGGAAATGTGAAAGAACTGATCGGACTGCCCGAAAATATTGAGGGAAGGGACATCATTATTGTAGAAGATATTGTTGATACCGGCTTAACTTTAACCCACATTTTAAAAACAATTAAAGAAAAAAATCCGGCATCGGTTAAAGTAAGCTCTCTTTTGCTAAAACCAAGTGCCCTGAAGTACGAAATTGAAGAACTGGAATATGTTGGTTTTGAAATACCTAACGAATTTGTTGTAGGTTATGGCTTAGATTATAATGGCCTGGGCCGGAACTTAACCGACATTTATAGAGCAACTGAGGCATAATTATTAGATTGGATTAATTTATTTTTCGCACCTTTGCCCAATAATTTTTAACACAATGACCATACATAAAGAAGGTTACACCACCATTGCCCTGAGCGTATTGTTTATTTTCGTCATCAACGCGGTTGTTGATTATAAATATCACGACATTACCTGGCTGCGCTGGTTTATTTATATTTTTTCGGCTGCATTATTTATCATTGTACTGCAGTTTTTCCGTAACCCAAGCCGAAGTTTCTCTTCAGGAGAAAACCTGGTGATCTGTCCTGCAGATGGTAAAGTTGTGGTAATTGAAGAAACTGAAGAAGGCGAATACTTTAAAGATAAACGTTTACAGGTATCTATTTTCATGTCGCCGGTAAATGTGCACATTAACCGTAACCCTATTTCAGGAGTGGTTAAATTTTTCAAATACCACCCGGGGAAATACCTTGCGGCCTGGAACCCTAAATCTTCTACCGAAAACGAACGTACAACCACAGTTGTAGAGCATAAAAACGGTACGCCGGTATTATTCCGCCAGATTGCAGGTGCTTTGGCCCGCAGGATTGTATGGTACGTAAAAGAAGGCGATCAGGTAATCCAAACAGAACAGTTTGGCTTTATCAAATTCGGGTCGAGGGTTGATGTTTTTCTTCCGGTAGGTACCAAAGTGAACGTAGAACTTAATCAGGTTGTAAAAGGTGGAATCACCACATTGGCAACTTTAAACTAAGGACATTAAAAAGCATAAAAAAGCCGGTTTAGTTAATTGCTAAACCGGCTTTTTGTTTTTATTACGATTTGGTTAACGCGGTGGTCTGTGAGGACACAGACCATGGATTTTGCTACGATCGTGAAATGGAAAGGCTCATATTTTGAAACACCAAAACCGCCACCTAAACCTGATAGCAACGGAAAGCCCGGATCCCGATTTTTCATCGGGGGAGGACTTGGAGTGGATAGCAGGAACAAACTTTAATCATCGCCACTGACGCTGCTTTCCAAAAAAATTAAACTTTTCCATGCGCTGTAAGTTACTTTTTCTAGCTACCGCAGCGGTCTGTGAGGACACAGACTACGGATTTTGCTACGATGGTGAATGGAAAGGTTCATATTTTGAAACACCAAAGCCGCCACCTAAACCTGATAGCAACGGAAAGCCCGGATCCCGATTTTTCATCGGGAGAGGACTTGAAGTGAATAGCAGGAACAAACATTAATCATCGCCACCGACGCTGCTTTCCAAAAAATTAAACTTATCCATGCGCTGTATGTTTCTTTTTCTAGTTACCGCAGCAGTCTGCGAAGACATAGGTCACGAAAGTCATTCATGGAATCCATCTAATCCGTAGCATCATTACCCACTTCTTCCTTATCACCAGGAGCTACGGGTCTATCGCTGATTAAACGTTGTGTTGGGTAGGCAAAATCTGATTTATTCCGAACTACGATATCCATAATCTCGAGGTTAATTTCCTGCCTGATTTTAAGGAATTGTGTAGCATTAAGCTCCGTTACAAAATAATTAACCTCTACATTCAGGCCCGAATCACCAAAACTCTTAAACGAGGCATTCCCATCGTCACTTGTACCCTGATGGTTGTTGATATAACTTTCTATTTCGGAAATAATTTTTCTTAGCGAATCCGAACTCGTTTCGTAAGTAAGCCCGATAACAAAAGATACTTTGCGTGAGTTTCTTAACGAAAGATTTTCCAATACCCCATCTATCATACCCCTGTTGGGTAAGGTAGCCATCGTTTTTTCGGAAGTTCTGATCCTTGTACTCCTGAAACCCACCTTTTCTACAGTTCCTTCCACACCATCAACCTTTACCAGATCGCCAACGGTGAAAGGCTTATCTAAAAAGATGGTGAATGATCCGATCAGGTTTTCTAAACTCTCTTTAGCGGCCAAGGCAATGGCAATACCACCAATACCTAAGCCGGTAATCAGCGTGAGTACATTCACTTCGAAAACGAAGCCCAAAAGCGTAAAAAAGCCTATAAAAATGACAATGGTTTTAAATAATTCCTTTAAAAAAGGTACCAGTTGATCATCGGCCTTGTTTTCGGTTAGAGAAGCTTTGTACAGCAGCACGTGACTGATAAAATCGATAATCCTTAAAACAATCCAGAAAAACGACAGGATAATCATAAACAGGAAAATCCGGTCTACACAATCGCCAATGGTTACCGGGATTAACTCCTTGGTTTTGCCAATTAATTTACTGTAATGGAATACAGCTACTTCTAAAGGGTGTTTTAATTGGTTAATGGAAAGGTAAAGGGTAGATAACAGGATAAAAATCTCAATCGGCTTTACCAGCAAAGCCACGAAGGCATCGTTATGCGATTGGTTAGAGAAATTTCTGAAAAGCCTGAACAGCAACCTGCTTAACAGCTTAGAAACAATGTTTTTAAATACCAGGCCTAAAAATAATATCCCTCCGAAAAGAAAATAGGCTTTTACAGTATTGCCCCAAAAAACCTGGTCGAAAAAAGTAGAATCTAACATTTAACAAAGGTATAAACAAAAAAACCTCCACGAAATTAATCGTGAAGGCTATATCTTATAATAAAGAATATTATTTTCTCAATGATTTGATACGAGCAGCTTTACCAGTTAAAGCACGTAAATAGAACAATTTCGCTCTACGAACTTTACCATAGCTATTTACTTCTACTTTCTCAATGTTTGGAGAACTAAAAGGAAAAATACGCTCAACACCAACGCCGTTGCTCATTTTACGTACGGTGAAGGTTTCGTTAGCACCTGCACTGTTACGTTGTATTACAACACCCTGGTAAATTTGAACACGTTCTTTATTACCTTCGCGAATTTTATAGTGTACGCTCACTGTATCGCCAGACTTGAACGCAGGAAAATCTTTTTTCGCGATGGCCTGCTCTTCAACAAATTTTACTAAATCCATGATTTTAAGCTATTAAATCGATATTTCATCCCGTGAAAATCGGATTGCAATATTAGGGATTATTTTTGAGAAAAAAAAACCTATTTTAATTTTTTCCACATTCTTTATGAATTCCACATTTGATTGTGTTAAATGCTTCTATTCCAAAAGGTCAGGACGGCGGGTTTTAGTCCGCTCTAAGGCCTGTTCGTGTCTCCATTCGTTCACTTTCGCCTCATGGCCGCTTAATAAAACATCGGGCACTTTATGTCCGCGCCAATCGGCCGGGCGGGTATAAACCGGAGCATCAAGCAAATCTCCCTGAAAACTGTCAGACAGGGCAGAAGTCTCATCATTTAAAACACCCGGGATTAAACGCACCACAGCATCTACCACGATGGCAGCAGGAAGCTCACCTCCGCTTAAAACATAATCGCCAACTGATATCTCCCTGGTTACAAAGATATCGCGTATGCGCTGATCTATGCCCTTATAATGCCCGCACAAAATAATGATGTTCTTTTTGATGGAAAGTTCGTTGGCAGTACTTTGATTTAAGGTAACGCCATCCGGACTCATAAAAATAATCTCGTCGTATTCTCGCTCAGCCTGTAGTTTTTCAATACATGCCGCAAAGGGTTCGATGCTCATTACCATGCCGCTGCCGCCACCATATTGATAATCGTCTACACTTTTTTGTTTATTGGTGGCATAATCACGTAAATTATGCACCACAATTTCGGCAATACCCTTTTTTTGGGCACGCTGTAAAATAGAATGGGCAAACGGACTTTCTAGTAAACCCGGCAGAACTGTTATGATATCGAAACGCATGGTGCAAAGGTAAGCCTTTAGCGCGAAGTCTTTAGCCTGAAGTAGAATTTTAGCGTGAAAGCGCATTTTATTGCTTTTCCTTAATTGTAACATAAAATGATGCTGCACGTCATATAGTAGAAATTAATCCAAACCTTGATGAAATATTTTCTGCTATTTTCTTCCATTTTTATTTTTAACTATAATCTGCCAGCTCAATCTAAAAACGTTAAAAATTTCGCTGTTGATTATGCAAATCACCATCAGTTCAATGGAACCATTTTGATAAAAAAAGATGCAAAGATTATTTATCATCAAAGTTTCGGAGTGGCGGAACGTTCATTTAATTTACCAGTTAAAAATGACACAAAATATCAAATTTGTTCTATTACAAAAACATTTACAGCAGTTTTGATTCTCCAACTAATGGAACAAGGAAAAATTGATCTTGATAAAAAAATAAACACCTATTTACCCTCTTATAAGGGTGAGAGCGGCTCAAAAGTATCCATCCGTCAATTGCTAAATCACACATCTGGAATGAAAAATACAGATACGGCCTCAGATGCTAATTTTATGAGATATGGGATTGGTTTTTATCATAGGCCATATACTTTAGAGGAGATCGTAGATAATTTTTGTTCAAATCCTCTTATTAACGAACCCGGAGAAAAGTTTGATTACAACAATGGAGAATACATGATTCTAGGTAGAATTCTGGAAATAATATATAAAAAACCTTTTGAACAAATCTTAGAGGAACAAATTCTGATTCCTTTACACATGAATAATTCTGGTATAATTAATCACTATAAACTAATACCGAACCTTGCCACAGCTTATTATAAAGGAAAAGATTTTAAACTAATTCCAAATATACCCATCTATATAGAAGATTTTTCTTCTGCAGGCGCAATGTACTCATGCACAGCGGATTTGATAAAATTTAATGATGCTCTTTTTAGTTATCAACTTATCAAGCAGCAAACCCTAAATCAACTATTAACCCCTGGCCTCGATGATTATGGATACAGCGTTTGGATAAGAGATTACAAAGGAAGTAATCAAAAATATAAAAGAATGGAACGATACGGAAGAATACAAGGTGCCAACTGTGTCTGGTTCCATTACTTAAATTATAATGTCAGCATTATTATATTATCGAATACCAACTTAACCGACCTTGGCGATTTTGCTTCTAAACTTGGAAAAATAGTCTTTTAATTTTCTAAATAGATATCCAATAAACCCTCAGGCAGATCAAGCGTCAGGATTTTTTCCTCATCATCAATTTCGACAATAAAATCTTCATTTAACGGAAAAAGGACTTCCGTTTCCTGATAAATAACCGTAGCGACAAACTGTTGGGGATATTCATTTACTTCAGTGATTTCTCCCAGCTCACCAAGCGTCTCATCAACAGCCATAAAACCTTTAAGATCGGTATAGAAGAACTCAGATTCATCTCTCTCAGGCATTTGGGCAATCGGAAGGTAAAGTTTCTTTTTCAATAAGGGCTGTACCTTATCGATATGGTCAACATCATCAAAGTTAAAATAGCCTGTTTTATTGGCCTGCAATTTTGCTGATGCCACGAAATAGGGAACCAGTTTACCGTTCATATCTGCAAAAACAACATCAAACTCCAGCTGCTCATAATCGTCGAATTCGAAAAATACCTGAACTTCTCCTTTTAAACCCCGTGTTTTGGTAACGTACCCTATGTAAAATGCTTCTTCGTGTTTCATATTATTACATTGTCATCCTGAGGCACGAAGGATCTGATAGCGATGAAACAGATCCTTCGTACCTCAGGATGACATTTTTAGTTAAAAAAATAGCGTTCCGAATATCCGGAACGCTATTTAATAAGTCAGAATAATTAAAATTATTCTGCTCCTTCTTCTTTAGTAGCTTCTGCTGCAGGAGTTGCTTCAGTTGCCTCAGCTTCAACTGCTGGTGCTTCTTCAGTAGCTTCTTCTTCAACAACCTCTTCTGCAACTGGTGCATTTTTAGCTGCGATAGCTGCTGCTCTATCTTCTTTTTTCTTAGCTTCTGCGGCTAAAGCTGCTTTACGTAAGTCAGCTTTAGAAGCTGCTAAACCTTCTGATTTACCAGAAATTTTACCTGATTTAGCATCTAACCAGGCTGCAAATTTTTCATCTGCCTGTTCTTGAGTTAAAGCGCCTTTTTTAACACCACCTTCTAAGTGTTTTTTGTATAAAACACCTTTGTAAGAAAGGATAGCACGGGCAGTATCAGTTGGTTCTGCACCATTGTTAACCCAGGCTAAAGTTTTTTCGAAGTTAATTTCGATGGTTGCAGGATTGGTATTTGGGTTATAAGAACCTAAACGCTCAATAAATTTACCATCACGTGGAGAGCGGGAATCTGCTACCACAACGTGGAAAAAAGGTTTCCCTTTTTTACCGAATCTTTGCAATCTGATTTTAGTTGCCATTTTCTTTTGTATTTATGTATTCAACATAGTTCCCGGAGCTTCATGCTGCGGGGCTGCAAAGATAACTAAAATACTGGAAATTAAAAACATAGTTTAAATTCTTTGTTTTAAGGATATTTGCACCAAAATATTTGCAGCTACAAAATGGAAAGAATTGCGATTGACATGGACGAGGTGATTGCCGATGCCGTTGGAAAGTTTATTAAATTATATAACCGTGATTTTAATGTTCCGCTTGATTTGAAGATTGATGCGGGAAACGAAATTTATCACCATGTGCCTCAGGAGGTAAACCAAAAATGGTTCGAGTACATTAATGAGCCCGGATTTTTCCGCGATCTTGAAGTAATTGAAGATAGCCAGCGGGTAATTAAGGCATTGCAGGAAAAATATGATGTTTATATCGTTTCCGCGGCAATGGAATTCCGTAACTCACTGGTGGATAAATACGATTGGATGGCCGAACATTTCCCTTTTATTGATTGGCAGCACATTATGTTCTGCGGAAATAAAATTGTAAACGTCGACATCATTATCGACGACCGAATCAAAAACTTTGTAAATTTTGACGGCAGGCCATTATTGTTTACCTCGCCACATAATTTACTGATAACAGAATATGAGCGTGTAAATACCTGGGAAGAGGTAGCGGGCTTGTTGCTATAATATTGTATTCATAGGGTCGACTTAAGTCGACCCCCTATGAATATATTTAAAAGTTAAACTCCCCAACAAAATTTCCACCGCTGCTTCCGGCAGCCAGTGGCAGTACAATTACTTTTCTTTGCTGTTTGCCGGTTGCATAACGGGTGTAAATCTCAGCTGTTACCGTTGTGGGTCCGCTGATGTTGATCTGCCTGTCGCCGTAATAATTCACTTCTATCTTATATTTCCCTTTAATCGCTTTTTTGATCATGAACTGCTCCGGGCCATAACCCGAGGTAAAATCGTTACTGATCCTTCCACCAATTTTGGTTCTCGAGTTACCATAAAAGCCTTTTTCGCCAGTAGGATCGGTTAACCACAAATCGATGTCGGTATCATTTTTATTCCAGTTAAGTACCACGCGTACATCCACCGGCAAAGGCTGGATTAAACGTTTATCTATTCCCTTAGTATTAATGTTATTGCCATGTTTTGCAATAAGGTTATTTATTTCTGAAATTACAATCTCTTCAATCCCCTGGTCTCTGTCGGCAATCTGGGCGTTATAACTTTGGGTAAGCACTTTGTATAAATTATCGATTGCAGCCTGGTACTGCCCGTTATCGGCCAGGGCCAAAGCATAATCGCGGTAACTTTGTGCATCCATCGGGCGCCATTGCAACACCTTTCGGGTAATAAAAATTTCTTCTTTAAAATTGCCCGTTTGTTTTAATTTGTAAGCAAGTGTTTTATAGAGATCGGCGTTTTCCAAATCTAAATCGGCAATATTGCTTAAAATAGTTAATGCCCTCACACTGTCTTTCTGTTGGTAAAACCAATTAGCTACATCAAAATAAAACATTGGAGTAGAAATGTATTTCGGACGCATTTTTAAATAAGCCTGGTAAGCGCTATCCGGTTTGCCAACCAGATTTTTCATATAATCTTTATCACTTTTAAATTCGGGGATCATAATGGCTGGCTGTTGTGGTGGTGGTACGGGCGAAATTCTTTTGGCATCTGCTTTTCCTACCTGCATTCCGGCAACCCTGCCCTCTAGAGCACTCGAAACGTTTCCCCTAATAGTTGTTACTGATCCTGTTAAAGAGGCTTTCCGCTGTGTGGCATAACCTACTACCACCACCTCATTTAATTGACTCGTTTCTTTATCTCTGCTGGCGGCCCCGGTAAGCGGGGCCGCAGCTACAGCTTGCGGCATTGGAGGAACGATTACTTCGGCTGCTTTCGCAACTTCCCGTCTTGGTGCGTTACCAGTGGGTTCGCTCATTACAATATCTGCTGTTGGATCGCCTTTTACATCTCTTTGTCCCGGATCAGGATAGCTTTCCCTCTTCTTTTCCGGTTCTTTATAGTTAAAATCAGTATTCCACCAGGTTTTTAATTCTTTGGTCATGGCTACCGCAGCATTAATCAGGTCTTGCCTGTGTTCTAAAAGATCTGCTCTGCGCTGCTTTAAAACGGCATTATAAGCCTGTTGCAATTCTGCAGGTGGCACAATATCATAACGCAAATAATCATTTAAATTTTCCAGTACGATTAAACTGGTGTTGCGGGTAACAATACCAAACTGTTTACTTAAAATGCTGATATCCTCTTTGTTTTCTTCGTACCGGATATCCATTTCGGCAATTTTCTTCTGTGCCCAAACGCGGCTTACATCGATACTGCTCAAAGTGTGTTCTGTTGCATTTAAACGAACCACCTGCTCGGCAACCACGGTATTTCCAAAACCAAACTGTAGTGTAAATTCCGTATTAAAATCGCTCATAATGCCTGCCAAAGAAAAATGCCCGTTTACATTTACTTTCATTGAAGGGTAGGTTTGCCGGATGCTGCTTCCATTTTTGACTCCTAAAAACTGAAGGTTCTGTTGATTTAACTGTTTAAAAGCATCATTAACAGCAATAGAATTGAGGTTTACAAATTGTCCGCCTGTTTTTAAGGTAATGTATTTTAAGGTGCTGTAATCTGCCTTTAATGATGTATTGATACAATGAACGGGCTTATTTAAACTCACGGTGCTTTTTCCGAAGGTAGATAAGCCATCAGTAAATAAAAGATATTCATCTGCCAGAATCGACTTTGCATTTATCGCACTGAAATTTGTACCACCATCGTAAACCAGGTTCTTTAATTTATCTTTTAATGCTGCCCAGTTGCCGTTTGAGATAACGAAAGTTCCGGCATTTTTAAAGCCGTTATTTACCAGGCCCAATTGGATGGTTAAGTTTTGCTTTTGTTTAATAATCAAATCCAGCAATTCTATTTCTTTTTCGGTATTGCGTTGAAGCCCGCTTAACGATACATCCCAGATTAAGCCGATGTGATTGGCCCACTGACGCTCCCGGCTCTCCATTTTAGGAAAAACATTTACCAGAAAATAATAACCTGAAGATGCTTTTTGCATTTGCACCTCGGGCAGGTTATTCCGCTTTGGCAAATTAATGGTGAGGCCATTTTTAGGCTGGTAATTGCTTTTGTTTATTTCCCCAACGTAGGTATTTCCGCTGGCTTTTAAGTCAAAACTACCATCGGGCTGTTCGCCAAGCTCTGGTTTTATGATGCTTTCAAAAACCGTGGTTTTTAAGCTGAAATTTTCAATGACCTGGTTATAATCCAGGGGCAGGTGATACCTTAAAACATTTGCGCTGTTAAAACTCAACTCTTCTTCGTAACCCACAATAATAGTTCGGCTGCCATTGGCCGGCAAAGGGTAGATTCTTGTGCGAAAATTATTGCCTTCAACTTTTTCCAACAGGCCCGGGTCAACACGCCGGCGTTCAATGCTTTCGAAAACTTCGGTTGCTTTTGCTTTTTCTACCGGAACAGCCTCACGCATTTTCCCGTTGATATCCAAAGCATAACGGCTAATGCTCACTCCATCTGGCATCGGGAAAGTAAGTTCTCCCTCTAAAATGCGGTTACTGCTATTGTGAAAGGTCATCGTCATCACCGTTGTGGCAATATTCCCTGTTATCTGTACATCGATGTTCAGTTTTTTAAGTTTAACCGCTTCTTTCTGTTCGGCAGTTTCGGCCTGTTGTACCTTTAATACAGGCATTTGTGCCTTCACAAAAAGGGTTATCAATAATAAAGGAAGGATGAGTAAGGTTTTAGATGTGCTCATAGCAATGATTTTTAATAGTGATGCAAAAGCACAAGCGATTTCATAAATTTATTTTCGTAAGTCTGTTTTAAACACCTGATTTTAACCGTTTAAAACCTTTGAGAAACACTAAAAAGAGCATTTGTTAAAAATTGTAACATTTCTAAAAAAAAATGTTCTAATGATAAAAACTAAAACTATGTTAGTAACCACAACGCCTACAGTTGAGGGCAGAAAAATTGTAAAATATATCGGTTTAGTTACCGGAGAAACGATTATTGGTGCAAATATTTTTAAGGATTTATTTGCAGGAATAACGGATATAGTAGGGGGAAGATCGAGTTCTTACGAGCGTGTTTTACGCGAAGGAAAAGATACCGCAGTTAATGAAATGCAACAATATGCGGCCGCTTTGGGCGCCAATGCAATTGTTGGTGTAGATTTAGATTACGAAACAGTTGGTAGCGGCGGCAGCATGCTTATGGTAAGCGCCAATGGCACAGCCGTAATTTTAGAAGATTAAGAAATTGCTTATTGCGAAAACTAAGCAAAAACAAGAAAGTCTTTCCGATGCGGGAAAGACTTTTCTTTTTATATCCTGTTTCGTTTTAAAACGAAAGTATATCGATGAGTTTAAGCCATTTGGCACTCACTTTTTCGGCATTAATGTGTTTAATGGCATGATCGAAAGGGGTAAAAATAATTTCGCGGTTTACCTGTCCGGCCATTACGCCGCTTTCGCCACTAATTAGCCCTTCTACCGCAGCAACACCTAAACGGCTTGCCAGTACACGGTCCATACAGGTTGGTTTACCTCCGCGCTGAATGTGGCCTAAAACCGAAACTTTGGTATCGTAATGCGGGTATTTTTCCTGCAAAATTTCGCCAACTTTAAATGCACCACCGGTATCATCACCTTCGGCAACAATAATAATTTTCGAGGCTTTGTCTTTACGGCTGTGCTCCAGTTTGTGTAAAATATCATCTGCATTCATGTTTGCCTCGGGGATCATGATCGCTTCTGCACCAACACCAATTCCACTTCTTAAAGCAATTAAACCAGAATCACGGCCCATCACTTCAACGATAAATAATCTATCGTGCGATTCGGCTGTATCCCTGATCCGGTCTACCGCATCAATAACGGTATTAATGGCAGAATCGTAACCGATGGTAAAATCTGTTCCAGCTAAATCATTATCTATTGTGCCCGGAAGGCCAACAATAGGGAAATCAAATTCTTTTGAAAAAATATTGGCTCCGGTAAACGTTCCGTCTCCACCAATTACAACCAATGCATCAATATTTTGTGCTTTTAGGTTTTCGTAGGCTTTTTTTCTCCCTTCAACAGTTCTGAAAGCTTCACTACGTGCGGTTTTTAAAACGGTACCTCCGCGCTGAATGATGTTGGCTACCGACTTTCTGTCCATAGGGATAAAATCATTGTTGATCAGCCCTTCGTATCCCCGGATAAACCCGGTTACTTCAATGTCATAATAAATAGAGCCCCTAACAACAGCTCTAATTGCGGCATTCATGCCTGGCGAATCGCCGCCAGAGGTTAAAACACCAATCTTCTTAATCTTATTCATTTGTTTGTTTCTTGGCAAATTCGGATAATCCATTATCCAGGTATTGCAAATATTTATCTATATCAAATTCAACTCCGATAGGAGGGGAAACTAATTCTTTTTCATCGGTACCCAAAAGTACATAATATGGCTGCGAAATGGTGTTAAATCTTTCAGCCTGCAAATGTTTAAACTTTTTACCAACTGTATTTACTTTTGTACCTAAAATTTTCGAGTCAAACTGTTCCGCTTCCGGAAGGTCTGTTTTGTCATCTGTATAAAGCGATACCACAATGTAATCTTCTTTTAACTTTTTAAGCACTCTCGGGTCCGACCAAACACGGGCTTCCATTTCGCGGCAATTTACACAACCATGTCCGGTAAAATCGAGAAATAACGGTTTTTTTACTTCTTTGGCATAAGCCAATGCTTCCTGATAATCAAAAAAACCATCAATATTATGCGGAATGTGTAAGAATTCAGCATATTTACGCTTAGCGTGGTTAGGTGTTGCAGTTTGGCTTGATCCACCACCACTATCCTGTCCGATTACAAAATCCTGGGTAGAAAGCGGGGGTACCAATGCACTTACAGCTTTTAAAGGGGCACCCCACAAACCTGGGATTAGATAAATGGCAAATACAAAAGTTGCCGTTGCAATAAACAACCTCGGTACCGAAACGTAAGGAAGGTCGCTATCGTGAGAGAATTTGATTTTTCCCAATAAATAAACGCCCAAAATTAAGGCTAGTACAATCCAGATGGCCAGGAATATCTCACGGTCTAATATTCCCCAGTGATAAGCCAGATCTGCTGTTGATAGGAATTTTAATGATAAACCCAACTCCAGAAAACCAAGAAAAACTTTAATTGAGTTTAACCATCCGCCTGATTTTGGCAAGCCCGTCATTAAACTTGGGAAAATGGCAAACATGGTAAAAATTAACGCTAATGATAGCGAAAAGCCAAACATGACAATAACAGGTGTTAGCAGATCGGTATTGATGGCTACCAACGAGGTTCCAATTAACGGTCCGGTACACGAAAAAGAAACAACTGCTAAGGTTGCAGCCATAAAAAATATCCCACTTAAGCCTTTAGCATCCGATTTTGCATCGAGTTTATTTACAAATGAACTTGGCAGGGTAATTTCGAACGCACCTAAAAAAGATACGCCGAAAACAATCAGTATAAGGAAGATGAAAATGTTAAAAAATCCATCGGTCGATATTTCATTTAATGCACTCGCTCCCCAGATTAAGGTAATAATTACGCCTAAACCAACATAAATTACAATGATGGATAAACCATAAATAATGGCACTTCTGATTCCTTTTGCCCTGCTTTCGGCCCTTTTGGTAAAAAAACCAACAGTAAGCGGAACCATCGGAAAAATACATGGAAGAAAAAAAGCAGCAATACCGGCCAATAAGCCTAAGCCAAAAGTTACCCAAAGTGATTGTTTTGGAGCATCTTTACCAGCTACCGTAGCTTTTTCTACTTTGGCTGTATCTTTTTTAATGGTGTCTTTTTCCGTTTTTACCTGGCTATTAGCCGCACTATCCTGTGCAGAACCTACTTCGGTAAAAACAATATCATCTGGAGGTGCGGTTGTTGTGGTATCTTGTGTTACAATAGCGTAACTTTTAACAGCAGGCGATGCGATAAACATGCCAGCCATTAGTAACAATAATAAAACCTTTTTCATTTGTGTGTTTTGTGTGTGTATTTGAGCCTGTGAAATTAAGAATAATTTTATAAACGGCTCTTTATAAACCTATGCGGGAGATAGATTTTACTTTAAAAAGAAACAGTCCCGAAAATTCGGGACTGTTTGTAAATATTTTGAGATCAACTATTTAACGGGAACGCTAAATTCAACTTCTTCTGGCGGAAGGCATTGTTTATCGTTACAAACCATAAATTCTACTTTGCCTTTAACAGCTGTAGTGGCTTTGTTCAATTTTATTTTTTGCTGGAAAATTACTGCTTTTTCAAAATAACTTACGTTCATTTTAAAAGTGCTTTCGTATTTAACAATGGCTTTAGGCTCGATGGTTTTGCCAACCAGGCTAAAATCTTTTGAAGGAGTAAAAGTAAAAGTGGTTTTTACCGGCCCGCCGTCTTTAACGTTTTGCGAATAAATATGCCATCGGTCGTCAATGGTGGCTTTTAAATATATAACCGCTTCTGTTTTACTTGTTTTTTTTGCGAAATAAGCCCAGGTAACGGGTTTTTCGATTTGGGCAAATGCTCCGGCAATGGTAAAAAGTACCATCGAAAGCACCAGGATGATTTTTTTCATTATGTGTTTATTTTGTGTGTGTAAATTCTATTTCTTTAAAGTTAAAGGTTTTTAATCCCTCATTGGTCTCAACAGCTAACCTACCACCATCTTCAACTCCTTTAATTATCCCTTCAAAAAGTTCTCCATCTTTTTTATATAACGCAGGAATATTGAAGTTATAAAGCCTTGCAAGGTAATCATTTTGTAAAATACTGTATTTCCCTGCTCTCAAAATTAAGTAGTATTTTTCCATAAACATGAATATTTTCGCCATAATATCCATTAAAGGAACATTTCTTTGTAAAATTTGAATCACCGAAGTGGCCCGCTCACTGATGCTTTCAGAAAATTTTGATTGATTTACATTTAAACCAATGCCAATTACCGATGATCTGATGGAAGTGCCTGTCAGGGTATTTTCAATCAATATTCCACCTAATTTCTTGTTCTTATAGTACATGTCATTAGGCCACTTTACTTTTATTCCCTCTGGTATAAAATACGATAAAGCGTCGCTAACAGCTAAACTAACCGCTATATTAAGGTAAAACTGTTTATTTAAAGGCAGAAATGATGGCTTTAAATAAATACTGGTGCTGATGTTTTTGCCTGCCTGGGTTTGCCAAACGCTTTCCTGCTGCCCTCTGCCCGCAAACTGATTATCTGCCATAATTACAGTCCCTTCGGCTAATGGCTCGGATTTTGACACCAAATCTTTCAAAAAGTTATTGGTAGAATCAACTTCTTTTAATTTGATTAAATTTTGACCAACAAATAGTGTCGAAAAAGTGTTATTTTGCAAGTGTTGAATTTATATTATTGTAATTCCAAAATTAAAGCATTTTAATGGTAAAAAAGAAAATAGTAGCCCTTTCTACATACCTTTCTGAGTTGGCTGTACATGGCATCCAAGAAAAAAAAGGAGAAGATATAGTGCGGTTAGATCTAAGAAATATTCATACTTCAGTAGCGGATTACTTTATTATTGCGAGCGCAAACTCTGCTACGCAGGTAAAAGCTATTGCCGATAGTGTAGAAAAAGAAATATATAAAGCCACGCAGGCCGATCCACGTCATAGAGAAGGTTTCGAATCTGCAGATTGGATTATTCTTGATTATTTTGATGTGGTTGTGCACATTTTTAAAACCGAAAAGCGCCACTTTTATGGCATAGAAGAACTTTGGGGGGATGCTGAAAGCACAAATTATCAGAGCGCATAACCCTTAGAACCATTTTGATAAAGACAAATGAACGACAATCCAAATACCGAAAAACAGGGAAAAAGAATACCGAACATCCCGAAAAAACCACAAAAAGGATCAAAATTTAATATTTTCTGGGTTTATGCCGCCATCATCATCGCGATTATTGCTGCGCAGTTTTTATTTACCGGAGATAGTGGTAAAGAAGTAAAATATGATACTTTCGAAAGTAAAATGCTGTTAACAGGAGATGTTGACAGGATTGTTGCTTACCAAACGGAAGATTTAGTAAAAGCTGAGGTTTACATTAAAAAAGACAGTTTAAACAAACCTCAGTACAAAGCATTTAAAAGCACCAGTTCTTTTAATGTATCAAACGGACCAACTGTATTTTTTACTTATGGTGGTAAATTTGCTGATTTAAGGGCTGCGCTGGCCGAATCGCAAAAAGCATTGCCTGCAGGCAGAAAACCAATTTCGTTTCAATCAGAAAACAGAAGCAATCCATTGGCAAGCTGGTTTTTAAGCATCATCTTACCAGTACTGCTTTTAATCGGTTTCTGGATTTTTATGATGCGCAGAATGGGCGGTGGTGCCGGCGGTGGCGGTCAGATTTTCAGCATCGGAAAATCGAAAGCTACTTTATTTGATAAAGAAAGCCAGGTGAACATTACCTTTAACGATGTTGCCGGTTTAGAAGAAGCCAAAACAGAGGTAATGGAAATTGTAGATTTCCTTAAAAACCCTAAAAAATATACCGATCTGGGTGGTAAAATCCCGAAAGGTGCCTTATTGGTAGGTTCGCCGGGTACGGGTAAAACTTTATTGGCCAAAGCTGTTGCTGGTGAGGCGCAGGTTCCTTTCTTCTCTTTATCAGGATCTGATTTTGTGGAGATGTTTGTTGGGGTAGGTGCATCACGTGTACGCGATCTGTTTAAACAAGCCAAAGATAAATCACCTTGTATCATCTTTATTGATGAGATTGATGCCATTGGCCGTGCCCGTGGTAAAAACGGTGTAATGGGCGGAAACGATGAACGCGAAAACACCTTAAACCAACTTTTGGTTGAAATGGATGGTTTCGGAACCAATACACACGTTATTATTTTAGCGGCAACCAACCGTGCTGATGTTTTAGATAAAGCATTATTGAGGGCAGGAAGGTTCGACAGACAGATTTATGTTGATTTACCGGATGTTATTGAGCGTAAACAGATTTTTGAAGTACACATTACCCCACTAAAAAAATCAGAGGAGTTAGATACCGAATTTTTAGCAAAACAAACTCCTGGTTTCTCCGGGGCAGATATTGCAAACGTTTGTAACGAGGCCGCTTTAATTGCAGCCCGTAAAAATAAATCAGCAGTTGATAAACAGGATTTCCTTGATGCGGTTGACCGTATTGTTGGTGGTTTAGAAAAGAAAAACAAAATCATCACTCCAAGTGAAAAACGTGCTATTGCTATCCATGAAGCTGGTCACGCTACTGTAAGCTGGTTATTGGAACACGCAGCGCCATTGGTTAAAGTTACCATCGTACCACGCGGACAAAGTTTAGGTGCAGCCTGGTATTTACCAGAAGAACGTTTAATTGTTCGTCCACACCAAATGCTTGATGAAATGTGTGCAACCATGGGTGGCAGAGCTGCTGAAAAAGTAATGTTCGATACCATTTCTACCGGTGCATTAAGCGATTTGGAAAAAGTGAACAAACAGGCCAGAGCCATGGTAACCATTTATGGCTTGAACGATAAATTAGGAAACATTACTTATTATGATTCATCTGGTCAGAACGAGTATAATTTCTCTAAACCATATTCAGAAGATACTGCTTTAACCATTGATAAAGAGATTTCAGCATTAATTGAAGGTCAGTACCAGAGAGCAATCAATTTATTGGAAGAAAATAAAGATAAACTGATTCAGCTGGCTGATATCTTAATCGAAAAAGAAGTTTTATTTAAAGACGATTTAGAAGAGATTTTCGGAAAACGTTTATTCGAAAATCAAGGCGAAAGCGGAACGCCGGGACATATTACTCCGGTTGAGGCTTAAATAAATAATTTCTATTAATTACATTTGCTACCCTGGTTAATCATTAGGGTAGCTTTTTTTTATATGAAGGATAATACGACAGCGAAAGAACAAATACTAAAAAAGATAAGAAAAGCCCTCTTGGAAAAGCGCGAAAATCCTTATCCTAATTTAGAGGAGAGCGCTTTGTATAAAAAAAATACAGAGGAGCTGGAAGTACTATTTGCCGAGCAGCTTACTGCCATATCGGGTAATTTTATTTTCTGTGAAGATGGGATCGACTTTTTTGAAAATATGCTCCAGCTGGCCGATAAATATAAATGGCGTAAAATATACTGCTGGGAACCTGAACTGCAACAGTTTTTAAGCAAATACGAATTTCCGTTTTACCAAACCGATAAAGATTTTGAGCAGGCAGAAGTAGGCATTACCCTTTGCGAAGCACTGATTGCCCGCAACGGAAGTGTAATGGTGAGCAACAGCGGTGCTGCAGGCCGGAGGCTGAGCATTTTTCCACACCACCACATTGTAATTGCAAAAACAAGCCAATTGGTTCTGGATCTTAAAGATGGTTTTCAACTGTTAAAAAATAAATACGGCAACCAGATCCCCTCTATGATCAGCAACATTACCGGACCGAGCAGAACTGCCGATATTGAAAAAACATTGGTTTTAGGAGCACATGGCCCCAAGGAACTATTTGTGTTTTTGATTGACGATTTTAGTTAAACGTTTTTCACTGAAAATTAAGCATCATACTGCTCCACTCCGTAAATTACCCAAAAATATTTTTAGCTTTAAATGGTAAAAATACACCATATAAAATGTGTAGTATGGAAACTAAATCTGACCAGAACAGAAATGTTATTAAAGCCGCTTTTGGAAAATAAACTTTGCTAAAAACAAATATATTTTCGATTATCGAATATAATTGATATTTTTATACTACATACCGTTTTAGTATGCGGTATTATAATTATGAGCAAAGTGATAAATACGGTAATTGCCGGTACTGGAAGTTATATTCCACAGAATGTTATTTCTGGTAACGAATTCTTAAATTCGACGTTTTTTGAGAACGGAACCCGTTTAGACAAAGAGAACGCGGAGATTATTCATAAATTCTCTGAAATTACTGAAATTGTAGAAAGGCGTTATGCATGCCCTGAACAATTAAGTAATCATATCGGCGCAAAAGCTGCAGAAAAGGCCATAGAAAATGCTGGTATAGATAAAGAAACTTTAGACTATATTATCTTTTGCCATAATTTTGGAGATATTCCTTTAAACAGTAACCGCAGCGATATCTTACCCTCGCTGGCATCAAAGGTAAAACAGCAGCTGGGAATTCATAACCCTGATTGTGTAGCTTACGATCTTATTTTTGGTTGTCCGGGATGGGTTCAGGGGGCAATACAGGCTGATTATTACATTAAAAGCGGCGATGCCAAACGTGTGATGGTTATTGGTGCAGAA
Source organism: Pedobacter sp. 22226 (assembly GCF_052045455.1). Taxonomy (NCBI): domain Bacteria; kingdom Pseudomonadati; phylum Bacteroidota; class Sphingobacteriia; order Sphingobacteriales; family Sphingobacteriaceae; genus Pedobacter; species Pedobacter sp. 22226. The sequence continues at coordinate 339,392 of NZ_JBQEPB010000003.1, read as the reverse complement.
ACCCTGAGCCGAATTATCGATCCGCACGACCGCGACAGCATGATTTTCTCTGACGGTGCCGGAGCGGTGATTTTTGAAGCAGAAGAATCAACCGAAAAAAAAGGAATACTGGCCCATAAAACAGAAACACATGCTGTAAACTATGGCAACCTGCTAACCATGGGCAAGGGATCACATCCTGATGAGACCAGCGGTAATTTCTATCTGAAAATGAATGGACGTAAGCTATATGAATTTGCGGTTGTTCAGGTACCACAGGTGATTAAAAAAGCCATTGATAAAGCAGGCTTGAGCGTAGAAGACATCAATATTGTGTTTGTGCATCAGGCCAATGGTAAAATGGATACCGCTATCATGAAGCGTTTATTTAAACTTTACGATAAAGATACAGTACCTGAGAATTTGGTACCCATGACGATTTCGTGGTTGGGGAACAGTTCGGTTGCTACCGTACCAACCTTACTTGATCTGGTACTAAAAGGAGAAGTTAAAGGCTATAAAGTTAAAGCAGGTGATGTGGCTGTTTTTGCCTCGGTAGGGGCGGGCATGCATATTAATGCTTTTGTACACCGTTTTTAATTCGCCAATCTTCTTAATCCGGCTTTGGCCTGGCTTTCGATACTGCTTTCAAACTCATGGTTTTTCATGGCAATAGCAGTATTGAAAGCCTCTTTAGCTTTTGCATCATTCTTCTTTCTCTCGTAAAGTTTGCCCATTTGCAAAGCTGCATTGGCCGCAAAGTAATACTTCAGGTTTTTACCTTCATCAATCGTTTCCTGATAAGCGGCCAGGGCTTGCTCATCTTTGCCTAAATCATCGTACACCCTTCCCAAACGGTAATTAAACTCCGTTTTATCTTTATCATTGGTATAATCTGTGGCTTTTTTATCATCCAACAGCTGCAATGCCCTGTTTAAATAACCTCCATCAAACAAAAGCCTGGCTTTTAAAAGATCAACTGTGGGTGTTCCGGCAGCGGCTTCGCCTTTAGCCTGTTTATCTTTTTCCATATAGGTATAACCGTTTTTAATTGCTTTGGCGGCAAATGCAGTATAACCGGCCTTATCTCCTTTCAGCAGCGAGATCCACCCTAAATGGAGGTAAGCGTCCTTAACAAAGTTTACGCCTTTTGTAGCCTGTAAAAAGCGGTTAAAACAGGTAGCAGCGTTAAGATCTAGTTTGTTTAAGTGTGCAATCCCTTCAAGGTAATCCAAATAAGGAAAGGGCTGATAAACGCCACCTTCAGGCCGTTTGGCTAAAATGGCTATGGCCTCATCGCTATGCGAATTTTTAATGCATACATAACTTTGCAGATAACTTTTAAGCAAACTGGTATCGGCAATTCTTTCGGTATATTTCATGGTTTTTGCGTAAGCCTGCGGACTGTGTGCCACATCTGTTAATACATAGGCGTAATAAAATACCACTTCTTCATAAAACGGCTCATATGTTGATTTTGGCAGGTTATTGGCCAGCTTTTCGAACATATTTAATCCGCTTTGCAGGTTTCCTTTTATGCCAAAGGTAGAAAGTGCCGTTTTTAAAGCACCATCGGGTAAATTGCCCAAAACGGCATTAATCAGGCCTAAACCTTTTAAATTAAGGTGAAAATTCGGGAATTTTTTATTGTTCTCCTGTAAAAGGCTGTTCGCTCTCTTAACTTCCATGGCGGCGTTAAAATATTCGCCAAAACGGCCTCTGATCAGTGCCCATTGTAAATTGATCTCTGCCTGTGCATACAGGTAATAAGGCGAGTTTTTATCGTCATCGCTGATCTGATCCAGCCGGGATGATTTATTACCTTTTAAACGGTCGAAATCGGCTTTGCTCTCTGAAGTAAGTACTGTAAAGTAATCAACATAATTTTCGAGAAGCGGAATAATCGAATTATTTGGATGCTGTTTCTTTTCGGTCGAAATATATGCCCTGGCATTACCCAGTTTCAGTTCGAAAATGCTTTTGTAGGCGTTTAAGCAATTGTTGTTAAAATCGAAGTTTGCAAGTGAAAAAAGAGGAGAGAGGAGCAGGGCAGAGGTTACAAAAAAACGGAAGCTTTTATTCATTCGGGATTCTATTTCGGTTTGGTTCTGTGCTGCTGCAACAGCTTCACATGTTAACAAATATCTACATTAAACGCTAAAATCTTATTCTTGTTTTGTGTGAGCAAAAAACAGGCCTAAACAAAAAACGTCCCGATTAGGATCGGGACGTTTAAATTATTTTAATATTCTTGATTAACCTTCGGCTACCTCGTGGGTTAAAGCTTCATCAACCAAAATACGGCCGCAGTGCTCGCAAACGATAATTTTTTTACGCTGACGGATATCTAACTGGCGTTGAGGCGGAATCTGGTTGAAACAACCTGAACAAGAATCACGGTCGATGGTTACTACAGCCAAACCGTTAATTGCATTTTTGCGTAAACGTTTGTAAGCAACCAATAAACGTTCCTCAATCTGAGGCTCAGCTTTATCGGCTTTCTTTTGTAAATCCTGCTCTTCTTTTTCAGTTTCTGCAGTAATTACATCCAATTCGCCTTTTTTAACTTCTAAATCTTTCTTTCTGCCATCCAGTTCAGCTTTTGCAGCTTCATAGATTTCAGTTTTAGAGTTGATTTCGAAACCATGTTCCTTGATTTTTTTCTCAGAAACCTGGATATCTAAACCTTGAATCTCAATTTCTTTAGTTAAAGCATCGTATTCACGGTTATTTTTAACTTCTTTTAATTGAGTATCGTATCTTTTGATGGCCGCTTGCGCATCTTTAATTGTATTTTTACGGGTTACGATCGAATCCTCAAGATCATCTAGTTCGCCTTTGATTTTTGCAATTCTAGTTTCTAATCCTAAAACGTCATCCTCAAGATCGGCAACTTCCATTGGTAATTCACCACGTACCTGGCGGATCTTATCAATTTTTGTGTGGATATTTTGTAATTCGTATAAAGCCTTTAGCTTTTGTTCTACGGTTTGTTCCATTAAAACAAGTAATTTATGGGGTTTGTATTTTGCTCCGTTAAACGGATTGCAAAGTTAGTAAATTTTTTCTGAATAATTTCAAGCAATAAATTTGAAGTAAATTGTTCAGTTTCAAAGTGTCCGATGTCGGCGATGATCAGTTTTTCCTCTGCATCAAAAAACTCGTGATATTTAAAATCTGCAGTGATAAAGGCGTCTGCGCCAGCGGCAATGGCCTCTTTTAAAAGGAAACTACCCGAACCGCCACAAACCGCCACTTTTTTAATCCTTTTGCCAGTTACATCGGTATGCCTAACCACTTTAGCCTGCATCCTGTCTTTTACCAGGTGTAAAAAATCGTAGGCATCCATGTCGTATTCCAGCCAGCCCACCATTCCCGAACCAACCAGCTGGTGTTTATTTTCGATTTTATAAATATCATATGCCACTTCTTCGTAAGGGTGGTTTTCGAACAAGGCGACTAAAATTTTGCGCTCAGCCTGCGTTGGGTACACCATTTCTATCCTTACTTCAGCTTCGCGGTGGCGAATGCCTTTTTCGCCCACAAAAGGGTCAGCATCTTCATTTCCCTTAAAAGTGCCAATACCATCGGCATTAAAACTACACTCACTATAATTGCCAATATTTCCGGCACCGGCATAAAATAAAGCTGAGCGCAATTGCTCGGCCTGTGCCTGCGGACAGTAGGTAACCAGCTTTTTTAACAATCCGGCTTTTGGCGAAAGCACCTTGGTTCCGGTTAAGCCCAAACGTTCGCAAATCCTGGCATTTACACCGGTATGGATGCTGTCTAAATTGGTATGAATGGCATAAAGTGCAATATTATTTTTAATGGCTTTTAAAACCACCCGCTCTACGTAATTTTTACCGTTCAGCTTCTTAAGTCCTTTAAAAACAATGGGATGATGGGTAATAATCAGGTTGCAGCCTGTAGAAATGGCTTCATCTACAATTTTCTCCACGCAATCCAAAGCCACCAGAGCAGCACGGATTTCCATATTCGGATCGCCTACAATTAAGCCCGAATTATCATAGTCTTCCTGATAATTAAGCGGCGCAATGCTCTCTAAGTAATTGGTAATTTCAGCTAATTTCATTCGATAAATATAGAAATTTCATTGTTTTCTTTTTCTGTCATGCTGAGGTACGAAGCAGCCGCTACCGATGAAAGAGATGCTTCGTACCTCAGCTTGACAGTTTATTTAACAGAAAAATCCGCATCTAATTGATTTAGATCCGGACTTAACTATTAAGATTTAGTTAGGTTAGAATTTTCCGGGCTGTTGAAATCCGCCGCTCATTCTAACCATTTGCAGGCTTTCGAAAACCATTTTCTGGTTATGCTCAAAAGCAAGGGTTTTATGATTTACTACGTCGATTATCGATCCGATCAGGCATAAACCTGCTGTTAAAAGGTATAAAATACCCATGCCGATCTGGCCGATAATGAACCTTTGCAAACCCGGAACAGCAAACAGTCCGATTAAGCAAAAAATCAACATATCTGAGGGGTTTTTTCTTTTGCTGCTGTAAATCATTAAGAAATTACGCAATTGCTCTTCGGTTAAACCTGTTGTTGCTTGTTGTAAATATGAGTATTCCTCTGGTGTTATACCTGGTAACGACATTAGAGGTGATTGAAATATATCCATGGTTTCTATGTATTTGCTGGTGAAATTTTAAACTTTTTTTTATTTTTTATCAATGTATAAATTCTATAAACGATGATTAAAAGTGCCGGAAACCCAAACCAGTGTTCGGAAAAGCTTTCGGTAAACTCGCCATGTAAAATATGACTAATCGACCTGCCTATACCACATCCCGGACACCAATCCTTAAAACCCAAATTGGCTAAAGGACAAAGCGTAAAATGATGCTCGTGGCCATTCGCTGTTGCCAGTAATACTAAAGCTGTTAACCAGAAAAAAAGTTCTAGCGGAAAGCTTTTAATGTACTTCATTGTTTCACTTTTTATACAATTTAGAGGCTATAGAACTACCTTTGTTACACCGATTTGCCCTTAATCGACGAAAGGGGGATATATTTCGACCAAATAAGCGATCGCATCTAAGAATAAGTTTTCATCTCTTCCGGTATCTGAAGCTCAAATCGTAACCCAGCCAAAAATAGTTAAAAAAACCTTTACACAAATTGCGGGTTAATATTAAAAGATAAGCTTATTTTTGTGCCTTGAACATCCGCGATTTAATAAACAGATACAAAACCGACGATAGGGTAACACAATTTACCAAAGCGTTGAACGCTACCAAAAACCCAAAGATACAATTAAAGGGATTGGTGGGCTCGGCCGATGCTATTGTTGCACTTTCTTCTTACTTCTTATTACACAAACCCATATTATTCGTTCTACCTGACAGGGAAGAAGCTGCTTATTTCCAGTCTGACCTGGAAAGCGTACTGGATAAACAGGTTTTGTTGTTTCCTTCATCCTACCGTAAATCTTTCGATTTTACACAGGTAGATACGGCCAATGTACTGGCCCGCGCTGAAGTACTGAACGAACTGAACCATGACTCTGAATATGGAAAAATTGTGGTTTCTTATCCGGAAGCCATCGCCGAAAAGGTAATTGACCGCTCTGCTCTGGAAAAAAATACGCTGGAAATTAGTCTGGGTGCTAAACTGGGAATCGATTTTATCAATGAATTTTTAATCGATTACGATTTCGACCGCAGGGATTTTGTTTACGAGCCGGGGCAGTTTTCTATCCGTGGTGGTATTGTAGATATATTTTCATTCTCTTCTGATTTGCCTTACCGTATCGAGTTTTTTGGCGATGAGGTAGAAAGCATCAGAAGTTTTGAAATTGAGAGTCAGCTTTCAGTTGCCGATGTTAAATCGCTCACCATTGTACCAAATGTACAAGCCAAGTTTTTAACGGAAAGTAATATCAGTATTCTTGATTATATTGATCAGGATACCCAACTCTGGTTTAAAGATGTAGAATTTACTTTAGACATTGTTAAAGCAGGATATAAGAAAGCGGTTGAGCTATGGAAAGCATTGCCCGCAGCAGATAAAGCTCAAAATCCGGAGTGGATTGACCCTAAGTTTGCTTTTAGCGACGAGAAGTTACTGGGCGATCATCTTCAGGATTTCCCATTGGTTGAATTTGGTAAACAGTTTTTTTATAAAACTGATAACCGGTTTGAATTCGAAACCAAGCCACAGCCATCTTTCAATAAAGATTTTAACCTCTTAATTCATAATCTGAAGGAGAATGAAAAAGCAGGGATTGTTAACTTTATTTTTACCGATTCGCCAAAACAGATCGAGCGTTTGTACGCCATTTTAGAAGATATCGACAAAACGGCCAAATTTACGCCAATCAACAGCATGCTGCGCGAGGGTTTTGTTGATCCGCAGATCCAGACGGCATTTTATACCGATCACCAGGTTTTCGACCGTTATTATAAATACAAGCTTAAAAAAGGCTATCAGAAAAGTCAGGCCATTACCCTGAAAGATTTAAGAGAGCTAAAATCAGGCGATTATGTTACCCACATTGATCACGGCATTGGTAAATACGCCGGGCTCGAAAAGGTGGAGGTAAACGGCAAAACCCAGGAAATGATCCGTTTAATTTACGCAGATAACGACCTGCTTTATGTAAACATCAACTCGCTAAACCGCATTGCAAAATACAGCGGAAAGGAAAGTGGCGTACCTAAAATGAATAAATTGGGTACAGACGCATGGGACAAGCTAAAAAAAACTACTAAAAAAAAAGTTAAAGATATCGCCAGGGATCTGATCAAGCTTTATGCCTTGCGCAAAACCCAGGCCGGAACGGCATTTTCTCCGGATAGCTACTTACAAACAGAATTAGAGGCTTCTTTTATCTATGAAGATACTCCTGATCAGTTAAAAGCTACGCAGGATGTGAAAAAAGATATGGAATCGCCACATCCAATGGATCGTTTGGTTTGCGGAGATGTAGGCTTTGGAAAAACCGAGATCGCTGTTCGTGCGGCATTTAAAGCAGTTGCAGAGGGCAAGCAGGCAGCTGTTCTGGTGCCTACCACCATTTTGGCCTTACAACATTTTAAAACCTTTTCGTCTCGTTTAAAAGATTTTCCGGTTACGGTAGATTATATCAACCGTTTTAAAACCAATAAACAGATTAAAGATACACTTGCGGAGGCAGCTGCAGGTAAAGTTGATATTTTAATCGGAACACATCGTTTACTCAGCAAGGACGTTAAGTTTAAAGACCTCGGCATCATGATTATTGATGAGGAACAGAAATTTGGCGTTACGGCGAAGGAACGTTTAAAAGCCGTCCGTGTAAATGTTGATACCTTAACACTTACTGCAACCCCAATACCGAGAACACTGCACTTCTCTTTAATGGGGGCAAGGGATTTATCGATCATCAGTACCCCACCACCAAACCGCCAGCCGGTAAGTACAGAATTGCATGTTTTTAACGATAAATTGATTCAGGAAGCCGTTCAGTTCGAATTAGACCGGGGCGGACAGGTATTTTTTATCCATAACCGCGTAAACGACCTGATGCAGCTGGGCGGGATGATCCAAAAACTGGTTCCAAAGGCAAGAATTGGTATTGCGCACGGGCAGTTAGATGGCGACCAGCTGGAAGATGTGATGCTCGATTTCATCAACGGTGAAAAAGATGTTTTGGTGGCTACTACGATTATTGAAGCCGGTTTAGACATTCCAAATGCCAATACCATCATCATCAACCATGCGCATATGTTTGGTTTGAGCGATCTGCACCAGATGCGGGGCAGGGTAGGCCGGAGCAACAAAAAAGCATTTTGTTATTTGCTTTCGCCGCCTTTATCTACCTTAACTTCCGAAGCGCGTAAACGTTTAAGCGCCATTGAAGAGTTTTCTGATCTTGGCAGTGGCTTTAACGTAGCCATGCGCGATCTGGATATCCGTGGAAGCGGAAACCTATTAGGCGCCGAGCAAAGTGGTTTCATTGCCGAAATCGGTTTTGAGATGTACCATAAAATATTGGATGAAGCCATACAGGAGCTAAAAGAAGCTGAATTTAAAGGCCTTTTCGAAAATGAACCTGCGCGTCCGTTTGTTGGCTTTACACAGGTAGATACCGATCTTGAACTGTATATTCCTGATGCTTATATCACTAATATTACCGAACGGTACAATTTATACACGGAGCTATCAAAACTCGATAACGAAGGCGAACTGGCCATTTTTGAAAAACACCTGGCCGATCGTTTCGGACCGGTTCCGCCGCAGGTAAAAACCATGCTCAGCGTGGTGCGTTTGCAATGGTTGGGCAAAAAATTGGGCTTTGAGAAAATTAGTTTCAAGAAAAATAGTTTGCGAGGATATTTTTTAAGTGATAAGCAATCTGCCTATTTCGATTCGAATACATTCACCAAAATTTTAACTTTTGCGCAGAACCATCCAAGGATGTGCAACTTGAAAGAGGTAAAAAATACACTTAGAATTGCTTTCGACAATGTTAGTACTGTTGAAGAAGCAATCCAGACCTTAGAGCTTATTGATTAAAAATGTTAGATCCAACCCTGTTGCTCGATTTAGTGAAAATGCAAATGCCTTATGGAAAGTATAAAGGTTACCTGATCTGCAATATTCCTGAAAGTTATTTGCTGTGGTATAAAGACAAGGGTTTCCCAAAAGGTAAACTGGGCGATTTAATGGCCACGATGTTCGAAATACGGGTTAATGGATTGGAGTATTTGTTAACACCGCTGAAAAATCAGCGGTGATGCATTATCAAAGGAGTAGAACCTTTAAGATAGCGTCATTTCGAACGGAGTGCAACGAAGCCGAGAACCACGTAAGTGCTCAGCGAAGCTAAATCTATCTAGACAGATCTCTCTCCCGAATATTCGGGACGTTTCGGTGAGATAACGGTATTATTATAATCCTCGGGGAACAAATCTATATCTCACAGCCATTCTCATCACAAACCGCATCATCATTTTTATTTAATGAAGTAAGTGTGGTTTTAGGTTGGGCGGATTTCCATTCGGTAAAACTTTGGGTAAGCGCATCAGTAAAAGCCTGAACAGGCTGAGCACCAGAAACACCATATTTACGATCCATTACGAAATAAGGAACCCCTCTAATACCTAAATTCTGGCTTTCATAAATATCATAACGAACAGCTTCTGCAAATTCATCGCCCATTAAAACCGCTTCGGCTTCATCCTTATCCAAGCCAATTTCTACGGCAAGATCTACCAAAACATCGGTTTTGCCAATGTTTTTGCTGTTTACAAAATGAGCTTCAAACAATTTTTCTTCAGCTAAATCCTGAAGATTATGTTTTGCTGCCAAATGGATTAAACGATGCGCATTAAAAGTATTTGCAGGGATATTGGTATCAAAATCCAAAGTTAAACCGGCATTGGCAGCCATATCAACCACTTGTTTAGTCATTTGTTTAGCTTGCTCTATTGGCAATCCTTTACTTCTCGAAAGGTAATCATAAACCGTTTCGTTAGTGGTATTATGATACTCAGGATTGAGCTGAAAACTCTTCCAGTCGATTTCGATTTCGTTTTTGAAGGGCAATTTATCAATGGCCTGTTCAAAATGTCTTTTCCCGATATAGCAAAACGGACACATTACGTCCGACCAGATTTCTACTTTCATAACACAAAATTAAGGTGATTATAATTGGCTATGGTAAGAGCAAAGTAAAAAGCCGCTATCGTTCAGGATAGCGGCTCTCATTTACAAATACTTTATTACTTGTATAACTGATTAAATATCAGTTTAAAAGTACCATGAGTTTGCGCCCTGAAAGCTATTTCCGGTCCGAAAGCAAGCAACTTGCCTTTTCCAACCTTTGCTTCAAAGGCCGTTACCCCATCCTGCAGGTATGCCTGTCCCCAGGCCCAGCCGCTGCGCAATGGTGTTGCATTTTCAAACCACATTAAAGGTTTAATCTTGCCTGAAGCAATGGCATCTCCGGTCAGTTTAAAAACCGGGCTGTTGTCAAAATAAACATCGGCTTCTTTTTCCATTCCCCAGTTTGTTGGTAAAGCGGTATCTACACCTACATTTAACACACTTCCGGGAACGTAATATTTTTCGGCAGGCAATCTTTTTTCTTCACCGTTTATAATTTCAACCATTGCATTTCTTACCGGAAGATTTAAGTGATAAGCCAGGTTGGTACTGCTGCCTATGGTTACAATATTTCCCCCGGCTTCTAAAAATTTCTTTAATTCAGGGATCGATTTATCAGCGCTAATTCTTCCTAAACGGTTTCTGAATTCCTGGGGAATTTCGTCTGCCTTTGGCCCGAAAGAACGGTTTCCTCCACCTGCACCCTGCACCGATGGTATGGCGCCTCCCACAAAAACAATTACATCGTATTTAGATTTTAAATTTCCGGCATCAATATCCTGCGGATAAATTACTGTGGCATTGTAGTGGTACTGCTCCATTAAAAACCTAACCCAACCCGACGCCATCGAGCCTCCATAAGTATCCCAAAGGGCAATTCTGGCTGTAGATACCTTGATTTTATTTTTCGGAGCCGACGCCGTTTTTAATTTGATATTTGCTTTTTCCAATACTGATTTTCCTGCTGAAGAAACATAAAAATCGCCATTTTCGGAAGAACGATAGACCTCAACTTTGTTTTTCAATAAATCATTAATTGCGGTGTAAGAATCATTTTGTGCAGCGCTTAACACATAACCCGATCCATTTGGTAATTTATTTTCTGGTTTTAATAATTCTCCGTAAGGATTTTTCTCAAACGGACCTGAAAAATCGTCCAGAATGCGGTCAAATTTCACATCCATCAGGTATGCCAAAGTCCAGCCGGCGGCATCATAAGGCGGAATGGGTGCACCACCTTCGTATTTAAAATCATTTGGATGGTCTTGTGGTTCGAACATATCCAAAACATGCGGACGGAAAGCCTGATCGGTTTTTACCACATAACTTCCGGCCGGATAATTTTTACCCGCAACTGTAAATGAAGCTGTTGCTTTTTGAACCACAATTCCTGTTCTGATCAATGCATTTAAAAATTTAATGGCAGAATTAAAATCGGGCTGATCGGCACTTAAAATATAGCCGCGTGGATCCCGGTTTGCAGGCGCTTTCATCACCGTATCAAAAGCTTTCATGCTGATTTGCCTTCTTGGTCCAAAATCAGCATCACCACCAGCAACCGGAGCACCTTTTTCACCCTTAGCTGCATTGTTAATGGCTTCAATTTTCTTTGGAGAGAAAGACCAGGTATCTTTTTTACCTCGTTCAATCGAATTCCGGCCCATCTGGTAAATATTAAACAGCAACTCATCACGGTAACGCTGTGCATAACCTAAAACTGCGTAGTTTAAAGAAACTGAATAATCGATCGAGTTTTTAAAATACCATTTTCTGGGCGTAATCGGGTTTGGCGAATCGCCACTTGGCAATAAACGGGATGGAACCAATGGAATTTCAGATGGGGTAGGATTCCCGATAATTTCGGTCAACAGCCCAACCATATTGTGGAAATAGGTGGTAGTTCTCAGGCCTCCATTGTACCAGGTAGAATAAACCGACCCGCCACGCTGGGTATAACCTGGTTTGTTTTCTACGTTCATCCGGTTGTGCATGGCCGCACCTACAGCATCCAGGCTGGTTAATATTGTTGGGTCGAAAACATAATTAAATGGATCTCGGTAAGGCGGACCAGCCACAACCGTTCCGGCCGGACCAGCCTGATGGTGGTTGTACATGATCTGCGGAATCCATTCTACAAAAAGCTGACGGCCGATGTTTTGCGTTTCTTTGAGGTTTAGCATAAAGAAATCGCGGTTATTATCATGCCCGGCATATTTCTCATACAAAACAGGCAGTCCGGAAGTGGTTCTTTTCTTCGGATCTTTATCCCTCATGTACCAATTGCTTACCAATTCCTGCCCATCAGGGTTTGCGTGAGTAAACAAGATGATCACATTGTCTAAAATGCGCATGGTTTCGGCATCTTTTCTCGAAGCAAATTCATATACGGTTTCGATCAGTTGATGCGCGCCAACCACCTCATTTGCATGCAGGCCGCCATCAATCCACACTACTGCTTTACCTTCCTGAGCCAAAGCCTTGGCCTGCTCAGGGGTAATTTCGGCGTGTGCCAGCTGTTGCGAAATTTCTTTATAACGGTCTAATTTCTTCAGGTTTTCTGGTGAAGAAACAATCAGCATATATTGGCTTCTGCCTTCTTCGGTTTTACCGATATCAACCAGTTTAACACGATTAGAGCTTGTAGCAAGTTTTTTAAAATAGGCTTCTGTTTGGGTGTAATTGGCCAGTTGATAATCGTCGCCGATATCAAAACCGAAATGAGATTTTGGCGTGGGTACCTCCTGCGCCGGCACTGCATCACTATTTACCATTAAAAAAGCAATGCAGAGCCCTTTAAAGTAGTTTTTTATCATAATAAGGAGTTTAGTTGGTAATCAAATATAATAGAGAATCTGATCCAAAAACAGCTTGCTGTAAATTTGTTACAAGTGATTCCATAAACATTATTAACCACAGATAAAAAAGATGTACATAGATATAGGTGTTTATGCCAGTTCATCTAATTTATTATGTAACGCGTCGTTGAAATATTTTAAGGCACTATGCTGGCTTACTTTGAAAAAACGAACAGGTTATACCGAAGAACGTCGTCAATCCCAAGAGCGGGAAATCAAAAAACAGATGCAGGACAGAACCCATTAGCACAACCAAACCTTAACGCAGTGGTTTTGTGTTCAGATCTGCAAAAACATTCAATTAGCATCCAACTAACAAAACAAAGTGCCGTTGTTTTTTTGATGAGGGAGAAGTCGTGTGGAGGCTCTTTGTTGGATTGACGAAGCGCTTTGAGTACTTTGGCGATCTAAAGTACCATGCCTCCGCGGCATAGAGCGGAAAAATATTTACTATAATACGTCCACATGATCTCTAACTAAGGAGCATTTGTATAAAGGCGGTAAAATCAATGCTTACAAAAATACCTTAATCTTTAAATCCTAATCCATACATTTGCGTTGATGTAAGTTCTTAACTTTATTTTTCATCAACCGATACAGGTTCCCGGAATTACACCCGGGATTAATAGGGAATCGTGTGCAAATCACGAGCTGTCGCGCAACTGTAAATTCTGTCTTTTACTAAAAAGACAACGGTCTTATCATTCATGCCACTGTGCCGTTCGGTATGGGAAGGCGATAAGATCGGGAATAAGTCAGGAGACCTGCCTATATTGAATTGACGGTACTTTCGCGTTATAAAGTAATTGGTCAGGTCTGATTGTACACGATAAAATTAAAATTTTATAGGCTTGCTTTAAGCTTTTGGCTGATGAGTAGGCAGGCTGTGCCATAACCTTTCCTTTTAATTTTTAACATCTAGTATTACAAAATATTGCTTGAGGGCTTTTAAACGATTTATTTACTTAATCTTTAAAAGAGATGCTAACGCAAAATCTGGGCTATCCGCGAATAGGTAGTCAACGGGAATTAAAGAAAATCTGCGAAAATTACTGGGCAGATAAAACGGGGTACAAAAATGTACTTCAGGTGGGCAAAAACATTCGCCACGAAAACTGGAAACTTCAAAAAGAAGCCGGCATTGATGTAATTCCATCAAACGATTTTTCTTTTTACGATCATGTACTCGATCATTCCTTAACTTTTGGGGCCATCCCGAAAAGGTATAACGAAGTGATCCTGAAAAAAGGGAACGAAGAGCTTGATCTCTATTTCGCCATGGCAAGGGGTTACCAAAAAGAAGGATTGGATGTGGTGGCAATGGAAATGACCAAATGGTTTGATACCAATTACCATTATATTGTGCCGGAGTTTTATAAAGACCAGCCTTTTAAACTTTTCTCAACCAAAATTATCGATGAATTTTACGAGGCTAAACAATTGGGCATTACCACCAAACCTGTTCTAATTGGTCCGGTTTCCTATCTTTTATTGGGTAAGGAAAAAGAAGCTGGCTTTGAAAAGATAGACCTGATTAAAAATCTGCTTCCGGTTTATATCGAGATTTTATCACGTTTAAATGCGCTGGATGTAGAATACGTTCAATTTGATGAGCCGTTTTTGACTTTAGATTTAACCGAAAAAGATAAAAAAGCTTACGAGCATGTTTATAAAGAAATCAGAAAAGCTTTCCCGAGGTTAAAGATTGTTTTAGCGACTTATTTCGAAGGTTTGGGCAATAATTTAGCTTTAACAACGTCATTGCCTGTAGATGTTTTACATATCGACCTGGTACGTGCAGAAGATCAGTTAAATGATGTTTTAGCTTCGTTAAAAGAGGACACCATCCTTTCATTAGGTCTGGTAGACGGAAGAAACATCTGGAAAAATGATTTTGAAAAATCCCTTTCTATCATCAATCAGGCAGTAGAAAAAAGAGGCTTGGCTAAAGTATGGATTGCACCATCTTGTTCATTAATCCACTCACCGGTTGATTTAGACAACGAAACCAACGAGAAAAACCTGTCGGCAGAAATTAAACAGTGGCTGGCTTATGCAAAGCAAAAAATTGCCGAGGTAGCTACCTTAAAAAAACTGATCACCAACGAAAGCCCTGCATCTACCCTGCAAAAACTCGAAGAAAATAAAATTGCAATCAGTAACCGTAAAGTTTCTAAAATCATTCATAATCCTGCTGTAAAAGCGCGTGTTTCAGCACTAAAAGAGCAGGACGCTGAACGTTTAAGTCCGTTTTCGGCCAGAAAAATAAAACAACAGGAACTTAATTTGCCAAATTACGCTACAACCACTATCGGATCGTTTCCGCAAACGGCAGAAGTAAGAAGCTGGCGGGCAAAACTTAAAAACGGAAGTTTAACTGTTGAAGAATATGATAATTTAATTGCCCAGGAAACCGAAAAAGCGGTAAAATGGCAGGAAGAAATCGACCTTGATGTACTGGTACATGGAGAGTTTGAGCGTAACGACATGGTTGAGTATTTCGGTGAGCAACTGGATGGTTTCGCTTTTTCTAAAAATGGATGGGTACAAAGCTATGGCTCGCGATGTGTAAAACCACCTATCATTTTTGGTGATGTTTCGCGCCCTGAACCTATGACGGTGAAGTGGACGGCTTATGCGCAATCACTTACCTCAAAATACATGAAAGGCATGTTAACCGGCCCGGTTACCATTTTACAGTGGTCGTTTGTGCGTAATGATCAGCCACGTTCCGAAACCTGTACACAAATTGCATTGGCCATCCGTGATGAGGTTTGTGATCTGGAAAATGCCGGTATTAAAATTATCCAGATTGATGAACCGGCCATTAGAGAGGGTTTACCTTTGCGCAAGGCAGATTGGCAAAACTACCTGAACTGGGCAGTTAAAGCCTTTAAAATTTCGGCCAGTGGCGTGAAAGACGATACCCAGATCCATACGCACATGTGCTACTCCGAATTTAACGATATCATTCAGAATATTGCCGATATGGACGCAGATGTGATCACCATCGAAACTTCTCGTTCGCAGATGGAACTATTGGATGCTTTTGCCGATTTTAAATATCCAAACGAAATCGGTCCCGGTGTGTACGATATTCATTCGCCAAGGGTGCCAAAGCGGGAAGAAATGGTTCAGTTACTTAAAAAAGCAAAAGCCGTTATTCCTTCAGAACAACTTTGGGTAAACCCTGATTGTGGCTTAAAAACCCGCGGATGGGACGAAACCAAAAAAGCATTGATCGAAATGGTAGAAGCTGCAAAAGAGATGCGTAAAGCAGAAAACGTGCTATCAGCAGATCTTCAGGCAAATTAATTTGCCTCATTTTTGCTAAAAAAGCTAATCGTTTTCTTTCAAGCAAATCCTTACTTTGACAACTTTCTGATTAGAAAGTTGTCAAAGCTTTTTACTCCTCATATATTTACCCCATGACCTTAGAAGAAAGAATAGAAAACTCTAAAACCAGCATTTTTAAAGCCGTTTTCCCAAATACAACCAATCATTACGATACGCTTTTTGGTGGTACCGCCATGCATTTAATGGACGAGGTTGCCTTTATTACCGCAACCCGTTTTAGCCGTCAGATTATGGTAACGGTAAGCAGCGATCGGATCGATTTTAAAAAACCGATTCCCGCAGGAACTATTGTAGAACTGATTGGAAAGGTTAACCATGTTGGAAATACCAGTTTAAAGGTTAACGTAGAAATTTATATCGAGCAGATGTATGCCGAAGGAAGGGAGCTGGCCGTACATGGTGATTTTACTTTTGTGGCCATCGATGAGAACAAAAAACCGGTACAGGTAATCAAATAATTTTATAAGCTCTAAGCAAAACGAGGTAAAAATCATCAGGTTTAATTCTTTAAATTTGATTTATGAGCCATCAACATTCGGAAGAAGATTTAAAAAATATTGCCAAGCAGCTAAGCTGTCCTGAAGGCGAACACGGCATTAAAACAGGGGAGATGATGCATGCCAGTAATATTGGGATGACGACCTCGGCTATTGATGCATTGAATCTTCAAAACAATGATTTCGTTTTAGAAATTGGTCATGGTAATGGTATGCACATTGCCCGATTATTATCAAAAGCAGAAAAGCTGAGCTATTATGGAGCTGATATTTCAGAAACCATTATTGCAGAAGCTAAGAAAATCAATCAGGAGTTTATTGATAATGGAGTTGTTCAGTTCACTTTAACCGATGGCAATAAGTTACCGTTCGAAAATGGTCTGTTCAATAAAATTTTTACTGTAAATACCATTTATTTTTGGGAAAACCCCGGTGCATATCTCTCTGAAATTAAGCGGACTTTAAAGCCAAACGGTATTTTGTCCTTATGCTTTGCCGATAAAAGTTTTATGCAAAATCTTCCTTTTACACCGTACGGCTTTATCCTTTATGAAGTAGAAAAAGTAAAAGAATTATTGAAAAATGCTGACTTTACAATTAAAAATATCCTTAACAAAACCGAACAGGTAAAAAGCAAAACAGGGGAACAGATAGAGAGAGAATATCACATTGTTGTTGCCTCTGCCGAATAGATTTCATAAAAAGTATAGTCCTCGTTTGTAAAGAGGGTTAGTGAGAATAGTGATTGCATCGCTAACAGCACGACTGCACTATACATATTAACCTCATTTCTTTGTGGTTACTTAATACAAAATCAGATACAAATATGCATAAACCACTGGTGCAGCCAATAACAAGCCATCAAAACGATCCAGCAAACCGCCATGTCCAGGCAACAAACCACCACTATCTTTCGTATCCAGGCTCCGTTTAAGCATCGATTCTACCAGATCGCCTAGTGTACCAAAGCTTGCAATTAATACCGCCATGCCCGCCCAAACCCAGGCAGGACTTTCGGTAAATAAAAAAGATAAACCAAAAGCAACTAAAACACTTGTAAACATTCCACCAAAAAAGCCTTCCCAGCTTTTCTTTGGCGAATGGCGTTCAAACAGTTTGCTTTTACCATACTTTACACCAAAAAGATAGGCACCCGTATCATTTGCCCAAAGCATCAGCAAAAAAGCCAGCGGAAAATGAAAATTATATTCGTTCCAGTTTTTTAAAAATCCTAAAGCATGAAAAAAACAGAAAGGAATAGTTACATAAACAAAACCAACAAAGGTGTAAGAGATATTGGCAAATGGAATTTTGTTTTTCTTATACAGTTCCGTAATAAAAACCGAAAAAATCAAAGGAATACAAAGCAACAGGTATTTCACATCATACTTTAAGTAATGCAAACCTGCAGCCATCAAAAAAATTAAAGATCCCGCAACCAAACCAATATTTCGGTGTGGCCTGATCCCAGAATTTTTAATCAGTTTATAAAACTCAAATAAAGATAAAACACTTAAAATAAGATAGAATATGGAAAATGTATAACTCCCTAAAAAGATAGAGCCAAGCATTACTATGGTAAAAAAGAAAGCGGTTATTGCCCTGGTTTTCATGCTAAAAATGTAAGATGGGAGATGTAAAATGGACGATGTTTAACACGTTATTCAATTTCATTTTCAACGATGTATTCTATGGCTTTATCAAAATCGACCTTGTTTACCAAAACATTTATTTCGCCAATATTATATGCCGAGAGCTGTTTATTTATCGTTACCGCCGGGATACCGGCTTCTGTTAATCCCTGTTTTAATACCTCGGCCGCAAAGGCATCGCTGGTGGTATATACTTTAACCCAATTTTCGCTCACGTGTTGCGCTATCTTTAAAAAATTTAAACAAAGCTATGGTAATTATTGCACTAATTAAATAGCCATACCAAGGAAAACCGATCGGTTCATCTGCTTTATCGAGTGGCATGTGGTGTTTTTGCATGTAAAATGCTGCACAAACTGCATAAGCATTATTTATAAAATGGGCCAGCATGGCATACCAGATGCTTCCGCTGTAATAATATAAATAACCAAAACCTGCACCCAGGAGCATACGCGGTATAAAACCATAAAACTGGACGTGTATGGCACTAAAAATAATAGCAGCACTCCAAATGGCCACATGATGATTGCCCAACATTTTTTGTAACGAGCCTTGCAGCCCGGCCCTGAAAAATAATTCTTCGCCAATTGCAGGTAATACGGCGATCATCATCAGGTTAACCACAAAATCCCAGTTACTCCTCACCGTAATCAATTGTATGGTCATTTTCATGGCTTCCTGTTCCTTCATTTTCATCCAGTTTTCCAGTCCCTTTAAAAACTCCGGCAACACCATTTTTTGATTTAAAACTGCTACCCATTCCATTACGGGCATGCTCACCACCATGATGGCAAAAACTAAAACAAAAGGAAGAAATGTAGGCTTTTTAAAACCATAAAAAGTATCCGGTTTTTGTCCTTCAGTGTAGGCTAAAACGATAGGAGGTAAAATAAACATCCCTATCGAACTCGAAATCTGGATTATTTTTAAAGCTGTAATAAACTTTGGATCGCCATTCATAATTGACCCGAATTCACCAAATATAGAGGTGCCATAAACCATTGCAACCACAATAAAGCCTAATAATGTGCATATTACCGCACCGGCTGCCCAGTAAACGCAAAGTAAAAATATTTGTAAAAGTGGGTGACTGCCTTTGCGGATGGGTGTTACAAAATTCATTATTTGTACCTTTGTATGTTTTATTAATCGTTGAAGATAGAAAATGTCTGTTAAGATAGGAAATATAGATTTAGGTGAGTTCCCGTTATTGCTGGCCCCGATGGAGGATGTAAGCGATCCGCCTTTCCGTTATGTATGCAAAAAAAACGGGGCTGATATGATGTATACCGAGTTTATTTCTTCGGAAGGCTTGATTCGCGATGCAGCAAAGAGCATACAAAAACTTGATATTTTCGAATATGAAAGACCCATCGGTATCCAGATTTTTGGTGGCGATATCGAACACATGCGCGAAGCTTCTGAAATTGCTTCTGCCGCAGGACCAGATCTTGTCGACATTAATTACGGCTGCCCGGTAAAAAATGTGGTTTGTAAAGGTGCGGGCTCCAGTTTACTTCAAGATATTGATAAAATGGTAAAAATGACAGATGCTGTAGTTAAAGCTTCGCATTTGCCCGTTACCGTAAAAACCCGCTTAGGCTGGGACGATAACACTAAAAATGTTTACGAAGTTGCCGAGCGACTACAGGATGTGGGCATCCAGGCACTTACCATACATGGCCGTACAAGGGCACAATTATATAAAGGCGAAGCAGATTGGGCGCTTATCCGCGAAATTAAGCGCAATCCACGCATCAAAATCCCGATTTTTGGCAATGGTGATGTAGATAGTCCTGAAAAAGCGGCCAACTGGCGCATGGAATATGAAGTAGATGGCATTATGATCGGTCGGGCAGCTATTGGTTACCCCTGGATTTTCCGCGAGGTAAAACATTTCTTCAAAACCGGCGAACACCTTGCCGGACCAACCATTGAAGAACGCATAGAAGTTTGCCGTACCCATTTAGATAAATCACTGGAATGGAAAGGTCCTAAAACCGGAATTTTCGAAATGCGCCGCCATTATGCAAACTATTTTAAAGGCCTGCCTGATTTTAAACCTTACCGCATGCGCCTGGTGGCAGAGCCCGATATCAATAACATTTACAGCATTTTAGAAGAAGTGGCAGAAAAATTTGCCAACTATGATGCCACCAGCGTACTGGCTTGATTTTTGAAAGGTTTTTTCTTACATTCGTTATTATCATGGTTACAGCTATTACAGACGGGGTTAAAGTTTCAGTTGAAACAGTTTACCAGCCAGAATATTCAAATCCGGCTAACGAGCATTTTATGTTTGCTTATCGCGTAGAAATTTCTAATCTTTCTGATTATGCTGTACAGTTAATGCGCCGCCAGTGGTTAATTTTCGATTCGAACAGCAGCCGCAGAGAGGTAGAAGGAGAGGGTGTTGTAGGTTTACAGCCCATTATCCAACCCGGCGAAACGCATGTATATGTTTCTGGCTGTAACCTCAAAACCGATATGGGCAGCATGAAAGGTACCTACCTCATGAAACGCGACATTGATGGTTCTGAATTCGATGTAGATATTCCCGAATTTCAATTGGTAGCACCATATAAATTAAATTAATCAGGTTAAAATCGTCATCTCGACCGAAACGAAGTGGAGCGGAGAGCTCTATCTCGAGACAGATTTCTCGACCGCATTACTTGCACCCGATTGGTATTGGATCCGATCAAATGACGACAAATCTATTAGAAAAGCAATTTAAGCATTTCATTTTAAAGTTAGTCCTGCTTTTCATTTCAAGTCCTCGCTTCGCTGTGGGCTTTCCATTACAATCAGGTTTAATTTGCTGTGTCTCTGCTAATATCAAACGGCTTAAAACACTCGTATAAATCATTCTTCTGCACCCTGCAACCCCAAATAGCACAACTAGATTTGCCACCTAAACCCCTGCCTGCAGCAGGCAGGCGATCGAAGTGGTTCCGATTTAAGCACTTGCTCTTGCTGTTTTATTGTGTGCTTGCTTGTTTCACAGGTTCACCGGAAAAAACGTAGAGCGGGACCGAAGCATGCCTATTCTCACCAAACCTGCTTTCCAAAAAAACTTCATTAAAATAATTTCAAAAAAACGGCCAGGATTATTATCCCGGCCGCACTGTGTTTTTCATAATTAGGTATTTCTTAATCCCTTATTCTTCCAAAAAGCATCGATGCATAGTAAAGCAAATTAGCCAGGGCACCTACAGCCGCCACAACATAAGTCATTGCTGCCCACCATAGCGCATCTTTAGCCTGTCTGTTTTCTTCTCCCATTTGCATTACGCCGTTATTATTTTTTAGCCAGGCCAGTGCACGGTTACTTGCATCAAACTCTACAGGTAATGTTATAATACTAAATACCGTTACAAGCGCTAATCCCACTACGCCAATGGCCAAAACAATTGGTGTAACAGAAAATGCCAGCAACATTACACCAAGCAATAACACCCATTGTAAAAGATTTGACGATATACTTACCACAGGCACCATTGTACTCCTTAAATTAAGCCAGCTGTACGATTTTGCGTGCTGTACGGCATGCCCGCACTCATGTGCAGCCACAGCTGCTGCTGCTACGCTCCGGCTGTAATAAACATCAGTACTTAAATTAACGGTTTTATCTGTTGGATTGTAATGATCTGTTAATTGCCCTTCGGTACTCATCACTTTCACGTCGAATATCCCATTATCATGCAGCATTCTTTCTGCCACCTCCTTGCCCGATAAACCTGAACTTAATTGCATTTCGGCATACTTAGAAAATTTATTCCTAAAGCGCCACTGTACAAACATGCTCAACAATAATACCGGGATGATTAATATTAAATAAACTCCCATTTTCTTATGTATGTTTTTCAATCAGCATATATCAAAAAGCGTTCCCATATTATTTAGGTGTTAAAAAATAGTTCATTTATACTATGCCAACCGGGCTTTCATACTGGAAAAAAGAATCATTTTTTTATAACCATGATGCCATTATTATCGGTACTGGTATTGTTGTTTTAAACGCAGCCATTCACCTTCAAAAATTGGTTCCATCCTTAAAACTGGCGATACCCGAAAAAGGATTTATACCTACAGATGCAAGTACCAAAAATGCGGGTTTTACTTGTTTCGGAAGCATTTCTGAACCAATTGAGCGAGAAGAAATAACAGGCACCCATCGGCTTGCAGCACTTATCGGAAAACGCTGGGAAGGGCCTAGTCAAACTTCGCAATTTGCTGGGCGATAATACCATAGATTATTAATGCATGGCGGCTACGAATTATTTAAAAATGATGACAGTTTTTTTGCCACCTTAAGTGTATCCAAAATTGAACATTTTAACCGTCATACTAACGATGTTGCCGGTTGGAAAAATACTCGACCCTTTAATTAAAGAAATCCGTGCAAATGTGTTTTGTACTATGAGGTTTAATGGTATGAGAGTTACCATCGGCTCACAAACGCGAGAAGATGTGGCAGAGCTGTTGTTGAAGAGTTTGTAATTTTTAACTGAAAAGAACGGGAGAGTTTTTATATTTTTAATTTCCGTCATCTCAAGCGGAGTGCAACGAAGTCGAGAGATCTATCTCGAGGTAGATTTCTCCCCGCCTGTACGGGCAGGCATTCCACTGCGTTACAGTCGAAATGACGAATATGCGGGAAAGAAGTTTACGCAAACCCGCCAAGCGCCTATAGCTAAGCGTCCTACTTAAACACAACCGTTTTATTCCCACTCACAAAAACCCTGTCTTCAAAAATAAGTTCCAAAGCTTCTAACAACACTTTTTTTTCTATTTCTTTACCAGCCCTAACCATTTCTTTTACGCCAAAATTATGATCAACATGATTGGTGTGCTGGGTAATAATCGGGCCTTCATCTAAATTGTCGGTAACAAAATGGGCTGTAGCACCGATAATTTTTACACCACGCTCAAAAGCCTGCCGGTAAGGATTTGCACCAATAAAAGCCGGTAAAAAAGAGTGGTGGATATTGATGATTTTACCTGCATAATCTTTTACAAAATCAGCAGATAAAATCCGCATAAATTTGGCCAGCACCAGATAATCAACATCAAACTGATTTATGATTTCCTTTATTTCGGCTTCGAATACACTTTTATCTTTATTGCTATGATCAACATAAAAATAAGGGATGCCCAGTTTTTCGGTAAAATCCCTTAAACTTTCGTAATTGCCTATTACGCATTGAACATTGGCCCCTAAAGTTTTAAACTGGTTTTTGATTAGTATTTCTGCCAAACAGTGGTACTCTTTCGTTACCAAAACAGCAATCTGCTTTTCCTGTTCTGTAATTAAATTTACTTCGGCCGCATTTGGAAGATTTTCTAAAAGTTTTTCCTTCAGTTTATCTGCATCTTCCAGGTTTCCGGTACAGGCTATCCTGGTAAAAAACGCTTTATTGGCTTCATCCACAAACTCACGCATGGCGATGATATTGAGTTGATTTGCAGCCAGGACGCGGGTAATGTTTGTAACTAAACCAACCTGATCGGGACAGGAAATAAGGATTGTTAATGCGTTCATTTATAAAATACTAATGCTCAATTATAGAAAAATTTTACGGTTTTTTCTATTTCATTTTGACTAATTTTTTTTGGTATATCTATTTTAAATTTCCATTTTTGCTAAAATTTTTATCATTATGGAGATCGTCGGCATTGCTTTACTAATCGTTATTTTAATTGTGCTGGTCATTTTATTGCTAAAGAAACCACAGACTGCGCTATCTATTATTTCAGTTGAAGAGTTTGAGCGGATGAAAAGCGAAAATGAAGCTTTAAAAATCAGTTTGGCTAAAGCCGATGAACGCGTTTCCAATTTAACGGTAGAAAAAGAACATATTACCACTTTGCTTAAACAGGAGCAGCAACGCTTAATTGACGAATTACAAGCCGAACGCGATCGCCTGGCAGATGCCAACCGTGAACTGGAAAGCACAAGATCATTTTACCTTGCCGAAAAAGAAAAACTGGCCGAACAAAAGTTAAGTTATGAGCAATCGCAAGAAAAGCTGAATAAAGATTTCGAATTAATTGCCAATAAAATACTGGAAGAAAAATCAACCAAATTTATTGAGCAGAACCGTACCAATCTTGATATTATCCTTAATCCTTTGAAAGAAAACATTAAAGCCTTTGAAGATAAGGTAGAAAAGGTTTATAAAGCAGAATCAGATGAAAGAAATATTTTAAAAGGTGTGATTTCTGAACTGCAGATTCAAAGCAAACTCATCCAGGAAGATGCCAATAATTTAACCAAAGCATTAAAAGGCGACAGTAAAAAACAGGGAAACTGGGGAGAAATTATTCTGGAAAAGGTATTGGAACGCTCAGGTTTAGTTAGAGATCAGGAATACCGCATCCAGGCTTCGCATACTTCTGCCGAAGGCAGTCGCTACCAACCCGATGTGGTAATAGATCTTCCTGATGATAAACATCTTGTTGTTGATGCTAAGGTTAGTTTGGTTGCTTATGAACGATCTGTATCAGCTGAGACCGATGAAGAGCGTGAAGGCTATTTAAAACAACACCTGGCCTCAATAAAGAATCACATTCAGGAGCTGTCTTCAAAAAATTATCAGGATTTATATAAAATCAATTCTCCGGATTTTGTTCTCTTATTTGTTCCTATAGAATCTTCTTTTAGTATTGCGGTACAAAAAGATGCAGAACTTTTCAATTTTGCATGGGACAGGAGAGTGGTCATCGTGAGTCCATCTACTTTGCTCGCTACATTACGCACCATCGCCAGCATGTGGAAACAGGAACGCCAAAACCGGAATGTAATGGAAATTGCCCGTTTAAGCGGCAGCATGTACGATAAGTTTGTAGGTTTTGTAGCCGATATGGAAAATATTGGCAAATACATTAAAAATGGACAGGATGCTTACGATAAAGCCATAAATAAACTATCAGTAGGCGCCGGAAATTTAACAAACACCTCTGAAAAGATTAAAAAACTTGGTGCGAAAGCTACCAAACAGATCGATACCAAGTATCTCGATTTTAATGAAACGCAGGATTTGTAGCTTTTATTAAAAACGATGCGAAGCCTCGCATTTTTAGAAAATCTATGCTATTAAAAATAATAGTCAAAACTTACAAAGTTAGTAATTTTTTCTGACACCCTTAGGACGATTTTTTTACTATTTTTTATTTTTCGGGATGTAGAGCTGTTATTTTACTCATAGTCATCACCCTGAATTCATTTTAGGGTCTCCTTTCTAAGATGGCATTTATAAAAAAGTCGTCATTTCGAGCGAAGTGCAACGAAGTCGAGAAATCTATCTCAAGATAGATCTCTCCGCTTCACTGCGTTGCGGTCGAGATGACGACGTGTAGTTTTAACTAAAGTTTATTTATTAAAAGCATTCCAGCCCTGGGCTTTCAGCTCATGTACTTTTTCTGATTTCGAAACCATTTTACAGCCCGAATTTTTATCGGTAACATGGCCAATCACAGTGATATCTACATCATGTTTCAGTTTTTTATAATCTTCCTGACTAATGGTAAACAACAATTCATAATCTTCACCACCACTTAAAGCACAAACCGTTGGGTCTAAACCTAACTCACGGGCAGTTTCATAAGTCATAGGGTCTAAAGGAATTTTCTCTTCGTAAATAGTAATTCCTTTATCTGATTGTTCGGCCAGATGCAAAATTTCTGAAGCCAAACCATCTGAAACATCAATCATAGAAGTTGGTTTGATATTCAAATCTTCTAAAAGTGCAACAATATCCATCCTTGCTTCAGGTTTTAACTGTCGCTCTATGATATAATCCTTTCCTTCCAGATCGGGTTGGATTTGAGGGTTTTCCAGATAGATCAGTTTTTCTCTCTCTAAAATCTGCAGACCTAAATAAGCACCACCCAAATCACCGGAAACACAGAGCAAATCGTGTTCCTGTGCACCGTTTCTATACACTACTTTATCAGCATCGGCATAACCAATACTGGTAATACTGATTACCAGGCCTTGTTTGCTCGACGAAGTATCGCCACCAATTAAATCAATATTGTATTTGTTACAGGCCAGCTCAATCCCTTTATAAATTTCTTCAACAGCTTCTAAAGGAAATTTACTCGACAAACCTAGCGAAACCGTAATCTGACTGGCTTTTCCGTTCATCGCATAAATATCACTCAGATTTACCTGCACTGCTTTGTAACCCAGATGCATTAAGGGCACATAAGCCAAATCGAAGTGGATTCCTTCTAACAATAAATCGGTTGAGATTAAGGTCTGTTTTCCCTTTGCATCTAAAACGGCTGCATCATCACCAACACCTTTTACCGAATAATCATTTTTAATTTTGAAATTGGTAGTCAGGTGTTTTATTAACCCAAACTCGCCTAATTCATTAATATCTGTACGCTCTTTATTTTCAAACATATTCACCCCAAACCCCTTAATGGGCTTTTATTAATAATTACATATTTATAAAGGGCTAAGCCCTTATTTTTTATTTTTAAAAATTAATTGTCATGCTGAGCCTAGCGAAGAATTAAAAAGATCCTTCCTTCGTCAGGATGACAAATCTTTATTTTCCATCCAGTTTTTGCCTTCGGTAAACCTGGCAATCAACATCGCGGCAACATTATCACCAGTAGCATTTAGTAAGGTAGCCATCGGATCAACCAACGTTCCAATAATCATAGCCGGTGGCAAAGCTTCCGGTGGCAACTGATAAGCTGAAATCATCAACAATTCTCCAATATAACCACCGTTTGGTATTCCGCCCTCCACTATACTCACTAAAACCGTAATACCCAACGCTAAAATAATGGTATCAACATGAACCAAATCCTTACCAAAAATGGCAAAAACCACAGCAATTTTTATAATGGAACTAATGCTTGAGCCATCTTTATGCAATGTAGATCCTAGTGGAATGGTCACATTGGTGATGTAAGCCGGTACCCCCATTTTTGTAGTCCCTTCTAAATTTGCCGGAATGGTGGCAATGCTGCTACAGGTTCCGATAGAGGTTAAAGAAGGTACAATATTATTTTTCCAGAACACTTTTATGGCTTTAAATCCGCCTGCTACAAAAGCATATAACGTAAAAAAAACGACAAAATAAAATGCGCCAACACCATAATACAATCCTAAAGCCTTTGCGTAAGTTCCAAAGAGCTGTGGACCAAAAACCCCAACCTGGTAAGCAAAATAGGCACCTAAACCTATCGGGCCAAGTTTCATGATCAAAATGATGAGTTTTTTCATCACTTCATTACCGGAAACCAGGAATTTTTTAAATCCTTCGCCTTCTTTTTCGGAATATAGGGTAGAAAAACCAACTAAAACTGAAAAAATAATCAGTGCAAGCATATTTTTTCTGCTGCCGATCTCAAAAAATTCTCCAACGGTTAGAAGTTGGGTCATTTGTTCGCCAAATGACTGTATTTTTTCGGGTTCGGTTGGTAAAGTTGCATTTCCCAATTGCTGATGGATCGGAAAAATCCAGGTGGCTACCAAAGTCAAAACTGCTGAAATGAGTATCGTAGCCAGAAAAACTAAAACCATTACGGTTAATAATCTCCCTAATTTTTTATTCCTGTCTATATTTGCAATGGCCGATGAAACTGCAAAAAATACCAGAGGAATAACAGCGGTAAACAACAGGTTCAAAAATATATCACCTAAAGGTTTTATACTTTCAACACTTTTCCCAAAAATTAAACCTACAATGCTCCCAACGGTTATACCCGCCAAAAGCCATAATAAGCCAGCATAATTTTTAAGAATGTTGTTTTTTTCCATGTAGTTATTTTTCCATCATTGCGAGGCACGAAGCAATCCTACAGCGATTGCAGGTAGCGTGCGCTTTATTGCTTATTCTTATCTACTCGCAATGATGACTTTTATTTATTATAACCCCAGCTCCGCCGAAATATCCAGCATGCGTTGGATCGGTTTAACTGCCTGTTCAATAATATGTTGAGGCACAGTTACTTCAGGCAAACCATTTTTAATACATAAATATAGTTTTTCTAAAGTATTTCTTTTCATATACGGGCAATCGTTACAGGCACAACTGTTGTTTGGAGGTGCCGGAATAAACGTTTTTGTTGGATTTGCCTTTTCCATCTGGTGGATAATTCCACTTTCGGTAGCCACAATAAATTCGGTAGCCGGATTAGTGATGGTGTACTTTAGCAAACCGGTGGTAGAACCAATGTAATCAGCCATTTTTAAAACCACCTCTTCACATTCAGGATGTGCAATAAATTTGGCATTCGGATGGCGTTCTTTCAGTTTTGTAATTTTCTCCTGCGAAAAAATTTCATGTACCATACAGGCACCATTCCACAATACCAGATCCCTGCCCGTTTTTTTCGCCACGTAAGCACCCAAGTTACGATCCGGTCCAAAAATGATTTTTTGATCTTTCGGCAAACTCTCCACAATTTGCACCGCGTTGGTACTTGTACAAACAATATCACTTAAAGCTTTTAATTCGGCTGTGCAGTTTACATAAGTGATTACCAGGTGATCAGGATATTTTTCCTTAAACTTTTTAAACAAATGCGGCGGACAACTATCTGCTAATGAACATCCTGCCTTTACATCAGGTAATAAAACCGTTTTATTTGGCGATAAAATCTTTGCAGTTTCGGCCATAAAATGCACACCGGCAAACACAATTACGTCAGCATCCGTTTTTGCAGCTTCCTGAGATAATCCCAAACTATCACCAATATAATCTGCAATATCCTGTATGTCAGGTTCTTGGTAATAATGAGCGAGGATAATGGCATTCTTTTCCTTTTTTAATTTCTCAATCTCTGCAAAAAGATCGAGCGTAGGATCAATTTCTTCTTCTGCGAAACCTTTTTTGTTGATTTCTTCTAAGACATCTATGTTCATTTTAAAATTTTCCTTTTTTGAATTTTGACGTTGGTCAAAGATAAAGCTTTCCACGTCTCAATAATTAATAAGTTATTTTAAATAAATAAATCTTGTTTGTTTATTAGTGTGTTAATAATGTTGGCAAGTTCAGAAAATTCTTTCTTTTATATAAGTTGTTAATCGTTTACTAACATTTAGATTACATTTTTGTAATATCATGAGTTTGATTTTCAGGCTTATCGAAAATCGGTTCAATTTTTATCAATACTGGAATGTTAATTGTTTATAAGTGGGGAAAAAGTTAATTACTTGTATAAAGGTGCTTAAAAATTGCGCAAAAGATTGTGGCAAATTGTGTTTTTAGAGTAGCTTTAAACATTCAAATTTATTTGTTAGGATAATTTAGACATGGAGTTAACATTTATTAACTAGTTGTTAACATCGTGGATAAAGTAAATGTTTTTATTAATGAGAAAAGTAGATTTTCTGGTAATCGGTTCAGGGATAGCGGGTTTGAGTTTTGCACTTAAGGCTGCAAAGTTCGGTAAGGTTTTAATTGTTACAAAGTCGAATGAAGACGAATCTAACACAAAATACGCCCAGGGCGGTGTTGCAGTTGTAGTAGATAAAGGTGATTCTTTCGAGAAACATATCGAAGATACGCTGATTGCGGGCGATGGATTATGCGACGAAAAAATTGTGGAAATCGTTGTAAAAGAGGGGCCTCAGCGCATCCAGGAGATCATTGACTATGGTATAAATTTCGATAAAGATAACTCAGGATTCTACGATTTAGCTAAAGAAGGTGGACACTCTGAACACCGCGTTTTGCACTATAAAGACATCACCGGATACGAGATTGAAAGGGTATTGCTAAATGAAATACATGAGAATAACAACATAGAGATATTAACACATTACTTCGCGCTGGAGTTGATCACACAGCATCACCTTGGTGAATTTGTTGATAAGCGTACAGAAGATATTAACTGTTATGGGATATATGCCTTTAACACAGAGCTTAACGATGTGGAAAAGATTGTGGCAAATGTGACTGTAATGGCTTCGGGTGGTGCGGGTCATGTGTATTCGGCAACAACAAATCCGGTTATTGCAACAGGCGATGGTATGGCGATGGTTTACCGTGCGAAAGGAAAAGTGAGGAATATGGAGTTTATACAGTTCCATCCAACGGCTTTATACCATCCCGGAGAGTATCCGTCATTCTTAATTTCGGAAGCTGTAAGAGGTTTTGGTGGTGTTTTACGACGTAAGAACGGCGAAGAATTTATGCATGAATACGATGAGCGTAAATCGCTTGCCCCGCGTGATATTGTGGCCCGTGCGGTAGATAACGAAATGAAGAAATCGGGCGATGATTTTGTGTACCTGGATATTACAATGCGTAAGAAAGCAGATATTTTGAAACATTTTCCTAATATATATGCAAAGTGTTTATCGATAGGCATCGATATGACGAAGGATTATATCCCGGTTACACCTGCATCTCATTATATGTGTGGCGGTATCCTGGTGGATGAATACGGACGTTCTTCGATCAAAAATTTATATGCCTGCGGAGAATGTTCGTCAACGGGTTTACATGGCGCTAACCGGTTGGCTTCCAACTCATTACTTGAAGCTACCGTTTTTGCACACCGAATTTATCAGGATGCCATTGAAAACTTTAAAAATAATATCATTTCCGATCACATTCCGGAATGGGATTCTAAAGGGGTTACCCAAAGTAATGAAGATGTATTGGTAACCCATAACTTAAGAGAGCTTCAAAAAGTTATGGGCGATTATGTAGGCATTGTGCGCTCTGATTTTCGTTTAGAAAGGGCACACCGCCGTTTATTTTTGATTTACCAGGAAACAGAAGAATTTTATAAAAAGAATAAGGTATCGGTTAAACTTTGCGAATTAAGAAATGTCATCCAAACGGCTTATTTAGTTATTAAATCGGCCATGCAACGAAAAGAGAGCAGGGGGTTACACTATACCACCGATTATCCGGAGCATGCTAAAGAACTGGTAGATACTGTTTTTTAGCCCACCCCTAAATCCCCTTAAGGGGACTTTAACACGTCGTCCATTGTCTAGCAACCATTTTACATTATATTATGCCTTTAATACTACCCGTAAAAGATAAATACCCTGAAATAGGGAAAGATAATTTCATTGCCGAAAACGCCACCATCGTTGGTGATGTGGTCATCGGAGATAAATGTTCAGTATGGTTTAATGCCGTGATCAGGGGCGATGTAAATGCCATTACTATTGGAAATGAATCGAATATTCAGGATGGAGCGGTAATTCATGCTACGTATTTAAAAGCTTCAACACAGATCGGTAATCGTGTATCTGTAGGACACAATGCCATTGTACATGGTTGTACTGTTCAGGATCATGTTTTAATCGGTATGGGCGCTATTGTAATGGACCATGCGATAATAGAGGAGTATTGCATTATTGCAGCTGGTTCGGTGGTACTAGAGAATACCATCTGCGAAACCGGTTATTTATATGCCGGTACGCCTGCAAAAAAAATAAAGCCCATTACCGAAGAGCAAAGGGCTTTATTAAATAAGTTACCTGATAATTATATTATGTATTCGGGTTGGTTTACCCAATAGTTTGCGTCATTTCGAGCGGAGTACAACGGAGTCGAGAAATCTACCTCAAGATAGATCTCTCCCCGCCTGTACGGGCAGGCATTCCACTGTGTTCCAGTCGAGGTGACGGCTTTTTTAAGGTGCTGGAGGCGGTATTACCAATGGATCTTCCCGTTCCCAGTTTGGTTTTAAATCCATTAAAGCTTTTAAGTACCAGACTTTTTCGGGCTGATAACCACCTTTAACACTTCCGGTATCCCAGATTCCGTTTTTATTATCATCGTAAACTACCCTCAGCATGTATTTTCCGGCCGGGTACTTAGAAAAAGTAATTTTCGAATTTTTGCTTATTGGGTACGATTTTACAATGTCTTTTTTCTCCGTTAAAAATTGCACTACATAACTTTTACTCGTATCGGGCACGGTTACATTCAATACAAGTGTAGTATAAGCATCCTGGTTCTCTAAAGTAAATCTTTTAGGTATATCTTTGTTTTTAGCATTAAAAATAGCTGTAAAAGCACCTGCGCCAAGTTTTAAATCATAAGTTCTTTTGGTCTTCCAGGGATATTTAACGTAGTATTTCTGTTGATCTACACTGTCTTTTACCAGTTCGAAATTGGTACGTTTTACTGAATCTTCCAATAGTGTAATCTTTGAAGGATCTGCGCCAGTCATCGGAAATGGAAAGGTGAGGGTTAAGTTCTGGAACGGATTTAATTTACCTCCGGATAAATTATCTGCTATGGTTACGTCGCGGGTATAAGTATCCTTTTTACCACGTGTAAAGTTAAGCGTTTGTAATAGTTTATCCTGATCCTGGATGGCTACTTTTACCGAATCGAAACTCAGGTCTTTTAACCAAATTTTGGCGGTATCGTTATTTTTTGTAAAGTGAACATATTTACCCACATCAACCGCAGGTGGATCTGTAATGGTGATTTTAGGGCTTTTAAGCTGCTGATTGAAGATAATTGATATACTTCCGTCATTATTTAATTTGCGGTCAACCACGCGAAATTCTGGTGCCAGCTCTTTAAAAATCTGTAGATTAATATTGTCCAGATTTTTGTCGATCACAAGGGGTTCTTTAATAAAACCAACTTCGTCAGAAATCTGCTGGTATATTTTATCTCCGCCACCGCTACTTTCTTTAATGGCATAAACTTTATAAGTACCTTTTCTCAGGTTATTTAATTTATAAGTGCCGGCGCTATCGGTAGTGGTATATATAGACGGGCGCCTTTTTCCAAAAATGGTATCCCGTTCTAAAGGAAGAATAAATACAGTAGCATCTTTTTCCGGCTCATCACTTAACGAATTAATAACCTTACCACTGATGGATAACGAATCTATTTCCGGACCGGTTGAAAAAACATAATATAAATTTTTAACCACATTTCCCTCGTTCACATCAGCAATCGATTTTCCAAAATTTAAAGTATAGGTTGTATTTTTTTCTAAAGAATCCTGAAGAACAATTTCCAATCTTTTCGATCTCTTTTTTAAAACCGGTAATTTTTCCTGATCAGGGGAAATTGAGAATTCTTTAAATTCATCTTTGATGTTAAAATATTCATCAAACTCAATAATAATTTTTTTAGCATTAAAATTCCTTGTCTGATTTTTTGGAGTCATGCTCAAAACTTTTGGTGGCTTGGTATCTTTTGGTCCACCTTGTGGTGTCTGGATACTTGCACAACCAAAAAACAGGAGTAGGGTTATTACAACTACTAAATTTTTAAGGTTAAAATACTGAGCTTTTAAATTTGGCATATTTTAAACGTTCTGACGAATTTTTATACTTTTTGGAACTCTAACATTAAAAAATCTTTTTATGGCTTTATATCGATTTATTTAAAGTCTATTTTTATTTAGTTAAAATATTGATAATCAACTACTTATTGATATAAACCATTAATACCGAGATATCTGATGGGGAAACACCTGAAATTCTCGAAGCCTGACCTAAAGTACGAGGTTTGATCTTAAATAACTTCTCACGTGCTTCTTTCGAAATGGATACAATTTTATTATAGTCAAAATCCGGCTTAATTTCTTTGTCTTCCATTTTCAGCATTTTGGCTACTATTTCATTTTCCTTCTCAAAATAACTTTCATATTTAATTTTGATTTCAGCCTGCTCTATGGTTTCATTATCTAAATGCTGAGTTGCTTCAGCAAGAGGTTTACTCACTTTAATAAGGTCTTGTAAACCAACGTGCGGTCTTCCTACTAAACTATGGATTTTTACATTTTGATTTAAAGCACTCGATCCTAAACTTTCCAGCATCGGGTTGGCATTAGCCATTTCAATTCCCTGGTTTCTTGTAAACTTTACAAGTGCCTCAGCATTTGCGATTTTTTGATTTACTTTTTCTAAACGCTCGTCAGAGATTAAGCCTAATTCGTGGCCAATAGGAGAGAGGCGGATATCGGCATTATCTTGTCTTAATAATAAACGATGTTCTGCTCTTGAAGTGAACATACGGTAGGGTTCTTCAGTTCCTTTGGTAACCAGGTCATCAATTAAAACACCAATATAACTATCAGATCTTTTCATGATCAGCTCATGTTTATCATTAATTTTTTGGTGTGCATTTATGCCTGCCATGAAACCCTGACATGCCGCTTCCTCGTAACCTGTAGTTCCGTTAATTTGTCCGGCCAAAAATAAATTGCTAATTAATTTTGTTTCCAGGGTTAAAGACAACTGGGTAGGCGGGAAGAAATCATATTCAATAGCATAACCTGGTCTGAACATTTTAGCCTGCTCAAAACCTGGTATTAATCTTAGTGCTTTAAATTGCACATCTTCCGGGAGTGAAGTTGAGAATCCGTTTACATAAATTTCGCAGGTATTCCATCCCTCAGGTTCAACAAAAATCTGGTGACGATCGCGTTCTGCAAAACGGTTAATTTTATCTTCAATGGAAGGACAGTATCTCGGACCTAAACCTTTAATCCGGCCGGTAAACATCGGTGATTTTTCGAACCCTTCTTTCAAAGTTTCGTGTACATCACTATTCGTATAAGTAATCCAGCAGCAACGTTGATCAGTGATAACAGGTATATCAGTGAAAGAAAATTTGCTTCGATCTTCATCGCCCCATTGTTCTTCCATTTTAGAATAATCTAAACTTCTACCATCAACACGTGGGGGAGTACCTGTTTTCATCCTACCTGATTCCATTCCCAAATCAACCAATTGCTCAGTAATTCCGGTAGATGATCTTTCTGCAGTTCTGCCTCCACCAAATTTCTTCTCTCCAATGTGAATGATTCCATTTAAGAAAGTACCATTGGTAAGTACAACTGCCGTGCTTTCTATTTCAATACCTAGTGAAGTTTTTACGCCATATACGGTATTATCTTTTACCAATAAACCTACAACATTATCCTGCCATATATCTACATTTGGAGTATTCTCTAGCGCTAATCTCCACTCTTCTGCAAAACGCATTCTATCTATCTGGGCTCTGGGACTCCACATAGCAGGCCCCTTAGATTTATTCAGCATTCGAAATTGAATGGTTGATTTATCTGATATAATACCAGAGTATCCACCTAGCGCATCAATCTCACGAACAATCTGTCCCTTGGCTACACCACCCATTGCGGGGTTACAACTCATTTGGGCGATGGTACCCATGTTCATTGTAATTAATAAAACAGATGATCCTAAATTGGCGGCAGCAGCAGCAGCTTCACAGCCTGCGTGACCGGCACCAACAACAATCAAATCGTATTTTGAAAACATTTTATGATATATTTCTTTAATGTTCCACGTGGAACAATTATATTAATTAACCTATTATGGTCATCAGGATCATAATAAGCTGCTCTCTAATTTAATATTATCCGTAACTCTTCAACTACGTCTAAGGTTAAAATCAACTTATAATTTACGTATGTTCCACGTGGAACATAACGTAGAAAACATCTCTGAATTGCCTAATTTATTCTGATAATTCCAGCCAACGCATAGTAAGCTCGTCAAGCTTTGACTGGAGCGATTCTATCTCGTTAGAGATTTCCTGAATTTTTATATAATCAGTAGCATCAACATTATTTAAGGTATTAGTAAGACTGACTATTTTAGCTTCAGTTTCTTCCATGCCTTTTTCGCTATCTTCTAATTCTTTTTGTTCTTTAAAACTTAATTTTTTTACAGCTTTAACAGGTGTTTGTTCAGTAACCGGGGAAGGAGCTTTCTTGGTTTCAACTTTAACTTTTGGTTGTTCTAAACTCAAACGATACTCTGAATAATTACCGTTATAAATTTTAACCACACCTTCGCCTTCCATAATAAATAGCTGGTCGCTCATTTTATCTAGCAAGTATCTGTCGTGAGAAACCAGCATTAATATGCCAGGGAAATTCTCTAAAAATTCTTCAAGAACGTTTAAAGTATCAATATCCAAATCGTTTGTTGGCTCATCCAGAATTAAAAAATTTGGATTTTGCATCAATACTTTCATCAGGTTCAAACGCTTCTTTTCACCACCGCTTAACTTCTCAACCAGGCCATGTTGTTTCTTTGGTGGAAAGAGAAATAAGGTTAAAAGGGCAGAAGCTGTAATCACTGAACCATCAGCCATTTTAATATATTCGGCATCAGATTTCACAATATCGATAACCCGCTCTTTCGGATCGAAGGTTAAACCACCCTGTTTGTAATAACCAAAAACAGTAGTTTCTCCGGTGTCCACTTTGCCCGCATCAGGTGTTAACTGACTTGTGATAATATTAAGCAGAGTAGATTTGCCAGTTCCATTTTTTCCAGCTAAACCAATACGATCACCTTTTTTAAAGGTATAGCTGAAATCTTTAATAATCGGGCGGCCATCAAATGCTTTTGCAATGTGCTCTATCTCAATAATTTTTCCACCTTGGCGTGACATCTTCATTTGCAGGCTAATGCTCTGATTGTCAGACTTTTTCTTCGTTTTTTCCTCTAAATCATAAAAAGCATTGATCCTGGCATTAGATTTAGTTCCACGAGCCTGCGGCATGCGTCTCATCCAATCCAATTCTTTCTTTAATAACTGTTGGTTCTTGTGCTGAACTGTTGCATCTAAAGCTTCCCTTTCAGATTTCTTTTCTAAGTAATAAGCGTAATTTCCATTGTAGTTGAAGATTTTTCCTCTATCTAATTCTACTATGGTATTACAAACGTTATCCAGAAAATACCTGTCGTGGGTAACGAGTAAAATTGTTTTTTGTCCCGTGGTTAATAATTTTTCCAGCCACTCAATGGTATCAATATCCAAATGGTTGGTAGGCTCATCAAGCACCAGAATTTCCGGATCTTCAATTAAAAGTTTAGCGAGGGCCAAACGTTTCTTTTGTCCGCCCGATAGTGTAGATATTTTTTGCTGAAGATGAGTAATGCCCATTCTATTTAAAATGGTCTTTATTTCATGCTCATATTCCCAGGCATTATGCTCGCTTAACTCTTCATACAAACGGTTAAGCGTTTTCTCATCTGGGTTAGGATCTTCAATTAGTTCTTCATATTCCTTAATCAACTGCTGTTGTTTATTCTCTAACGAAAAAATATGATCGCTAATGGAAAAACCTTCAGTAAACTGAGGTTCCTGATCTAAAAAACCAATTTTAACGGCTTTATTTTTTACAATTTTACCTTCAAGCGGAGGGAATCTTTCTGCCAGTAATTTCAAAAGTGTACTCTTACCTGCACCATTAATACCAACCAACGCTACGCGCTGGCCAGTGTTTATACCCAAGGTTAAATTCTTAAATAGCCATTCGTCATGATAACCATGTCCTAAGCCTTCTGCCGCAATTAGTGTGCTCAATTTTTTTGTATTTCGGATTTATAAAGGAAAATTATTGCAAAGGTAAGGATAAATTACTTGCAACGGCATATTGAAATTGGAAAGCAATCTGTATCAGGTAAAAATGGCAAAATGTTGATGCTTAGAGTCCAAATGTTCGATGGATCATTGATAAATACAAGATAAATACAAAACAGCGGTTGGACTCGCTCCACCGCTGCTTCAATCATTAACTAAAACTAAACTTTATCTTGAATAATGTAGCGAATGTGAATCCAAGCTCATTATGTAATTGTTGTTTTTTGAATATAAGACTGTAACGGGGCAGAAAAGTTGCAGGAAGATTGGCTATATTATACCAGTAGAGTGTAATTGTCGACGAACGCCCGTAACATTTAGACGAACGCGAATAAAAAATATAAGGTGATAGGAGT
The DNA here is from genome assembly GCF_052045455.1 of Pedobacter sp. 22226. Classification (NCBI taxonomy): domain Bacteria; kingdom Pseudomonadati; phylum Bacteroidota; class Sphingobacteriia; order Sphingobacteriales; family Sphingobacteriaceae; genus Pedobacter; species Pedobacter sp. 22226. The sequence goes on along the minus strand of NZ_JBQEPB010000003.1, from coordinate 301,703 downwards.
ATTTTCCTTTTAATTAGGGAGTTATGGTAATAGCAATGTCATGAAAAACATATTCGTTATTTCGAGCGGAGTGCAGAGAAGTCGAGAAATCTATCCCGAGATAGATCATTTCTCCCTGCCCGAAGCAGGGGGCATTACACTGCGTTTCAGTCGAGAGGACGGTCTGGAAAGAGAAATGGTGGTGGCTAATTGCTAAACCAATCCAACTTCAACTCTATAGCCTAAATGTTCATCTTCTTTTTGGGTCATAAGGGTTTTGGCGGCTTTTCCTTTGTCTTTATAACCCAACAGGTGCAGGGTTCCGTGTATCATGATGCGGCAAACTTCATCAAATTCAGAAGTTTTAAAGGTTTTGGCATTTTCTTTTACACGCTCAATGCTAATGAAAATATCACTTACAATCTGTTTTTCCTCGTCAGAGTTATCGAATGTGATAATATCGGTGTAAGTATCGTGGTTTAAGTATTGCTGGTTGATGCCCAACAAGTATTCGTCGTTGCAGAAGATAAAATTGAGTTCCTGTAATTTATAACCTTCTTTTTCGATAGTAGCTTTAATCCACTTTTTGATTTTAAGTTTTTGCGGAAGGTTATAGCTAACGGATTCAGTAAAAAAGGAAATTGCAGGCATAATGTTGTTTTTTATGGTGCAAATTTAAGAAATATAATTTTGTACTATTTATAGATGTCGTCATTTCGAGCGGAGTGCAACGGAGTCGAGAACCCGAAGGCTCAGCAAAGCTAAATCTGTCTCGAGATAGATCTCTCTGCTCCACTGCGTTTCGGTCGAGATGACGAGTGGATTTTATTGGATTATATTCAACGATTTTAAGTACTCAGCAATTTTATTTTTATAGTAGTAATTTAAACTCGGAGGCAGTTTTTGCAACATATCATTACCGTTTTGTTGCTGCTTTTTAAACTGATCGACCATTTTCTGGTAAGAAGGTGGAAATTCTTTAGCGGCTTTACTTTCGCGTTTCGAATCTTCCTCCTGATCACGTTCGGCTTTTTCTGCTTCTAACAGTTTGGTTAACAGGTCTTTCTGTCTGTTTAAAGTTTCCTGTTGTAAACGCTTGTTAACCAGATCGCTCTCGGTCTGTTTCATTTCTTTAATGGCTTCGTTCAGGTTGCCCATTTTACCGCTTCCATCTTTATTTTCTTCGCGGTTGATTTTTTCCAGTGCCTGACGGATCATCTGTTGCTGCTGGGCCATTTTACCAAATTCCTGGCTCATTTGTCCTTTACCCACGGTGCCCTGGTTACCTCCTGATTTTTGCATCTGCTCCCGGGCTTTTTGCATGCTTTTATTCAGCTGATCCTGCATTTGCGAAAGCTGTTTCATTCCCTGTTTCTGTTTCTTTCCGCTGCCGCCTTTGCCGTTTTTCTGCATATTCTGTAACTGGCTTAAAGCCTCACTCAACATCAGGGTGAGGTTATTAATAGAAGTCATGGTAAACTGCTGAAAGCGATTGGCTTCCGGCGTTCTTCTGTCTCCCAAACTTTCCAAACTTTTATCGAGGTTGAAGTTGATTTTATTCATTTCTTCGTTTACTGTCGATTCTATTTGAGGAACGCGTTTGCTTAAGCTATACAAACTATCGGCAATGGTTTTAAGGTTATCTTTAATGGCCCGCTGTTTTTGTACGTTACTGATGTATGATGGATCAGTAGCATTCATTTTCTTTAAAGCAAGCATTACCTGTTCCTGATCGAATGAGGTGGTTAGCAGATTTTCCAATAATCGGCGCAACTCTTTGGCATTCAGGTTGTTTTCCATTTCTTCGCCCTGTTGCTGCATATCGCTCATTTTTTTAGATAATTTTTCCATCTGATCTGCAGCTTTCTGCTGTTTCTGACTGGCATTTTTTGAATCTTTTTTATCTAAAGCATCTTTACTGTCCTGCTGTTCTTTTTGTATATCCTGAACATCATTTTCTGGGTTTTCGAAAGGATTTGGCCTTTCCAGCGATTTATTTTTTTCTTCCAGCTTTTTAAGGTCATCTTTCAGGTCCTTCATTTCTTTGTTGAGGGCATCCTGTTTTTGTTTTAAGGCTTCGTTGTCCTGTTTTTTATCTTTGGTTTGCTCGGCAAGTTCCTTTTGATCTTTGGCCAGCTCATTCAGGCGATCGATATCCGATTGAAGGTTCTGTTCAAATTCTAACTGTTTATAGAGTTCTAAAATCCTGTCGAGTTCATTTTTAAGGGTTTTATTATCCAGCTGCATTTTAGAAAGCTCATTCTGTGTCTGATCTTTGTTTTTTTCATTCATCAGGTTCTGCAGCTTTTGCAAAAGCTCTTTCGTTTTTTCGTCAAGCACATTATCAAACAGGTCTTTAATTTGCTTTTGTTTCTCTAAAAGTTCTTCCGTCTGTTTTTGATCTTCCTGTTGCTGAATATTTTTATCATTCTGCTCTTTAATTTCCTTAACGGCTTCATCAAGCTGTTTTTGTTTATCTAAAAGGGCTTCAATCTGCTTTTTATCTTCGAAAGAAATCTGTTTTTTATCGATCAGGCTTTCTGCCACTTTTTTACTTTCCTTTTCGATGGTATTGGCCAAACGGATAGCCGATTGTACCTTCTGTTTTAAGGCCTGGTTGCTCGCATTAACCTGCTCAGCGGTTTCTTTTTTGGTAGGCTGTTTAAAGGTTTTAACTTCCGATCGGGTAACTTTTGCGCCATTAACGCCATCATTATCGGCTACTTCGAAATAATATTCAATTTCCTGTCCGGGTTTGGCAGCGGCTGTTTTTAAATCCCAGAAGTAAAAAAAGGTATTTTCGGTGACGTTGCTTTTAATCGCGATATTTTTGGTGAATGAGCCAATAATCCGGTTATTTTCTTTGATGTTATATTTAAAACTTAAACGGCTAAAACCATAATCATCTGTAACATTACCGCTGAAATACAGGGCTTTATTGCTCACCGAATCTGGTTTTTCTTCTACTGAAATTCCTGGCGACTGATCTTTAACTACCGTAATCTGATGCGATAAAGAATCGCGCAGTGTAACATATTCATTTTTAGGGGTAACGCTATATTTGGAATTGTTCCTTATGGTGGCATTGAACCTGGATTCATTATCTTCCACTTTTAAAATATTTTCGGTGCCGTTCAGGATAAACAAAATCGAATTGCTCTGTCCGGTTTTAAAATTCCAGGTAACCTTTGTTCCTTCTGGTAGGAGCATGTCGCCAACATTAACTACCTGTTCAGCTTTTTTGTCCAGATAGGCTGGAAAATTTAAAGTTGCAGTTGCGTTTAGTAACTCTGGGCGGGGCTTAACGCTAATGATAAAAACCGAAGAACTGAAGCCACCACCTTTAAAAACCAGTTTTTTATCGCTCTGGATGTTTTTAATGCTATAATTAAATTTACTGATGTTCTCTTTTTGCAGTTTGTAGGTATTTTTTCCGTCTTCTACATAAACTTCGGCCGGGAGCTGATCGCCTGATAATTTCAGGTTTAAGGTTACATCATCACCCTGTGTAACGGTTAAATTCTTATTTAAAACGGTAAAAATGAACGGGGCTTTAGGGGCAATGTATTCATCATATTTGAAAAAACTGCTGGTACCCTCGCGTAAAATGGCAGGGGCAATAATGGCGATTAGCAGGATGATGGAAAGCGGAATAAAAAGATACTTTAAATACTTGCGGTTATCATTTATCCTTACTGCGGTATAAAAGGGAACGGGTTTTAATTCGAGAATTTTTTGATCGATACTGGCGATAATGAGGTGATTATTATTGGGCTGATTTTTTGACAAGCGGTGAAGTTGCAAGGTATTGAGTAATTTATCCTTAATATCGGAAAAGTGATTTCCGATGATAACCGATGCTTCATCGAAAGTAAGGTGTTTGCCCAATTTTAGCATCGATAGAAGCGGTTTTACAATAAGAAAACCCACTAATAATACCCCGACCAGGAGATATGCGAAAAAAATAAAAGTTTTGAAACCCGCTGTTGGGTTAAGGTAATAAAGGCTTAGAAAAACAATTAAATACAGGGCTAGAAGTATTGCTGCAGCATAAATACTACCCCGTAAAATTTTATTGAGGTAAAATTTCCGGATAAACTCATCTATCTTCCGTAATAATTCGTTGTAGTTATTGCTCACCATATCACCGTAAATGTAAAAATTGTTCCAGTCAATTAAAAGGAAACGGGTAATTGGATAACGTGTTTATTACAAAATGGTTATGTTCACCTGTTTAATAATTATTTAAGCACAGATAAAAGGATGATACAGATGAAATGGTATAGTTATATCTGTACAATCTGTGGTAAGAAATATCGAAGTAAAATCTTTAACTTGTTTTTATTAATACAAAGGTTACATAGATTTTAAACAGGTGTTCTTATAAAAATCTACTTTTGATTTTTTGTATAAATTATACCAAACATGAAACGAGTACTTATTTCTGCACTGATGTTGTTCATTTTTACTGCTTCTTTTGCCCAAAAATTTAACTGGAACAAAAACCAGGTAATTGCCCACCGTGGCGCCTGGAAGAAAAATAATTTTCCTCAAAATTCCATCGCGTCTTTAAACGAAGCCGTAAAACTGGGTTGTTATGGTTCAGAATTCGATGTATGGATGACAGCAGATGGGGTTTTGGTGATTAACCACGATCCTGAATTTCAGGGTTTAACCATTGAGAAAGTGAGTTATAATGAACTGTTGACCAAAACTATGACCAATGGCGAGAAAATCCCAACTTTGGAAGCCTACCTGTTGGAAGGTAAAAAACAAAAAACGACCAAGCTGATTCTGGAGGTAAAACCATCGTTGATTAGTAAAGAACGCGGAATAGAGGTGACCAATAAGAGCATTGAAATGGTGCAAAAGCTAAAAGCAACCGACTGGGTAGAGTACATCAGTTTTGATTACGATTATTGCAAACGCGTGTTAGCTTTATTACCAAAAGCAAAAGTGGCTTATTTGAGGGGCGAAATTAGTGCTGAGCAAATGAAAGCCGATAAATTAACGGGGGTTGATTATCATTATAGTGTGTACCAGAAAGATAACTGGATCGAAAATGCGCAAAAACTAGGCTTAACTGTAAATGCGTGGACGGTAAACGCTGTACCCGAAATGCAGTGGCTTTTAGCGCACAAAGTAGATTACATCACCACCAACGAACCCGAATTACTTTTCGAAGAAATTAAAAAAACTCCGGTTGCGCAAGGGTGGAAATTAAAATGGGCTGATGAATTTGATGACGCCGGATTGCCGCTAACCAAAAACTGGAGTTATGACGTAGGCGGCAAAGGTTGGGGAAATAACGAACTGCAATATTATACCGATGCTGATAGCGCAAATGCAGTGGTTAAAAAAGGAAACCTGAACATTACCGCTATAAAGGCAGATAAAGATGCCAACCATTATACTTCGGCCAGGTTGGTAACCAAAAACAAATTCGACTTTAAATACGGCAGGGTAGAAGTACGCGCCATGTTGCCAAAGGGCAGGGGATTATGGCCTGCAATATGGGCTTTACCAACCGATTGGAAATATGGCAACTGGCCTAAAAGTGGCGAAATTGATATCATGGAGCATGTAGGTTACGATCCGGATAGCGTGCATGGAACGGTACATACCGAAAAATTTAACCACGTCATTAAAACGCAGGTGGGTAAGGCTTTGAAAGTTAATAATCCTTATACCGAATACCATGTTTATGCGATAGAATGGTTTGCCGATCGCATCGATTTCTTTATTGACGATCAAAAATACCTCACCTTTAACAATACCAAAAAAGGATCGGGCGACTGGCCTTTCGATCAGAATTTCCATGTGATTTTAAACGTTGCTGTAGGTGGCGGCTGGGGCGGAAAGAAAGGCGTTGATGATGCTATTTTCCCTGCAACCATGAAAGTGGATTATGTAAGGGTGTACCAAAAGTAATTGCTTCATTATTGAGGTTAACTGGTTAATTGTTGAAATCGGTTAACTGAAAATTGTCACATTGCCCGATTGTTTCATTGTTAGGGTTAACTGCTTAATCGTTTAAATCGGTTAACTGTTACTGCAAATTGATTTCCGATCGTTACATTTTGGATATTGTGATTCGATTACTGGTAATGAATTAGATTGCTCTATTGTTGGGATAGATCGCTTACCCGACTATGGACTGCAGGCTAAGGACTTTGGACTAAAAATCATAACTTGCGGTATCTAAGCTATATTGTATAATTTATGGATTCACGTAGAGAATTTCTAAAAAAAGCGGCCTTGTTTGCCGGGGCTACGGGCATGGCTAACACTTTGCCCAGCTCGGTGTTAAAAGCCATGTCGATTAATCCTGAACCTGGCAGCACTTTTTATGATGCAGAACACATTGTTTTTTTAATGCAGGAAAACAGGTCGTTCGATCACATGTTCGGTAAAATGAAAGGTGTACGCGGATTTAACGATCCACATCCACACATTCAGCCTGATGGAAACAAAGTTTGGTTGCAGAAAGATGGTCAGGGTTACACTTATGCGCCTTTTCATGTCGACATTAACAAAACAAAAATTACCTGGCAGGGTGGATTGCCGCACTCGTGGAACGATCAGGTGGCAGCGCGTAACGGTGGTCGATACGATAAATGGTTGCCCGTTAAAACACCTATGACTTTAGCCTATTATGATCGGAACGATATTCCTTTCTATTATGCTATGGCTGATGCTTTTACCATTTGCGATCAGCATTTTTGCTCGTCGCTAACCGGAACAACACCAAACCGCCTTTTCTTTTTCACCGGTACCATACGGGGAGAGAAAAGCGCCAACCGTGTGGCCGTAGTGAATAACGATCAGGCCGAATCGCAGAACAATGTATTTGTAGATTGGCCAACTTTTCAGGAAACCCTGGAAGATAACGGAATCGACTGGCGTATTTACCAGAACGAACTTTGGACGTCAAAACTTTCTGAAGGTGAAATTGATGATTGGTTAGGAAATTACGGCGACAATCCTGTTGAATACATTAGCAGGCACAATGTTAAATTATCAGCTTATTTTAGAAAAAACGGCGACAATACCGTTAAACCGGCCTTAACAGCCAAAGAAGTTCAGGAGAAATATGATAAATTATCTCAAAAGGAGAAAAATTTAGTTGATAAAGCCTTTACCACCAATATTTCGCAAAAAGATTACCTGGAACTGGAGCCTTTTACCTTTAAAAACGACCAGGGGCAATCTGAAACGATAAATGTTCCAAAAGGAGATATTTTTCACCAGTTCAGAAAAGATGTTGACAGTGGAAAATTGCCAACTGTTTCGTGGCTGGTGGCGCCACAACGTTTTTCTGACCATACCAGTTCGCCTTTATACGGAACCTGGTACGTAAGCGAAGCTTTAGATATTTTAACCAAAAACCCGGAAGTTTGGAAAAAAACCATATTTGTTTTAACCTACGATGAAAATGATGGTTATTTCGATCACCAGCCACCTTTTGTGGTTCCTAATCCTGATGATCCGACCAGCGGAAAAGTATCTCAAGGAATCAATTTTGCTACCGATTTCGAAGCCCGGAAGGGAAGTCCGATTGGTTTAGGTTATCGTGTACCTTTGGTTATTGCTTCGCCATGGAGCAAAGGTGGTTTTGTAAACTCGCAGGTTTTCGATCATACTTCTTCGTTGATGTTTATGGAGAAATGGCTGGCCAAAAAAACGGGAAAAAGCATTAAAAGCAATAACATCAGCGATTGGCGCAGGAATATCTGTGGCGATTTAACCTCGGTATTCAGGCCTTATAACGGTGAAGAAATTAAATCTCCCGAACCCCTAAAACGCGATGTGGTTGTTACCAATATTGGTAATGCCAAAAATAAACCTGCACAAGTTGGTCCAACTGCTTTAAATAAAATTGAAGTGGCCAAAATCAATAAATTTGAGTCCTTTTCACGTGAAACATCTGTTCATGCACCTAAACAGGAAAATGGCACTAAGCATGCCTGCGCGCTGCCTTATCATTTAATGGTAGATGCCAATGTGGTGAATAACGAAATCGAACTTACCTTCCAATCGGCAAAAACCCTGTTTGGCAACGAAACCGAAAGTATTGGTGCACCATTCAACATGAATACCATTGCCAAATTTAAAGGCGTGGCCGGAAAAATCTGGGCTTATGCAGTAAAAGCTGGCGATACCTTGAAAGACAGCATCAAAATCGATGATTTCGATAGCGAAGTGTATGACCTGGCCATCAGCGGACCAAATGGTTTTTACCGGAATTTTGCGGGGAGTAAAAAAAATCCTGCCGTTTCGATTAAAGCTTATCCCGAACAAAGTGGTTTGTTAAGCAAAAAACTTAACGGAAACCTGGTTTTTGCGATAGAAAATAATAGTGCTGCGGTAATTACCCTGCAAATTATCGACAACAAATATAAAAGCGGAGTTAAAACGGTAAGCTTAAGGCCAAAATCGGGTGCTAATTTTACATTCAATGTAAGTAAAAATGCCAATTGGTACGATTTCAGTGTTGTACAGGCTGGCAACAGCATTTTTAAACAGCGTTATGCCGGCAAAATAGAAACCGGAGAAATTACCCAAACCGATCCATATATGGGTAACGCATAAAATATCCCCCAAAAAGGGGGATGGCTTTTGAAAGAAATTATGCTTATTTTGTATTGTATGTGCAGTAAACTGTCTATAGTCAAAATAAGTTTCATAATTTCTTTCATTTTGGTCTGTAGCCTTCAGCTATCGGCCCAAAGCTATAACTTCACCAATTACAGTTTAAAAGATGGCCTGCCGCAATCGCAGGTAATGGTTATTTACCAGGCAAAAGACAGAACGCTCTGGCTCGGTACTTTTGGCGGCGTTAGTAATTTCGACGGAAAAATTTTTACCTCTTATAGTAAAGCCGATGGATTGAGTTCTAATTCGGTAAATTGCATTCTTGAAGATAACCAGGGGCAGATTTATTTTGGAACTGAGGCCGGGATTAATAGTCTGAAAAAAGGAAAAATAACCACCATATTTTCAGGAAAAAGCGTAAATAATCTCCTGAAAGATAAACAAGGCACCATTTGGGGAATAACCGAACGTAAACTGTTTAAAATTGAAAAGGGCAGGCTTGTTTTTTATGCTATAGGCGGCTTGTATGTAAATGCCATTAATACCGATCAGTACGGTAATCTTTTTGCTGTGGTTGCAGAGAAAGGGATTTATCAGCTTAAAAATAACAAATGGGTAATTTATCAGGAATTGCCGGCCGAATTAAGTGCATTATCTATTAGGAAAATCTTATTCGACAAGAGGATAAGAACCAAGTTTTACCTGTTAACCTACCGGAGCGGTATTTACGTGTCCGAAAATGGAATGGTGAAACCGTTTTTCAAAAATCCTAAAATCGACACTTATTATGCTTTAGAACAGGATAATAAGGGCAATATGTGGGCAGGTTCCGAAAAAGGAGCATACCTCATCCACAAAGATGGTTCTTTTATTTATTTCAATGCCGAGAATGGGCTGAGCGACAATCAGGTAAATGAGATTTTTAAGGATGCAGAAAATAACATCTGGATTTCCTGTTTCAGTGATGGAATTTATAAATATGAGGGTGATGCCTTTATCCGCTACAATAAATTTAAAGGTCAGAATATTGCCTACCCGATCAGCGGGATGGCTGCAGATAAAAACAATAATTTATGGTTCGGAACCTATAACAAGGGCATTTTTAAGTACGATGGTAAAAAGGTAGAGCAGATCGGCTATCCGGTTTTTAAGGATAAAAAAATCTATTTTGTTTATGCTGACAGGGCAAAAAATATCTGGATATCTACCTATGGCAATGGTGTTTGGAAATACGACGGACAAAAATTTTCGCAGGTATTAAAGCCCGAGCGTTTCGATAATAGCTGCATTGGTGAAGACAGTGAAGGTGGGATCTGGATCAACGGATTAAAATCTTCCACTTATTTAAAAGATGGGAAAATTGAAAAGATAACCGGCTTTGATGGCTATTCTTCCTGCATTTTTCCTTATCCTTTAAGTAAAGATAGCGTGTTGCTGGGCACATCAAACGGTGTTACGCTCATCAGGAATAAAAAAATAGATCGCGGCTTTCAGATTAAAGCACTCAACCATATACATATTCTAAGCATTATTAAACATGGCGATAACCTCGTTTTTGCTACACTTGGAGATGGCATTGTAACCTGGAACCTTAAAACAAAAGCTATAAAACGTTATGTAGCTGCTAACGGGCTCAACTCAAATGATATTTACAGCCTGGCAACAGATAATAAAGGAAATTTATGGGCCGGTACCGGCCGTGGCATCAATAAATTAACCTTTAACGAGGAGGAACAGCGCTACGAGGTTTTCAGGGATCATGCTTTAATTGTAGAATGTAATCAGAACGCTATTATCAATTACAAAAATAATATTCTGGTGGGCACCATCAGTGGCATCATTCAATGTAAAATTGTAGCACCCGGTCAGAATAAAAAAAATCCATTTATCCATATTCAGCAGGTTAATGTTTTTCATAAAAATGACCGTTCTAAAGATCTTTCTATCGATCTCAACAGCACTAAAAATAGTTTTTACAAGTTAAACTATAGTCAGAACCACATTGCAATAAGTTTTAAAGGAGTTTACCTTACCAATCCCGAAAGCGTGCTTTACCGGTACAAACTGGTTGGGATAGATAACGATTTTAGTAAACCTGTGCCCAATACAGAGATCGAATATTCTGCCATCAGGCCCGGTACTTATACTTTTCAGGTATATGCCATTGCAAACGGTCAGCAATCCGGTATCGAACAGTTCAGTTTTATCATTGTACCGCCTTATTACGATACGGTTCTTTTTAAGGTTATTGCGTTTCTGGTGATGATTTTTCTGATCTGGCTTATTTTTTACCTGATTTTTAAAACCCGCGAACGGAAGAAATACCAGTTCGAAAAATTAAAGTTAAAAGAGCAGGAAAAAATCAGGAAACAGACGGCGGAAGATTTTCACGACGATATTGGCAATAAATTAACCAGGATTAATGTTTTATCGGAACTTCTGGATAAAAAAGTAGATGGAACGGAGAAAGAGCAGAAAGAACTGATCCGCCTGATCAGGGAAAATGCCGGTCTGCTTTATACCGGAACAAAAGATATTCTTTGGGCGCTTGATCCGCACAGCGACAACCTTTTCGAAATTTTGGTACACATTAAAAATTTCGGGATCGATCTATTTCAGAATACCGGGATCGATTTTAAAATGGAAGGCGTGCTGGCTAAATACCAAAAGTTACATTTATCGATGGAGTTTAACCGAAACCTGACGCTTATTTTTAAGGAAATGCTGAATAATGTACTAAAACATGCAAAAGCCACGCAGGTACTCATTATGGTGATCGAAACAGACCACCACACCATCAATATTTTAACTACAGATGATGGCACAGGATTTGACCTCGAATCGGTAGAGCGGGGCAGGGGGTTAAACAACATTCAAACCCGTTGTAAACGGATAAAATCTACCTTCCAGATTTCTTCAATTAAGGGAAAAGGTACCACCACCACAATTTCTACAAGAATTCCTGTCACAAAATAGCATAAAAGCCGTCTAACCATTAAACACACCTAAAATGAACCAAAGTTTACGAATCGTTTTAATAGAAGACGATGATATTTTAAGAATGGGCTACGAATCGCTGTTGAATGATGTTGAAGACTTTGCTGTGGTAAATTCTTACGCATCATACGATTTGGCTAAAAAACATTTGGAAATCGACCAACCCGATGTAATCCTGCTTGATATCCAGATGCCAGGCACAAACGGTTTACAGGCATTGCCGTTTATTAAAAAAACTTTGCCAAATGCCCATATCATCATCTTAACCGTATTTGATTCGCCTGAACTGGTTTTCGAGGCCCTAACCATGGGGGCGGGCGGTTACCTGACCAAAAACTCAAGTGCGGCAAAAATTATCGATGCAGTTAGGGAAGTAAGTACGGGTGGTGGCGCCATGAGCACCAATGTTGCCCGGATTGTGATGCATTCTTTCCAAAAAAACCTGAACTCGCCCTTAACCAAAAGAGAAACCGAAATATTAGACCGGATAGCCAACGGACAAACCAAGCCCCAAATTGCCAATGATCTTTTTATCGACCAGGAAACGGTGCGGAGCCATGTCAAAAATATCTACATCAAACTCGATGTAAACTCAAAGGCCGAAGCCATTAAAACAGCGAAAGAAAAGCGTTTTATTTAAGTTATAACAATACCATTTGAAAAAATAATGCTAAAATCACCCTTTTTGGGTGATCCTTCCCGTTCAATTTCAGTTTAATTTTACACCATACAATTGAACGGAATAATGAGCCCATCTGCAAAATTCTTTTATGTGCAAGTACAGCAGCTAAATGATGCAGATGCCTTTTATGCCAATTGTTTAGGGATGCCTACTGAAGCAACCATATTTCCCGGACAGGAAAAGGGGATATTGGTTAAGGCTGATGATAAAACCAGTATTTTTCTTTCGGAGCATAAGCATCAAAACCAGACCAATAAAATTGTATTGCAAAGTGATGATTGCCTGGAAGATTATTGCAGGTTAAAATCGAGGGGAGTGATTTTTAAAAAAACACCGTCTTATTTAACTGAGGGTTTAAGTGCCGCATTTTCTGATCCCTATGGGAACGAATTTATCATTTTGGAACAACGTAACTATAATGAGGATTAATGGCATGAGGTACGTCAAAGAACTGAGCAACAGAAATAAAATTGTAAGCGAAAGCACCTGCGATGCCATTTATGAGCAACAGAATGATGCCTATACCATAAAATTCGTTTTTAGCGGTGCCGAAGACTGCGAAATTAATAAAAGAAGATTTAGCATTTACCCCGATACTTTTGCGGTGGTAAACGCCGGAACAAACTTTTGCAGTAAAATAGATTCGATTAACCCGGTAAATACATTTTCGGTTTCTTTCGGTGAGCACTTTTTTAGTGATTTTCATCATACCCTCTCCGCCAGCCACGAAAATTTACTGGATGGGAAAGAGGTTAAAAGCAGGCCGGCATTTACAGAATCTTTATATCCCTTTACCGGCGATATGCGCTTTAACGTACAGCACCTTAAAAACCAGCTCGATAAAGGTTTAAAAGACGAAATGCTGATTAATGAATACATGTATCACTGCCTTTTAAATTATTATAAAATTTATGATCGGGAGGTGGTGCAGAAACTGGATAAACTCAGTTTTATTAAAACCAAAACGCGTGAGGAGGTTTTAAAAAGGTTAACATTGGCTAAAGAGTACATCAGCAGTAATTATAACCAGAATATCACGCTTGAAAATATAGCCGAACAGGCCTGTTTATCGGTTAACCATTTACTGAGGACGTTTAAGGAAGCGTACGAAATCAGTCCTTACCAGTTTTTGATGCAGCTCAGGTTAAACCGGGCCAAAAGATTATTACAAACTACAAGCTATTCGTTAAACGAAATAGTGGGTTTGGTGGGTTTTGAATGCCCGAGTTCATTCATCAGGTTATTTAAAAATACGTTCAATATTACTCCTTTAAAGTATAAAAAGAGTAAGCTGAATTAAATATAAATAGTGATTTCTGCATATTTTCTATATCAGGATGAAACTATTTTTGAAGCTCTTGCAGGACAATTTGTAGAAGTTTTTTCCTGTTTAGGTTAATAATGATTAAAAAAGCAAACTGCCAGGATTGGAGTTTGCTTTTTTGCGTTTATGGCCCCTGATTATTAAAAATGGTGATTTTCGCACATTTTGAGGTTTTGATAGCACCTAAATTGCTTATTGATTTGGTTTCATGCATCCCGGCTAAAAACTAAACGATAAACTAATTACTAACTATTTATTTCTCAACATGAAACAAAAATTACTATTGATTTTAATGGTGACGGTTTTGTCTTATTTCAACGCACTGGCGCAGAATAAAACAATCACCGGAAAAGTGGTTGATGCAGATGATGGCCTGCCATTGCCTGGTGTATCAATTAAAATAAAAGGAACAGCACAGTTAACCCAAACCACCGGGCAGGGAACATTTTCGATCTCTGTGCCTGCAAACGCAAAAACTTTGGTGTTAAGCTACGTAGGATACACCGAACAGGAAGTAAACATAACCGGCGAAACATTAACTGTACGCCTGGTATCGTCTTCTAAAAACCTGCAGGATGTAATGATTATCGGCTACGGAACGGTGAAGAAGGAAAATTTTACCGGATCAGCAGCGGTAGTTAAAAGCGAAGTTTTACAGGATCGTCCGGTTACTTCTTTTGAAAAAGCCTTACAAGGTGCAGCAGCAGGTGTACAGGTTACCAGCGTATCTGGTCAGCCGGGTGCAACCTCTACCGTACGCATTCGTGGCGTTGGCTCCTTTACCGCATCCAGTACGCCACTTTATGTGGTAGATGGTATTGCCATTACCAACGGAGATTTGAGTAATGTAGCGCAAACATCTGATGTGCTTTCGTCAATCAACCCTAATGATATTGCTTCATTAACGGTATTAAAAGATGCAACGGCTGCAGCCATTTACGGATCAAGAGCGGCTAACGGAGTGGTATTAATCACTACAAAACAAGGTAAAGCAGGCCAAACCAAATTAAACCTGAGTGCTTATACAGGATATTCTTACCAAGCAGTTGATAAACCTGAGGTGATGGATGCCACCCAATATTATAAAACCTATTGGGATGTATATTATGCACAACGCCTGGCGGCAGGTTTAACCCCTGATGCTGCAGCTACAGCAGCAAATGGATTAACCAATGGCAAACTGGTTGTAAACCCATATAATACCGCTAATCCTTATGCGGCAAATGGTGTACTGGCCAATGGGGCAGCCTTACTTTACGATACAGACTGGCGTAAGGAGGTACAGCGCAGAGGGGTAACTAAAAACATCGATTTATCGGCCAGTGGTGGTAACGAAAAAACTAAATTCTTCGTCTCCGGTGGCTATTTCGAGCAAAATGGTATTGTAATCCGTTCAGATTTTAACCGTTACTCGAGCAAATTTAACATTAACACCGAGGTAACAGATTTCTTGAAAATTGGCATAAACAATAGCCTGGCCCGTACGCAACAAAATACGCCTGCTGGCAGCACCGGTTCTGATAACCCGGTAAACTTTGCCGATCAAACTGCAAATATTTATCCGCTTTATGTACGCGATGCGAATGGTAATGTAGTATTCGATTTGGCTGGAAATCCGGTTTACAATTATGTCAATCCGGTTACGCCCGATTTTAACCCGGTTGGCTTATCAAAATTAAACGAGTACAATACCATTACCAACAGGGTAATATCGAGCCCTTACGCAGAAGTTAAATTTTTAAAAGATTTTACCGCTAAAACAATGGTGGCTGTTGATTATATCAATAACCGCGAACGCCAGTTCTATAACATGGAGCATGGTGATGGATTTAGTGTAAAGGGCAGGGGGTACCGTTATTCAAAAGAAGATGTAACCGTAACTTTTCAAAATACCTTAACCTATAACAAATCTTTCAACTTACATAGTTTTAATGTATTGTTGGGTCAGGAGGCTTACCGTACCAAACAAGATTACACTTATGCACAGGCAACCGGCTTTCCTTTTCCCGGAACCAGCGAATTAATTGCGGCATCAACCCCTAATACAACACAATCTTACTATACGCAAAAAAGATTATCTTCTTATTTCTCCCGTTTAGAGTATAATTACGACACTAAATATTACCTGTCGGCAAGTTTAAGAAGAGATGGTTCTTCTGTTTTTGGGGCAGATCATAAATACGGAACATTTTATTCAGTAGGTGGTGCATGGAGAATCGGAAGAGAAGATTTCCTTAAAAATGTAACCTGGCTTGATGAGTTAAAATTAAGGGGAAGTTATGGTACTTCGGGTAACGACAGGATTGAAAGATATGCCTCACAAGGTTTATATTCATTAGGTAAAAACTACGACGGGCAATCAGGAATCAATTATTTTCAATTGCCAAACCCTGATTTACGCTGGGAAGAAAATTCGACACTTGATTTAGGGTTAGAATTTGCCCTTTTTAAAGGAAAATTAAGTGGAGAGGTTTCTTATTACAAACGCGGTTCAAAAGGCATATTATTCAGTCAGCCGGTTTCTCAGCTCACAGGCTTTCGTAATTTAACAACCAATTTAGCCTCGATGGATAATTATGGTGTAGAGGTGTTATTAAATGCAAATCCGGTAAAGACAAAAGATTTCGACTGGAATATTTCATTTAACATTACTTCGAACAAAAACAAGATCAATAAAATGACACAGGCTGAGGTAATTGATGCTGATGACGCGACCAAAAGGTGGACTGTAGGAGGAAGCAGATACGACTGGTATTTACGCGAGTATGCAGGCGTAGACCAGGCTGACGGAAGGCCGATGTGGTATATGGATGAAGTGGTAAATGGCCAGGCAACAGGCAATAGAATTACAACTAAAACATGGTCTACAGCCACAAGGTACAATAACTTCGGTTCGGCATTGCCTAAATTTACAGGCGGTTTTAGTAACAACTTTAAGTATCAGCAGTTCGATTTAAGTGTATATACTTATTTCTCAACCGGGGGAAAAATCTATGATACCCTTTATGGCAATTTAATGCACGGAGGTGCCAATGTTGGTAAACAATTGTCGGTTGATAATTTTAACAGCTGGCAAAAACCTGGTGATGTAACAGATGTACCAAGATTTGTAATTGCCAATACCGATTTAGGAAACAACCAATCTACCCGTTTCCTTTACGATGGATCTTTTATGCGTGTTAAAAACATCACCTTAGGATATACATTAAAGAAAAACTGGTTAGAAACCATCCATTTATCAACGCTTAGGCTTTATTTAACAGCAGAAAATCCGTTTACACTTGCAAAACATAAAGGTATGGATCCGGAGTCTGCGCTTACCGGTTTAACAAATAATGATATTCCAAATGTTAAAACATTTACGCTGGGCCTTAATGTTGGATTTTAATTTAGAGAAAAATGAAAAATATAAAAATATATAAAACCACATTTTACATCGGTAGCCTGTTGTTATTGGTAAACCTTGCCGGTTGTAAAAAAGATTTTCTGGAGGTAAGCCCTACCCAACAGATCAACTCGAAAGAAACGTTTTCATCATTAGCCAAAATTCAGGCTGCCATGACGGGTATTTACGATTTAACCACCTTTTCGGGTTATACCAATAATATGATTTTAAGCGCAGATGTTAAAGGTAACGATGTGCTGATTGTGAGCGGTGCATCAAATTATAACCGTTTTGTAGCGCAATATCAGTTTATAGAAACCTCTAGCAACTCAGATGTGGGTGCCTGGTGGGAGTACAGCGGAAAAGTGATTGCTAATGCCAATCAGTTTGTTGCCAATATCCCCACTGCACCGATAACCGACGCACAAAAGACCGAATTCCTGGCAGAAGCAAGGGCATTAAGGGCATATACCTATTTCTGGTTAATCCGCTGGTTTGCAAAACCTTACAGCGTTAATCCTGATGCACTGGGCGTGCCGATTGTTAAGGCACCACTTGGCCCTAACGATCCTACACCAGGCAGGGATAAAGTAAAAGATGTTTACGCTTTTATTATTGATGATTTAAAATATGCAGAAATAAATTTACCGGCAAAAAATACCAATGTTTATAGAATGAGCACTGCAGCCATTCAGGGGATACTGGCAAGGGTATATCTGAATATGGGAAACTGGGCCGAAGCAAGCCGTTATGCTAAACTGGCACGCGCAGGAAAATCATTAAGTAGTGCTGCGGCATTATTAACCGGTTTTAATACGCCCACTACCGAATGGATTTATGGTATTAGTGTTCGTACAGATGACAATCAGGGTTTCTTAGCGGTTTCATCATTTTACGATCCTTACAATTCGGGTTACTCCAGTTTTAGGGTTACTGATGATTTTTTTAACTCATTTGCCGCAAACGACGAACGCAAAAAACAATTTTTGGTAAAAAGCAGTATAACCGCCGATCCCAGCACCGGCGCTTACAGAAGAAGAGGTGAGGGTTACTTAATTAATAAGTTCGATTTTACCACCACTACCGCTAACAACCAGGTATTGATGCGTTCTGCCGAAATGTACCTGATCGAGGCTGAAGCTGAGGCCCGCCTGGGTAACGAGCCGGCAGCAAAACAAGCGTTATTAGCGATACAACAAAGGGCCGGCGTTGCAACAGCTGTTTCGGCCAATACAGGCAATGTCCTGATCGAAGAAATATTGTTAGAACGCAACAAAGAGTTATATGGCGAAGGACATAAATTTTTCGATTTACTACGCACAAACAAGGGCGTTAACCGAACCGGATCTACCGTACACTGGAAAATTGTAAACTTCCCGTCTGGCGATAACAGGTTGGTTTCTCCAATCCCACAATCAGAATTGGATGCAAATCCGGTTTTAAAACCACAACAAAACCCAGGCTATTAATACCTTTAAAATTAATAAACCCCAGCCCTTCTCAATTATTTTGAGGAGGGCTTTTTGCTTTACATCATATTTTAGTTACCTCATCATTAAGGTGTTATCAGCATATTATTTTGTTGCAATCTGGCCGAACTTTAATAAAAAAAAACACCAATAGTTATGAAACTAAAAGCTTTAGTGATTTTATTACTAGGTACTACAATCACCAATCAGGTTTTGGCTACCGAAAAGCCTACTGCGAGTCATAAATCAGTGATCAATTATTATATGGACAGTTACATTAACTCTGATTATAAGAAGCTGAAAGCTGTTTTAAGTGAGGATGCCGTTTTTACCTCAAACAGAGATGTAAGGGTAATTAAACATAAAGCCAGTGAGATTTTAAGCGAGATGAAGAAAAACGAGGGGGTGGTACAGCGCGATTGCAACATCAGCTCTACCATCGTTTCAGAAAGCGACGCACTGGTAATTGCCCGTGTAGATATTAATTATGAATTATTTGATGGTGCACAGCAAAACTTTGTCATCATCGAAAAAAATAAAGATGGCGAATGGAAAATCAGCCAGGTGTATAAAGTATTTATTTCCAGCGAAAGCGAAGCCAGAAAGCTGGTTTCAACTTCCCGTTAAACAAAAAAGTCCTGGCCAAAACCGGGACTTTATATT
This sequence comes from Pedobacter sp. 22226, assembly GCF_052045455.1. Lineage (NCBI taxonomy): Bacteria > Pseudomonadati > Bacteroidota > Sphingobacteriia > Sphingobacteriales > Sphingobacteriaceae > Pedobacter > Pedobacter sp. 22226. The sequence continues at coordinate 282,609 of NZ_JBQEPB010000003.1, read as the reverse complement.
TTTCTATGTTTTTTCTTAAAAACCAATCGGTAATTCTACCTGCGTTCTGTCCCAGCCAATAATCAGGTTTGCACCTTCCGTAACCGGTGTAAAAGTTAACGAGAAATATTCTATCGGTTTAGCCAGTGTTTTAACCGGCACATTTACACGTACAATATCTTTTGATGGATTATAAGTAAAAGCACCCCATTTATCGGTTTCGCTGTTTACTATAATGGTCCAGGTATCTTTGTTAGGAATGGCAAATAAGCTGTAAGTACCTGCTTTAATTTTTTTACCACCAATGCTCACCTTTTTAAAGAAATGAATTTCTGTACTTTCGTTAGCACCAAAGCGCCATACTGTTCCGTATTGCTCTAAAACACCAAAAATATCGCGCCCTTTTTTCTGCGGACGTGAATAAACGATTTTGATAATAGGTTTGGTCGGATCTCCGGCTTTCACCTTTGGGGCATTAAGCGGAAAATACACAATATCTGCCGGACTTGGGTCTGCAACAGGGAATTTTACCTCAGCGGTGCCGGCCTGTTGTGCCTTTGCGCTAAAGCATATAAAAGCGAAAACAACAATGAAGATATTTTTCATTTAGGTGTAGTTTGTTTTCTTGTAGTAATAAAACAATTATGGTTTTACGCTTATTGGTAAAATCTTAACGGTTCCATTTACTTTGAAATTAAATCATCTAGCCCTTAAACAGGGCATAAATTTTAATAGGATGTGAAGGTAAAAAGCTAAAAGAAATTAGTACTTTCTTCCTTTTACAATAGCGTTTAAAAATAAGCCTGCAGTTAACAAACCTAAAACACCGCCTAATAAAGCGAAAATATAGTTTTGTGTAATAATTGCTCCTGTTAAAACTCCGAAGAATAAACCTAAAGCATAATATAACCAGTTGAAATTATTGTTGCTGTTTTCTTGTACACTCATGTTTTTTGTTATTTGGAGGCAAAGTTAATATTTATTTTAAATTTTAATTTGACAATCAGCCGAATTATCCAATTAATTATCAGTTCGGGCTAATTTATAAACGGTACAATTATAAAAGTGAACTGCCAGAATAATCTGATAAAAATTTAATGGTATCAAAAACGAAAGAAATCTTAATAGATTTCACTACATAAGAGATATTCAGTTTTTTGCTGTTGTTGCCCTATAAATGATAAAGGCTAAATAAAGAATATCACCTAATATGAATAGCCGGTATTTAGTTTAGAATCGATTATTTTATTAAAAGCCAGTGTTTTATCAGGATAATGTAAAAGAAGTACCAAAACATTTGGAAGTTAATCAATCGTTTGATTAATTTTGTGCCGTCAAAAAGAAATGAAAACAGAAAAAGTAGATAAAAAACAGGCCATTCTCGACGCAGCTGAAAAGCTGTTTTGCGAAACAGGGTATGAGGGAACTTCTACCCGCCAGATTGCCAAAGAATCTGGAGCGAACATGGCAATGATAAATTATTATTTCGGTTCGAAAGAAGGCGTTTTTGTGGAGATCATGAACGAGCGTATTGCTGGTTTTGCTTCTCAGTTAAAAATCATCAACGAGGATAAGATCTCTGCATTAGAAAAATTGCATAAAGTTATTGAAGGCTATGTAAACAGAATTCTGAATAACACTGCATTTCACAAAATGATGCACCGCGAACTGTCTTTAACCCAAAGGCCCGAAATGTACGATAAGATTAAAGATGCCATGAGCCATAACATGCAGCTTATTGATCGCATTATTACCGACGGGATAGAAGATGGCACTTTTAATAAAGTAGATGTGCGGATGGTAATCGCTACAATTATGGGCACCATTACCAACATCGTTATTGCTCCCCATAAGGTTATATCATGCTCCAACTTCGATCTGAGTAATCCGAAAGACAAAAAAATTATTAAAGACAGGGCAGTAGCTCACTTACAAGATCTAACAACAGTTTATTTAACAACAAAAAGATGATACCCAAATCAATTAGATTAATGCTTGTGGCATCATTAGTTCCGGCGGCTTTATTTGCACAGAGCAGTAAGGAATTAAATATCAATCAGGCAATAGAACTTGGCATAGCCAATAGTAAAAACTTAAAACTCTCCCAAAACAAAATTGATCAGGCAGTGGCTCAGCTGGCAGTTGTTAAAGACAATGCTTTGCCTACCGGTACTGCAAGTTTTATGTACAACCACGCTGAAATCCCAACCAGCACGTTTTCTCTGCCAGGTGGAGGATCGACCCTGCAATTACCGAAAAGGGCAGATGCTTTTGTAGGTACAGCAGCAGTACAGGAACTGGTATATGGTGGCGGTAAATTAAAATATGCAAAAGAATCGACCAAGTTACTGGCCGAAGTTGCACGTTTGGATGCCGATAAAAGCAAAGAAGAAATTACTTATGCCGTAATCAATACTTATTATTCTTTATACAAGGTTTTACAGAGCAGAAAAGTGGTTGATCAGAATTTAGAGTCGATTGCTGCACAGATTAAACAGGCACAACGTTTCTTCGAACAGGGCATTGTAACCAAAAATGATGTACTGCGTTTCCAGTTGCAACAGGCAAACGTTACGTTAACTCAAATGGATATCGAGAGCAACCGCAAGGTAATCAACTACAATTTAGATATCCTTTTAGGCTTACCTGAAGATACTGAAGTTAAAATTGTTGATCCCACCCTTGGTTTAAAAACACCAGGCGCTTTAAACGAATACATTGGTCAGGCCATGGCTAACCGCCAGGAGTTAAAACAACTCGATGTACAGAACAAAGTAGCCGATTTTAACATCAAAACGGTTAAGGCAAATACTTTACCTACCGTTGGTGTTGGTGCAAACCTGTACTACATTAACCCAAGCGGCAATTTTATTCCGCCAACAAACCAGTACTTAATGCCGGTTACATTAGGCGCAACGGTTTCATGGAATTTCGGAAACCTTTGGACAAACAAAAACAAAGTAAGCCAGGCTAAAATTGAACAGAGCGAAATTACCATTCAGAAAGATATTTTATCTGATCAGGTAAAAACCGATATCAATAAAAACTTTCAAAGTTACCAGGTGGCCATGAACAAAATCCAGGTTTTGGAAACTTCAATAGCCCAGGCAACAGAGAACGATAAATTATTGGCATCTAAATATAAAAACAATGTGGCTTCTGTTACCGATAGAATCGATGCAGAAACTTTATTATACCAGGCAAAAATAAACTTAGAGATAGCAAAGGCAGATGCAGGTTTGGCTTACTATACACTATTAAAATCAACAGGAAAAATAACGCAATAAATACAGCAATGACAACTGAAAAGAAAAAAAAGAACATAGTAGTACCCATCATTTTAGGTGTTTTACTAGTAATCGGTATAATCTTCGGAATTACCGAATGGAGTTATTATAGCAAACACGTAGATACGGATGATGCTCAGATTGATGGCGATATCAGTCCTGTTGTTGCTCGTGTTGGTGGTTATGTTAAGGATATTAATTTTGAAGAAAATACGCACGTAACCGAAGGGCAGATTTTAGTGAAGCTTGATGATAACGATTACAAAGTTAAATTAGAGCAGGCCCAATCTGGCCAGAAAGGTGCAAATGCAGGTGTTGGTGTGGCACAATCGCAAATTGCGGCTACCCAGGCCAATACAGGTACTGCAAAAGCAAACGTTGATGCTGCAAAATCAAATGTTGCGGCTGCAAACGTTAAAGTTAATTTAGCGCAGAAAGATTATAACCGTTATGAAAATCTGGTTAAAGATGGTTCGATAACACAACAGGCTTTCGATCAGGCAAAAGCCAACAAAGAATCTGCTGAAGCAGCAAGACAATCTGCTATTGCAGCCTATCAGGCAGCGCAAGATCAATACAATGCTGCGGTTAAACAAGTTGGTACCACACAATCGCAACTGGCAGTAAGCAGCAACGTAATCAGCCAGCGCCAGAGTGATATCGATTTTGCTAAACTTCAATTATCATATACCGATATCAAAGCTCCGGCAACGGGTATTGTTTCTAAAAAGAATGTTCAAAAAGGACAATTGGTTCAGGCTGGTCAGTCTTTATTCTCTGTAGTGAACGACGGAAGTATTTATGTAACCGCAAACTTTAAAGAAACCCAATTAGAAAAAATCAGGGAAGGTTCTAAAGTAGAAATCGAAGTTGATGCTTATCCTGACGAAAAAATTGAAGGTGAAGTATATAATTTCTCTCCGATTACCGGTGCTAAAGGATCTTTATTGCCTCCTGATAACGCTACTGGTAACTTCGTTAAAGTTGTTCAACGTGTTCCGGTAAAAATCAAAATCCATCCATCAAAAGAACTGCTGGCTAAATTACGTCCCGGAATGAGCGTTAAAGCTTCAGTATCTACTAAATAATATTAAAATGGCCGAAGTAGGTTTAAAAAAGTGGATTATTACATTTACGGTAATCACAGCTTCTTTGTTAGAGCTGATTGATACAACGATCGTAAACGTGGCAATTCCACAGATACAGGGAAACCTGGGCGCCACCCTTGAGGATGTGGCCTGGCTTTCCACCGGCTATGCGGTAGCAAACGTTATCGTATTGCCAATGTCGGGCTGGTTGGGTAACCGGTTCGGCAGGAAAAATTATTTTCTTACCTCCATCATCGTTTTTACACTCGTTTCCTTTTTATGCGGAAACGCCACTTCGTTAAATGAACTTATTTTATTCAGGATTATTCAGGGACTGGCCGGTGGTGGTTTAATATCAACAGCGCAGGCTATCCTTATCGAAACCTGGCCACGTGAAGATGTGGGTATCGCAACAGCCCTGTTTGGTTTGGGTGCGGTAGTTGGACCAACAGTAGGACCAACCATTGGTGGGTATATCCTGGAAATCAGTTCATGGCCGTGGATCTTTTATGTGAATATTCCCGTCGGAATACTCGCGGCCTACTGTACGTACACCTTTGTTCGGGCAACCCCTAAAGAAGGGCAGGGTCAACCTGTCGATTGGTGGGGTATCGCGTTACTGGCTATTGCAGTAGGTAGCTTACAAACATTATTAGAAAAAGGAGAGAGTGAAGACTGGTTCTCTACACCATATATTACTGCATTGGCCGTTGCTTCGGTATTTGGCTTGCTGCTGTTTATCTGGCGGGAGCTGACCACTGACCACCCGATTGTGAATTTTAAAATTATGAGGCACAGGAGTTTTTCTGTGGGTATGTTTACCTCCTTTATTTTAGGTTTCGGTTTATATGGCTCAGTATTCGTGTTTCCGGTATTTTGTCAGAACCTGTTAGGATTTTCTCCGTTGCAAACCGGAGAAATCTTATTCCCGGGTGGTTTATGTACCATTGTAATGATGCCTTTTATTGGTATTATGCTTAAAAAAGGTGTTCCGGCGCAAATTATGGCCACTTTCGGGATGTTTGCCTTCTTCGTGTTCTGCTGGATGTTAAGTAATTCGACACTACAATCAGGAACAGGCGATTTCTTCTGGCCTTTGGTAATCAGGGGTGTGGGTATGGCCTTATTGTTTGTGCCTTTAACCACATTGGCTATCCAAGACCTGAAGGGACCGGAAATTGGTCAGGGTTCTGGTTTAAACAACATGATGCGCCAGTTAGGCGGTTCATTTGGTATTGCCGCTTTAACTACTTTAATACACATCCGTTCGGGTTTCCACAGAAGCGTTTTATTGTCGAATGTGAATGATTATAACCAGCCATTTGTAGAGCGCTTTAATATTTTGATTAAAGGTTTTATGGCAAAAGGACAAACCTTGTTCGATGCCAAAATTATGGCAGCAAAAGCGATGGAAGGAATTGTAACCAAACAAACCATGTTGCTTACTTATGATGATGCTTACTGGGTAGCCGGATTGATTATGTTGTTCTCGATCCCACTGCTCTATCTTCAAAAGTTTAAGAAAAATGCAAACATTCCTGCCGATGTGCACTAAAATTTGCAAAGAAATGCCATAAATAATGGCAAAAAACAAAAACAGCCGGTGTATTTTATTACATCGGCTGTTTTAACCCAAAAAATTAACAATCAATGCAATGCCCTTAAACATTGCAAATGTTCTTACTTAACCACATAGTGGCCAAATAAGATTCTAAAATTAAAATTTATTCTACAATTTTCCAAATTGTAAGCCTTAGAATTTTAATACCTTATGCATTTTTTGTAGTATTACGGTAAACAAAACTACTGCCTAAGCTATGCCCAAACTTCGTTTAACAACGCAACGAGAATCTATTTTTAATAATGAGGTCATCTCAAAATTCGAACTATTTAACAGTTTATTTCTCACCTTGCCTTTTTACAAAATTAAGGATACCGGAACATTGCTTCCCTTATTCTTTAAAAGCTGTGAAGAAGGCATTGCTAACGGAGAGAAACCCGCACAGATTATCGAAGAATTTTTTGCCAAGTACACCAGCTATACCGAGCGCAAGGATATTATTGACCTTCTTTTCCGTTTTATCCAGTATATCGAACGTCAGGTAGTGCTTTTTGATGCCGTAGAAGACGCTTCTTTTACCAAATTAAATACTACCGATGAGCAAAGTACACTGGCCTTTATTTTAAAGAAAAATGCCGATAATAAGCCTGTGCTGGCAAAAATTGAGAAACTGATTGATGAGCTTTCACTTCGTTTGGTTTTAACCGCGCACCCCACCCAGTTTTATCCGGGCAGTGTATTGGCCATCATTACCGATTTAACCAAGGCCATCAGGGATAATGATATTATCTCGATGAACTCGCTTTTGCAGCAACTGGGTAAAACACCATTTTTTAATAAAAAATCGCCAACACCGGTTGATGAGGCTTTAAACCTGGCCTGGTTCCTCGAAAATACTTTTTATTTTGCTGCGGCCAATATTCAGGAAGAAATAGACCAGAATCTGGACGAATATAACCTCGAAACCAAGAAAATTTTGGAACTCGGTTTCTGGCCGGGAGGTGACAGGGATGGAAATCCGAATATACATGCCGATACAACCCTGGAAGTTTCTAAAATGTTGCGACAAATCCTCTTCCGCTGCTATTACCGCGATTTCAGGGTAATTAAACGTCGTATCACTTTTAGGGGTGTTGAAGAAAATATCGCCAAACTGCATGATGTACTCTATCAAAATGCTTTCGATCAAACCTGCGAACTTCATGATATTTCTGATGAATTAAGGGATAACCTCAATAAAATTAAAGAAACATTACTGGCAGAACACGATGGTTTATTTGTGGATTTAGTTAACGACCTGATCCGTAAAATAGATTTATACGGCAATTACTTTGCTTCGCTGGATATCCGCCAGGATAGCCGTGTGTTGAGAAGTGTACATGCGTATTGCCGTGAAAATAAACCGATTTCTTCTTTATATCCTGCTAATTATGATAAGTTATCAGAAGCAGAAAAACTAAACCTGATTTCTTTTAAAGAAGCAACTATTGTTTATGCAAGTGAACCTGATGCTTTAATTGAGGATACCATTGAGGTAATTAAAGAAATTAAAGGTATTCAGAAACGCAACGGCGAAAAAGCCTGCCACCGTTTTATCATTAGTAATTGCCAGCAGGCGAGCGACATTCTTCAATTGATTGAGCTTTTCCTTTGGAATGGCTGGAGTAAAGAATCGCTGACGATTGATTTTGTACCGCTTTTCGAAACCGTTAACGATTTAAAAGGCGCTGCGGATATTATGGATACATTGTACAGTAATCCATTTTATAAAGCACATTTGGCCAGCCGTGGCAATAAACAGGATATTATGCTGGGCTATTCTGACAGTACCAAAGATGGTGGCTACCTAATGGCCAACTGGTCTATTTTTAACGGAAAAACATCGCTTTCTGCAGTTTCGGCCAAACATAATATTCAGCTTGCATTTTTTGATGGCCGTGGCGGTCCGCCTGCACGAGGTGGAGGTAAAACACACCGTTTTTATGCTTCAATGGGTAAAGAAATTGCCAATAAAAACATGCAGTTAACCGTTCAGGGGCAAACCATCAGTTCGCAATATGGTTCGGTAGAAAGTGCTGAATTTAATATCGAACAATTAATTAATGCCGGATTAACCTCTGGATTAAAAGAAAAGCACAATATTCTGTTGGATCCTGAAAATAAAGCCCTGCTTGATGAAATGGCTGAAGAAAGTTATAAAGCCTTTGTCGATTTGCGTGAGCACCCATTATTTGTAAGTTATTTAGAGAAATTATCTCCTTTAAAACTGTTATCGCAGGCTAATATTAGCAGTCGCCCGGTAAAAAGGAATGGTGGTGGCGAAATGAAGCTTGAAGATTTAAGGGCCATCAGTTTTGTAACCGCCTGGAGTATGCTGAAACAAAATGTACCTGGTTTCTATGGAATGGGAACAGCCTTGAGCACTCAGGAAAAAGCCGGTAATTGGGATAAAGTGGTTAAGGTTTATCAGGATTCTGATTACCTGAAAACCATTGTAGATAATTGTATGATGAGCATGAGCAAATCGGACTTTGTAATTACGGCTCATTTAGCCAACGACAAAGAATTTGGTGCCTTTTGGACTCAACTACATGAAGAATTTAAATTAACCAAAGAGATGCTCTTAAAACTATCAGGACAGCAAACTTTAATGGCCAACTATCCGGTGGATAAAAAATCGATTGCTACGCGTGAGAGAATTATCCTGCCATTAGTTTTAATCCAGCATTTCGCTTTAGAGAAACTGCAGCACGATCAGAGCGAGAAAGACCAGCACGCTTTAGAAAAGCTAGCGGTAAGAACGGTATTCGGTATCGTAAATGCGGGAAGGAATTTAGCTTAGTATTGAAAGACGTTTTCGCTCGTTTCCAAACGAGTGCGTAAATAGCAATACGATTCTATCGTTTGTAAACGATAAACTATTCAACGCTCGTTAGAAATGAGCGTTAGCACCTCATTCTTTATCCAAGGTCTGTGTCCGCACAGACCTTTTTTATTATTGTGCTGTCATTCTCAAAGCTTCGTCATTTCGAGCGAAGTACAACGAAGTCGAGAACCACGCAGTGCTCAGCGAAGCTAAATCTGTCTCGAGATAGATCTCTCCGCTCCACTGCGTTTTCGGAGATGACGGTTTTTAGTTTAGGGCAATCAATAGAAGTTTAAGTTTTGGCAATGACGAAATCGCGTATAAACAAAAATCCCCTGCAGATTTTTCATCTGCAAGGGATTTTATATTTCGAAAAAGCGAGATTAAGCTTTAAGACGATTACCGATCAATCGAACCCATCACTTTTTGGCCAAAAGCATTTAGCGCATCTTTTTCGGCAGCACCTTCGCTTACCATCTGGTGCACTTCAAGCGCACCGCAGATATTGGTAATCATCTCGCCCGCTACATCAACCTCGTGCTCACTAACACCTCTAAATTCGCAGAAAGCTTCTAAAACTTCTAAAGTGGTCTCCAGTTGAGCCGGAGTGGTGTTTTGAAACAATTGTCTTATAACCGGAATCTTCATTACTTTATCTTATTAAATAGTTCAATTAAACCTTCTGCCTTGTTGGTTTGCACCTGATCTACCAAATTGCCACCTTCAAAAGCTGCGAAAGTTGGTAAATTATCAACGTTTGCAAATTTGCGTGAGTTTGGAAGTTTTTCGGCATCAACAATCAGGAAAGCTACATCTTCATTTTCCGAAGCCAGTTTTTTAAACTTAGGTTTCATGATCCTGCAGTTTCCGCACCACGATGCAGCGTACTGAACCATCACCTTTGAGTTATCGGCCAGGTATTGTTGAAGATTATCTTCTGTTAATTCTAAAAACATAACGTTTTGTTTAATTAGTTAGCGGCTAAATATTCAGCTACACCGGTTCTGTTTGCGTTCATTGCTTCTTTTCCTTCTTCCCAGTTTGCAGGACAAACTTCGCCATGTTTCTGAACGTGAGCATAAGCATCAATTAAACGTAAATATTCTTTAACGTTTCTGCCTAGTGGCATATCGTTAACACTTTCGTGGAAAACTTTACCGGTTTCGTCGATTAAATAAGTAGCTCTGAAAGAAACATTTGAACCTGAGAAAGATTCGTTTCCTTCTTCATCGTAGTTAACTTCCTGATCTAAAATATCAAGGATACCAGATAATTGTCTGTGGGTATCAGCTAAAATCGGGTAAGTAACACCTTCAATACCACCATTATCTTTTGGCGTATTTAACCATGCGAAGTGAACTTCGTTGGTATCACAAGATGCACCGATTACAATGGTATTTCTTTTTTCAAACTCTGGTAAAGCAGCCTGGAAAGCGTGTAATTCTGTAGGGCAAACGAAAGTAAAATCTTTTGGATACCAGAATAATAACACTTTACTATTTTTGTTTACAGCTTCTTCAAATACGTTGATTTTCAAGTCATCACCCATGTCTGACATTGCATCAATACTAACACTCGGGAATTTTTTACCTACTATTGCCATAATTTTTGTCTTTAATTTTGTTGGCACAAAGGTAAGGCTAAAAGAGGAGCCAATCAACCCCGATCCACTAATTGTTAATTGTATTTATTGATAACGATATAGACGAAAACTATATTGTTTGCCGGAGATATAGCAGGGTTCTATTTTATAGATTGCGTCATTTCGAGCGGAGTGCAACGCAGCCGAGAAATCTGTTGCGGAGACTTTTATGTCTACCATCAAGAAGCTCTATAAAAAACTCGTCATTGCGAGGCACGAAGCAATCCTAAAGCACGCGCTAGTAGCGATCGCTGTAAGATTGCTTCGTCGTTCCTCCTCGCAATGACGAGCTGTGTGAAAAAATTAATTCTTCAACGTATTTTCATACAATTTAAATATCCTTTTATACTCATCCGTCCAGCTGCTTGGCTCAACAAAACCATGATCTTCTACCGGATAAACCGCAAGTTCCCAGTTGTTTTTGCCCAACTCAATAAAACGCTGTGTAATGCGCACAATATCCTGAAAGTGTACATTTACATCAACCATGCCGTGTGCCATTAGCAGGTTGCCTTTTAATTTATCCGCAAAGTAAATCGGTGAACTTCTTTTATAGGCAATCGGATCATTAAATGGTTCGTTCAAAATATTAGAGGTATAACCATGGTTGTAATGCGCCCAATCGGTAACCGAACGTAAAGCAGCGCCACTGGCAAAAACGTCCGATTCGTTAAACATGGCCATCAACGTGATGAAGCCACCATAAGAGCCGCCATATAAACCCACATGTTTTGGATTAACGCCATATTTCTCTACCAAAAACTTAACGCCATCGGCCTGGTCGGTTAAATCTTTTCCACCCATGTGGCGGTAAATGCCCGTACGGTGATCGCGGCCATAACCAGAACTTCCGGTATAATCGATATCAATTACCGTATAACCATTATCGGCCAGTAAATTATTGAACATAAACTCACGGAAATAGGTGCTCCAGCCAAAATGTACGTTCTGTAAATAGCCAGCACCATGCACAAACACAACAGCAGGATGGTTCGGGTGCGGATGATCCGATTTATAAACCCTTGCATATACATCGGCTCCGTAGCGGTTTTTAAAGGTAACCATATCGGGTTGACGCCATTTATAAGAATTAAATTCTGCAGAGGTTGATTGCGTAACCTGTACGGCTTTAGCTCCGGCTTTATTTGGCTGGAGATATAATTCTCCGGGTTTATCCATATAAGAATAATTGATGGCAATGTATTTCTCGTCGGGCGAAAGGGTGATGTCATTCAAACCCTTCATGGTGGTAATCTGAACAAGTTCACCTCCATTAACACCGATTTTAAAGAAATTGGTAATGCCCGGGTGCTCTTTATTTGCTTTGATGTAAAACGTACTTCTGTCTTTTGAGAGCTGTACCGATTGTACTTCCCATTTACCCGAAGTGAGCTGTTTTTTGTCTCCCGTATTTACATTTGCCACATATAAGTGCGAATAGCCTGTAGCCTCGCTTTGATAATAAAAACGGTTATTATCGATCCACCCAGTGCTGCCCTGGTAAAAACCGCTAATGCCAGGACCGCCGATCCAGGCTTCATCGCGCTGGCGATCTATTAAAGAAAATTTACCTGTCAAAGCATCCAGTTTCAAAATCCAGCGGTCTTTATTGTCTATGGAAGTAGCTACAACAATGGCTGCACTTGCGTTGTCGTTCCAGATCGGGCCAAAGAAATTTACAGGCCTGTCGGCATTTTTCTTTTTTAAGGTATCCAATTCTTTTGGGTAATCTTTCAGGTAATCAGGAAGATCTTTTATGCCGGTAATGGTAGAAGTTTGGATGGCGTAAACTGTATCGCGCTGCGTATCATAAATAAAACCCTGTGAGGTATTTTCGTTTTCGCCAACCTTGGTCCGGCCAGGAATATCTTCGGTATAACCAGATCCGGTTACGTAATTCGGAACAATGGTATTGTGGTTATTCTGAGCAGGGGTGGTGAGTTTGTAGGTTATAAAATGTCCGTCCGGACTGATAACTACCCCATTGAGAAACTTATCTTCAGTATAAAGTTCTTTTAAAGTTTTTGTATCTCCGGAGGCACCACCAAAGCGGCCTCTTCCGCCACGCGAACCGTTTTTGGCTTCTGCATTTCGCTTTTTAATGATATCGAAAAGTTCCGTTTGCTCTGCTTTTAACCATTTGTCTTGTTCGGTAAGGGGCTTGGCTTCTGGTCTTCCTGCTTTTTTGCCTTTAACAAAATTGGTAAGCTGTTTGGTTTCGGCCGATTTTAAGTCCACGTCGAAAAGATTATCGCCCAACTGGTAAACAACGTTTCCATTGGTCAAAAAAACAGGACTGTTTTCTCTTTCGAGTGTGTTGGTTAGGCGTGTTTCTTTATTCGTTTTAAAATTCTTCAGATAGATGTCGCCGCTTTTTTCTACCAGGCCCAGGCTGCGGTCGGCATTATAGGTATAGTTTAAGCTCAATTGTTTTTCATCTTCCTTTTCAACCGCTTTTACAGGTTTTGCAGAAGTTGCCGAAACTTTAAATAATTCTTCTTTGGTTTTATTTTCGGGGTTCCAGTTAAAATAAAGGGTTTTGCTATCTGCCGTCCAGCGGAAATTTGTGGGTGCAATACCCATCCATTTTGGGTCGCGCATAATTTTTTCAACGGTTAAAGGGGCCAGTTGTTGCGCAAAAGTGTATTCGCCTGTGCAAAGCAAAAGGAAAAGTAAATATTTCTTCATGAATTTTAGGTTTGGATGCAATTTAGGTAAAGCACAACCTAATTTTAGAAGGAAATGGAAATGTTACAACCTCAGCCATATAAATTAACCACAGATAAAGAGGATGAACATAGATCATTTTTTGCAATTATGCTTAAATCTATGTTTATCTGTGCAAATCTGTGGCAAAGACTAGAGGATCACCCTTCCGGTTTTATTTATTTCTGCCTTCTGAATTAACCACAGATAAAAAGGATGAACACAGATAATCCTTTTGTATTAAGGTTAAAATCTGTGTTTATCTGTGCAAATCTGTGGCAAAAAAGACTAGCGGATCATCCTTCCGGTTTTATCTACTTCTGTCTTACCAATTAACCACAGATAAAAAGGATGAACACAGATAATCCTTTCCCTTAAGGTTAAAATCTATGTTTATCTGTGCAAATCTGTGGCAAAAACTAAAGGATCACCCTTCCGGTTTTATTTATTTCTGCCTTCTGAATTAACCACAGATAAAAAGGATGAACACAGATAATCCTTTGCATTAAGGTTAAAATCTGTGTTTATCTGTGCAAATCTGTGGCAAAAACTAAAGGATCACCCTTCCGGTTTTATCTACTTCTGCCTTACGCATTAACTAGATAAAAGGATGAACACAGATAATCCTTTGTATTAAGGTTAAAATCTGTGTTTATCTGTGCAAATCTGTGGTAAAAAACTAGCGGATCATCCTTCCGGTTTTATCTACTTCTGTCTTACCAATTAACCACAGATAACAAGGATGAACACAGATAATCCTTTGCATTAAGGTTAAAATCTGTGTTTATCTGAGCAAATCTGTGGCAAAAACTAACGGATAACTCTCCCGGTTTTATCTACGTTAACTTTATCAAAAGGTTCGAGGAATTCGTTAATGATGGTGGCAAATTCGCGTCTGGTTAACACTTTTTTAAGGTCGTATCTGGAGTTGAACCTGTAATTTTTATTCCAGTTTTTCTGCAATGCATCTTTCGTAGCATCAACTGATTTATTGCCCACATAACACACCATAGAAATGGTGTTTTCTAAATTAATTGGGATATTCTGATGATCATCGAACCAGATTTGAGCTTTGAAATAATATTCTTTAACCGGTTCTTTAATTTCGTTATAAGTTACTTCTTTTTCAGGTTTGAAATAAGCTTTATCCTGTTTGAGTTCTGCTTTGATAATTCCGGTAATGCCTACTTTTTGGATGGCCAGCCAATTCGAATCGGTGGGTTTTATATCTTCAAAGGGCATTAATGCATGTTTATATGCTAATAGTTCGCCCTGAATTCCTTTTAAATTTGATAAACTGGTTTTAATATCATAAAATGCACCATAGGCTGCAGTGGCTCCCGCTGCCGACCCAAATTCGGATTGTTCGGCAGGAATATATAAGAGATTTTCCTGGTTGGGAATCAACAAGCTATATAATGATAAAAAATTAGCACCTGTTGAAGCAATACTTGCCACTGTGGTTCGGTAGGTATTTTCGTTATAATTTAACGGGCTTGGTTTCGCCGGATTTAAAGTTGTGATTTTTAATGCGGCAATCAATTTTTTAGGGTTATCGGCCAGCAAAAGAATCCTTGCTTTAATACTTTTATCTTTTGTGAGTTTTACTTCCCAGCCACTGCCAGATCGTTTAATTTCGGTGTAGGGTGTGTTATTGATCACGTTTAAAAGTAAAGTGCTATCTGTCACCGTTACTTTTGGCCGGTTTTTCTTATCGGGCTTAGGCTTTGGGGTTTCTAAGCTTTTCGCATTTTCGGTTTCGCGCTTTAAAAAGTTCTGATAAAAAGCCTTGTTGGTCGGGGCTATTTTATTTAAATCCAATTGTTCTTTTTGGGTGAGCAGGATGGTTTTTACACCCGACTTAAAGGACTGAAAAGACGCAGCATAAGCGGCATCGCCATTGCCAATAACCAGTACATCTGTTTTTATGGTTTGGGCATGGATAACCAGAGGAATTATGAATGCGAAAACAAAAAACAACCTTTTCATCTTTATTATTAAAATTTGCTGCAATATGCTTTAAATGAATGAATTTTTAATGAAACGGCTGCATTTTAACTAAATTTAATGCATAAACAGGCAAGATCGATTTGGGTAAAAGAGATTAGTGTCAGATAATTATGGAACAACAGATAAAACCGGTTTTCGATTTACAGCAAAAACATAAATTCGATTTACGTAAAACGGATGCTAAAACCCGCATTGGGAAGCTAAAATTACTTAAGCTGGCTCTGGAAAATGCCGAAGAGGAAATATTTGCTGCTTTAGAAAAGGACCTTCGCAAAAACCGTTTCGAAAGTGCCGTAACCGAACTGTATTTTACCTATGCAGAAATAGATTTTGCCATCAAAAAACTGAGGAGCTGGATGAAGCCTGAATCTGCCGGCAGAACCATGAGTAATCTTTTTGCAAGTAATAAAATTTATTACGAACCTAAAGGTGTTTGCCTGATTATTGCCCCCTGGAATTATCCTCTACAATTGATGATGAGTCCTTTGGTTTCTGCAATTGCAGCAGGGAATTGCGTCATCCTTAAACCGTCCGAATTAAGCGAAGCAACAGCGGGTGTAATTAATAAAATGATTACAACCACTTTTGATCCGAAAGAAATCGCCTGTTTTGAAGGCGATGCTGGTGTTTCTACCGAACTTTTAAAACTCCCGTTTGATCACATTTTTTTTACAGGAAGCACCGCCATAGGCAAAGTGGTGATGGAAGCTGCTGCGAAAAACCTGACCTCAGTAACCTTGGAACTTGGGGGGAAATCGCCAGTGATTGTAGATGAAACCTGCGATATTAAAAAAGCTGCCGAAAAAATTGCCTGGGGTAAATTGGTTAATGCCGGCCAAACTTGTATTGCCCCCGATTATGTCTTGATCGAAGAAAGTAAGCTAAATGATTTTGTTGGAGATTATAAAACTGCAGTTCAGAAAATGTTTTTCGAAGGGGCTGAAATTAACCAAAAGGATTATGCCAAAATCATCAGTGAAAAACAGTTTAAACGTTTAAATAAATTAATGAACGATGCTGTTGCTGATGGAGCGGTATTGGCTTTTGGTGGTGAAAAAGATGAGCAAAATCTGACCCTGTTGCCTGCGCTTTTAACTTCTGTAAATGAAAAAAGCGACATCATGCAGGAAGAAATATTTGGACCTGTTTTACCTGTAATTACTTTTAAAAATGTACAGGAGGCTATTGATTTAGTGAATAGTAAAAGTAAACCACTGGCGCTTTACATCTTTTCAGGTAGCAAGCAGAACCAGCATAAAATTATTAACCAAACCAGTGCCGGTGGGACTTGTGTAAACGATGTACTGGTTCACATCAGTAACCCTAATTTGCCTTTCGGCGGTGTAAACAGTAGCGGGATGGGAAGTTGTCACGGGGTTTTTGGCTTCAAAACCTTTTCGCACGAAAGAGCGGTTGTTTTTCAATCAAAATTGGGGATGACCAGCATGATTTATCCTCCTTATGGCAAAAAAATGGGTTTGTTGAAATGGCTGAAGAAGCTGATGTAATTGGGAGGTTGTTTTAATGTTGGAATGTTATCATGGTTGAAGGTTAGATTTCAACTTTCCAGCCTTTCAACTATTTATTAGTTTTTAGAAACAGATAATTCTCCTTAAAAATCTTATTTTGGGTTCATGGATATAGAGCAGTTAAAATACCCGATCGGACAGTTTTCAATGCCTGATATTTTCGATCAGCAACAGATTGATACCTGGATTTCTGAAATTGAAGCACTACCCGGCCAGCTTAAAAAGGCTACCGAAAATTTAACGGATGAAGAATTAAATCAGACCTATCGCCCCGAAGGCTGGACATTAAGGCAGGTTGTTCACCATATTCCCGATAGCCACATCAATGCCTATATCCGTTTTAAGCAGGCCATAACAGAGGATATTCCGGTAATCAGACCGTATTATGAGGAACGCTGGGCTGAAACTGAAGAAGCTAAAAATGGTGACATCAATTTCTCTATTGATTTATTAACCGGGTTGCATCAGCGCTGGGTTGCTTTTTTAAAAACATTGCAAGTAGAAGACTACCAGAGAAAATATATCCATCCGGCACATAATAAGGAGCTCACTTTAGCCAATATGCTGGGCATGTACGCCTGGCATGGAAAACATCATTTGGCGCACATTACCAATACTGTTGCAAAATGAAGAGAATCTATTCATTTTCCATGATCTTATTCATGGTTGGCTTTTTTAGCGATGTTAAAGCCCAAAAAAATTCATCAGAAGTCTTTTCATTTGTTTTGGGTTCATGGGAAGTGCAAACGCCTAAAAGTAAAATTATAGAGCAATGGAGCGAGGGCACCGATAAAATGCTCAAGGGCAAGAGCTACCGCATTAATGGAAAAGGCGATAGTGTACTTACCGAAACTTTGCAAATTAGAACAATAGGAAAAGATATTTTCTATTGCTCAACTGTCGCTAATCAGAATGAGGGTAAAGAGGTTTGTTTTAAGCTTATCTCCACAAAGAACCAGATTTATATTTTCGAAAATAAGGATCACGATTTTCCGCAGAGAATAGTTTATCAAAACCTGGGTAAAACAGAAATGCTCGCCTGGATTGATGGTGAGCTAAATGGCAAAAGCCGAAAATCTGAGTTTAGGTATAAGCGGCAGTAAACGATTCGTCATGCTGTCCCGATTTTACATCGGGGGGTCAGCATCTTTCTAGCATGAAAGACCCTGAGATAAATTCAGGGTGACGATCATGTTAAAAGAGAGGATCTAACCTACATCAAAACCAACATCGCCGCGCTCATAGCAATCATAATCGCATCTTCAACAATGGTTACGGTGCTCATGGGCAAATTAAAAACAGCACCTAAACAGGCACACTGAATTTTCTTTTTGTTTAAAACACTTTCCAAAACGCCAAGGATACTTACTGTCATTACGATGAGAGTAACCCAGTTTACAACAACAGGGGATAGGTTTAAGGCAAATGACAAACCAAGTCCCAATTCTATAAAAGCGTAAATAAAACCCCACGCACTGAATTTTTTTGCTACAATATCGTACATGGCATAACTTTCGGCAAAAGCTTTTAAGTTGAGCATTTTAAAGAAAGAAAAGGTGAGGAAAAAACCTGCCATAAATATGCGCATAAACACCATAAAATTAATGGCGTCATTTTGCCATGAAACCACTAAAGATATTGCGGTAACATATCCGAAGATCAATAAGATGGGTTTATAGGTTTCTGCCCATGATTTTGCTTCTTCCAGCGCTTCACTATGATGCGCAGCTGAAATCTGATATTTGCTGTCGGCGCCACCCAAAGCTTGCTGAAGGGTATCTAATCCAATATGTTTATCCATGCTAATGGTAGCAGAATTGGTATCTTTCGAAACCTCAACCGAGGTTACATCTGGTAAAACGAGCAGGTTACTTTTAACTTTATTTTCGCAACCGCCACAGGTCATGCCCGTGAGTTGATAGGTATGTGTCATGATGAAATTCTTTTAAGCAAATTTACCAACTTAAGGGGCCAAAAGCGTTACAGAATAATCATAATGTTTTATAGAATTTTAGTTTCTGTGATTCCACCAGATGCCGTCATTTCGAGCGGAGTGTAATGCAATCGAGAACCACGCAGGTGCTCAGCGAAGCTAAATCTATCTAGAGTTAGATCTCTCCGCTCCACTGTGTTACGGTCGAGATGACGCAGTTTTGATAAACCCTAAACCTACTACCCCACCAAAACAGACGTCATTGTTAACGAACCGCCAACGGCTTTGTCATTAAAAAACGCAATCTCTTCCTTATCGTTTTTCAATCCGAGGGTGTAAATAAGCGGTAAATAATGCTCCGGAGTAGGGATGGCCAGCATCGCATCGGTACCAAGGTTACGGTAGTTAATTAAAGGCTGATGATCTCCGTTGGCAATTAAGTTTTTAAACTTATCGTTCATCTCATTTGCCCAATCGTAACCACCACCGTTAATCATCTCCCAGCTTAACATGCGGAGGTTGTGTACCATGTTTCCGCTCCCGATAACTAATACGCCTTTTTTGCGGAGCGCATAAATTTCTTTGGCAATTTCGTAATGCTGTTCAGGAGATTTAGTGTAATCGATACTCAATTGCAATACCGGAATATCTGCATTAGGATACATGTGCCTTACCACTGTCCAGGTGCCATGGTCCAGGCCCCAGTCGTGGTCTAAGCCCACTGGTATAGCGTGAATTAATCCGGGAATTTCTGCAGCCAAATTCGGATCGCCGGGAGCAGGGTATTGCACATCGAAAAGTGCCTGCGGAAACCCACCAAAATCGTGGATGGTAGTCGGGAAATCCATCGCGGTAACAAAAGTGCCATGGGTGTACCAATGTGCTGATACCACTAAAACGGCTTTTGGAACAGGTATATGTTTGGCTAAATCAATCCAGCTCTGACTAAACTCGTTATTTTCGATACCATTCATTGGAGAGCCATGTCCAATAAAAAGCGTTGGCATTAAATCCGTTTGAGGCAAACGCTGAGTAAAGTTTCTGAATTGAGATAATGTGGACATGGTATCGTTTTTGTCATGCTGAGCCTGTCGAAGCACCTATATGCATTTCGACAAGCTCAATGTGACAGATTTAATTAAAAAGTTTATTAGATCATCAAAATTGATTAATAACGATCTTAATCAATTATTTCGCCTGAACAAACTCCAGGTTCAATTTAATGGCAACATCTTTTGCAACACCAGCACCTGTTGGATCATATTTAATGTTATAATCTAAACGGTTAATGGTCGTAGTAGCGCCAAAACCGGCTTTAGTATTGCCTTGCTGATCTTTAGCTGTTCCACCATAAACCACAGCAAACTTTACATCTTTGGTTACATCGCGGATGGTCAGTTTACCATTCAATTCATAGTTATTGCCACTTAATTTTTTGAAAGATGTACCTTCAAATTTCATCGTAGGGAACTTCTCTGCATTAAAGAAATCGTTTGTTTTTAAATGGCCATCCCTCATCTCAACACCTGTAGTAATGCTGTTTACATCAACCGTAAAGCTAATTTTAGCATCAGTTAAATCTGGTTTAGAAGCCGTAACCGTTCCGTCGAATTTTTTAAATGAACCATCAACAAAAGAAATGCCCATGTGTTTAACTGAAAAGTTAACAAACGAGTGCATTGGATCTATTTTCCAGCTTGTTTGTGCAAATGATGCTACACTGATTGAGGCAGCGATCAGAAATAAGAATAATTTTTTCATACCTGGTGATTTTATTTAGGTACAAAATTAGCTGATTACCAGTTGATCAGTCTTGACTTATGGTAAGAAATTGGACAGAGGGGGTTAATCGATTAATGGTTTTTTGGTTCATGGTCCATAGACGATGGGCCCATTGGCTATCAACCATGATCTATCTAACCATTGACCATAAATTTTAGCCAATCCTCCATCTTACCTTTTCCATTTTACATCCTCCTCATACCTCATCCAGTGTTTTCCTGCTGTCTGCAGAACCTGCTTTATAAACCGAAGGCGTAATACCAGTTACTTTTTTAAACTGTGCCGATAAGTGTGCTACGCTGCTATAGTTAAGCTGATAAGCAATTTCGCTCAGGGTAAGTTCGCCGTAGGTAAGCATTTCTTTTGCTTTCTCTATTTTTTGGGCAATGAAATATTTCTCAATCGTTTGATTTTCCACCTCCGAAAAAATACCGCTTAAACTGCCGTATTCCTGTTTTAACTGATCGCTTAGATAGGCAGAAAGATTGATTTTTAAGGGTTCCCTGGTATAATGTACTAAATTAACAATAGCCGTTTTAACCTGCTCGGCTATCTGGGTTTTCTTATCTTCCAATAGTTCGAATCCGAAATGGTTAAGGCCATCTGAAATTCTGATTTTATCTTCGGGAGTGATATTTTTAGCCAAAGTAACTTCGCCAAGCTCAACCAATAGCGGTTTAAAGCCAAGCTTTTCGAGCTCAGCCTTAACCACCATTTTACAACGGTTGCATACCATATTTTTGATATGCAGCTTCATTAGTTCGGTTTTATCGTTTCGGAAACATCACCACAATCGAACATCATACTTCCATAATATGGATTTTCGATGTTTTCTTTTTCATTTAACCAGCTCGCTTTCGCCATGGGGCAATGCTGAACATAAACGGTTTGGCTGTTAAATTTTAAACCCTTCAGCGTTTTAATCATCGCATAAGAAATCCCTTCAAAAGCTTTTCTTTGTGTTTTAATGTCGTTCGAACCCGCAAGCTGAGCCGATTTGCTTTTGATAATCGCAGCTTGTTCCATAAATATTTTATGCTGATCCGTTGGTAAATCTTTATGGTTAACTGCATTTACATTTGCCGATAAAATTTTCACTTTTTCTATCGCCAGGTCTTTTTTGTCGGTTGCGAGGGCATTTTTTACATCGTAATAGGCTGTTAATACCTGATTTAAGGCTGCGTCTGTTTTGCTTTGTGCGTAAGTGAATGTTGTTGTTGCGATTGTGATGATGGCAACTAATCCTAATATTTTTTTCATGTGATTATATTCTATTTTAAAACGTTAAAAAAATTAAATTCTGCCCTGAGCAGGTACATATTTTTGGTGTACCGGTTATCCATATTTCCCGTTGCCTGAAAACGATAGCCAAAATCGATTCGGGTTGTACTGTTTAAAACCATCTGTAGGGCTGGGGCTATATCCAGGTAAGATTGGCCGCTGCCCGGATCGGTTTTGCCCAGTAACTCTAAATATACATTAAAGTTGGGCTGTTTGTAATCCTTATAAACGACAGGTAAAACCAGATAACCCGATGATAAGCTGTAGGACAGCATATTTTTTGGTTGAGGCATCCCTGCAATTTGCCTGTCGCTGTTTTCGAAAGCGTGGGCATAACCTAAGGTTGATGATAGCGCCAGTTTATGCAGCAGTTGTGTAAAAATCAATCCTCCCTGAACGCCGCTATTGTCGCCTTCAAGGTTAATGTCGCGCGTATAAGTTGGCCGTCTGCTGGTACTAATCCTTCCAAAAGCCGATGCCCTGAAATGGCTGTGTGCTTCATCCAACGATAAAAACCGGTATTTAGCATATAAACTCCCACCTTCTAAACGATATTTACCATCCATGTCAGAAAGAAAAGCCTGGGCATGCATCATCAGGTTTTTGCTGAACCCGATCATCACCTCCGGAATAGTGCGGCTTACATAACCCGGATAGTTGAACATGCCTTCGTTGGTAATCCTTACGCCGATCGATTTTTTCGGCATATTGCTCGCAGGCTCTGTAAACACATATAGTTCTTGTGCAGAAACACTTTTATAAGCACCGATAAGCATCAGCGCCAGTATGAATATCCGCCTCATCCTAAGAAAGAACCAAGTGATAAATGCGCGTTTTTTTGCCGTTTACTACGCCGGTGCCACTTGCATAAGCGTCGGAATTAGCAGTTGAGGCTTGTTTTTTGAATGCTGAACCGGAAATAAAATCTTTATCAACCACACTCGCCTTTATTGTGCCACTAAGCGTTTTATCTTTTACATTTACAAAACGGTACACATTGCCATTAACAACCGCCTGACCTTTGTCGTCTACTTTAACATCGTTAAAATTGAAGTTTGCAGTTAAGCTGCCAACAGAAAAACCTGCATCCTGAACTTTTTTACGAACCAGGTCTAGATTAACATTCGCGTCTTTTTTAAAGGTTAAAACAAAGATGTTTTTATTTAAATCTGGTTTAACGTTACTAATAAAGCCCAGGGTTTCTAAAGATTTTTGTGTGGCGTTTGAACACATGGAACAAGTTAAACCGGTTACCTGTAAATCGGCTGTAGATATTTGTTGTGCCGAAACATTAACGGCAAAGAATAGCATAATGATGCTGAAAATTTTTATTGTTTTCATGATTTTTTGAATTAGAATTTAAGAAAATGTCACATTGAGCCCGTCCAAATACAAGAAATGTGCATTACGAGCTGATGTTTAATCCTAATTCCTGAAAATGCAATTGAAAACATGCAAAGCAACCCGCGAGGATAATGGTGGTGCTTTGTTTGAGATTTTACTAAAAAACTTCGGAGTGATGTTGGTCAGAAATTCTAAAACCGGAGGATGCAGGAAAAGTTGGATAGAAAACAATTTAGGCATTTGTACCTGTGCCTCCACCTGGTGACTATCTTTAACCTTAACTGTTACCTGTGTGTTTTTGCAGCAACCATCATCTTTCTTCTCAGCAGGAATCTCCTTACAGAATTTGCAGGAAAGTTCGTTGCTAAAGAGTTTAACATTTTCTAGTTTACCCCCACAAAAATGGAGGCTTAAAGCCAAACCCATAACACTAACTGCATAAAATACAGCCAAAGAAAGTGCTATTTTTTGTTTTAACTTCATTAGCACAAAGGTAAAGCAAAAATTATCGAATAATGCGCGGAAATATTTACTGAATTTCATTTTTTAGTTTATTTTAGCCTCAAACACCGGCTAAATGAAGAAAATATTATTGTTCCTTTGCGCTTTTTCAGTGCTTTCCGCTTTCGCTGCGAAACCTAAAAATCAATATGTCCGTATTAAAACAGCATATGGCGAGTGCATTGTTAAATTGTACAATCAAACGCCATTGCACCGCGATAACTTTTTGAAACTGGTTAAAAAAGGGTATTACAATGATCTTTTATTTCATCGGGTGATTAAAGATTTTATGATCCAGGGGGGCGATCCGGATTCGAGGAATGCCAAACCAGATTCGTTGTTAGGCAACGGCGGACCAAAATATACGATTCCTGCAGAATTTAATGATAGTTTATTCCATAAAAAAGGGGTTTTGGCAGCAGCAAGGGAAGGTGATGACGTTAATCCGGCAAAAGCATCAAGCGGAAGCCAGTTTTACCTGGTTCAGGGAAAGGTTTTTACCGATCAGCAGTTAAATAATGTGGAAGAAAAACGCCTGAAATTTAAAATTCCTGAATGGCAGCGTGAGGTGTACAAAACAATTGGAGGCACCCCGCACTTAGACCGTAATTATACCGTTTATGGCGAAATTGTAGCTGGCCTGGATCTGGTAGATAAGATTGCAGTAATCGAAACCGATAAAAACAACCGTCCAAAACAGGATGCAAAAATGGAGATTACGGTTTTGAAGAGGAGAGAAGCGAAAAAGTTGGAGAAACAGTTGTTACAGGGATCTTTGAAAGATAAAATAGTTATGTAATTAAAGGATCTTGTCTGTTATCAAAGAAGAACAGAATTCTAATTTCTTCTTGATAAACTTGATAATAAAAAGAAGTATGTTTTGAGATTACGCCTTTTCTTACTTGGCTATTTAATGAGATAGGATCGTAGATAAAGGGCAAGAAGACAATGAGATCAATTTTTTTATAAACACTTTCTATAAAACTTTCAGCATAATCGTAACCCCAGGTTTTTTCTATAAAAATCCCAATGCCAAGTAGTGTTTCGTATGCTTCTTCAGAAAAAGAAACGGTTAGTGCCATTTTTCAGAAAGCCTTTTTTTACTTCGTCATATGGGATTAGTTTTCCCTCTTTAGCTTGTTGTAACCCTCTTTTAATTCCCTCCTGAACATGTTTAGGCAATTCGTCCAACACAACCTTTTCATTGTAGTTTAAAAGCATGTCCAGCTCTGATAAAAGATTTTCATCATCTGTTTCGAAAACCTTTTTTGCGATTTCTATTTTTAATTCTTCGATGCTCATAAACAAATTTAACGAAAGCAATTCTCAATTACTAAGCATTTATTCAATTAATTTCTAAATTTACCGCCCACAACAATTGAAATTTACTGAATGAAACCATTATGATTTACCTGCTGAGCGGGCATAAAAATCATGATCGCTTCATCGCCATTGATAAATATATTTAACTGATGAAAATCATCTCCTATAATGTAAACGGAATCCGGGCGGCAAGTACCAAAAACTTTTTTGGCTGGCTCCAGGCTACAAATGCTGATATGGTCTGTTTGCAGGAAGTAAAAGCCATGCCTTCACAAATCCCGGAAATTATTGCGCTGATTGAGCAGTTGGGCTATCATCATTATTGGTTTCCGGCAGAGAAAAAAGGATATAGCGGCGTGGCCATTTTATCGAAAATTAAACCTAACCATGTAGCATTTGGATGCGGAGAAGAATGGATCGATAAAGAAGGAAGAATTTTGAGGGCTGATTTTGAAGATTTTTCATTAATGAGCCTTTATATGCCATCAGGTTCGAGCGGAGATGAAAGACAGGTTAAAAAGTACGAATTTATGCGGTTTTTTGATGAATATATCGGCGAACTGCGTAAAGAGTTCCCAAACTTAATTGTAAGTGGCGACTATAACATCTGCCATACCGCCATTGATATCCATAACCCAAAATCGAATGCCAATTCATCTGGTTTTTTACCCGAAGAACGGGAGTGGATGCAGTTATTTTTAGATAATGGTTTTATCGATACCTTCCGTCATTTTAATAAAGACCCGCATCATTACACCTGGTGGAGTTATCGGGCAGGATCAAGGGGGAAGAACCTGGGTTGGCGTATCGATTACCACCTGGCTACAAGACCAATGGAAAGCCGCCTTAAAAATGTAAGGATTTTACCCGATGCCATACATTCTGATCATTGTCCGGTTCTATTGGAAATAGATTAGGTTTTGGGTTAATCGGTTAATTGTTTAAACTGGTTAACTGTCCGCAATACTCAATTAATCAATTTATACGGTTTGAACAATTAACCATCCCATAAATGCTAATCATAAATATAAAAGGGCTTGTTGGCCTGCATCCTAAAGATAAATTAGTGCTCAGTGGTAGCGAACTCGGTGAATTGCCTGTTCTCGTAAATGCCTGGCTTTTGCTGGAAGATGGCCTGATTAAAGATTTTGGAAAAATGAATAGTTTTCCATCTTCCCTTACATCTCTTCCAACATACAATGCCGAAGGCCGCTACGTTTTCCCTTCCTGGTGCGATAGCCATACTCATATTGTTTTTGCGGCTTCCCGCGAAGAAGAATTTGCCATGAAGATACAGGGGAAAACCTACGAGGAAATTGCTGCGGCAGGTGGCGGAATTTTAAATTCGGCGGGTAAACTCCAAAATGCATCAGAGGATGAATTGTTTGAAAGTGCTGCGGTGAGGTTAAAACAGATGATTTTTCAGGGAACAGGAGCGGTTGAAATTAAAAGCGGGTACGGATTAACTACTGAAAGTGAAATCAAAATGCTCCGGGTAATCCGCAGGTTAAAAGATCACTTTCCGATACCTATAAAAGCAACTTTTCTGGCTGCTCATGCTTTCCCTGCCGAATTTAAAAATGATCACCAGGGTTACATTAACTTGATTATTAATGAAATGTTGCCGCTAATTGCCAAAGAAAACCTGGCCGATTATATTGATGTTTTCTGCGAAAAAGGATTTTTCTCCGTCGAAGAAACAGATCAGATACTCAAAGCCGGAGCAAAATATGGCTTGAAACCAAAATTACATGCCAATCAGCTTTCCGTTTCAGGCGCTATCGAAGTTGCCGTAAAAAATAAGGCCGTTTCGGTTGATCATTTGGAAGAAAGTAACGAAGAAACCATCAATACCTTAAGAAATGCTAATACCATTGTAACGTTATTGCCTTCCTGTTCGTTTTACCTGGGTATTCCATTTGCAGATGCCAAAAGCTTTCTTAAAGCAGATTTGCCTGTGGCTTTAGCTACCGATTATAATCCGGGATCAACACCTTCAGGAAATATGAATTTTGTGGTTTCGCTTGGTTGTATTAAAATGAAGATGTTTCCGGAGCAGGCCATCAATGCAGCCACTTTAAATGGCGCAGCGGCAATGGAAATAAGTAAAGATTATGGAAGCATTACAATTGGTAAAAAAGCAAATTTATTTATTACCAAACCAATGCCTTCAATTGCCTATTTGCCGTATAGTTTTGGTGAAAACCAGGTTGATACGGTGATTTTAAACGGTGAAATTTATCATGGATAACCTTAAAATATATTCGCAGAGCGACATTAACCATTTGATTATCCATCGTAATGGCGAAATTAAACTTGGCGAAAGGGTTAAAACATACCAGTATGAGGCAATATCAATTGAAGGATTAAAAGCGAACCACTCAAAATTTGTATTGTTGGGCATCCCGGAAGATATCGGGGTACGGGCAAACGCTGGTATTGCTGGCGCCGCTTCGGCATGGAAACCTGCTTTAGCTGCTTTTCTCAATATTCAAAGTAACCGCTTTTTAAATGGTGCAGAAATTTTGGTTTTAGGCCATTTCGAAATCAACGAACCTGAAGATTCTTCTATTAAAGGTTTAAGGAATAAAGTAGCAGAAATTGACGAACTGGTTTATCCGGTCATCGAAAAAATTGTTTCTGCAGGCAAAATCCCGGTG
Source organism: Pedobacter sp. 22226 (assembly GCF_052045455.1). NCBI lineage: Bacteria > Pseudomonadati > Bacteroidota > Sphingobacteriia > Sphingobacteriales > Sphingobacteriaceae > Pedobacter > Pedobacter sp. 22226. The sequence goes on along the minus strand of NZ_JBQEPB010000003.1, from coordinate 255,117 downwards.
GTAATTGGCGGTGGGCACAACAATGCTTATGGCATCATTAAAGGGACTTCGCTGGCATACAAAACTCCAATTGATGTATTAAACATAGATGCGCATGCCGATTTAAGAGAACTGGAAGGAAGACATAGCGGAAACGGGTTTTCTTATGCACTTACAGAAAATTATCTTAATCATTATTTTATGTATGGTCTGCATCAGAATTACAATAATGAAGCGATTTTAAGCCAGGTTGAAAACAACGCCAGGCTAAAGGCTATATTTTTCGATGATATTTTAATGGGTGACGATGCCGGCGGCTTTTTTGATGAATTAGGGAAAGCTGCTGGTTTAGAGATCGACTTAGATTGTATTCAAAATGTGCTTTCGAGTGCAGAAACGCCATCGGGATTTGCCGTCAATGATGTCAGAAAGCTGATTTTAACCAACGCTAAGAAATTTTCTTATTTACACATTTGCGAAGGTGCCACAAGGATGCTTGATGGAAGGGTGAGTAAGCTCACGTCTAAATTGATTGCTTATTTGGTGAGTGATTTTGTGAAAGCACATGTGGCTAAGGTTTAGCCTCCCGTGCCGTCATTTCGGGCGGAGTGAAACTTGTACCGATTTAACATCGGTAACATTGCCGGGAACCACGTAAGTGCTCAGCGAAGCTAAATCTGTCTTGAGATAGATCTCTCCGTTTCGCTACGCTACAGTCGAGATGACGAAATGGGGATATCGGGATGACAACGCTTTTGTTTAATCTGCCATCAGATAGGATAAGGGCATTTTTATGAAGCGCGCCCATACCAACAAACCATGGTCACTGAACTAATGAACCCTTACAGGTGCTCCGCTTCATATTTTTCACCAGCCTTTAACATTAAATCGATCTGTTTAAGGTCTTCGGCAGTTAATTCTTCTTTTTCCTGTAATTCGAATACCGCAATCATGTTGTCTTCGTATTGTTTTTCTGTTTTAATAACGATTTCCTGTGGCATGCCGGTAAGCTTAAAGTTTTATAATTTCTGTTGGTGTTATGCAAAAATCTAATTTGATGTCGTGTTCATTCACATCATCTATTTTTTCGATAGCAGGGTACAAAGATAAGCCTATTTTTTGAGCATTTATATCCTGTAGAAAACGATCATAAAAACCTTTGCCATAACCTACGCGGTAGCCTTGCTTATCAAATGCCAAAAGCGGAATAATTACCAAGTCTATTTCTCCTTCATGGAGGCTTCCTTTTTGTGGTTCCAGAATGTTGTAAAGGTTTTTTTTAAGGTCATCTTCGCCCAGATATTCATGGTGGGTCATCAAAGCCGTTTCGAAATCGGCTTTTGGCACAATAATTTTAATTTCGGGATGGGTTTTACTCAGCCATTCGATCAATAAAAAAGTATTCGGCTCTTTTTTTTCGGTGATGGGTAAAAAGATATGAATGGTTTTAATCTGGCTAAAATCGAGTGTTTTAAACTGTTTTAAAAGCGATTCGTTTAACCCATGGTACAATGAGTCGTTTAGTAGCAACCTGTCTTTTAACGCTTGTTTTCTGATTTCGGCTTTTAGCATAAAACAAAGATAATATTTTTCAAACCCCGCAGGTTTTCGAGAAAAGTTTTGTGACCCAAAACCTAAAGGCTTTGGTTAAATAAACCCGATAGTAGCGTAAAATCCGAAGGTGAGGCACGAGCCAGGGATTTGAAGCGAATAGCGGGACTGTAGTAGCCCAAGCACACCGAACCCTGATTTTCTAAAAAAAATGACCGCCTGAATTACCTGGATACATTTTAAAAAATACGGTTATTTAGCATTATGGGTATAAACCTCACAGGTTTCCGAAACCTGTTTAAACAAAAAAGCCTCTGAAAAATTAATTTCAGAGGCTTCAGAATATTGAATTTAAATTATTTTACACGCTCCACGTAATCGCCGGTACGGGTATCAATTTTAATTTTATCGCCCTGGTTTACAAACATCGGTACCTTAACCTCAACACCGTTTTCTAATGTTGCTGCTTTTAATGCATTGGTAGAAGTATCACCTTTAACAGCCGGCTCCGAATACGTAATTTCAAATTCTGCAAAGTTTGGTAATTGAGCCATAATGGCTTCTTCACTCTCCATCGAAACAATGATGTTCATGCCTTCTTTTAAAAATTTTATCGCCGAACCAAATAAAGCTTTGTCAACATTAAATTGCTCGTAAGTGTTGTTATCCATCACGATTAAATAATCACCTTCTTCATACAGGTATTGGTAATCGTTAGTTTCAACACGGCAAATTTCTACAGCCTCGTCGGTATTCATACGTGCTTCAACAATTCTGCCCGATTTAATGTTACGGAATTTACCTGTATAAAATGCGCCACCTTTTCCTGGCGTACGGTGATTCCATTCGTCAACAGTAACCAGTTCGTTATTAATACGAAGGATGTTGCCTGTTTTAATTTCTGATGCTTTTGCCATATTGTGTTATCCCAAATTGGGGGTTTATTTTAGTTTTTCGTGACGGCAAAGGTAAAATTATTTTAATAAAAACCTATAAAGGTTTAAGGCATAAGGCTTAGTGCTTAAGAAAATTTAAACCATTAACCAGGTTTATCTTATCCTCTCCATATACTCACCGGTACGCGTATCAATTTTAATTTTATCACCTTCATTAACAAATAAAGGAACCCTGATTTCAGCTCCTGTTTCTACAGTTGCCTGCTTAAGCGCACTTGTTGCCGTATCGCCTTTAACCGCAGGTTCAGAATAGGTTACAATAAGCTCAACACTGTTTGGCAGGCGTGCAATAATCGGCTCTTCACTTTCAAAGGCAACCGTTAAGGTCATGCTTTCTTTTAAAAACCTGATCGAATCTCCAAAAAGAAATTTAGGGATGTTGTGCTGCTCAAAAGTCTCATTATCCATTACCACTAAATAATCGCCATCCTCATAAAGGTATTGATAGTCATTGGTTTCTACGCGGGCAAAGGTAACTTCTTCATCCGGGCGGAAACGATATTCCACAATCTTACCTGTTTTTATATTGCGCATACGGGCCTGGTAGAAGGCTCTTAAATTTCCTGGGGTGCGGTGGATGTATTCTTCAACTGATACCAACTCTCCGTTAATACGAAGAACACTTCCGGTCCATATTTCTGATGCTTTTGCCATTTTTAAAATGAAATGTTGTTTTGTTGATGATTAAAAATCAAAGTTAAAAAATGCATATTGATTTGAAAAGCAAAACCAGCATTAATCGGGTAGCGCAGTCCCGCTTTCCCTTCAATCTTTTTGCAATTGCATCTGTAAGTTTATAGAAGAGGCTCCACCAAAAAGTATTTTCGTGCAATCGGGTTTAGAAACGAGGGGCTTGTACATCAATAAATGCCACTTACACAACAAAAAACCTCCGTATAAAAGAAATGCCTTTGGGAACCACTCCAAAGGCATAATCAACCTAAACCTCAAACTAAACTATGAAAAACTCTTTGCCATTTACGGCTATATTTTTGATTCCGCATTGCGGAAAATATTAACGTTTCCTTTAGAGATAAATTAAATAATTGTTTCTCTTTTTGGTGGTGCAAAGGTACAAACTATTTCTTAATTGCAAAATATTTTTTTAAAAATTTATTTTTAGTACAAATGTATGACAAAACAGACGTTATGAAGATGGGTTTCAGGAGCAGTAAACTACTTGTAATCTGATATTTGCAGCTGTGTGGTGCAGAAATCGTATTCCTGGATCTGGTTAGAGCCAATTATTGTTAAACGGTCTTTTCCAAAATTTTCAATCAGTTCGCGGTACCAGTTTATTCCCTGAACGTCTAAATTGCTGGTCGGTTCATCTAAAAATAAAATTGGTGTATCGGTGCAACAGGCCAAAGCTAGTTTGGTTCTTTGCTTCATGCCTGATGAGAAGTACTTAATTTCTTTATTTGCAGCTTTTTCTAAACCCAATACGCCGATCAGCTTTTTAGCATCGAGGCCAGGCGCAAAATTTTTAAACTTAAAATGAAAATCAATGATCTCTTTTAGCGTAAAGGTTTCAACCAGTTCGAGGTAAGGAGCAGCAAGACTAATGTACCGGTAAATATTTTCGACAGGGATTTCTGCAGTATCCGAAAATGTAATTTTCCCTTCAGAAGGAGAGAGGCTACCATTTAGAACACTTAACAAAGTCGATTTACCCGAACCATTTGGCCCCAGTATGGCATAACTATTACCCGATGTAAATTCGGTGCTCAGGTTCCTGAAAATCCATTCCTTATTAAACCTTCTGCCAACATTTTGTAAAGAGATATTCATTTTGGGCTAAGCGTTTGGCGTTTGGTGGTCAGCGTTAAGGAGTTTAATCATGCAAACGCTGTTATCAACTCCGATATATTGGCCATAATTTGGCGTAATGCGGTATCCTATTTTCTGGTAGAGCGCAATGGCTTCAGGTTGTTTTTTGCCGGTTTCTAACACAGTTGCAGTAAAGCCCGTTTCAGCTGCCCAATTTTCCAGTTCGGTTACAATTTTGGCTGCAATTCCCTGTTTCCGGTAATCAGGATGCACAAACATCCTTTTTACTTCAGCCTCAGTTGCAGAGAAAGGTTTTATGGCACCACAACCAACGGGTACATCATTATGGCAGGCAACAATCACTTCTTTAATGGCATCAACCTTGTTAAACTGAGCATAAAAAGCATGATCGTCGCCATCTCTAACAGCTAAATCCTGATCCAGCAAAGTTACCAGTTGTCTAAAACCGGCATTTTCTGAATCTGTTCTGATTAGCGTTAAATCACTCATTGAAAATCAAAATTTTAGCTTTCAGCTTTGGTCTTTAAGCTTTCTGCTTAACTGCCCATGCCAAAACCCTTCATTACCCCACGGTTAGAATTACGGATAAAATCAACAATTTCATCACGGATTTCCGTTGGTTTAAATTCGGCTTCGATCATGTCTAAAGCTTTGGTTACATTATTGTGTTTTACAAAAAGTACGCGGTAAATTTCCTGTATTTCGTCAATCTGCTCATTGGTAAAACCTCTTCTGCGTAAACCTACGGAGTTGATACCGGCATAAGAAAGTGGCTCGCGGGCTGCTTTAACATAAGGAGGTACATCTTTACGTACCAATGAACCACCGGTTACAAAAGCATACGAGCCTACCTTAACAAACTGATGTATCGCAACCAAACCAGCCAGTACTACATTGTTACCAATGGTAATGTGGCCAGCTAAAGTAGTGCTGTTAGAGAAGATACAGTTATTGCCAACCTCGCAATCGTGCGCAATGTGCGAATAAGCCTGGATAAGGCAATTACTTCCTATGGTGGTTTTCCATTTATCTTTAGTACCACGGTTAATGGTTACACACTCGCGGATGGTGGTATTATCGCCAATTTCTGCAGTAGTGATTTCGCCGGCAAATTTTAAATCCTGAGGCTCGCCGGAAATAACGGCGCCAGGAAAAATGCGGCAGTTTTTACCGATACGTGCACCATCCATAATGGTAACGTTCGATCCGATCCACGTGCCCTCGCCAATTACAACGTCTTTATGTATCACTACAAAGGGTTCGATTACCACATTTTCGGCAATTTTTGCCTGAGGATGTATATATGCTAAAGGTTGTATCATTATTGGGCGGGTTCTGCTTGTTTAATTTTTGAAATTTGGGCCATCATTTCGGCCTCTACAACGATTTTTTCGCCAACCATACCTACACCTTTCATCTGGGCAATGCCTCTTCTGATCGGTTCAAGTAAATCGCAGCGGAAAACGATGGTGTCGCCAGGTAAAACCTGTGCCCTAAATCGTACGTTATCTATTTTTAAGAAATACGTTAAGTAATTCCTCGGATCAGGAACGGTGCTTAGAACTAAAATACCACCAACCTGTGCCATGGCCTCAATCTGGATTACGCCTGGAAAAACCGGTGCGCCAGGAAAGTGCCCTTTAAAAAACTCTTCGTTCATGGTTACGTTTTTAACGCCTACCACATGGTTTTTAGAAAGTTCTAATATTTTATCTACAAATAAAAATGGCTGACGGTGAGGCAAAATATCCATAATCTGAACCACATCATACAATGGTTTTGCACTTGGATCGTACACCTTCTGTATTTTTTTGTTTTTCTCTTTTTTAATGGCTGCTTTAATCTTTTTTGCAAAAGCAACGTTTGCCGCGTGGCCCGGGCGGGCGGCCATAATGTGGCCTTTTAAGTGCATACCAACCAAAGCTAAATCGCCAATCATATCCAGAAGTTTATGGCGGGCGGGTTCGTTTTGGTAACGCAATTCCATGTTGTTCAAAATTCCCTGTGGGGCAACATCAATGTCTTTGCGGTTAAATAATTTAGCCAGATGGCTTAATTCATCTTTGGTAACTTCTTTATCTACAATTACAATGGCGTTATTTAAATCGCCGCCTTTAATTAAATTGTGCGATAACTGGTATTCTAATTCGTGTAAGAAACAGAAAGTACGGCAGGAAGCAATTTCTTTTTTAAACTCTGCAATGGTATTAATACCAGCATGCTGACTACCCAAAACAGGAGAATTATAATCAATCATACACGTAAAACGATAATCGTCTAACGGCATGGCCACAATTTCTACTTTTCTGTCTTCTTCGGTATAGGTAATGTTATGGGGAATGGTAAAGTATTCGCGATCGGCATTTTGTTCAACCGTGCCTACTTCTTCCAGTAAATCAACAAACTGGATAGAACTACCATCCATAATCGGGGTTTCAGGTCCGTCTAGTTTGATCAGCACGTTGTCAAGGTCCATACCCACCAGTGAAGCCATTACGTGCTCTACGGTGCTTACGCTGGCGCCGTTTTGGGTAAGGGTTGTTCCGCGTGAAGTATCAGTTACGTTATCTGCATCGGCTTCGATAATCGGATGCCCGTCTAAATCGATGCGCTGAAATTTAAAGCCATGATTTTCGGGGGCTGGGCAAAATGTTAAAGTCACATTAGCGCCGGTGTGTAAACCTACACCAGATGCTGATATTTCCTGTTTAATCGTTTTTTGTCTAACGTTCATTGTTTATTGTATTCTTTTCCAGTTCAGCTGTAAGCCTTTTCAGTTCCTCTTCGAGCGCGTTTATTCTTTTTTCTACATCCGGGAGATGTTTGAAAATTACGGAGGCACGCATCCAGTTACGCAAAGGCTGCGCCGGGCTTCCGTGCCATTGTTTATTTTCTTCTGTAATGTTAAAGTTGATACCGGCCTGTGCACCAATCTGTGTGCCTTTGGCCAAAGTTAAATGTCCTGCTATACCCACCTGACCGCCAACAACGCTGTTAGCGCCAACTTTTGTACTGCCCGATATGCCAGATTGTGCTGCTAAAACGGTGTTTTCGCCAATTTCCACATTGTGGGCAATCTGGATCAGGTTATCTATTTTGGCTCCTTTTTTCACAATTGTCGATCCCATCGTAGCACGATCAACCGCGGTATTTGCACCAATTTCTACATCATCTTCAATAATGACGTTTCCAATCTGCGGGATTTTATTGTAAGTACCGTCTTTTTGAGGGGCAAAACCAAATCCATCGCTACCAATAACGGTGTTGGAGTGGATGGTAACCCTTTTGCCAATTACTGAATTGTGATAAATTTTAACACCTGGAAAAAAGGTGCTGTTTTCACCAATTTTAGAGTTTGCGCCAATAAAAGTTTGCGCATTTACTTTACATCCGTCACCAATTTCTACATTTTCGGCAACGTAAGCAAAGGCATCTATAAATACATTTTTACCAATTTTTGCTGTTGGGTGTACAAAAGCCTGCTTGTCGATGCCCGATTGCGCTGCCTGTGCGTTTACGGCTTCGTTATATTTATCCAGTAAAATGGTAAAGGCGCTATATGGATTTTCTACACGGATTAAAGTGCTGGTATAAGGCTGTGTAGGCGCGAAATTTTTTGATACGATAACAACTGACGCCTGAGTAGAATACAAAAAGTTTTCGTACTTAGGATTAGAAAGAAAGGACAAAGAGCCCTCTTTCCCGTCTTCTATTTTAGAAAGTTCGGTAACGGCTACATCTGGGTTGCCATCAATGGAACCGTTCAAAAACTGACTTATCTGCGTGGCAGTAAATTGCATCGTACAAAGGTATATGTTAAATTGATATGAACAAAAAAACCTGCTAGGGTTAAGTGGTGTATATTTTACACAATAATAAGACTTAAAACGGCAGTAAAAGTTAAATATTTTGTTAAATAAGCTTAAATGCCCCTGGGGTAACAGAGGATATATTTTTCTACAGTTTTCTGCAGCGACTCGAGATTGGATAAATCTGATGCCTTTGCAATATCTACAATATCGTTATTTTTCATCAGAATCTTGATATTTCCAACACCCGCGTTGTAGGCCCGGTTCTGGATCGAATCGGTAAAAACAAAATACCTGGCTTCTTCGGGTTTAATCTCCAGTAAATTAACAGCTGCATCCTGTAGAAAGCTCACCCGGTCATCACTTGCTTTTTCATTGCCCATTTCTACTTTGTAAAGATTCCTTGAAGTAAGCATTTTACACAGCGTAGACAAAATTTTATCGGGATGTTTAACCCAAACCTTCACTGCTGCATAAATATCCTGATCATCCAGATTGGTAAAATGCTCCAGGTTTTCGTGCTGGGCAAAGAAGTTGGCTTCGCTGATGTCGTTTTTTAAGAAATGGTTTAACGAGGGCGAAGCAAATAAATCTGTTCCTGCAACCGATAGTTCTTTAGCCCGTTCTAATAATTTTACGAGGATCATTTCACCCGATATTACCGTTTTATGCAGGTACACCTGCCAGTACATCAGCCTTCTGGCAATTAAAAATTTCTCAATCGAATAAATGCCTTTTTCTTCAATAACCAGGTCGTCATCATAAACATTAAACATCTTGATAATCCTGTCGAAACTGATTACGCCTTCACTAACACCTGTAAAAAAACTGTCGCGGTTGAGGTAATCCATTCTATCTAAATCCAGCTGACCTGAAATCAGCTGATGAAGAAATTTTTTATGGTAAGTGCCGTTAAAAACTTCAATGGCGTGACTCAATTTTCCTTCGAAATGAACATTCAGATCGTTCATCAGCTTTGCTGAAATATCTTCATGCCTGATTCCGGTGACCAACGAATGTTCTAAAGCATGCGAAAAAGGCCCGTGGCCGATATCGTGCAGTAAAATGGCCAAAATGGCGGCTTCTTCTTCACCCTCGGTGATGACATGTCCCTTGCTTTTTAAAAGATTAATCGCCAGACTCATTAAATGCATGGCACCCAATGCATGATGAAAACGGGTGTGTAAAGCGCCCGGATATACCAAATGCGTCATCCCCAGTTGTTTAATGTAACGCAAACGCTGGAAATAGGGATGCGAAATTACATCATAAACCAATTCTGATGGAATACTGATGAAACCGTAAACCGGATCATTTATTATTTTCTTCTTGTTCAATCGTTAAAAATAGTTAAATAGATAGATACGGTACAAAAATTGCTATTTTTATTCACAGTTTGATTTACCTGCCAAAATTTAAGGGCAATACATACCTATTTTTACAAAAACATGCAAGAAACTAAGATATTATGGGCCGATGACGAAATCGACCTGTTGAAACCACATATATTATTGTTGAATGATAAAGGTTATAATGTAACCACATTTACCAATGGAAACGACGCTTTGGAAGCATTTGGAAAAGACCATTTCGACCTGGTTTTTTTAGATGAAAATATGCCGGGGATGAGTGGTATCGAAACACTTTCGGCCATTAAAAATTTAAATCCTGATGTGCCGGTGGTTTTGATTACCAAAAGCGAGGAAGAAAATTTAATGGAAGATGCGATTGGTAGTAAAATTGACGACTATTTGATCAAACCGGTAAACCCTAAACAGGTTTTGCTTACCATAAAAAAGCTGATTGATAATAAACGTTTGGTGAGCGAAAAAACATCAATGGCTTATCAACAGGATTTCCGCCGTTTGGGCATGACTTTAGGCGACAGGCTTAATTACGAAGAGTGGGTTGATGTGTACAAAAAAATCGTTTTCTGGGAACTGGAATTAGAAAAATTAGATGATCCGCAGATGCATGAAATTTTAACCATGCAGAAACAGGAAGCCAATACACAGTTTACCAAATTTATTGAAGAAAATTACCTCGACTGGATTAAGAATAAGGATAAGGCACCTTTACTTTCGAATGAACTGTTGAAGAAAAAGGCTTTTCCGCATATTAACGATACCACCCCTGTATTTTTTATCCTGATTGATAATTTACGTTACGATCAGTGGAAAATCATCAATCCGTTAATTTCTGAATATTTCAGGATTGATGAAGAAGATATGTACACCAGTATTTTGCCTACGGCCACGCAATATGCCCGTAATTCAATTTTCTCTGGCATGATGCCTTTGGACATGGAAAAACGCTTTCCTCAGCTTTGGCAGAATGATGATGATGAAGGTGGAAAAAACATGCATGAAGAAGCATTTCTGGCCGATAACATTAAACGGAGCTTAAGAAAAGATTGTAAATTCAGCTACAATAAAATTTTAACTTTTGAGCAGGGGAAAGACCTGCTAGATCAGACCAATAACTTGTTGCAGAACGATTTTAACGCCATTGTTTTCAACTTTGTTGATATGCTGAGCCATGCACGTACCGATATGCAAATGATTAGAGAGCTGGCAAACGATGATGCAGCTTACCGCTCGTTAACTTTATCATGGTTTGAGCACTCGCCGCTTTGGGATTTATTGAAAAAAATCTCTCAAAAGCAGGTTAAGGTGATCATTACTACAGATCATGGAACCATTCGTGTTAAAAAACCGGTTAAAGTAATCGGCGATAGAAGTACCAACACCAATTTACGTTACAAACAGGGCAGAAACCTTAATTTTAATGCGAAAGAGGTGTTTTTAATCAAAAATCCACACGATGCCTTGTTGCCTAAGATTAACATCAGCAGCAGTTATATTTTTGCAAGGGAGGATAGCTATTTTGTTTATCCGAACAACTACAACCAGTTTGTAAACTATTACAACGAAACCTTTCAGCATGGCGGAATTTCGTTAGAAGAAATGATTATTCCGGTGGTGACTTACTCTCCGAGGTAGTTTACTCCGCTCATGATCTCGTCATTTCGAGCGGAGAGCAGCGCAGTCGAGAAATCTATCTCGAGGTAGATCTCTCCGTTCCACTGCGTTCCAGTCGAGAGGACGGATAGTACGCAGTCGATAAATGACGATGTATATTAGGCAAAAGCAATGCAATTATGTGTTACTTTTACCTTTATTCTTTTAAAATGGATATCGAAGTAAATAGTTTAGCCGATTTACCTGTTGTGGCGCAACAACTTTCAGATTTTGCAGGCAGTGAGAAAGTCTTCATTTTCGAAGGCGATATGGGTGCCGGGAAAACCACTTTTATTAAAAATTTCTGTAAGCATTTAGGAATCGAAGATGTAGTTTCGAGCCCAACCTATTCTATCGTTAACGAATATGAAAGTCCGAATGGACCAGTGTTTCATTTCGATTTTTACCGGATAAAAGATATCCGCGAGGCGTATGATTTAGGCTATGAGGAATATTTTTACGGTGGTGGTACTTGTTTAATCGAATGGCCGGAAAGGGTAGAGGAACTACTGCCAGAAAACTACATTAAAGTAGAAATAAATGTAGTGGACGAGAACCGCAGATTATTCAGGCTTTTGAAGGTATAACAATTAGTTATCAATAAATTAACAGATTTTCCGTACCTTGAACAACCTAAAACTACCAAAATATTAATTCAACATGGCTACAGGATTACGCGAAGGAATGGCCGATATAGCTCGTCAGGGTTTATTACAAACGCAAGAAGCGAAGTTAGAAACCAGCAAAAAGAAAAACAGCCTTTATATAGGAATACCCAAAGAAATTTCTTTCCAGGAAAATAGAATTGCGCTAACGCCTCTATCAGTAGCTTTACTGGTAAATAATGGTCACCGCGTGGTTTTGGAAACCGGAGCGGGTATAGCAGCCAATTTTTCTGATAGCGAATATGCGGAGCAAGGCGCCAAAATTGCCTACGATAAAAAGGAAGTTTTCGACGCCGATATCCTGGTGAAAATTGCACCACCCATGTTAGAAGAAATTGAGCTGATGCACAAAGGCCAAACGCTGATTTCTTCTTTACAAACCGGAACTTTAAAACAGGATTACCTTAAAGCTTTGATGCATAAAAAAATTAATGCGTTATGTTTTGAAAATCTCCGCGACGAAGGTAATATTTTAAGCGTGGTACGGGCCATGAGCGAAATAGTTGGCTCTACCTCTATATTAATCGCTGCCGAATACCTGAGCAATGTAACTGGTGGTAAGGGATTAATGTTAGGCGGTTTTACCGGTGTTCCACCCACTGAAATTGTGATTTTAGGTGCAGGAACGGTTGGCGAATATGCCGCAAGGACGGCTTTGGCCTTAGGTGCTGAGGTAAAGGTTTTTGACAGTTCTATTTACCGCTTACGCCGTTTACAGAATAATTTGGGCAGCAGGGTTTTTACCTCGGTAATGCAGCCAATCGTATTAAATAAGGCCATTATAACCTGCGATGTGGTAATAGGTGCCATTCGTGCCAGCCATGGCCGTAGCCCTTGTGTGGTGATGGAAGAAACCGTTGCGCGGATGAAACCGCATTCGGTGGTAATCGATGTGAGCATCGATCAGGGAGGCTGTTTCGAAACCTCTGAAGTAACCAACCACACCAATCCGGTGTTCCGGAAATATGATGTGATTCATTATTGTGTGCCCAATATCGCCTCGCGCGTGCCAAGAACGGCATCTTATGCATTAACGAATATTTTTGCGCCTATTTTACTAGATATTGGAGAATACGGAGGTTTGATGAACATGGTTTGGAACAATCCGGGGATTCGTGAAGCACTGTATATTTACCAGGGAAATTGTACCAATAAAGATCTGGCCGATATGTTTAATTTGCCTTTCAAAGATTTAGAACTGTTGGTGGTTTCGAATCAGTAGTTCATAATCCGTCATTTCGAGCGGAGTGCAACGCAGTCGAGAAATCTGTATAAACAGATCTCTCCATCCCACTGCGTTTCAGTCGAGATGACGTCCCTTTTTATCTAAGTCTGTAGATGTTAGAAAAATAATAAGCCATCTAAATATAGCCGTTTATGAAACTCAATTTATTGATGTTTTTCCTCCTTATCTCTATTTCGGGTTCTGCTCAAAACAAACCTATCGCAGCAAATAAACTTGTTGTAGTTAAATCTTACACTCAATATCAAGCCTATGTAAAATCGAATCCAAATAATGAGCTGGTTGAAATCAAAAAAGCAATTCCAAACATTAAGCTCGATATCCGCTACGCAACCAAAAATAATTTTATGCAGCAGGTAATGTATAAACAGGCGAGGGCTTTTGCCAGGAAACCTGTTGTAGCGGCTTTAAAGAAAATCCAGAATGAATTAAATAAAAAAGGATATGGCTTAAAAATATTCGATGGATACCGTCCATATGCCATTACCGTTGAGTTTTATAAAAAAGCGAGCGACAAAAATTTTGTGGCTAACCCGGCAAAAGGATCTAAACATAACCGGGGCTGTGCGGTAGATTTAACGCTGATTAACCTGAAAACAGGTAAAGAATTGGTAATGCCAACGCCTTATGATAGTTTTTCGGCTGCAGCGGCGGCAAAATATGAAAAGGTATCTCCGGAGGCTAAGAAAAACCGCGATTTCCTGATTGCGATTATGGCTAAATACCAGATGAATGTGTTAGAAAACGAATGGTGGCATTATGATTTTTCAAACTGGAAAAACTATGATTTAATGGATATTCCTTTCGAGAAATTGTAGTTCATTGCTGTTGGGAGTATAACAATTCGTTGCGTCATTCCGACTGAAGCGCAGCGAAACGGAGAAATCTATTCGTAGTATAATAACCGGCCTAAACTAAATTATCTACCTGTGGAGTAAGCTGTACCATCCTACACTATTTATTAGATCTTTAATATGTTAAGCGTCAGCTGGTAATACCAGACATCACTTGAATTACAAATGGTGCGGCCTGCCGTATTGATCCATTTTAACCCTTGCTTTATCCTCTTTAACTGATAATTCAAAAATATAATCGTAATCATCATCGGTTAATTCTTCTTTTGGTCTTTTACCGCCAAGGGCTTCAATAATTTCGAGTACGGTATTAGAATGACCAGCCACCATCACCGTTTTGCCTGCATAATTGGTTTTAATGCTGTCAACAAGCGATTTTATGTCTTTATAATCGATTACTTTTGGGATTACCAATGAATCCAGCGTCTGGTGAGTTCTTTTGGTTGGCGTGGTAAAAGCAACATCAAATTTTACCTTTTTTAAATATTTTGCTAAATCGGCAACACGGATTTTCCCTTCATCTGATAGGCTTGGGTCAGTATCCTGTGGATTTGATTTATCCTTTTCAGCATGCCTGACAATCCACACGGTAGTGGTTTGTGCAGAAATTACATTGACAAAAAACAGGCTTAACGACAGGAATACAATCAGTTTTTTCATGTTTTAAATATTCAAAAATTAATTGGATAAGGAAAGGCTAAAAATTGATGGCAGCGATTAGCTTTTCGATATCTTCTTTTTCATGCCAGGCAGAAAGCACTATGCGGTTTAAAATTTCGTCGGTAGGGTTTGGATAAGGGAAAGACGAAATCAGGATTTGCTTTTGCAAAAGACGTTGTGAAAAATTTGCCTCACCCGGCAGATACACCGGGAAATCCCATTCGAACTCCCAGGTAAGATTTAATGCTTTTTCAAACACTGCCATGTTGTTTTTCAGTTTGTTTAATGCTTTGTTATATATATCCTCTGCATGGATAAATGCATAAAGTGCGGCGGGGCTAGGTGGAGAAGCGCCAATAAAAGTATTTGTACTTTTAAGTTTATCGATAATTTTACTGGAGGCCAAAACAATACCAGCATCTACCCCTAATGCTTTTGCCATAGAGGCAACCACTACATTTTCGATATTTTCTTGTTTGGAAAGATTTACAATGACACCCATTCCATTATTATTTACGCCTATTCCATGCGAATCATCAACAACCAGTATTATATTTTTATCGCTGCGGATTTCTTTTACAAAATCGAAGTCATAAATTTCTGGGATAAGATTATTCATCGAATTGCTGACCAAAACCCAGGTTTTTTCTTCAGCAGCATTGATCAGGCTTACCGTTTCCTTTTTCCAATCATTAAACGCTTGCTGATGTGCCGGCTGATCAGTTAACCAGAGTGCAGGGTGCGTAGCAGGGGCATAAATTACCTTACCTGACACAGATAAAGCCTTAACCATAAGCTGTGCCGCTAAATATCCGCTGGAGGTAATCAGTGCCGCTTCTGCTCCGTAGCGTACTGCCGCCACTCTTTCCGCTTCATCATAAATACCCAATTGAATATTGTTGGTACGGCTGGTGCCGTTATTTAAACCAAATTTTTTGATTCCTTCAATATAAAGATTAATGAAATCCTGATTTTGTGGAATCCCCAGATAGGCCGTTCCGCCGAAATACAGGTAGGAATTTCCATCAATATTTATGGTGTTCGAAAAAGGCTGATTGATCGATTTAAAATCCGGCATTAAAAATTATCATGTATATAAGTTACAATTCTCACCATTTCGGCCCTTACTTCTGCCGTTGGTTTTACAAAATTATTATTCATAAACGAATAGATATAAGTTTTCCCTTTTTTGGTCAAAACATAACCGCTCTGGTTATGAACACCACCAAGCGATCCTGTTTTTCCATAAACAAATGGTTTGTCGGTTTTTGGATAGGCGCTTTTTAAAGTGCCGCTTTTTCCTCCGGCAGGCAACATATCAAAAAGTTTTTCCGGATTATTAACCAGTTTATAAATAGAATCGAGCAAATAAACATTATCACGCGGCGTAAATAAATCTTGTCGCGATAAACCCGATCCGTCTACCCATTTAACTTTATCAGGCAGAAAAGAAAGGTAGTTTTTGGTAATGTAGTTAATGGCTTTTACGGTACTTAAGGTATCGCCAATCTGGTTGGAGCATACCAGCAATAAATGTTCGGCAATAAAATTATCGCTGGGCAGCATCATGTGTTTTAAAACCGAATCGCGTTTTGCACCCTGTAAAGTTTTGGCATCTGCCGGGATTTTAAGATTAATAAGGCCAACAGGCTTGTGCAAGGTATCAGCTAATACTTCAACGGTAACCTGAGCACTGGTTTTGTAAGGATTTTGCTGGTTGTAACCTGGTTTTACTGCAACGGCAGGATAATGGAAGCTATTGGTCAGAAAATCGCGGGTAACCTGAAAATTTCCTGTGGTTTTGGTCGAATCTGCTTTAAAACATGGAGCAAAAACCCTGGGTTCGATGTTTATTTTATTCGGACCGGCATAAGTAGAAGTTACCATGTTATCCATAACCGGCATTTCGGTAATTTCGGGCTGATAATAATAATCGTAATCATCCCAGGCCCAGCCATCGCCAAAAAAAGTGCCTGAATATCGTCCCGGGGCAAAAAACAGTTTTTTATTGGACTCGAGAAGAAAATTATAAGCCGATTTATCTTTCACGGCAACCTGTAAAAATGAGGGGTCGCCTGTTCCCCAAAAAATCAGCGAGTCGTTCCGTTCGATATATCTTAATGCCGGCATTAAATCTGGCAGCATTTTTAAACTGGCAAAAAAAGTGTAAAGTTTCGTGTTAGAGGCCGGGGTGAAATATTTATCGGCATCTTTCTCAAAAATCATCTTTTTATCGGTAGGGTTGTAAAGTGCAAAACCAACCTGGTATTGTTTAATTACCTGCGAGTTTTTAAATTCCTTAGCTACGTTTCTGGAAATGATTTTATTGGTAGAACAGCCTGCTAATAAGCAAATGGATAGTGTGAAGACAAGAAAAATAGGATTTTGATTTTTTAACCGGAACATCTTCTAAATTTAGGGATATAATTATCAACTAATTTATTAAATTTAGTTTAATGTTAACCAAATATAGTTCCGGTGTAATAATCTGTTTACGTAAACTGACCATTTGCATGGGGATGGTATTTCTTGTATTTTCTGTTTCGGGGCAGGAATTCCTGTTTAAAAGGAACCGCCAAAAGCAATCCATTCCTTTTAAATGCATTAAAAACCTGATTGTTATTCCTGTTTATGTAGATGGAAAAGGGCCTTTTGATTTTGTGCTGGATACGGGTGTGGGACCGATGATTATTACCGATCCGTCTATTATCGATTCGTTAAACTTTAACATGCTCCGTAAAATTAAAGTTTCGGGGCTGGGCATCGAAACGGTTGAAGCCTATGTTTCTCAAAGTTTGGATGTAAAGGTGGGCAGTGCTGCTATAGAACACATTCCGACGGCCATTTTAAAAGAAGATCTTTTTAATTTATCCGGACATTTGGGACTCAAAATCTACGGTCTATTGGGTTATAGCTTTTTTAACAGTTTTATTGTAGATATCCGCTACAGCGAAAACCGCTTGATTATTTATGATCGGGATGCAAAGGTTAAATACCGCGGAAAGAAAATCCCGATTGAGATCGAAAACCAGAAACCTTACGTTATTGGTAATGTTGAGCTTCCGGATGGAAATTCGGTTAATGCCCGGTTTTTAATGGATACCGGTGCCAGCCATGCCTTATCGCTCGAAATGTTGCAGGGCGCTGAATTTCCTATGCCGGAGAAAAAAATCAAAGCCAATTTGGGCATGAGCCTTAGCGGACAGATAAAAGGTTACATTGGCCGGGTGGGTAAATTTAGCCTGGGAAACTATGTTTTTAAGGATGTTGTTGCCGGATTCCCGGATTTTAAAACGATTGCAGAAAAAATAGATTTATCCAAACGGAACGGGAATTTAGGTGCCGATTTGCTGCGGAAATTCAATATCCAGTTTAATTACGAAGAAGGTTTTATTTACGTTAAACCAAATGGCTTTAGCAAAGCACCTTTTGAGCACGATATGGTGGGAATGGTTATTTATCTCGATCAGAAGGAATATAAAAGGGTCCTTGTTGGAGAAATTGACGAAAACAGTCCAGCAGAAAAGGCAGGATTATGCCCCGATGACGAAATTATCGGCGTCAATTTTAAAGGAGTTGAGAGCTATACCTTAAACGAACTTACCGATTTGTTTAAATCGAAGGCTGAAAGAAGTGTTATTTTTGAGATTTATAGGGGTAAAGAAGTGTTTTTTAAAGTAGTACGGCTTGAAAAAAGGATTTAATTAGCGTAATTTTCCGGTTACAAAACAATTGCTATGTAACAAGGCTCTAACTTTAACCTCTTATTATCAAGCAAACTAACTTTTATATACACATGAAGAAAAACTTTAGGGTACTTGCTTTTGCAGGTATCGTAGTACTTGGTGTAGCCGGATCAGGTTCGGTATATGCTCAGAAGAAGTCAAAAACCACAAAGGGCGCAACTCCCGCAACGCCAGCAGCGGCCCCGGCTGCAGCGCCAAAGAAAGAAGGCATTAAACCATTTTCGGAAGTAATTACCTCAAAAGCAAGAACTACAAACGGTTTGTTCAAAACCCATAAGGTAGATGATAAATGGTACTTTGAGATTCCTGATTCGATGATTAACCGCGAAATGCTTGTGGTTACCCGTTTGGCAAAAGTGCCTGCAGGTGTAAAGGTGGGCAACCAGCAATATGGCGGTGAAGAATTAAACGAACAGGTTTGGAAATGGGAACGTAGAGGGAAACAGGTGTACATCCGCGTACCAAGCTATTCAACCAAGGCCGATCCAAACAGCGATATGTACGAATCGGTACAAAACTCTAACCTGGCGCAGATTTTAGCCAGTTTCGATATTAAAGCCTATAATAAAGATACCACTGGTGTAGTAATTGATGTTACCGATTTTTATAACGGTGATGTGATGGCCATCGGCGCTACCGATCAGATCCGTAAGGCCTATAAAGTAACCATGTACGATGCTACCCGCTCTTACATCGATACCGTAAAAACTTTCCCGATCAATGTTGAAGTAAAGACGGCTAAAACTTACCGTGCGGCAGAATCTCCAACCGATAACAGCAATGCTGCGGTAACTTTTGAATTTAATACTTCGATGTTATTGTTGCCAAAAATCCCGGTAAAAGCAAGGATTATGGACAGCAGGGTAGGTTTCTTCGGTCAATCGCAGATTGATTACGGAACCAATGCCCAAAAAGCAGAGCGTACAGCATATATTCACCGCTGGAACCTGGTCCCTAAAGATACCAACGCTTATAAACGTGGTGAGTTGGTAGAACCGGTAAAACCGATTGTAATTTACATCGATCCTGCAACACCAAAAAAATGGGTGCCGTTTTTGATCCAGGGGATTAACGACTGGCAGGTAGCTTTTGAAGCTGCAGGTTTCAAAAATGCGATTATGGGTAAAGAAGCGCCTACCGCGCAGCAAGATCCTCAGTTCAGTGTAGAAGATTCAAGGTATTCAGTAGTGCGTTATTTTGCTTCTGATATTGCAAATGCTTACGGACCACACATCAGCGATCCGCGTACCGGACAGATTTTGGAAACACACATCGGTTGGTACCACAACGTAATGAATTTATTGCGCAACTGGTATTTTGTACAAACTGCAGCCATTAATCCTGATGTACGCAAAGCTAAATTTACAGATGAGCAAATGGGCGAACTG
Source organism: Pedobacter sp. 22226 (assembly GCF_052045455.1). NCBI lineage: Bacteria > Pseudomonadati > Bacteroidota > Sphingobacteriia > Sphingobacteriales > Sphingobacteriaceae > Pedobacter > Pedobacter sp. 22226. Next base: position 235,455 of record NZ_JBQEPB010000003.1, on the reverse strand, counting down.
ATCCGTTTTGTATCATCGCATGAAATTGGCCATACTTTAGGTTTACCGCACAACTTTGGTTCTAGTTATGCCTATCCTGTTGATTCATTACGTTCTAAAACCTTTACCGATAAACATGGTACGGCGCCATCTATTATGGATTATGCCCGTTTCAATTACATTGCACAGCCAGGTGACGGGGTAACCAAACTTCACCCTCAAATTGGCGAGTATGATAAATGGGTGGTAAAATGGGGCTATTCATGGATTCCGGGCAACAAAACCGCTGAGCAGGAAAAAGAAATTTTAGATCAGTGGACCTTGAAAAACGCAGGTAATCCTTTGTATTTCTATGGCCGCCAGGGTACTTCCTTAGACCCACGTTTACAGAGTGAAGATTTAGGTGATAATGCAATGAAAGCCAGTACTTACGGTATTGCCAATTTAAAACGCATTTTACCTAACGTAGAAAAATGGACTTACCAAAAAGGAAAAGATTATAGTGATTTAAAAGAAATATATACCGAAATTGTTGGTCAGTTTAACCGTTATATGGGCCATGTAGCTACAAACGTTGGTGGTTTAAGCGAAAACTTTAAAACTTACGAGCAAAGCGGTCCGGTTTACGCTTACCTGCCTAAAGCAAAACAAAAAGAAGCCATCACTTTCTTTAACCAGCAATTATTTACTACGCCATTGTGGTTAATCAGTAACGAACAGTTAAGTAAATTTGATAACGGTGTATTGTTAAACCGCATTAAAGGCGTTCAAACCAATACGTTGGGCAACCTTTTATCAGCACCACGTATTGCCCGTTTATTGGATAACGAAACCAAAAATGGCTCGGCAAAAGCTTATACCTTACCAGAATTATTTACAGATTTAAGATCATCAGTATTTGTAGCCGGAAGGGCAGATGCCTTTAAACGCAACTTACAACGTGCCTATGTAGACCGTTTGCAGGATTTAATGACCAAAGAATCGGAACTTCCGGTAGGTTTCCCTGTAGAGTATGCAGCAAGTTATGGCTTAACGCCAATTAACGTTGGTTTATCAGATATCAGGCCATTGGTTAGGGCAGAGTTAAAAACTTTATTGGCTACCACCAAAGCAAGGGCTGCTGCAGGCGATGCGATTACAAAAGCACATTACGAAGATTTAAGTATCCGTATTAAAGATATTTTGGATCCGAAGAAATAAATGATAGAATTAGTGAATGATTGAATTAGAGAATGATTGAATTGTGATGCGCCATTCAATCATTCAAAACTCACTCATTCAAAATTCAAAAAAGCGGAGCAGATCATTAAATTGATTACTCCGCTTTTTATTTGCACAAACCTAACAGGTTTTCAATCAAAGGTTCGTCATCTCGACTGCAGAGCAACGGAATGGAGAGATCTTTGAACAAAGATTTCTCGGCTGCGCTCGAAATGACGAATCTATTATTAAATACTCTTTGTATAATTCTTGATGCTTTAACTTAAACACACAACAGTTTTTTAATTTTATCGCAAAACACGGTTATGCTTAAAAAACTATTTTTTGCGCTTATACTATTTACTTTTGGTTCCTCAGCATATGGCCAAAATGCCGATTCTATTACGGTTTTAAAAACCAAATGGCAGAAAAACCGGGTGGCCAGACAGGTTGTATTATTCAGGCATCATTTCGATCATAAAAACCTTTTTGCCGCTAATGAAAACATCTCTTTCCTGGAAATAAAAAATACAGGTCGTAGAGCCGTATTTGCCATTGGTGCAGAAGAAAAGGAACTGATTACCACCAGTAATTTCGGCTTAAGAGATACCGCGATTGCTGCGGTAAATGGCAATTTTTTTGATGTAAAAAACGGAGGATCGGTAGATTTTGTGCGTGTAAACGGAAAAACAATCAATACCAACCGCTTAGATAAAAACGGAAATAGAGCCAGGCATCAGGAAGCAGCAATCGTAATTGATAATGGAAAAATCTCCATTAAAAAATGGGATGGATCAGCTGATTGGGAAACAAAGTTAAGTGAACAGAACATTTTGCTTAACGGACCGTTATTAACCTTAAATAATATTGATGAAACTTTAGATACCGCTGGTTTTAACCGCTTGCGTCATCCCCGTACCTGCCTCGGCATAAAGCCCAACGGAAGGGTAATTTTGTTGACCGTTGATGGAAGAAACGATAATTCGGCAGGGATGAGTTTGTTCGAGCTCACCAAATTAATGCGCTGGCTGGGCTGCACTTCTTCCATAAATTTTGATGGTGGCGGTTCTACTACTTTATGGGTAAATGGAATGCCCGATGGCGGCGTAATCAATTATCCAACCGATAATAAAAAATGGGACCACGAAGGCCAGCGGAAAGTAGCCAATGTTATTTTAGTGAAGAAACAGGCTAAAAGATAAAACTCCTTTAACAGCAACAAGCCTTAAAAAAAACTTATTTTAGCCAAATATTTTTGTTGAAATGATTAAAAATACCATATACCTTTCCTTCTTCGTACTCCTGCTCAGTGCCTGTAAAATGGGTACTAAAACCAGCGATCCAACACTTCGGGATTTTACTTTTGAACCTGTTAAAGGCATCCGTTATGTTGAAGTAAAACGCCGGTTTAAAGATGGATATTCTTTTAATAAGGAAGGTTTTATGCAAAAACCATCGTGGATAATCGAAGTGGTTAAAGAAGATACCATGTCGGCCTGGAGCCCTCAGAAACATAGAATGCAGAATTTTTACCTGCAATACGATCACGGTAATGTGTATAATTTCGCAGCAGAATTTTTTAAGGTAAAACACATCAGTAAAGACAGTCTGGTTTTTCAACGGATCCAGGTTGATGGAAAGGTGATTGCCTCTGATGTACGCTCGGATGTAAACATGACCTTTTATGCGCAGGATTACATTAAAAACAAGCTCAAGGCTAAAGCCGAAGACTTACAAAAACCGACCAAGGCCGACACTGCTTTTATCGAAAAACGTTCGGCCAAAGTTAACCTGAATAGCGATAGCGCTTTCGCTGCCACAGATCCGGTTCAGTTTATACCCAAAAGTAAAATTGCAAGGGTAGAAAAAATAAGCACAGTAGATCGTACCAACAACCGCACAGAAGCTTACGATTACATGTTTCCGCAATATATCATCAGGATTGATAAAGCTTATAAAGATTTTGCTTATCAGGTTGCGGCCGTTGTAGATTTTCAGGGGGGCATACATATAAAAACCATTTATAACGTGTTACCAGAAAATGTGGAGGCCAAAAAAAAGGTGGCTCAGGGCATTGCCGATATCTATGTCAGGAATCTTTTTAACGTGGCGCCCGGAACAACATTAGGCGTTCCGCACAACAGCGAAATTACCTTAACCATGATTGGGAAGGCAAATAAAAAGCCTTAGTAATCTGATATTTACAAAATTTTAACGTTAAAAAAATGTTAAAATTTTATTTTGATTTTAAAAATTAAAACTTACCTTGCGTACTTAATTTTAATATTTAATACAATGCAAGAAGGCACAGTAAAATTCTTCAATGTAACTAAAGGTTTTGGCTTTATCATCCCTGCGAATGGCGATAGCGAAATTTTTGTTCATTCAACAGGTCTTATCGACGAAATCCGTGAAAACGACAAAGTACAGTACGAAGTTGCTAACGGTAAAAAAGGCTTAAATGCCGTTAATGTGAAAGTAATTTAATTTATTTATCATATTTACAAATGGCCTCGATTACAGTCGGGGCTTTTTTGTTTTTGGTCGTCTAAATAATCCCCTTTAAAAATCTTTATGACTCATTATTTTATTGTTCCGGGTTTGGGCAATTCAGGTCCAGACCATTGGCAAACCCATTTCGAAAAATCAGGAGATCATTTTATCCGCATCAATCAAAAAGATTGGGATGCGCCTGCTAATCAGGATTGGATTGAAAATATAGAATCTGCTCTAAATGGTTATAATCTGGATGAAGTGATTTTAATTGGCCATAGTTTAGGCTGTACCGCTATTGCCAACTGGGCAAAACAATATCAAAAGAAAATTAAGGGAGCATTACTCGTTGCGCCAAGTGATTTGGAAGCGCCGGTATATACTTTCCCAACCGTCGGTTTTGACCGTGTGCCATTAGATAAAATCAACTTTAAAACCATTGTAGTAGCCAGTACAAATGATGAATGGGTAACTTTAGAAAGGGCTGAGTTTTTTGCCAAACATTGGGGCAGCGAATTCATTAATATAGGGGCAGCAGGGCATATTAATACTGATGCCGGTTTTGGCGAATGGCCGGAAGGGCTGGAGATTTTGAAAAAACTGGATTAAAAGTTTCCCGCAGATTTCGCAGAAAACGCAGATTAAAGTCAATCAGCGTAAATCATTTTGATCTGCGGGCACATAAAAGATAAATTTCCTATTTATGCATCTTTTTCCTCAAAAACTGATCAAGAAATACCAATCCTATCACCAAATCGAAAAATAAGAAGCTATACAGCACTGTCGGTGTTATGTATTTATCTAAATTTAAGTTTAAACGAGTATTAAAATTAAATTCAGGCATGCTTAGGTCCGAGTTGTAAAGTACATAACCAAACAAAATCAGTAAAGAGATTACAAAAAAGCCGCCAATACCATAAATAATCTTTTTATCAACCTGGGTTTTCATGGCTACAGGTGCAGGCTCCGAAGCCACGCTTTCCATTACATTTCGTGTAAAAGACATCGATGGTTCATCAAGATCCAGTTCACCAAATGCCGAATTAAGCTTTAGCAGATCCTCATAAAGCGATTTAATTTCAGTATCAGACTCAATTTTTTCTGCGATGTTTTTTCTGTCGGATGCATTTAAATTTCCGTCTATATAATCCCAAAGCTGTTGTTCTGTTGCATTCATAGTAACTCCTTTACTTCATCTTTTAACAAATATTGTAATTTTTCTTTAAGCCTTTGTCTCGCCCGGTGCAATTTTACTTTTACCGTATTGGGTTCCATGTGCAAAGCCGCTCCAATCTCTTCCAAACTCTGCTCACCTTTATAAAACAGCGTAATAATCGCCGCATCATCAGGTAATAATTCGTCAATTGCGATATTCAAAAAAGCATGACTATCCTGTTTATCATAACCATTTGCGTTAAATGCCGAACTATGGTTTTCGAGCTGTAAAAATGTACCTTCATCATGGATGGAGGAAGTATCTAAACGGTTTTTCCTCAAAAAAGTCATGGCAGTGGTGTAGGTAATGGTGTACAGCCAGGTGCTAAATTTAGCCGTTTGTTTAAATGTGCCTAAAGCTTTATAGGCCTTTATAAAGCAATCTTGAGCAATTTCCTCGGCATCTTCCCTGTTTTTTGCAAACCTTAACGCAAGCGTAAATACAAAGCGCTGGTGGCGTTTAACCAACAACGCATACTGATCGGTTTGCCCGTTCAATATGTTTTGTATCAGTGCTAAATCGGTAAGTTTTTGCTCCATGTTTAGCTGTAAGACTACATTAAAGATCGGTAGGTTACACGTGGAACATTATTTTAATTGTTTATTGCCGGTGGCTGAGTTTATGAAGAGTCTGGTTGTGTAGGCTTAATTAAATTGTTATTATTTTTTTGGAAATGATGGGGCTGGTTTTCTTGGCGGGCTGTAGTCCTGCTGTTCGCTCTAGCCCTCATACTTCGGGGCTGCCGCTGCCATCAGGTTTATGAACATCGTTTCTGCGCCCTGCAAATACCGAAAATGAAATGCTGTTTTGGCCATTTAGCCCCCTGCCCGTTGCTGGCGGGCGGGTGAAGCGTTACCCTGCAGGCTGAGGTACGAAGCCAAAACGTAAAAGCGCAACACGGGAACCAACTTTTTTGCTTGCACAGGCACTGCGCTCCAAAAAAAAGAAAAGTTTATTGATGTTGGATCGGTTGGTTGGACTGGTTAAAATTGCGAAGTTTTGCCGATGCCCTGGTCCGGATAAACTTCGCGGGTTATCCCACTAATGCGAAGCGAAAAATTTTAATCCTGCAATAGATCCGATCAGCGTACAGATAAAAAAGATCCGCCAAAAGGTGGCTGGTTCGTTAAAATAAGTAATTCCAATAATTACCGTTCCAACTGCTCCAATACCCGTCCAAACCGCATAAGCAGTACCCATCGGCAAGCTTTGCGTAGCTTTGTTTAGCAATAAAAAACTTAAAATAATGCATACAAAAAATGCAACGCTCCATTTTATATTCGAAAAATTGTTCGATAATTTTAGGCAAGTGGTAAAGCCGACTTCAAAAAGACCGGCAATAATTAAGATAATCCAGTTCATGATAAATGTGTTTCCGCAAAATTACGGCACATTTATCGCGCAACATTTTACAAATGTTAAAAAATGAGCTTATTTACATGCCGCCCTGATTCGGCTCAGCGTAACCTGTGTTACACCAAGATACGAGGCGATGTGTTTTAAAGCCACCCGTTTAATCAGCTCTGGCGATTGCGTTACAAATTCCTGGTAACGCTCTGCTGCGCCTTTAAATGCCCGGTCAATCAATCTTCTTTCGGTGGCAATTAATTCCTGCTCGGCCATTTTTCTGCCCCAGTTGGCCATTTCGGGGTTATGTTCGTAAAGCGAAAAAAGATCGCCAAGCTTTATTTTAAGTAAGCTGCTGTTTTCTAAAAGCTCAATGTTTTCATAACCCGGGCGGTTGTTAATATAACTGTTAAAAGAAAAAAGTACGCTACCACTTTGTCCAAACCAAAAAGTAATTTGCTGGTTTTCGCCATCGCAATAGGCTCGGGCAATGCCTTTTTCAAGCACATAAAAATAAGGTTCTACCTTATCTGCGCGAATAATGATCGTTCCTTTTTTATGCTTTACATACTCAATATACGCCGAGAGTTCACGCAATGAATTATCGCTTAATGAGTTAAAAAAGGCTATATTTTTAAGTTTTTCAATCAAAATTTAGGGCTTTGAACAAAAATAGCAATGTTTTAGCTGGTATTAGGCAATTATTTAGGCTTGCCCGTTTGAAAATTGATTGTTGAATATTTTTTACTCCCGGGTGTAACCTGATTAAAAAGCATGTAGTCATAATACACAGAACACTGTTCAACAGACAATAAAATAATAATAACACATTAAAAAATTATAATCATGGATGGTATATTAGTCCCAATCTCACTTTTTTTAGGCGCATTCGCAATGGTATTTGGAATCCGCTATCTGTCTAACAAAGAAAAAATGGCAATGATCGAACGGGGAATCGATCCGGGCATACACAAGGCAACGCCAAAACCTTTTTTAAGTTTAAAGTTCGGTTTGTTACTGGTTGGTTTAGGAATTGGTTTGCTGGTGGCGCTGTTTACGGTTAGAGGCGTATTTGGCAGCAATATGACCAATGCCGAAGAAGGACAATCGGTAGCCATTTATTTTGGCTGTATCGGCATCTTTGGCGGTTTGGGCCTGATTGTTTCTTATCTGGTAGAAAAGAAATGGCTGGATAATAACAAATTGCTTTAATCGACGGTGAAGTCAAGCTTTTATTTTGTGAAAAGTCGGATGGCAACATCTGACTTCACCGTTGAATTTACTGCGGCTTATTAATAATCGCTACCGTTAAGCGGCTAATGCAGTTCATTTTTCCGCGTTCATCGTAAATCTTAATTTCCCAAACCTGTGTTTTAGCGCCAACATGTAAAGGTTTGCAAATCCCTTTAACCAGGCCTCTTTTTACGGGGCGTAAATGGTTGGCATTTACCTCTAAACCTACGGCAACATATTTTTCAGGGTCGATGCACATATAAGATGCAATACTGCCCAGGGTTTCGGCCAAAACTACCGAAGCACCGCCATGCAAAATGCCCGCTGGCTGGTGCGTACGTTCATCAACCGGCATGGTACCCGTAATAAAATCTTCGCCGATTTCGGTAAAACGGATATCAAGCAAAGCCCCCAAATGGTTTTTAGGACGGTTATTTAAGTCCTCAACAGTAAAATCTTTAAACCACATGATAACGTTCTTTTAAAATATAAACATGGTGGATAATGTGCCCGCCAGCAATAAACAAGATAGATTTTACATTAATTTCCCTGCCCGAGGCAATTCCTTTTCTTTCCAGTTCTTCTTCGTTTAACGATTTAAAAAGGAATAAATTCGCTTTACGCAGTGCGATAAATTCTTCAATCAAATCTTCCAGATCGCGTTCGGCAAAGCGGGCGTTTTTTACATAATCATCTTCTTCAAAGCCAGGTAAATGTTGCTGTTCATTTCTGGCGAAACAAGTAATGCGATAGGCAAACACACGTTCGGTATCTATAATATGCCCCAGCATTTCCTTTAAAGTCCATTTACCGTCGGCATAAGCATAATCTGCTTTATCAGCATTTCTCCTGAATAAATCCGGAAGACTTTGCACCTGATCGTTTAAAACCTCAAAAATTTCCCGGTCAACTTTACTGATATAGGTTTCGCCCCAAATCGGATATTCGTTAGGCTGTGGTCGGTTCATATCTTAAACTGCTTTTTAATATAATTCTAAAAGTGGTGCCTTTGCCCAGTTCCGATTCTTTTACAAAAATTTCGCCGCTATGGTAATTTTCTACAATACGTTTAGTTAGTGATAATCCCAAGCCCCAGCCGCGTTTGCGTGTGGTGTACCCCGGTTGAAAAACCGCGTCAAACTTCGATCTTGGAATTCCCTTTCCGGTATCGCTTACATCAATAAATACCTGCTCTTTGGCCAGATTTTCTATAATATTAACGGAGATCGATCCTTCATTTTCGATGGCATTGGCCGCATTTTTTAAAAGATTTTCAATTACCCAATCAAATAGGGGCACATTTAACAAAGCCCTTACCTGTTCATCGCCGGTAATGCTAAATTTAACCTTATCAGAGGTGCGGACTTTAAAATACCGGATAAAATCGCTGATAACGATGTAAACCGTATGGTCTTCGAGTATGGGTTTAGAACCGATTTTCGAAAAACGGTCGGTAATGATCTCTAAACGTTTAATGTCGTTTTCCATTTCGGCAATCAAAGGGTCATCTTCCGCATCAAATTTCGATTTCATGAGTTCCGTCCAGGCCATGAGCGATGATATTGGCGTGCCCAGCTGATGCGCCGTTTCTTTAGCCAAACCTACCCAAACATGGTCCTGTTCATCTCGCCGTGCCGAACTAAATGCGGCATAAGCCGTTAAAAGGAAAAGAAATATTACACCCATTTGGATGTAGGGGAAATACCTTAGCTGTGTTAAAATGAAAGAATCGCGGTAATAAGCCTTAAATTTTCGTCCGAAAATATTCATTTCATCAGGCGGATGCTGTGCTTTCATCTGCCTCAGCTGACGTACAAAATATAAGCTATCATAGGTAAGCTTGGCATCCGAAATGGGGTAATTGGTTTTGGTGCTGTCCAGCCCGTTAAAAGAAGTAATAATTCCCGCCGAATCAGTCATAATTACCGGTGTTTTGGTGTTTTTTCGCACTGTTTCAACCACTGTACGATAATCATCATTATCATAAAGAAACATGGCCCGTTCCTGAATTTTAACCCAGAGGTGAAATTGGTCAGACTCTTCACGTTCCATTTTTTTTACAAAAGAATCGGTGTAAAATACTGATGCTATGCCAATTAAGATAGCAAAAATGAGGAGGAAAAACTTCCAGCGGCGTTTCTTTTGATAAGGATTCATGCTTTAGTTAGCCAAATTACAATAACAAAACGAAAAAAACGTAAAACCATTATGCTTTTTCAGAAACCTTGAAACAATCATTTCGAAAGCATAATAGCTTCATCGCAGATGAAAACTGTATAAAATGGATGAAAAACATATCTTTGTACCGAGCATAGTGTGTTGCGCTTTGAGCATGGATTGCACCATAACTCCAAGCCCTTAACTCCCTGCTCTTTGCTTAATCATGGATAAAAAAGTTAGAGTAAGATTTGCCCCAAGCCCAACCGGAGGTTTGCATTTAGGTGGTGTACGCACTGCTTTGTTTAATTATTTGTTTGCCAAAAAAAATAACGGAACTTTTGTACTTCGCGTAGAAGATACCGATCAGAACCGCTTTGTAGAAGGTGCTGAAGAATATATTGTAAATTGTTTAAATTGGTGCGGCATTACGCCTGATGAAAGCCCCAATAATCCGGGTGCTTATGGCCCTTACCGCCAGAGTGAACGTAAACCTAGCTATGGTAAATTTGCCGAGCAGTTAATTAGCGATGGTTATGCTTATTACGCTTTCGATACCCCTGAAGAGTTGGATGCCAAACGGAAAGAAATCCCGAATTTCCAGTACGGGCAGGCTACGCGCATGCAGATGCGGAACTCTTTAACCCTTACGGTAAGTGAGGTAGAAGATTTGTTGGCAGTTAAAACCCCGCATGTGGTCCGCATTAAAGTGCCTGCAGATGAAATTGTACATTTTAGCGATTTAATCCGCGGAGATGTAAGTTTCGAAACCTCTCTGGTTGATGATAAAGTGTTGTTAAAAGCCGACGGAATGCCAACCTATCATTTAGCCGTTGTGGTTGATGATAAAGCAATGGAAATCAGTCATGCTTTTAGGGGCGAGGAGTGGTTGCCATCAGCACCGGTTCATATTTTATTATGGAAATATTTAGGCTGGGAAGCAGATATGCCTGCATGGGCACATTTACCATTGATTTTAAAACCTGATGGACACGGAAAGTTAAGCAAACGCGATGGCGACCGCTTGGGTTTTCCGGTTTATGCCATGAACTGGACTGATCCTAAAACCGGTGATATTACTAAAGGCTTTAAAGAAATGGGTTTTATGCCCGAGGCTTTTATTAACATGCTGGCACTTTTAGGCTGGAACGATGGTACCGACCAGGAATTATTCTCACTAAACGAACTGGAAGAGAAATTCTCTATAGAAAGGATCAGTAAAGCTGGTGCTAAATTCGATTTCGAAAAAGCTAAATGGTACAACCACGAGTGGATTAAGTCGCAGCGTGCTGAGCACCTGGCGCCAGGCGTTAAATCTGAACTCGAAAAAGCCGGAATTGAAGTTAAAGATGAAGTTTTTTTAAATACTGTTATCGATTTAATTAAAGACCGCTGCACATTATTGCCCGATTTTGTAGCACAAAGCAGTTACTTTTTCGCTTCGCCGGCAGAATATGATGTAAACTCCGTAAAACCAAAATGGACACCTGAAAAGGCAGCATTTTTTAATGCGTTTGCCGAAAATTTAACTTTAACTGATGCTGTTACTGCAGAAGTAGCTTTTAAAGCATTGGCTGAAGAAAAAGGTTTTAAACCTGGTGAATTGATGTTGCCTTTCCGCATTATGCTGGTGGGTGGCAAATTTGGCCCGGGTGTTTTTGATATTGCCGTATTATTGGGTGTGGCAGAAACTAAAGCACGAATCGAAAAAGTAATAACTATTTTTAATAGTTAATATACTTTTTAGGGCCCTGGCATATTCGCTTTGAGCGAATATGCCCTTATATGCTTTATATGGTAAAGATGCGTTTTACTATATAAGGCATATAAGTTCAGTTAAGATTGTGAACATTAATTTGTCACAATGCCTTTCCTTTTTACCTGGTAAACACCAAAGCCATTTTTTTTACCACAACCCAAAAGAATAAATCAACCAAAATAATTTATACTTTAGTGCAACAATTGTCCCAAATTAAAGGTTATACAATTAAATTAAATAAACTATGCAGTGGTTTGGTAAAGGCAGCAATAATGTAGAAGATGGCAGAAGTGGGGGCGGTGGCAAAACCGTTTTAGGTGGTGGTATCGGTATTATCATTGTTGTACTCGGATTAATTTTCGGAAAGGATTTAACCGGTGTAGTAAGCCAGATTCCGGCGACAACAGGTACCGAAGAAGTAAAACAGGGCGTACCGGCAAACGATCCGCAGGCCCGGTTTGTATCAGGTGTTTTAGAATCTACCGAACAAGTATGGGATAAAGAATTCCAGGCCATGGGCAAACAATATGAATACCCTAAGTTAAGATTGTTCCGCAACGCGGTTCAAACAGCATGTGGCAATGCCAGCGCTAATGTTGGACCGTTTTATTGCCCCGGCGACCGTAAAGTATATATCGATCTTTCTTTTTACGACGAATTGAAAAACCGTTTTGGCGCTGCCGGCGATTTTGCGCAGGCTTATGTAATTGCACACGAGGTTGGTCATCATGTACAAAATTTATTGGGAATATCAGAAAAACTTGATCAGGCCCGTGGGCAGGTAAGCGAAAAAGAATATAACCGGCTGTCGGTTAAATTAGAACTACAGGCAGATTTTTTTGCCGGCCTTTGGGCACACAACGCACAAAACCTTAAAGATTTTAAATTAGACGAAGGTGATATAGAAGAAGCACTTACCGCGGCCAATGCCATTGGCGATGATAAACTTCAAAAACAGGCCACTGGCGATGTTCAGCCTGATTCTTTTACCCATGGTACATCGGCACAACGCATGTATTGGTTTAAAAAAGGTTTCGAAACGGGCGATATTAAACAAGGCGATACCTTTAATTCAAATAATTTATAAAAAATTTAAAACTTTTTTAAAACACTGTTGTTTGTTTACAGTTAATGAGATTTTTGTCTCAAAACCAAACATAATTATCCCGGCTTCTTATTTGTTTTAATAAAGATGATCCTTATAGTTGATGACAGGCCCGAAAACCTGATCTCGTTACAGAAAGTACTCCAAGCACACAATTTTGAGGTTGATACCGCATCATCTGGCGAAGAAGCGCTGAAAAAAGTGCTAAAAAACAATTATGTCCTGATTATTCTCGATGTACAGATGCCAGATATGGACGGTTTCGAGGTGGCAGAGGCCATTTCTGGCTTTAGTAAAGCAAAAGATACCGCAATCATATTTCTGTCGGCAGTAAATACCGAGTTAAAATTTATTACCAAAGGCTATCTTAGTGGTGGTCTGGATTATATCACCAAACCTGTTGATATTAATGTTCTGCTACTTAAAATAAAAACATTTTACCGCATTTACGAGCAGAACCGAAAACTGAACGAAGTACAGGAAAAACTGCTGGAAGAAATCGAATTCCGAAAGCAGGCCGAACATAAAAAAGACGAATTTATTTCAATTGCCAGTCACGAGTTAAAAACCCCTTTAACCAGTGTAAAAGGTTATATCCAATTGTTGCAGCGAAGCTTAAACAGAGATGATAAAACCATGGCGCAGAACCACCTCGAAAAAGCCAGCATCCAGCTCGAAAAACTGAACGAACTGATTGTTGATCTGCTTGATATTTCTAAAATAGAAAGTGGTAAGATGAAGTTTAACATGAAGAGCTTTTGTGCCGATAACATGGTAAACAATGCCATCGAAATGTTACAGCAATCCAACCCCGATTTCAAGATCACCAAACTAGGCAAAACAGACGAGATGATTTTCGGCGATGAAATGCGCCTCGAGCAGGTGGTAATCAATTTTATAACCAATGCCATTAAATATGCCCCTGGCACCAACCAGGTTAATGTAACCATCAATATTAAAGATGAAAAACTTTACCTGGCCGTAAAAGATTTTGGTATAGGCATTTCTAAAGAGCAGCAGCATAAAATATTTGATAAATTTTATCGGGTAGAAGAAAACAGCAACCGTTTTAATGGCCTGGGCATCGGTTTATATATCTGTTCCGAAATCATAAACCGCCATGGCGGCACCATCGGTGTAAACAGCGTTCCTGATGAAGGATCGGAGTTTTACTTTATCGTTCCCATCACCGAAGAAGAAATCCTTAAAAATCAGATCTAATTATCCTTAATCCATATAATGAAAACAACTCTTAAAAATAATTTGCGTTTAGGCCTTGGCTTGTCGCTTATTATTCTGTTTATCAGTTCATTAGCGTCTTATGTGAGCATCAGCAACCTCATTAAAAGTACCGAACTGGTTAAACACAGCGATGAAGTTATTTTAAGTTCAGAAGGTGTAATTTCTACCCTGAAAGATGCCGAAACCGGACAAAGAGGCTACCTTTTAACGGGGAATAAAATCTTTTTGCAACCGTATTATGGGGCAACTGATACGGCAATGGCAACATTAAGCCGTATAGAGAAACAAACGAAAGATAACCTGGTTCAGCAAAAAAATGTTGCTGAATTGAAAAATATCATGGCCCGCAGGTTAAATATTATCACCTCTACAATCGAAATCAAATCATTGGGCGGGCAAATAGATCCAACCGTATTGTTGGAGGGTAAAACCTATATGGATCAGGCCCGTAATGTAGTTAACCGAATGGTTAAAGAAGAACGCCGGTTACTCGAAAGCCGCACGGTAGAACTTAATAAACTTACCGCTTATACGCCGATCCTGATTTTAATTGCAGCTGTTCTGGCGATCCTCATTACGCTGTTTTTCTATAGAAAAGTATCTGTCGATTTTGATGAACGCGTGAAGCTTCAAAAAGAAATTGAAGATAAAAAATATGAGATGGAAAAACGTATTGTGGCCATTAAAGAAATTGCCTATCAGATTTCTAATGGAAACTACGGTGTAAAACTCGATAGCCAAAGCCAGGATGACATTGGCGAACTGTCCGAATCGTTGAATACCATGTCGTTGTCATTAAAAAAATCTTTCGATACGTTAGAAGAAAACGAATGGATACAAACCGGCGTGGCCAACCTGAATGTGAAAATGGTCGGCGAAAAAGATGTTTTCCATTTAGCAGAAGATATTATCGAATTTTTAGCCAATTATACCAAAAGCCAGATTGGGGCCTTATATTTATTTAAAGATGATGGTTACCTGCATTTAAAAGGGCAGTATGCTTTAAAAGGTCAGAATTTAACCGAAACCATAGAAATCGGTCAGGGTTTAATTGGTCAGGTGGTTAAAACAGGTAAATCAATTTTGCTGGATGATGTTCCACAGAACGAATTATCCATTACGCATGCAACTGGCAACATTAAACCTGCTCAGTTAATTGTATTACCAATTGTTAGAAACGAAATTTCTATCGGTGGTTTAGAACTGGGCTCTATTAATAAATACACCGATTTACAGCTTCACTTTTTAAACCTGGTGTTATCTGATGTGGGTACCGCTTTATTAGGGGCACAAAACCGCCAGAAATTACAGCAATTGTTAGAAGAAACCCAGGCACAATCAGAAGAGTTACAGGTACAGCATAACGAGCTTGAGGGATTAAATGCAGAACTCGAGGCACAGGCGCAGAAACTTCAGGCCAGTGAAGAAGAACTTCGTGTACAGCAGGAAGAATTATTGCAAAGCAACCAGGAACTGGAAGAGAGAAGTAGCTTGCTGGAAGAGAAAAATGAGCTGATCGAAGAACGGAATATCGAAATTCAGCAGAAAGCAGAGGCTTTAGAGCTGAGTACCAGGTATAAATCAGAGTTTTTGGCCAACATGTCGCACGAGCTGAGAACGCCACTTAATTCCATTTTATTGTTATCGCGTTTAATGGCCGAAAATGAAGCCATGGACCGCGAGCATCAGGAATATGCCGAGGTAATCCAGAGCTCAGGACAAGGCTTATTGAGCTTAATCGACGAGATTCTGGATCTTTCTAAAATTGAAGCCGGTAAAATGGAATTAGACAGGATGAATATTAAGGTTGATGATATCATCTTCAATATGCGTTCGTTATTTAATCCACTGGCCAAAGAGCGGAACCTCAATTTTGTAATCGATAAAACCGAAGATGTTCCGGAGTTTTTCCATACCGATAAAATGCGTTTAGAGCAGATTATCAAAAACCTGTTATCAAATGCCATTAAATTTACAACTGTTGGCTCCGTAACCTTAAACATCAGCAAAAACGATAAGCTAGGTGCCTTAGTATTCAAAGTTACCGATACCGGTGTGGGTATTGCGCCAGAAAAACAGGGTATGGTGTTCGAAGCTTTCCAACAGGCTGATGGCTCTACCCGCCGTAAATTTGGAGGTACAGGTTTGGGCTTATCAATCAGTAGAGAGCTGGCCAAATTATTGGGTGGCTATATCGATTTAAAAAGTACAGAAGGCGAAGGAAGTATTTTTACTTTAACCTTACCTATCGATAAAAATAAAGGTTTTGATGGGGTAGTTGCTGATTTGGAAAAACCTGTGATAACGGTTGCCCCAACAGAACCTGCAGTGAAAAAAGTAAGCCACCTAACGGTAGATAATATTCCGCAGGAAATAGAAGATGACCGCGATAACATCCAGCCGGATGATAAAGTGATCCTTATTGTGGAAGATGATACCCCTTTTGCTAAAACGCTTTTAGATTTTACCCGCAAACGGAATTACAAAGGCCTGGTGGCCGTACGTGGCGATATGGGGATAGAAATGGCGAAAGCGTTTAAACCCCTTGCCATTTTGCTCGATATCCAGCTGCCGGTT
Source organism: Pedobacter sp. 22226 (assembly GCF_052045455.1). Lineage (NCBI taxonomy): Bacteria > Pseudomonadati > Bacteroidota > Sphingobacteriia > Sphingobacteriales > Sphingobacteriaceae > Pedobacter > Pedobacter sp. 22226. The sequence goes on along the minus strand of NZ_JBQEPB010000003.1, from coordinate 219,147 downwards.
AAAGATGGCTGGCAGGTAATGGAAGAGCTGAAATCTGATCCTTCAACCCGCCCTATTCCGGTGCACATTATGTCGTCGTTACAGGTTAAAAAGGAAAGTTTATTAAAAGGAGCGGTAGATTTTATCAACAAACCATTTGCTTTTGAGCACATGCAGGAGATATTTTCGAAACTGGAGCACGCTTTAAGCCGTCACCCTAAAAAAGTGCTTATTGTTGAAGAAAACGAACAACATGCCAAAGCATTAAGCTACTTTTTAAGTAATTTCAATATTCAGACCGAAATTGTAAACCAGGTGCAGGAAGGTGTTTCGGCATTACATAAGCCTGAGGTTAACTGCGTCATTCTGGATATGGGTATCCCGGATAAACATGCTTACGAAACCCTCGAAGTAGTAAAGAAAACCCCCGGACTGGAAAACCTTCCGATTATTATTTTTACAGGTAAAAATCTTTCAAAAGGGGAAGAAAACCGCATTAAACAATATGCAGATTCGATTGTGGTAAAAACAGCACATTCTTACCAGCGTATTTTGGATGAGGCCGGACTGTTCCTTCACCTGGTAGAAGAAAAGAGCAGGGAAAAAACCAAAGCACCTAAAAAATTCTCAGAACTGCAGGATGTACTGGTAGGCAAAACAGTTCTGGTGGCTGATGATGATGTGCGTAATATTTTCTCGCTGACCAAAATGCTTGAGCAGCACCAGATGAAGGTTATTGCTGCAACTGATGGTAAAGAAGCACTGAAATTGTTAAACGAAAACCCTGAAGTTGATGTGGTTTTAATGGATATGATGATGCCTGAATTAGATGGTTACGAAACCACCACAGCCATCAGACAGGATATTAAATACCGTAACCTGCCTATCTTAGCGGTAACGGCCAAAGCCATGATGGGCGACAGGGAAAAGTGTATTGCCGCAGGTGCTTCAGATTATATCAGCAAACCGGTAGATATGGATCAGCTGATTTCGCTTTTACGTGTTTGGCTTTACGAAAATCATCATAAATCATAACCCCATTTTTATTAAACTATGCCTCAAAAATTAATTCTCATAATTGATGATGATAACCGAAACATTTTTGCCTTAAAAGCTGTTCTAAAGGCCAAAGGTTTTGATTGTTTATCTGCTATAAGTGCACAGGAAGGTTTTTCTATTATGGAAAAGCACGATAACGTTGCCATTGTGTTAATGGATATGATGATGCCCGATATGGATGGTTACCAGGCCATTTCGGTTATGAAAAAATCTGCCAGAATGCAGAATATACCGGTACTGGCCGTAACTGCACAGGCCATGGTTGGCGATAAAGAACGTTGCTTATCTGCCGGCGCTTCAGGCTACGTTTCAAAACCGATAAATGTTGATGAATTATTATTACAGATAGAAAATTTTACAAAATAACAGGTGATAGGTGATGCGATAGATAACGACCAGGTTGAAATCCTGTTAAATGATGTGCTGGAAACTCACGGTTATGATTTTCTTGAATATTCGCATGCATCAATAAAAAGGAGGATTAGCCGTCTTTACGCGCTCGATAATTTTGTAAGCTTTGCCGAGTTCCGCTACACTATTAAGTCAGATAAACAGTATTTTAAACGTTTTTTAGAAGAAATTACGGTTAATGTAACCGAAATGTTCCGCGATCCTTCTTTTTACAGGGCTTTGCGGAACGATGTACTCCCGGTTTTGGGTACTTATCCGTTTATCAGAATCTGGGTGGCAGGTTGCTCTACAGGTGAAGAAGCTTATTCGCTCGCCATTGTATTAAAAGAACTCAATCTGCTTAATAAATCGCTGATTTATGCCACAGATATTAATCCATCTGTGCTGGATAAGGCAAAAAAAGGCATGTTTCCGCTAAATTATTTGAAACAGTATTCTGAAAATTACCTGCAATCAGGCGGTTTAAAAGAGTTTTCCAGCTATTACACTGCAAACTATTCGCTGGCCAAATTTGACGAAACTTTAAACAGTAAAATGATCTTTTCTACGCATAATCTGGTTTCTGATCATTCGTTTAACGAATTTCAGCTTATTTTGTGTAGAAATGTATTAATCTATTTCGATAAAGAACTGCAGCATAAAGTATTTAACCTGTTTGACGGAAGCATCGAAAAATTAGGTTACCTTGCCCTGGGGAGTAAAGAAAGTCTGGAGTTTTGGCCAAAAGCCAAAGAGTATAAACGCGTAAAAATGGAGAAGATATGGCGGAAACTGTAAGTTCTATTCCATGCGAAGCCTTGGTTATCGGTGGTTCTGCGGGCAGTTTAGATGTACTGCTCGAAATTTTTCCTGCGCTACAGAGCAACATCAGTTTCCCGATTGTACTGATTGTGCACCGCAAGGCCAGCAACGAATCGTTACTAACCGATTTGCTGCAAAGCCGTACTACATTAAAAGTTGGTGAGGCCGAAGAAAAAGAGCTTTTAACCGCCGGAAAAGTTTTTATTGCCCCTGCAGATTATCACATGTTAATAGAAGATGACCATAGCATTTCTTTAGATTATTCGGAAAAAGTAAATTACTCGCGGCCCTCTATCGATGTTACCTTTCAATCAGCTGCTGAGGTTTTTAGAGAGAAAGTTGTATGTATTTTGCTCTCGGGTTCAAATGCCGATGGAGTAGAAGGATTAAAAAGTGTAAACAATTATGGGGGTAAAGTGGTTATACAAAATCCAAATACTGCCATCATGCCGTATATGCCCCAGCAGGCGGTACTTAATGTAAAACCGCATGTAGTATTGGACAGTTATGATATGGCTGATTTTATAAATAATTTAAACAATTAATTTGCTTTCGGAGGTTAATATGACAGTTGCAAAAAAAGTATTTGTTTTTGATGATAACAGGGATATCCTTGATCTATGTACATTTATTTTGGAAGATGCCGGGTACGAAATAAAAACATCTGAAAATGCCAATAATATAGAAAAACAGGTAGCGGAGTATATGCCCGACCTGATTTTTATGGATAACTGGCTGCCTGATTTAGGTGGAATACAAGCTACCAGGGCATTAAAAAGCCATCCTGATTTAAAACATATCCCCGTAATTTATTTTTCAGCAAATAATGATATTTCTTCACTGGCAGACGAGGCTGGTGCAGATAGTTATTTATCTAAACCTTTTGATATTGCTGCGCTTGAAGAAATTGTGAAAAAACATTTAAGCTAGCCTGTGGTTTGCTAAGTAGGTGGTAGCGAAAGATCGTTATTAAATTATCGCTTTTCATTTTCTTCGCGTTCTTTTTTCAAACGGCGTTCTAATCTTTTTTGCACCCGTAAATTATGGCTGGCCCGCATGGCCCTGAAACGGGCAATGTGTTGCTGTACTTCCTTCTGTTTTTCTTCAGTAATGCCAATGCTGTATTTTATGCCTGTAAAAAGGCTCCTCCAGATCAAATTAAAGAATGAGGTATTTGATGGCCTGCTATAATTGACATTTACTGCAACTAATTTTCCATCGGCACCGGGGTTTTCTGATTTAATAATGAGCGCGTTGGCCAGAAATGAAAGAAAACCACGTGTAACCAGGTGGTCTTTTTCAGGGTCGTTCTTCATTAGCGCAACAGAAAGGTCGTAATAAGAAAAAGCTACCTTGCCTTTTGCGCCCAAATCATTTGCTTTAAAATCGAATTTCAATTGATCAACGTTTCCTCGGTTAATGCGCACCAGGCCAAGTGGTTTGGTAATCTGGTTTAAAACCCTTGCGTTAAAATTATGTAAAACCCCGTTATAAGAAAACGCACCATCTTTAGCGGTAAGGTTAAATTTAAAATTTACATCAAGTTTTCCCTGGCCAAATAAATAAGTATTCAGGTTAACCTCCATAATTGGGTTTATGGCTTTAATATTATCAAGATTGGTGGCGTTTTTTATAATTCCTGATGTATTTTCAAAACTGATGCGTCCCCTCTGGTTGCTCTCGCTGTTAAAAACCGAATAATTTACATTTACATCTTTCAGCTGGATTTTCTGTACCAGTATTGGTGCTTTAAGTAGCTGTAAAAGCTGATGAGGAAATTTGCCTATCTTATTTTCCTGGGGTTTGTTCGGGAGTCCGTTTTGGTTAAAAACAGATATAAAACCGTTAGAAATGGCCATTTCTTTTGCCCAAAGCTCCTGTTTGCTGATGTAAAGCGGTAAATCTATGCCGTTGAGCATAATATCGCGCATGCCTATATCGAAACGTTCCCTGGCATAACCGGCTACTTTACCAAATTTCATTTCATCATAAAGCGGAACCAGCGCAAAACTATTAATCCTCAGTTTACCTGTGGTGGCCCTAAAATCAAGCTGATCCAGCTTAATATCGTACATTTTATCTGGTGTATGGTACACATAGTTATTCAGGTTAATTACAATATCCTTAAGCAGGTAAAAACGGCTGGGATCATCGGCAGAGGTAGAATCTACCAGTAAATCGGTTAAGGTAATGTTAAGGTCATCTATATCGAATGGTACAGAATTGGGCACATTTTTATTCACATATTTAAAGCTTACATCTTTAAAACGGATGGTTTTAATGCTAAACTCTTTCAGGTTTTTGGAAATGATATCATAAGGCGATTTAATCGGCCTTGGCGCACGCCCCTCGTTAAATGCGAACTGCCGGTTAACCATCGTTACCTCCGGTTTATCAAAAATAATCTCTTCCAGCTGCAGCTTTTTTTCGCGGTAAAGGGTTAAAGGATGGAAATGTTTTACCACCAGTTTTTTTAAAGAAACCGTGTAAAGATTGTTTGGTGCCCTTTTTAAAGAAATAAGCTGTTTAAAACGGTTGGTGTCAGGGGTTATTTTTACATTTTGTAAAGTGGCATTACCAGTAACCACATTGGTTGATACTTTTGTAAAGCTAATGGTATATAAACTATCGGTCGATTTATAAAGCAGCGTCTTAATCCGGTCTGTTAATATTGGCCGCGATTTTACATTCAAAAACCAGGCTAAAGCGGCAAGTACGATAAAAATACCGGTTAAGGTACCCGCAATCCATTTAAAAGCTTTATAACGTTGTTTTTTGGTATCAGGCATTAACAAAGAGGAGCTGTAGTTTCATCAGCAATATACAGTTATAACGTAAATTTCAGAAATGTGCGTTAGTTTTTTTCTTTCCGCGCTTTTCTTGCTGCTTTCCTATCGGCACGTTTTTGTTCCCTTATTTTTTTTGCAATTACTTTTTGCTGTTTTACCGGATTTTTTTCGGGAACTATGCCCACGCCAACAATATCTTTTATGCCTATAAAAACGGTCTTCCACATCAGGTTAAAAAACGATGCCGAATTAATTCTGTTATTGGTCATCGTTGCTGTTCTTGGTGCTTCACCCTTTTGCGGGTTTTCATTTTTAACCAGAATCGCATTCGCCAGAAAAGATAAAAATCCTTTTTCCTTGGTGCCCTGGCCATCAATATTATCCGACAGCAATTTAACTTTTAAATCGGTGTACAACATGTTCATCGATCCTGCTGCCGATCTTAAATTTCCATTTGCCTTAAAATCAATGTGCTGTATATTGCCGCTTTCTATTTCGACCAATCCAAGCGCTTTTGAGAGCGGATTCAGGTTTTTAAGGTCAAATTTACCCAGGTTTCCGCTGTAACTGAAAGCACCATTGTTATCTGTAAGGTTAAAATCGAGTTTTACGTTCAGTTTACCCGTACCCATTAAAAGCGTATTCAAATCAGCCACAGCATGGTTCTTTTTGGTAAGCTGCAGGCTGTCATTGGTTACATTTAAGATGTTTCCGGTAAGGGCCTTAAAATTTACAGAGCCGGTTTTTTTGCTCGCCGGGTTAAATTCCGAATATTTTACGTTTACATTCCTCAGTTTTACCGTATCAATTAAGGTTGGAATGTTTAACCTTTTCAGCGCCAGGTGCGGATAGTTCTGGCCTTTATCAAAACCCGGCGGCGGTGGCGATTCACGGCTCATAAATACTTCAACATTTGCAGGACCAATCCTTAAAGATTTCGCATGCAACTGCTGATCGGTATTCAAGCCCAAAAAATCTACTCCGTTAAATTCTATCTTTTCAAAACCCAAATTGTAACGGTCTTTCTGTACCTTATATTTACGGGCAAAAGTCAGTTCATCATATAGCGGGGTAAGTTTAAAACCCTTAATCGTTATTTTTTTTGATGAAGTGGAGCCTTTAATCGTGTCAACCTTCATCGAGTACATTTTATCTTTGGTAACCGATTTATAGCCGGCCAGCTGAAAAGATACATCTTTAGTGTAATAAAACCGGCTGGTATCATTACCCGAAAGTGAATCCAGTAAAAAGTCGTTCACCGTAATGTCAAGGTGTTTGATGGAATTTTTGGTTTTTTTAGCCGCAGTTTTATTGATGTAGTCGAAATCTGCATCCACAATTTTAATGCTTTTAACGTGTACCGATTTAAAGCTTTTCGAAATCTGCTCGTAAAGCGATTTTTCGTCTTTTATGGTATCAGGTTTCTTAGCAACCTTATTAAAAATCATGTTGATAGAGGGTTGCTGCAAAAGGATTTCCTTTACATCAATGCGTTTTTTAAAGTAAGCTGTTAGTATTCCAACCCTGGTAATCTGCAGTTTTTTTAATTTAAGTTCAAAAGTGTGGGCGGGTGCGAGCTTTAATTTCTTCAGGCTGTCGAAAACCGAAGTGTCGGGTGTTAACGTAACATCGCGTAAGGCCAAACTACCTGTAATTACATTCAGGTTAATGCTTTTAAAATCGATCCGGTACAAATGATGGGAACCGTTATAAACACCATCTTTAATTTTATCGGTCAGGATGGGTTTCCACCTGGCGCTCAAAAACATGGCACCAAATGCTACAATTAATACCAGTATGCCGAATATACTTCCTATCCAGGTCCAGATTTTGTGTTTTCGTTGAGCTGTCATTATTAGTGGCTTATCGATAGGTAACAGATGGGAGGGAGAAAGGTTTTTTCCGTTCATCGTCATTGCAAGGAGGAACGACGAAGCAATCTTAATGCACAGAATTATGAATAACGAAAGTTCACTTCTCGTTGTAGGTTGGTTGTTGCCTTTTAGGGTTGTTAAATTGAAAGGTTTTGTAGCGCAGGGGCAGTGTAAGTAATAACGTTTGTTCCTTTGCTTCGCTTGTACGCTTCGGCCGTCGTTCCTCCTGCCTGCAGGGTACCGCTTCGCCAAGGGCTAATTTGGTTAGGCCTGTGGCAGGAATACCCCTCATAGCTGCACGAACAGCTGTAACGTAAACCCGACCGTAGCAGGATGCCACAATTTTTTCAACTGGGGCAGAAGCGGGGGCGGGGCTGCAGCCACCATTGGCATGGAACCTTTCATTTCAAAAAAAGAGCTGTTTTTTTGGAGCGCAGTGGCAGTATAGGTAACAGCGTTCGTTCCTTTGCTTCGCTTGTACGCTTTGGCCGTCGTTCCTCCTGCCTGCAGGGTACCGCTTCGCCAAGGGCTAAATTGGTTAGGCTTGTGGCATGGATACCCCTCATAGCTACACGAACAGCTGTAACGTAAACCCGACCGTAGCGGGATGCCACAATTTTTTCAATTGGGGCAGAAGCGGGGGCGGGGCTGTTGCCCGCCATTGGAATGAAACCCTACATTTCCAAAAAAACAATATAGCAGCTTTATGATTGAAAAACTATAACCACGCTAACCGCAGATCATAATCCCACTGTAAACATTTAAACAAAATATGTCAAATTGTCACTTTTAATTAAATTTATGTATTTTTGCAATCCCCAAAATGTTTTTAAATAATGATTGATTTACAAGTTCCAGATAAGACGCACGATGAGGCCAGACAAGGTGAAGCTTTAATTTTAGATACACCAGTAAAAGCCGATGCCCGTAAATTATACATCGAAAGTTATGGTTGCGCCATGAATTTTGCTGATAGCGAGATTGTTGCTTCTATTCTTTCGGAAACAGGATTTGAAACCACCGGCGATTACCATCAGGCAGATGTAATCTTTATTAATACCTGCTCTATCCGCGAAAATGCTGAAACCAGGGTACGTAACCGTTTATCGCAGTTTGGGGTAGAAAAACGCCGTAACCCTAAATTAATTGTTGGGGTTTTAGGCTGTATGGCCGAACGCTTAAAATCTAAATTTTTAGAAGAAGAGCGTTTGGTTGATGTAGTGGTTGGGCCTGATGCTTACCGCGATCTCCCTAATTTAATTGAGCAGGTAGAAAGCGGACATAAAGCCGTTAATGTGCTGTTATCGCGTGAAGAAACTTATGCTGATATCAGTCCGGTGCGTTTAAACAGCAATGGCATTACCGCATTTATTTCCATCACACGCGGCTGTAATAATATGTGTTCTTTCTGCGTGGTGCCTTTTACCCGTGGCCGCGAACGTAGCCGCGATGCCCATTCGATTGTAGAAGAAGCAAAAGGACTGTTCGAAGCTGGCTACCGTGAGGTTACCCTTTTAGGTCAGAATGTAGATTCTTACACCTGGACATCAGAAGATGGTACTGAAACCGTAAATTTTGCCCAACTTTTAGCACAAACTGCTTTGGTGAGCCCTGATTTAAGGGTACGTTTCTCTACTTCACATCCAAAAGATATTACCGACGAGGTTTTATATACCATCGCCAAATACGATAACATCTGTAACTACATTCACCTGCCGGTTCAATCCGGAAATACCCGTGTACTGGAGTTAATGAACAGGACTTATACCCGCGAGTGGTACATTAACCGTATTGATGCCATCCGTAACATTATACCGGGTTGTGCAATTTCTACCGATATCATCGCAGGTTTCTGTACCGAAACCGAAGAAGAGCACCAGGAAACCCTGAGCATGATGGATTATGTGCAATATGATTTTGCCTATAATTTCACCTATTCGGAAAGACCGGGAACTTTAGCGGCCCGTAAACTGGAAGATGATATTCCGGAAGAAGTGAAAAAACGCCGTTTAGCCGAGATTTTGGCCAAACAACAGGCACATTCATTAATGCGTTTGCAAGAGTGGGTAGGAAAAACCGTTCGTGTGTTGATTGAAGGGACTTCTAAAAAATCAGATCTTGATTATTGCGGAAGGGGCGATAGCGGCGCAATGGCAATTTTCCCTGCCATAGAAGGTGTTAAACCTGGTGAATATGCTGATGTGTTTATCGAAAAATGTACTTCAGCTACGCTGATCGGAAGAATAGTTTAGCAGCCTAAAGCTAAAAGACCAAAGCAGAAAGCGAACTTAATCTGAAATAATCCCGTCTTAATACTAGGTACTTGATACTAAAGATAGGAACTTGATACTAAAGAATGGATACACAAAATATTAAACAGCGGTTCGGGATAATTGGCAATTCGCCTTTACTTAACCGTGCCATAGATATTGCAAGCCAGGTAGCGCCAACTGATATGTCGGTGCTAATTACAGGCGAAAGTGGTAGTGGTAAAGAGGTTTTCTCGCAGATTATCCACCAAATGAGCGCCCGTAAACACGGTGCTTTTATCGCGGTAAACTGCGGCGCTATTCCCGAAGGAACGATAGATTCAGAACTTTTTGGTCACGAAAAAGGATCATTTACCGGTGCACACGAAGCCCGTAAAGGATATTTTGAGGTGGCAAATGGCGGTACCATCTTTTTAGATGAGGTAGCCGAGCTGCCTTTAGGTACACAAGCCCGTTTATTGCGTATTTTAGAAAGCGGCGAATATTTGCGTGTAGGTTCATCTAAAGTACAAAAAACTGATGTCCGCATTATTGCTGCAACAAATGTTGATGTGTACAACCGTGTTAAAAACGGAAAATTCCGTGAGGATTTATATTACAGGTTAAATACCGTTCCATTGCGGATTCCTCCTTTACAAGAGCGTAAAGAAGATATTTACTTATTATTTAGAAAATTTGCTGCCGATTTTAGCGATAAATACCGCAGTCCGGCTTTACACCTGGAGCCTGATGCCATCCAGATTTTAACCAATTACAGCTGGCCGGGAAACGTACGTCAGTTAAAAAATATTGCCGAGCAAATCTGTGTGCTGGAAAAAGACCGTAATGTTACCGGTCAGGCGATTTTAAACTATATCCCTAATGAGGCAGGCAGTAATTTGCCGATGACGATTAATTCGCAATCGAAAGAAGACTTTACAGAGCGTGATATTTTATATAAAGTGCTTTTTGATATGAAAAAGGATATGGTTGAGCTTAAAAAACTTGTTGCCGAAATTATTCAGCACGGGGGAAATACGGCTACTGTTTTAGCAGATAATCCTCAGTATATCAATCAATTGTATCGTGATGTTGAATTGCCTGTTGGGCAGGAGCATGCTTTTACCATCCAGCACCCAACGCCTGCAAATAACAACGTAAACAATAGTAATAACAATAACGATTATTTTGCACACGAAGCAGAGGAAATTGAAGAATCGCTGTCGCTGGTTGATAAAGAATCTGATCTGATTAAAAAAGCACTGAAAAAGCATAAGGGCAAGCGCAAATTTGCCGCGCAGGAACTGGGCATATCAGAACGTACATTGTACAGGAAGATTAAGGAATTAAATCTGTAATTTATCCAAAACGGTATATTGATCCTGACCAAATTACGTTCCCTATAATTTTAGATACTATTATCGATAATGATGAAAATTAAAATATTAGCCTTAATCCTTGTTACTTCGGTTTTAAGTGCCTGCTCTTATAAATTCAGCGGAGCCTCTACCACAGGTTTAAAAACAGTGGTGGTGCGTGTATTCGAAAATAATGCGCCGCTTGTGGTACCTACATTGAGCAACCAGATTACCGAATCGCTAAAAACCAGGATCCGGAATCAAACCAAACTGATTATTTCGCCAACCGGCGAAGGTGATGCCTCATTTGAAGGCAAAATAACCGGTTACGACATTAAACCTGTTGCCCTTCAAAACAGTGCTACGCCAACTTCGGGCGCAAACAGGTTAACCATTACCGTTTCGGTAAAGTATAAAAACAACCTGAAAGAACACGAAAAAGAAAGTTTTGAAGAAAGCTTTACCAAATTTTTCGATTTCCCAATCAATGGTGCGCCAATCCAAACCCTGTTGCCAGGTGCTATCGAGAACATTAACAAGCAGTTATCAGAGGATATTTTTAACCGTGCCTTTGCGCAATGGTAAATAAAGCAGGATTGTAAAAGACAAAATTTTAAAAACCCGCTTACATTTTTTTAACTTAGCGGCAAACCCCGATAATGGATAACAAAAAGCTACTGGCAGATTTACTTGCGCAACCTGGAAAGGTTAGGCCAGAGCATGCGTCCATGTTGCAGGAGATGGTTCAGCAATTTCCTTATTCACAGCCCATCCATTTACTTTTGGCCAAGGCCAACGCATCATTTGTGCCAAAGGCAGCTTTATATGGCCAGGGTCATATTTTGTTCCATGTATTAAATATGGTTCCGGTTCAGGATGAAAAGGAAGTTTTAGAAGAAGCAAATGAACCAGAAATTGAAAACCAGCCCCTCTTAACTGAAGAATTGCCTGAAGCGGAGGTAAATGAGATTGTTGCCGAAGATAATAATGATGAGCAGGTGGTTGTTGAAGAGGTTGATGAAATAAAAAGTAAAGATGCTCCTTCGGTAGAAACGCCGGATAACCTTCCGGGCACCGATAAATTAACAGATTTACCTGCGGTAGACGATTCATTTATAGAAAGCGCAGCTTCGATTGACTTTTTTGCATTTGAGCAAAAACTGAGCACTGATGTAGTAACTGAAGTGCCCAAAATAGAAACCGTAGTACCCGATGATCCGGAACACAGTTTTGTTTCGCAATATAACGACGATAAACTTCCTTATACCTTTTTATGGTGGCTGGCCAAAACCCGCAAAGAGCACGAGCAGATTTTTCAGCCTTATGCGCCAACTAAACAAGGTTCAGTAAAACCACAGCCACAAAACAATCGACAGCAGGAGCGGGCTGAGTTTCAGCAGCAGTATGTGGAGCACATTTTCCATATCCAGACCCCTTTCGAGGTGGCAGATCATTTGGCCGAATATCCTGCTGCCGAAGTTAAAGATACTAAAGGTGCAGAAATTATTGAGCGTTTCTTAAAAGAAGACCCAACCATTAAGCCGCCAAAGCCTGAGCAGATTGATACTGAGAATAAGGCCAAGAAGAGCGCAGAAGATAATTACGACCTCGTTTCGGAGACTTTAGCCAAAATTTATATCGAGCAGATGCTTTATCACAAAGCCATAGATACTTATAAAAAATTAAGTTTGAAATATCCGGAAAAAAGCCGTTACTTTGCCGACCTTATCCAATCTATAGAAAAGAAATTTTAAAAAATATAATATTACCATGGTAACCTTTTTAATCATTTTATTAATTATTGCGTGTGTAGCCTTAGGCTTATTTGTTTTAATACAAAATCCTAAAGGTGGAGGTTTAGCTACAGGCGGTGGCACCAGTAACATGTTTGGTGTACAACGTACCGGAGATGTTTTGGAAAAAGGATCGTGGGTATTATTAACTGCAATTGTGGTGTTAACCCTTGCTGTTACTACAATTGCCAAAACAAGTGGTGGTTCTGCAGCAGTTGGAAACTCAGCCATTCAGGAACGTTTAGATAAAACGCCATCACCATCTCCAATTGGCGGAAGTTTAAACAACACTAAACCGGCACCAGCCCCTGCTCCGGCTCAAAGCGATTCGACAAAGAAATAATTTGTAATTAACTTATTTTAAAAGCTTTCCTCAAAAAGGAAAGCTTTTTTTGTTTATGGTGTGGTGATTTCTGTTGGATTAATCATCAGGGCTTATCACGAATCCATAAGATCTGTTAACACACATTTAACACAAAAACTTTAAATTGCAGCATGAAATTAAGTGTGTTGGTTTTATTTACTGCTCTTGCCGTTGGCTTATCCATCGGGATGGTTAATTTTTATTTTCAGCATAGCTGGTATTACCTGGCCATTTCTTTTGGAGTATCTTTTCTATGCAGTTTTCTCGTTTTTTATTACCTGCTCGAGAAATATATTTATACCAAAATCAAACTGATTTATAAGCTGATCCATAACCTTAAACTCGGTAAGGATTTAAAGGATGCGCTTGGCGAATATGTAAGTTCCGATCCGATTAATGATGTGGAAAATGAAGTGAAAGAATGGGCCGGAGCAAAGAAAAAGGAGATAGATCTGTTAAAAAAACAGGAACAGTTTAGAAGGGAATTTCTTTCCAATGTATCACACGAATTTAAGACCCCGCTTTTTGCCATACAGGGCTATATCGAAACCCTGCAGGATTGTTTAGTAGATGATCCTGATCAGGCCGTTCTGTTTTTAAAAAAAGCCGAAAACAATGTGGAGCGTTTAAGTTACCTGATCAACGATCTGGATGTGATCTCTAAGCTCGAAACCGGCGAATCGCCCATTAATTACCAAAAATTCGATTTTGTGCAGTTAGCTAAAGAGGTAATGGAAAACCTCGAAGACCGGGCACAGGCGAAACACATTAAACTTTTTTTTAAAGATAAGTACACGGCAATTACGCCTGTTTCGGCCGATAGGGAAAAGGTAAGGCAGGTACTGATCAACCTGATTGTAAACAGCATTAAATATGGTATTGATGGGGGCGAAACAGCCATCAAAATTTTCGAACTCCACGACCAGGTATTGATCGAAGTTACTGATAATGGTATCGGAATTGAAGAAAAACACCTGTTGCGCTTATTTGAGCGTTTTTACCGCATCGATACCCATAGGGCAAGAGAAGTTGGCGGTACAGGTTTAGGCCTGGCGATTGTGAAACACATTTTAGAAGCTCATCAGCAAACTATTTCGGTTAGAAGTACACCAGGGATCGGTACTACCTTCGCATTTACACTCCAAAAGGGAGGATAACAGGCTTTTCTACCACCGAAGAAACAGAGAAGGTCTTCAAACGCGCCGTGATATAAATAAATTAACCACAGCTAAAAAGGATGCACACAGGTGAAATCCGTGCATCCGTGGCTAATATTTAAAAGCCATGGTTCGTGCTCCCACAAACCACTTCAAGCGTTGTTATATTCTCTTTAAGCGTTTCCAAAACCAGCGTTATTATTTTCCTAAGCCTTTATCCATTTCATTATCAAATACCTAAAAGAAAGTTGAAAGCAATAAAATGTGACGAAAACAGGTAATAATTTGTTAATATAATTAATGAATTAACATTAACTTAACATTGGGCTTGTAGCTTTGTACCATATTAAAAATTAACATGAACAATATTTTTAAGTTCTTTACGCCTCAGGACAGAAAGTTTCACCCACTTTTCGAACAAGCTGGTAGCAATGCATTAAAAATTGCTGAAACCCTTTTAGAAATGGTTAGCACAGGTGATGCTGAAAGCAGAAAAACAATTTTTAAAGAAATTGAACGCTTAGAACACGTTGGTGATGATATTACCCATTCTATCTTTCTGGAGCTGAGCAGGAACTTTATTACTCCATTTGATAGAGAGGATATTCACCAACTGGCTACTGCTGTTGATGATGTTGCCGATTATATTTACGGAACGGCAAACCGCATGCAAATGTACAATATGAATACCATTAATGAGCCGATTGTTAAAATCGCTGAGCTGTTGGTAGAAATGTGTACAGATATTGATAAAGCCATTAAAGAATTACGCAGTTTCAAAAATATCCGTGTAATTGCTGATGCCTGTATCCGCATTAACAGTGGCGAAAACCAGGCAGATTACGTATTCACCTTAGCGGTTGCCCGTTTGTTTGAATACGAAACCAATGCGATTGAATTAATTAAACAAAAAGAGGTTTTACAAACGATAGAAAAAGCGACAGATAAATGTGAGGATGTGGCGAATGTGCTTGAAACTATCTTGGTTAAAAACGCTTAATAAAAAACAAACATGGTAACTACCTTATTGGTTGTTGTTGTAATTCTGGCTATTGCTTTCGATTACATTAACGGCTTTCACGATGCCGCTAACTCGATTGCAACAGTTGTTTCTACAAAAGTTCTTACGCCTTTTCAGGCGGTTTTGTGGGCTGCATTATTCAACTTTGCTGCTTACTTTTATTTTACCGATCACAAAGTAGCCAACACGGTTGCTAAAACTGTAATCGAAAATTATATTACCCTTGAGGTTATTCTGGCAGGTTTAATTGCCGCAATCATCTGGAATCTTTTAACCTGGTGGTATGGTATCCCTTCCAGTTCATCACACACATTAATTGGTGGTTTTGCCGGTGCAGGTATGACGCACGCCTTGTTAATCGGTGCTAGTCCTCTTGCTGCGGTAGAAATGGGTTATGTTGTTAAAATCGTATCTTTTATCGTACTCGCTCCAATCATCGGTATGGTAATTTCAGTTGTTTTAACATTAATTATTATAAACATTTGCCGCCATGCCAAACCTGCTACAGCAGAGAAATGGTTTAAACGCCTTCAATTAATATCTTCTGCTGCATTGAGTTTCTTTCATGGTGGTAACGATGCACAAAAAGTAATGGGTATTATCGCCACGGCTTTAATTGCAGCTAAAGTTATCCCTAACTTCGAATCGATGCCTGCATGGGTGCCAATTTGCTGTTATTCAGCAATCTCACTGGGAACCATGAGCGGTGGCTGGAAGATTGTTAAAACCATGGGATCTAAAATAACAAAGGTAACTGCCTTAGAAGGTGTTGCTGCTGAAGGTGCCGGTGCCATTACATTGGGTATTACCGAGCATTTCGGTATTCCGGTTTCTACTACGCACACCATTACAGGTTCAATTGTAGGGGTAGGTGTGGTAAAAAGTGTTTCGGCAGTACGTTGGGGCGTAACCATCAACTTAATCTGGGCATGGATTTTAACCATTCCTGTTTCGGCTACGCTTGCCGCGATTATTTACGCTATAATCTATTATTTAAAGTAAAAACAAAATCCTTTTATATACTCAAAAGACCAAGGCATTAGCTTTGGTCTTTTTTGTTTGGCGTTTTTACCGGAAAGGCTGATAGGTTTACCACAGAGGGCATTGAGTTTTACACAGAGGAGAACAGGGAAAAGGCGTCATCTGGGCTACCATTAACATCCTCCAACAAAAAGGTCGTCATCTCGACTGAAGCAAAGCGAAACGTAGAGATCTGCCTGGATAGATCTCTGGACTACGTTGCACTCCGCTCGAGATGACG
The DNA here is from genome assembly GCF_052045455.1 of Pedobacter sp. 22226. Taxonomy (NCBI): domain Bacteria; kingdom Pseudomonadati; phylum Bacteroidota; class Sphingobacteriia; order Sphingobacteriales; family Sphingobacteriaceae; genus Pedobacter; species Pedobacter sp. 22226. The sequence goes on along the minus strand of NZ_JBQEPB010000003.1, from coordinate 203,031 downwards.
GGGACCATAAATAAGTTAGGCGTCAACTCTTCTGTCATTCTGAACGTAGTGAAGAATCTTTCATTGATTTGCTCATTTCCTTTGCTACTTTTTGCGCCAATACATCTTCGCTTTTCTCTAAATTTGAGACGATACTTTCCTGGTTTTTGACGGAATGGTTCTGGCTCATTTTGAAAACATGATCGATATGATTTACCAAAACTTCGAAACCGGTAATCGCCTTTAAATGTTTCTGGATATAGTCCTCATCCATTTTGTTAAATGCAGCCAGGCTTGTTTCGGGATTTTCGTACTTATCGGTCAGTTCTTTAATTACCTGATAGGTTTCTTCTGAATCCATAAGCCTGATGGTACCTTTGGCCTGAACCGTTTTATAATTCCATGTTGATGCTACCGCAGGGGTTTCGTAAACAGAAGCACTTACATAAGCATGTGCACCTGTAAAAATGGCCATTACCTTCGGGTTTTGCTCAAAAGCTTTGCAATGATCGGTTTTGGTCATGATGTGGCCGATGAGTTTAATCGATTCGCCATCTATTATCGTTTTAACCGGTACTTGTGTAGCAACAGGATATTCGCCATCGAAACCGATTAAGGTTACAAAATTATTCTGGTGCATAAATTCAAGAACTTCATCCTGATTATGAGCTGTAAAATGTGGGAGTTTATACATGATATTTCAACTATATCGTCATTGCTGAGAAGGAAATAAAGCCTGTTCCGATTTTTCGGGAAAGCAATCTTAAAATCTATTTAAAAGAAGAACCTTTTAAAACTTAACGCTGATTTCTACTAAATCAGTTCCATTTTTGGGCAATACCCAATCCGGACCATTTTGGATAAGCCGCATCGCTTCTGCATCAGCTTTTTTATTCAGCGATTTTATAACGGCGATGTTGGTAGGCCGTCCGTTCTTTTTAACCTTGAAACTTAAAATCACAAATTGTTCAGGGCCTTTCGGGTTATAAAGTTTATTGTTGTTTTCCAGGTACTGCGTATAGTTTATCGTCGAAACCGGCACAGGTTTGGTAATTTCGGCTGTTGCTTTACCATCCAGGTTTTGTTCTGCACGGAGTGTGATTTTTGGCGCAGGAATATTCTCTTTCTTCTGTCCGTTAGATCCCGTAATTAAAGCAATTTCATTTAACGACTTATTTCCGCTTAAAGCGCTTTTAATCGCATTGGGATCCTGTATGCCAACTACAGGCGCCTCTTTAAAGCCAATTGCATTAATCAGCAGATCTTTGTCTTTAGCATTGCTATCGGCGGGTAAATAAAAATAACCTTTAGCATCCGTAGCCGTTACGTTTTTTGAGCCGGCCAGTTTTACCACTGCCCCTTGAATGGGTTGGCCATTGCTTTGATCGACAACATTACCGCTAAATGCAATTTTATTGGATGCAATAGCTGGAGCCGCTGCAATTTTAACTTCGCGTAATACACTTTGATCTGCTTTTGCTTTTTCAGCGTAAATGTTCATGTTTTCAGCGCTTGCTACCTTTGCCCTGTTGTAACCAATTGTTGGTTTTGCAGCAACAATCTCTTGTGGCGCTGGTTGTACAATGGTATTTATTTTGGTATTTTTAGCCAGATCAGTATTTTTTGCATCGGCTATAGCCTTATCTACCAAAGCAGTTCGAGTTGCACTTTGTACTGCAGTATCTTGTTTTAGTTTACTTGAAGCAACTGCGGTAGTGCTATCTAATTGAACCATTACACCGCCCTGTTTACGGGCTACATTTTCTGCGTTTCTTCTATTGGTTTCGCGCATAAAGAAGAGAATGCTTACTGCAATAAAAGCTACGGTAGCGGTTGCTGCAATACTTAACCTTTGCGTGGTAATGCCCCACATTCTGCGTTTTATCGGTTTTTCCGAAACACGGTCGTAAAGCTGTTTTTGTAAAATAGAAAGTGTTTGTTTGCGTTTTGGCGATTGTTTTAGCCCTTCCAGTGCTTCGGCCACAAAAGGATCTTCCAAAGCCTGCCTTTCTACAAAGTGCATAGCTTTGGCATCAAGCTTACCATCAAGGTAATCTTCCAGCACATCAATATCTAACCAGTCGTTATTCACCACTATTTTTTTCTATACAAATCTTTAAATTCCGCTTACCGTTCTGGATATAACTTTTCACTTTAAGCATGTCGTAACCGGTAATGTCGGCCACTTCTTTGTAGCATTTTTCTTGTAAATAAAATAAATCTACGCTTTTTCGCTGTTCTTCGGGCAAAGTTTCCATACACTTTTCCATAATGGTAAGCTGCGTTTCTTTTGTGTTGTCTATATCCAGATGCACAAACTCGCTGTTTTCCACAAAAGTATCGTCTATTGAAACGTTATTTTGCTTTGCTGATTTCCGCAGTGCCATTAAACAATGGTTGCGCGTTAAAACATGAAGCCAGCTTTTAAAATTCTGTACCTCATGCACTTTTAATTTGGTTACCAGTTCTTCGAAAATCTGCATTACAGCATCTTTGCTTTGCTCTTCATCTTTAAAGTAGTTGAGGCAAACCCCGAAAACCAGGTGCATGTATTTATTGTAAAGCGTACCCAATGCGTCTAAGTCGCCGGTATTTTTATACTCAGCAATCAATTTGGCATCATCCTGCTGGTTGTTCCCAGCTGTGTTTTTTATAAATCTCAAAAAAAGGGTCGCTATTTCGAATTATCTTTCAAGTATAAAAAATATTTCTGAGTGATGGCACATAAACTAATTTTTTAGGAATGATTACTCATCATTAATTCCGGATTCGCAGCACACAAACACTTATATTTGAACATCAATTTAAATTATGGCAGTTGTTTTGCTAACCATCACTAAACACACAAAATGAAAAGGATCAATATTTTAGCTGTATCGATAGTGCTGCTATCCGTAAGCCTCAACGCAAAGGCCCAGATTAAACTGAGCGATATCTTTAAAAAGGTAACTGAAAAGCAGGGCACAAGCACAACAAGTGCAACCGGAACGCCCTCTACTTTGGAAATCGGGCAGGGAATAAAGGAAGCATTGCAGATCGGGGTTTCTGCAGGTGCCGACAGGCTTTCGGTTAAAGATGGTTTTTTGGGTAATCTTGCCGTTAAAATACTGATGCCGCCTGAAGCGCAAAAAGTAGAAAAAACATTGCGCGGCATAGGACTAAACAAACTTTGTGATAACGTAATTGTGAGCTTAAACCGCGCTGCAGAAGATGCCGCTACCGAAGCAAAACCTATTTTTATTTCGGCCATTAAACAAATGACATTAACTGATGCAACCAATATCCTTTTGGGCAATAACAATGCAGCTACAGAATATTTTAAAAGGGTAACTACATCGCAGCTGATGGAAAAATTTAGTCCGATTGTAACCACCAGTTTAAGCAAGGTAAATGCCACCAAATATTACAGCGATTTAACAACTCAATATAACCGCTTGCCTCTGGTAAAGCCCGTAAATACGAACTTAACAGAATATGTTACCCAAAAAGCAATAGATGGCTTATTTATTGAAGTAGCCAAAGAAGAATTAAAAATCAGGGGTAATTTAAGCTCAAGAAGCACAACTTTATTGCAAAAAGTTTTCGGTTACGCGGATAAGAAAAAGAGTTAAGTAGTATGTATGGTTCGTGGAGACACGAACCAAAGGCAAAGTTTATTTTAAGTAAAATATTGTCCGATCACAGGTTTCTAATGAACAGAAAGAAAAACTATTTGTAAAATTGCGCATGACGAAAATCAGTAGCCGATTAGTTTCCATTTTAATTCCCTGTGTGGCGTTAATCACTTCTTGTGGTAACAATAAATCTACCGAAAACGATGACAAAGCCGTTTTAGATACTGTTTCTTTGAGCAATAAAAATTTCGCGCTGGCTTATCAGGATGGCGATAAAATTGTGGCAACGAGTATCGATACCATGAAGCAGATTTCGTTTGGTGGCGCTACCGATCCGGCCATTTCTCCTGATGGCAATAAACTGGCTTATACCCTTAGCGATTCAGCAGGGAACAGGTCGGTCTGGATTGCTGATTTGGAAAATAAAAGCCAGGGCAAATTACAGGTAAACGGCAATAATTATTACGGTGCGGTATGGTCTGCTGACGGTAATAATATTGCTTTCAGCGTTTTTAATAACCAAAGTATTTGGAAAATTGGTGTAATTAAGGCTGATAATTCAGGTTACGTAATGCTGGATAGTACCTCGAAAATAAATGCTTTTGGGCCTAACTGGAAAAATGAAAAAGAAATTATTGCGCATGATATTGATAACCTTTACACATTCAATCTTTCCGGAAAGCTGATAGATACAAAATCTATTAAAGGGCTAATTGGAAATGCATATTACATATCAAGCAGCAACAATTTCTTCTACAGCAAAGATGGCAAGAAATTAATCTTCAATGCCAGTAACGGCGAGGTGTTAGATGGCTTACACGATAGGGCCGAGGCTGTTTATATTCTTGATATAGCCAGTAAAAAAGTGGCGCCAATCTCACCCAAAGGCGTTCATGCGCCTTTCCTTTTTGTTACTGCAGATGACCGTATTTTTTATAGCGGTGAAGAAAAGCCATATACACGCAGCAAAATTTATGTGGCAGATTTAAATGGCAATATTAAAACGGTGGTTGATAAGGGAAGTAACCCAACCGGCGCGCTAAAGTAGAAGAAACATATCTTAGTTTTTTGGAGCGCAATGCCTGTACAAGAAAATAAGCTGGTTCCCGTGTTCCGCTTATACGCTTTGGGTTTCGTGCCTCAACCCTGCAGGGTATCACTTCACCCGCCCGCCTGCAACGGGCAGGGGGCCAAAATAGCATTTCATTTTAGGGGTTGCAGGGGGCACCTTACTTCGTGCCTAAACCCGATTGACGGGGAAAGCTCCCGGTTTTTCATCGGGACTTGTACCAAAAGCGGGACTGCATTCCGCCAATAACACCTGTCCTTTCATTTCCAAAAAAAGAATAATCATAAACTATTGCACAAGGCTTTTTAATACTTTCGAAGTTAGTCCTGCTCATTCCCACCGCTAAACTTCGAAAGATGCCGAAAAAAATAACGAAAATTTAAAGTAATATTGAGTTTCATCCGTTTACTGCTTTATACGCAATAAATAGTGCCAACAAACGAACCTCAAAATATCATTTCAACGGTTGCCAATTATGGTAAACGCCTGTTCAGTTTCATCCGTGGAAGGGTGAATACAGACGAGGATGCGGAAGATATTTTACAGGATGTTTGGTTTCAGTTGAGCAATCAGCCCGAAGTGGGTACTATTGAGCAGATTAGTGGCTGGCTGTACCGCGTGGCCAGAAATAAGATTACCGATAAATACCGGAAACAAAAGGAAGAATCGATTGAAGATTTCAGTTTTGAAGGGGAAGATGGGGAAATTAATTTTAAGGAAATTCTGCTGGCCGAGGCTTATTCACCGGAAGAGGAAAGTTTGAAAAAACTATTCTGGGATCAGCTGTTTCTGGCGCTCGAAGAACTGCCCGAAAATCAACGTTATGTATTTGTGCAGAATGAATTGGAAGAACGCACTTTTCAGGAGCTGGCCGATGAAAGCGGGGAGAATATTAAAACATTAATATCAAGAAAAGGTTATGCGGTAAAACACCTGCGTAACCGCTTACAAAATTTATATCAGGAATTTATTAACTATTAAATTTGCAGACATGATGAATAGAAATTTTAATCGGCGCAAGAAATTTATTTTCTTTTTACCCGTAGCGGTGCTTATAGCAGCGGTTTTGGGGTATGTGGTTATGTTTTTATGGAACTGGATTTTACCTGAGGTGGCACATGCAGGCAAACTAACTTACTGGCAGGCCCTCGGCTTACTGGTGCTGTGCCGGTTGCTTTTCGGTAATTTTAAAAAAGGTGGTCATGACGGGCATAATGGTTTCCGTGAGCGGGCAAGGGCCATGCGTGACAAATGGGAAACCATGGACGACGAGGAACGGATAAAATTTAAAGAAGAATATAAACGGAGGTGTGGCGGATGGGGCCACCACCGGAATAAAGAATAATGAGAAGCTCCGAAGAAATTCGGAGCTTTTTTGTTTTAATACCACGCTGTCATTCTGAGCGCAGCGAAGAACCTCTCTAAAATTTGTCATCTCGACTGGAGTGCAGCTCTTCTCAACCCGTCATTTCGACCGGAGTGCAACGAAGTGGAGAAATCTTTCTCAGGGCAGATCTCTCCATTCCACTGCGCTCCAGTCGAGATGACGCTCCAGATTAAAAAAAATCAAAATAATTTAAAGTAAAAATAAAGTTGCTCCGTCTTCTTATATAAATAACGAAAATAACAGGGTTTAATGGTCAACTTGCTTACAGTGAAATGATTAAACTTTTAAAAAGATAAGAAGATGAAAAAAATATTAAAAGCAATTGGATTTGGGATGATATTCGGCGCGGCCGCTTTCTTTATCCCGTATGTATTCAAATTTATATTGGCTGCGGTGCTGATCGGTTTTATATTCAGGGCCTTTGCAGGCAGAAGACGTTATTATTTCCACAGCAGATATAACGGTTTTGAAAACCATTTCAACCCGATTGTGCCGATTGATAATCAATGGTACAGGCCAACCGTACAAAGCAATGGAACCGTTAACAACATCAATGTAAATTACTAAGCCATGAGAACATTCAGAATATTACTGGCACTTGCTGTTGCTGCAGGAACTTTTTACAGCTTAAATGTATTAGCTGTTCAAAACGGATACCGCGATCACCTTGACTTTAAAAACAGGCATTACAACGAAGATTGCCAGCATGAACATAACAGGCGCCATGCCTTCAGTCACCACAATAGAAAAACCACTGATGCTTTAATTGCGCCGGTAGATAGTGTTAACATCACAAAAAGATAAGGTTATGTCGCAGGTACTTTTTTTGAGCGATCCATCACAGGCAGATGTGAGTCCGATTTTAGGAATGGCCAACGAACTGATCAGTCGTGGAGAAAAGGTAACTTTTTTCAGTTCGGATGAGTTTAAAGCTCCTATTGAACAAATCGGTGCAGATTTTAAGGCCTATAATCGCGAGGTGGATGTTTTTCAGCGCAATGCTGAAAGTGATGAAGAAAAACCGAAATCGGGTTTGATCAGTGCCTTACTCGAACCCATGAAGTTTATCGATGATATTGTGGTGCAGATAAGGGGATTAAAATTCGATTATGCCGTTTTTTCACCGGCTTATCCTTATGCCAACATCATTACCCAGCTATTGGGGATTACCAAAACCGAGCAGGCGGTTACCAGTTAACTGGTTAAATCCTGCGAATTAATAAAATAAATAACCATTAGATTAAGTAAAATGTACAAAGAACATAGATGCCACGAGGGCAGGATGCATGGCCGTTACGGCGCAGGAGAAGGAAGATTTGGAAGACACTTCGGCGGGCCTTTTGGTCACCATAAATTCGGGATGTTTAACCAGGGATTTAGAAAAGTACCGGTTAACATCGAGGAAACAGAAAACAGTTTTATTATTGAGCTTTTTGCACCGGCATTGGAGAAAGAATTTTTAAAAGTAGTAACCAAAGATGATGTATTAACCATTTCTTACCAGCCAAAAGAAGAAGCTGAAACGGCTAAAAAATACAACAGGAAAGAATACAGCAATGGCACTTTTGAAAGGGCTTTTGCTTTAAACGGAAAGGTTTTATCAGATCATATCTCAGCAAACTATGCCGATGGAATTTTGAAAGTTAACCTGCCTAAAAACCCCGAAACGAATATACCCGAAAAAGATATCGAGGTACACTAAGTTTCGTTTATTATAATTTCCAGGCCCCAATTGTTTAATACAGTTGGGGCTTTTTTGGGTTAAGAGCTTATAAAATGCATTTGTTTCTTCTGAATATAAATGATATTGAAATGCTGTTTGCTATTGGCGGTATTTTAAGGTACTTTTGCTAAAAGACATAAATACAACAGATTGAATTTTAACGACTTTAATTTTAACCCCGATTTATACGAAGGCTTAATGGCCATGGGGTATAAAAGCGCTACTCCAATACAAGAACAAGCCATACCGGTAATTTTAGATAATCATGATCTGATTGCCTGCGCCCAAACCGGTACAGGGAAAACCGCCAGCTACCTTTTGCCCGTAATGGATAAAATTAGCAAAGCAACCGACAGGCATAATAATACTTTAATCCTGGCTCCAACCCGCGAACTGGCTCAACAGATTGATTTACAGGTTGAAGCGCTGGCTTATTTTACCAACATTAGCTCTTTAGCGGTATATGGTGGGGGAGATGGCATTGCGTATGAGCAACAAAAACGTTCGATGCGCGAAGGTGTGGATATCATTATTGCTACTCCGGGCAGGTTAATGGCGCATTTATCCAGTGGTGTATTAAAACTGGAACATTTACAGCATTTAATCCTTGATGAAGCCGACAGGATGTTGGATATGGGCTTTTACGACGATATTATCCGCATCATCAGCTACCTGCCAAAGAAAAGGCAAACGCTTTTATTTTCGGCTACTATGGCACCTAAAATAAGGACAATGGCTGGTAAAATTTTGCACGAACCCAAACAGATTACCATTTCGATTGCTAAACCTGCCGAAGGAATTGACCAACAAGCCTACAATATCCACGATCAGCAGAAACAGGCATTATTAACAGAGATTTTTAAAAGCGACCAATACAAAAGCAGTATCATTTTCGCCTCTACCAAAGAAAAAGTAAAGGCATTGTATAAAGCTTTTAAAGGTTTGGGCATAAAAGCCGAAGCTTTTCACTCTGATTTGGGACAGAAAGAACGCGAAGATATTTTACTGGCCTTTAAAAACAGAAGGTTACCGATTTTAATCGGTACAGATGTTTTATCACGTGGAATTGATGTGGAAGGAATCGATTTAGTAATCAATTACGATGTTCCCGGCGATCCGGCTGATTATGTACACCGTATTGGGCGTACCGCAAGGGCAGCCACAAAAGGTACAGCCATCACCCTGGTTAATGGAAGGGATAAGCGTAAATTTGATAACATAGAGAAACTAATTGAAAAGCCTGTTCCGCGCATGCCCTTGCCCGAAAGTATTGCAGCAATGGAAATTATACCTGTGGAAGAAAAAAGGCCTCAGCATAACGGCAAGAAAAAGGTTTGGCATAAAAAGAAAAAACCAAAACCATCTGCTTAAAATGTAAAAAGGAAGATGTAAAATGGATGATTTAGCTAGCGATAGGAAATCATCCATTTTCTTTTATAGATTAGCTTTGCATTATTCAAATGGCAAATTTTATTCTTATCGGTTTATGTATTCTGGCGGGCATTCTTTTCAGAAAAAGCAAATCGCTGCCTAAAGATGCACACAAGGGCATTAATGCCTGGATTATTTACATCGCATTACCTGCTGTTTCATTTAAGTACCTGCCACACATTACCTGGACGAAGGATCTGCTTTTCCCGGCAATGGCACCTGTTTGTATCTGGTTGTCCGGTTGGTTGTTCATCACCGTTTACAGCCGTATAAGAAATCTCAGTAAAGCAACTTCCGGAGGTTTAAAATTAACCAGCTCTTTAAGTAATACTTCTTTTGTGGGGTTTCCTTTAATTGTAGCTTATTTTAGTGAAAAGGAATTGGGTATCGCCATAATCTGTGATCAGGTAACATTTACCCTGTTATCAACCATTGGAATTATTGTCGCTATCCGCTCGTCGCAGCACCAAATATTAAGCGGAAAACTGGTACTTAAAAAAGTATTAACTTTTCCGCCGTTAATCGGTTGTGTTTTAGCCTTAACCGTTCCACATTTTGTAAATATTACCACACTTAATCCGTTATTTGATAAGCTGGCCGGTACGGTTGGTCCGCTGGCTTTATTTTCGATTGGTTTGCAGTTAAAATTTGGGGGTTGGTTCAGCGAACTAAAGCACATCAGTTTTGCGCTGTTATATAAACTGATTTTAGCGCCTTTAGTGGTGATGCTGATTGCTGTTATCTTGGGCATGAGCGGTACAATTACCAAAATAGCTGTTTTTGAGATGGCCATGCCTACATTATTAACAGCAGGCGTGGTGGCCGATCAGTATAATCTTAATCCTAAACTCTCCAATCTGGTGGTTGGCATCGGGATTGTGCTTTCGTTTATTACCACGGGTTTGTGGTGGCTGGTGCTGAGGTATTCGGGGCTGGTTTAAAATTATTCTCGTTTTTAACCGCAAAGTACGCAGAGACTGTTTTTAGAGGCTGGCTACCGAAATACAGATTAACACGGAGGATTTAACATACGCCCGAAATAACGATACTTTGAGTGTTTCGCCAACTGCCCAATGCTTCGCGCCCTTTATGGTTAAACCAACAAATATTGTGTTAAATTAACATTCGGGCAAACTGATCGGAATATTGGTTGCGAGGCCTCCATCAGAGGTTTCTTTGTATTTGGCATTCATATCCAAAGCAGTTTCCCACATGGTATTAACCACAGCATCAAGACTCACCTTTGCTTTATCGGGATTGCTCTGTAAAGCCAGCTGACTGGCTGTAATGGCTTTAATGGCACCCATGGTATTTCGTTCGATGCAGGGAATTTGTACCAAACCACCAATCGGATCGCAGGTTAAGCCCAAATGATGTTCCATGGCGATTTCTGCGGCCATTAAAACCTGCCTTTGCGAGCCACCAAGACATTCGGTTAGTGCTGCTGCTGCCATGGCAGAGGAAACACCAATTTCGGCCTGACAGCCACCCATTGCTGCGGAAATGGTTGCTCCCTTTTTAAAAATACTGCCAATTTCGGAAGCACAGGCAATAAACTGAATGATTTTATCTTCGCTATAACCATCGCAAAAAGTAATAAAATATTGTAATACGGCCGGAATTACACCAGCAGCGCCATTGGTAGGGGCAGTTACCACACGGCCAAATGATGCGTTTTCTTCATTTACAGCCAGTGCAAAACAGCTTACCCAATCTAAAGTATAATTAAAGCCGTTGCCACCTTTTCTAATGGCATCAACCCAGCTATCGTAATTGGTATATTCGCTTTTATTAATTAAACGTTTATTCAGCGGGAAAGCCCTTCTGGCTACATTTAGTCCACCGGGTAAAAAGCCAGTGGTGTGACAGCCACGGTAAATACAATCGCGCATTACCGCGAAATGTTGTAAAATACCTTTTTTGGTTTCTGCTTCGGTGCGCCAGGCCAGTTCGTTTTCCATAACGATCTCGCTCACTTTTAAACCGGTAGACAGGCACCAGTGTAATAATTCTTTAGCTTTTTCTACCGGAAAAGGTAAGTCTACCTGTACTTTATTGCTATTGTCTTCACCTTCTTTCACCACAAAACCGCCACCAATGGAGTAATAGGTTTCAGAAAAAGCTTTGCCACTTTTTAAAAAGGCCTGAAAAGTTACTGCATTAGGGTGAAAAGGTAAACTCTCGGTAAAAAGGAAGAGTAAATCTTCATCATAATCAAAATCGATGATCAGGTGGCTGGCAAGGTTCAGTTTTTTATCTTTTTGGATGTTTTCAAATGTTGGGGTAACGGCATCCACATCAAAAGTTACTGGATCAGCCCCGGTTAAACCCAATAAAATAGCCACATCGGTTCCATGGCCTTTTCCTGTTTTGGCAAGGGAACCATATAACAATATCTTGATGCCTTCAACATCATCAATTAAGCCATTTTGAGCAAGCGAAGCTGTAAATTGTTGGGCCGCACGCCAGGGGCCTAAAGTATGTGAGCTTGAAGGGCCAATGCCTATTTTAAAGATATCGAAAACCGAAATTTGTTCCTTGATCATTATGAATATAAGTTATACAAAGCTATGATTGTTTTATGATTCTGACTAAATTAATTTTGACTGAAGATGAAAATATTTTACCTTAGAAAGATCTAAATTAAACGCACTAAAAATGGACTTCAACAACAGTTATCAGGAAATTGATTTAAGCTACTGCCGTGCCAGCTCAGGCAAAAGACTGGCAAATTACATCATCGACCTTATTGTTTTTTACATCATTCTTCTTGGCATTTACATCTGCATCGGAATTTTACTTCCGGGAATTTTAGATGGAATCAATGATCTTTTAGACCGGTTGATCGCGATGGTTTGTTATGGCTTTATTATGTGTTTAATAGAAGCTGTTTCACGTGGAAAATCAATCGGAAAACTCATTACAGGCACAAAGGCCGTAAACTTAGATGGCAGCGAGATTGATTTTGGAAAGGCATTTACACGAAATATGATCCGCTCGATTCCTTTTAATGCAATTAGTGGACTCGGTAATCCTTGTGATCCATGGCATGATCGCTGGTCGGACACGATTGTTGTCGACGAGAAAAAACTGGCTTTACAAACCCAGCGGGCAGATCTTTTTGATTCGGTTAAAAATCAAACTCTATAATATCGTTATCTTTTAGCATGCGCTCTACAAACTTCTGATGGTTTTGCGGCGTTCCGGTGGCTACCCAGTTTCCGGTGATGATATCGTTTACCAATTGATGCTTGCCGCGTTGTGGTTTAAGTTTACTTTCGCGAAAAACTTCTTCATAGCTTTCCAGATCGCCATGGGTATGTTGTTTTTTTACGATGCGGTAAACGCGTTTGGTAAAACGGCGGTCGCCGATTTCTTCCAGAAAGGGAAAAATAATCAATGCCAGTAATACCACAATGGTAACGCCAATGGCCTGTTCATAATAACCGGAGCCTACTGCCATACCAATGGCGGCAACAATCCAGATAATACAGGCTGTAGTAAGCCCTTTTACGCGGTTTTCTTCTTTAAAAATTACGCCTGCACCAAGAAAACCGATACCGGTAACAATGTTCGAGGCGATACGGTCCTGACTGGTTGGCCCGATTTTGATGGATAAAATGGTAAACAGGGTGGCACCCAAACCGATCATCATCATGGTTTTTAAACCGGCAGATTTACTTCTGTATTCGCGTTCTGCACCGATAATGCCACAAAGCAGGGTAGCCAATAAAAACTTATTGATTTCGCTTTGTGTAATAAAATGGTTTTGATCTAAGATATCGTTCATTGCCTTGAGTTATCAATGGCAAATTAATAAAAATCGTAACATCTCAGGCCATTTGCACGGCCACCATTTGAACTATTTGGAAAATATTTTTCGTATCCTACTCCGATTTCTGAAGTTCCGCCGGTATTGCTGTAGTTGATTTTCGAGGTTGTAGCATCGTGACTGATGCCTAATCTGAATTTTTCGCCATTGGTTCGTCTGTTGAAAATATCAAAGATCACCGAAAAAACAACGGCATCGTTTCCGTTCGCATTGCCATCGTTACGGTACCAGATGCCTGCATTTATACCTGCATATTTATACTGCATGCCTACACTGAACGATTTTACGTTACCTTGTTTATAGGCCACAATAGAAGGGATGAGGTAATTCCCGTCGCGATCGTACTCATCAGGCACCAGGGTTAATTTATAACTTAAATTACCAGAAATACGCATGGGCAACCTGGCCTGAAAACCTGACAGGGATTCATCCGGGCGGTTAAGGTGATGCACTGCTAATCCCATCATAAATTTGCCCACCACCAGGTTGGCGCCTGCATTCGAATCGAAGTAATAGCGGCTATCTACACTTGGCCTTTCGGCGCCTGAAACACTGCCGGGAATGTAACCCGTGCTAATATCGATCTGATCGCCAAAAACAAGCTTATCCCAGTTTAATTTCTGGTTGGTAATGCCTTCCTGCAAGCCAAAGGATAAGGTAAAATCATCTCCGCCAATAATATATGAATAGCTTAGGGCAACATTGTTTTTCACCAGGTAAGCGGTACCCTCACTGCTGCGGTTAAAAATAATACCAATACCGCTATTTAATCTTGACAAGTTAAGGTCTCCTGAGGCGGTCATGTAAGAAAAATCGCTCGCCAAACCTGTCCATTGGTTACGGTATAAGGCATTAAACCTGATATCACCTTCAAACTGACCGGTTAGCGCCGGGTTTAAGTAAATCGGTGCATTGTAAAACTGCGAATAAATATGGTCCTGTGCCAACGAAACCATTGGCAATGCCCAAAACAAAAATAATATTATCCTGCTCCTCATCATCTTATTAAATATATTACACCCGTTTTCTTTGGAGGAGATGAATCATAAGTCATCCCTTTCCAATCGCTGCCATTAATAAATTTTATGTCTACTTTCCAGTAGTAAACGCCCTGTGGCTGCTCTTGTCCGTTGTAGGTGCCATCCCAACCCTCTAAAGGTGAGCCATCATCCAGTTTGGTGGTTTCCCATAATAGCTGGCCCCATTTATTAAAGATTGACATTTGCCACTCTTTTATGCCACGGCCTTTAGCCTTAAATACTTTGATTTCGTTTTTCGCACTTGCCGGCATAAATGAATTCGGGATATTCAGATAACCCGGCACCCCGATAATCCGGACCGATTGAAAAGTATTGGAAGAACAGCCTTCTTTGTTAAGTACCTTCAGGGTTACGTTGTAGGTGCCTTCATTGGCATAAGTGTGGGTAGGATTTTGCAGGGTTGAAACAGCACCGTCACCAAAAGTCCACTGCCAGCTCACCGCATCCACGCTAATGTCCTTAAAGGCAAATGTGTAGTTCGGAATGGAGACTTCGTTCCCCGGAGTAACCGTAAAAGTTGCTACAGGTGGGGGCACAACATGGATATAATCGGCTATGGTAGTGCTTTTTGTACAGCCGAGAGCGTTGGTTGCCGTGAGGGTAACCGCATAGTTTTTCCCTGCACCATTAAATGTATGTGTGGGTTCTATTGCATTTGATGTTGGCGAACCATCACCAAAATCCCAAACATAACCTATGGCGCCGGTACTGGTATTTTTAAACTTAACTGTTACGCCATCGCAGCCACTTGTTCTATCTGCAGTAAAACTTACGCTGGGCTGTGGTAAAACTTCAACAGTTTCGGTTGTGGAGGCGTTAGAACAATTGTTCGATGCGTATAGTGTAATGGTATATTTTCCCGGCTCGGTAAAGGTATGCGATATGGTTTCGGGTGCAGTGTGGGTAACCGTAGTGCTGCCATCGCCAAAATCGTAAACAAAAGTGCCGGCACCTTTGGTGTTATTAAAGAAATCGACTTTTAAAGGGGCACAACCCTTAAGCTGGTTGCTGTTGACCACCAATTCAGGGATAATATCGTTAGGTGCCACACGGATAGAATACTGAGATTCACTACTGCCGCACTCGTTGGTGGCGGTCATTTTTACCACGTAATCCCTAACCGCCAAAGTGGTATAAGTATGGCTTACGCTGTTTTTATCGGTTACGGTTAGCGGTGCAGAGCCATCGCCAAAATCGTAGGTATAACTGGTGTAATTTCCTGGCGAAGTATTACTAAAAGTCACCGCCAGGGGAGAGCAGCCTGTGGTTTTATCAGGAGAGAAAACAGCAACTGGTTTGGCTTTTACCAATACGGTTGAAGTTTGTGTAGTGATGCCGCAGGCGGTGGTAGCCTTTAAAGTAACAGTATAAGTGAGGTCTTTTCCTGTCGGATCTGCCTGGTAGGTAACCGCCGGTGGTTGGGCCAGATTTGAATTCGTCCCGTTTCCGAAATCCCAGTAAAAGGTTGCTGCAGTTAATGAATTCGAAGTATTGGTGAAAACAACGTTTAACGGTCCGCAGCCCGATGTAGCACTTTGTGTGTATGCCGCAGTTACATTTTGCAGGGTACTAAATGTGTGGCTGGTTTCATCACTATTACAACCCAAACTGCTTGTTACCACTAGTTTAATCACCACATTTTCATTATCATTTGCAATAGTGTAGCCCGGAAAAGTAATGCCAGTGCCAATCTGTACGCCATTGGCAAACCAGGTGTAAGTATTATTGCGATCTGTGTAAGGGGTAGCCGATATATTGGCGGCGGTTAAAACGAAAGGCGGACAACCTTTATCGGTATTAAAAACCAACTCAGCCTTAGCCGGAGGATTCACTGTTATTTTTACCTGATTGCTCAAATTGTTGCTACAAGCACCGCTGGTTACCGATCGCCTGTAAAATATGGTTGCAGTAGGAGCCGGAGGGGCAAAATTAATACCGGTTGCACCCAGCACATCAGTCCAGACTGTTCCGTTTATGCTCGATTGCCATTGATAAGTATAAGTACCGCTTCCTCCGCTTGGTACTGAACCAGTAAGCGAAGCTGCAGCGGTGCCCAAACAAATAGTTTGATCGGCAGAAATGGTGTTATTCGTTAATCCCGGCAGAACGGTAACCTGTATCGAATTACTGATCGAAGTACAGATGGTGCTGTTTACCAATCGCCTGAAATAAGTGGAAGAATTTAGAGTTAAAGTTAAATCTTTATTTATAGCCGATGGCACATTGGCCCAGGTATTTCCATCAGCGCTGCTTTGCCACTGATAGGCAAATGTGCCCGTGCCACCTGTTGGGGTTTCGCCAGTGATGGTAATGCTTTGGCCAGCACAAACAGGAGCCGTTACAGGATTGATATTATTGATAACCGGTGGATAATAGGTTACGATGACCTCATCAATGGAAGGAGGACAACCATTAAAACCGGAAATCGTCCACCTGAAGGTATAAGTTTGTCCGGGTGCCAAACCCGTAACGGTGGTGTTGTATAACGTAGGATCGGTAATGGTAACACTGGTTTGTGCAGATACTAAAGTCCATGTGCCGCTGTTTGGGGCAGGATTATTTCCGTTCAGGGTAATGCCGTTTCCGCTACATAAATTTTGATCAGGGCCCGCATTCGCAGCTACTGTTCCGGGATTTACCGTAATAGTGGTTATCGTTGAGATGGCTTCGGCACAGCTACCACTTTGCACTACAGCGCGGTATTTGGTGGTAATGGCCAGGTTAGAAAAAACAAAAGGATTGGCTGTTGAAGTAACGGTAGACCAGGTTACACCATTGTCAATAGAGCGTTCCCAGCGGATAATATTTCCAACCTGCCCGGTTAAAGTAATATTGCCGCCATTTGCTCCTGCACAAACCGCTACATCTCCGGCAGTGGTTCCGCCAATACTTAACGGATTAACGGTAATCTGTACATCATCACTTGATGTAGAGCAGTTGGTGTCTGCAATTGTCCATCTTAAAATGTAAGTGTTACCGGGTACTAATCCACTTATATCAGTGTTAGGTTGTGTATCATCGGTAAAAGTGATGGCAGTAGGGGCCGAAACAATGGCCCACTTCCCCGTACCCACTACCGGCGGATTTCCTTTTAGGGTATAAGTGCTTGCATTACAAATGGCTTCATCCGGACCAGCATTGGCCAGTGTTGCGCCTGGCAATACGGTAATGGTAACAGTTGCTGGCACACCCGGACAGCCGTTTGAAGACACAGGCGTAATCGTATAAATTACTGTGCCGGCTGTGGTGCCCGAATTGGTTAAAATATCGTTAATCTGGGTGCCTGCCGATGCAACAGTTCTATTGGTATTTCCGGTGATGTTACCTGTTACAGCGCTGGTATAAGTATAATTTACGGCTGGTAAATTGGCCGACAAGGTAATGGCTGATGATGTTTTATTGCAAATGGTTAAGCTGGCTGCTGTTGCTGTTACAATGGGGTTTGGTTTAATGGTAACCACCAGATTAAATGGTGTACCATCGCAGCCATCTGAGTGGGGGATGATGGTATAGGTTACCGTGGCATCAACGCTAAGATCTGTATTGGTTAATATATCATTAATATTTCCGGTTCCGTTTATGGTATAACCGTTTGCTGTTGCCGTTCCGGTGGCCGTCCAGGTGTAGGTAACGCCGGTAACTGCAGAGGTTGGCGTGTAGGCGACACTATTGCCTGTACAGATGGCTTTTGTGCCTGCGCTGGTTAAGCTAATATCTGGCTTAATGGTTAAGATAATATCATCATCTATCTGGTTACACGGAGCAGCCAGCGTTGTGGTTACCCTTAATTTTAGCGTAACAGTTCCAGCTGCTTTTTCGGCTGCGGTAGGGGTGTAAACAGCATTTAAATCGTTTCTGTTTGGTGTAAAGCTTCCCAATCCTCCAATCCATGTTTGTGTTGAGGTGGTGCCCGTTATCATTCCATGTAAGGCAAAACCAGAATCGTTAAAGCAAATAGCCTGATCCGGTCCTGCATTAACCACAGGGGCCGTGCTGAAAGTCAAAACCTGGGTATCTGTAGCTGTTCCGCAGTTGTTTTTATGTATAACAGTTACAGTGTAAGTGTCGTAGCTGTCGAATTTTATCGACGGATATTTGGAATTGGCTGTTGTTCCCCCTGCAAAACTATAAGTTCCGGAACCCGATGGAACTACCGTCCATGTATAGGTATCCGGTAAATCTTTCGAGGTTCCGCTAATGGTGGTTTTGGTTGGCCCTGTTGTAGTATTGTTAAAATCGTAAGTAGAAAGGTTGCAAAGTGTAATATCAGGCGAAAGGGTAGCTAAAGGACTTGAATTTACTACTACAGTTTGCGGTAAACTTGTAGCCGGACCGCACGATGGCGTAGAAATGTTTAGCGTAATGGTATAAGTACCCGGATTGGTAAAAATGAACTGTGGTTCTTTACTGGTAGCACTTGTACCACCAGCATAACCTACTGCCGGTGTAACCGACCAAAAATAGTTGTTTGCTGCATTGCAGATGTTATCGATAACCGAAAGGTCAGAAGCTTTTAAGGTTGTGCCGGCACAAACGGTGGTTGATGGTAAACTAAAAGCGGGCTTGGGTGGATCCTGAATACAGATTTTCATCTCTACGGGATCTGCGTTACAAGCGCCGGAACTATTTGATTCTAAACGGATGGTATGCTCCCCACGCGTAGGGAATTTATACACCAGGTTATAAGATCTCGGCTGATTTGCTTTAACGGGTACATTGTCAACATACCAGTTATAAGTTACCTCATTAGGTGAGCAGCCCAGTGTATTGGTATTTGGGTTTTCGCCCAGGGTAGACGTGTTTACAAAAGTGATGTCAGTATTGGTGCAACCTGGCGTGTTGAAGGCGAAAGAATTTACCGGTTTAACCACAACCTTTGCCGATGAAGAAACAGGCGTACCGATTATGCCGCAAAAGGTATTCGATACATTGATGGAAACATCAAAAGCATTATAAATTGTGCCTGCGCTCGAGGTAGAAACACTTCCACACGAAGATTTGATGTAAGAATGCGCCACTCTACCGCCATTATTAATAATCTCGCAAAGGGTATAGGTAGTAGTGGTTTGGTCGCCCCAGGTAATGGTATAAATATCGCCCGGAAAGTTGTTTTGGATACCGGAGCCCGAAGTTACATCAACATTAAAGGTTAAAGCGCCTAAAGGTAAACACACTATGGTATTTCCGGTATTGGCGAAGGCGGTTATCGTTTTATTGTTAATGAGTAAATAAGCCTTTGTAGCAACGGTACCATCAGGCATTACGGCTTTGGTATATATGGTATAATGTGATTGCTGAGCAGTAAAATTTTGTATTGGAGTGGTGAAAGAAAGATTGGTTGTACCTCCGCCGCTTCCTCCATCTGTTACTGTGGCCGTAACCGTACTGTTTGCTGTAGATTCGTTGCTGATTAAAAAACTATTATCTGGCTTACTCGTACAGGTACCAAAAGTTTCTTTATTGTTGTTGTTTAAGTAATTTGAGGTAAGTTTTGCTTCAACAGGTGCCCCCGCTTTTACTTCAAACGGGGTAGATGCGACACTAGCCGAAGTTGGGGCAGTTGTTTTTACCCTTACCCGATAACCTGTGCCGGGTGTAAGGCCCGGAGGAAGTATCCCATTGATGTAAGTGCTGTAAAAGCCTGCATAGGTACCAATCAGGGTCTCTGCGCCGAAATTTCCATTTTGATCAGACAGGTATAATTGAAATATATTTCCCTGCGATATACAGCTTGCAGGCACCGTAAAGGGAACCGCAATGGTACTGCCGGGCGTAAACGGACCAGGATCTACCGTACCTATGGTAACCTGGGCTAAAACATTTGACGTGCACAAAAATGCCCCAAAAAATAGGACAAGAAAAAGCCATTTCCTTTTACAACGAATCTTCATAAATCTCTAACACTAGGGAATGTTTTTATTGCGTTCTGGAAGCGATGTTTGGAACCAGCTCTAACCTGTCACTCAGAAATGAGTACCGGGCCTGAGACGCGTCAATAAATATTCATTACAAAGAACGTAATTTTCACATTACATTTTATAAAATTTTACACCAATACCAACTAAATGAGCAGGTTATAAGAAGTAAATTTTCGTTTTTTGGCGTTAAAAGGCATAAAAAAACCCTCAGTGCCTTAAGCGCTGAGGGAATATTTTACACGAAATAGTTTCGCTATGGAGGTGGTATTACATCATACCGCCCATACCGCCGCCACCCATTGGAGGCATTGGAGCACCACCTTCTTCAGGCTCGTCTGCTAAAACAACTTCTGTAGTTAATAACATCGCTGCAATTGAAGCTGCGTTTTCTAATGCTACACGACTTACTTTAGTTGGATCGATAACACCGGCACCAATTAAGTTTTCGTAAACACCTGTACGGGCATTGTAACCGTAATCTGCTGTACCTTCTTTAACTTTTTGCACTACGATAGAACCTTCAATACCTGCGTTTTCGCAAATCTGACGTAATGGCTCTTCGATAGCACGACGGATGATCTGGATACCAGTGTTTTCATCCTCGTTAGCGCCTTTTAAATCGGCGATAGAGGCAACTGCACGGATAAAAGCAACACCACCACCAGCAACAATACCTTCTTCTACAGCCGCACGGGTTGCATGTAAAGCATCATCAACACGGTCTTTTTTCTCTTTCATTTCAACCTCACTGGCTGCACCTACGTAAAGAACTGCAACACCGCCAGCTAATTTAGCCAAACGCTCCTGTAATTTTTCTTTATCATAATCAGAAGTAGTCGTTTCGATCTGAGATTTAATCTGGCTAACGCGTGATTTAATATCGTCTGAATTACCGGCACCGTTAATTACAGTTGTATTGTCTTTATCAACAACAACTTTTTCAGCAGAACCTAAATAAGTTAAATCAGCATTTTCTAATTTGTAACCTCTTTCTTCTGAAACAACGATACCGCCCGTTAAAATTGCGATGTCTTCTAACATTGCTTTTCTTCTGTCGCCAAAGCCCGGAGCTTTAACAGCAACCACTTTTAACGAACCACGGATTTTATTTACCACCAAGGTAGCTAAAGCTTCGCCATCTAAATCTTCAGAAATGATTACCAATGGTTTACCAGTTTGAACCGTTTTTTCTAAAACAGGCAACAATTCTTTCATGTTGCTGATTTTTTTGTCGTAGATTAAAATGTAAGGATTATCTAATTCAGCTTCCATTTTATCTGCATTGGTAACAAAATAAGGAGATAAATAACCCCTGTCGAACTGCATACCTTCTACTGTTTTTACTTCAGTTTCAGTACCTTTTGCTTCTTCAACAGTAATTACACCATCTTTACCTACTTTGCCCATTGCCTCAGCAATTAAAGCACCAATTACCTCATCGTTATTAGCTGAGATAGACGCAACCTGTTTAATTTTGTTGTTATCCTCGCCAACAGTTTGTGATTGTGCTTTTAAATTTTCTACAACAGCAGCAACCGCTTTATCAATACCGCGTTTTAAATCCATCGGGTTTGCACCTGCAGCAACGTTTTTAATACCGGTTGTAATAATCGCCTGAGCCAATACAGTAGCGGTAGTAGTACCATCACCAGCAATATCAGCTGTTTTCGAAGCTACTTCTTTAACCATCTGAGCACCCATGTTCTCAACTGCATCTTTTAATTCGATTTCTTTAGCCACAGTAACACCATCTTTGGTAATTGCTGGTGAACCGAATTTTTTATCGATGATTACGTTACGGCCTTTCGGGCCTAAAGTTACTTTTACTGCATTTGCAAGAATATCAACACCTCTTTTCAGGGCGTCGCGTGCTTCTACGTTATATTTTACTTGTTTTGACATTACTTTTTAAATTTTGAATGATTGTATGTTAGAATGATTGCATCTGTATTTATCATTCTAACATTATTATTTATTTGTTGATTGATGCTGAATTTACTCTTTCGAAACTCAGTCATTCAATCTTAATTATTTACCCTACAACAGCGTAAATATCAGTTTCGCGCATGATCAGGTAATCTTTACCTTCGTAAGGGAATTCGGTACCGCCGTATTTACCATAAATTACAACATCGCCAACTTTTACACTCGCTTTTTTACCTTCAGAATCTTCTTCAGAAACAGAAACCACAGTTCCTTTAGATGGTTTTTCTTTAGCAGTATCAGGGATATACAAACCCGATGCAGTTTTTTCTTCTGCCGCAGCCGGTTCAACTATTACTCTGTTCGAACTGCCAGCAATTGGTTTAAGGTTTAACGCCATAACTTTTATTATTTTTTATTTTGATTTTAAGTTTTTTAACTACGCATACATTTAACACTTTTTGTGCCAAGAGGTTTGGAGGGACAAATTTTCACCAAACTGTCAATCTTTTTACCCTAATTGGAATGCAGCGTGTCAGCATGGCAGTAAGTTTTTAAATTTTGAGCCAGATTTATCTCTTACTCGTCATTGCGAGAAGGCTTTTTCAGCCGACGAAGCAATCTTAATGCTATGGGTATAGCGATTATTTTAAGATTGCTTCGTCGTTCCTCCTCGCAATTGACGGTTGCTCTATACCGCCTTTTCCGTTAAATACTTCCAGTACCTTTTTGGTACATGCTGCAAATGCAGTTTGGTATTTTTCCGTGCTACAATATTGGCGCTTTTAAAATAATCTTTCCAAAGGGTGGCATATAAAGCTTCACCTTCATCCATTAAAACCGGAGCAGGATTTTGCTTATTTACGCCATTGCTAAAACTGATGGTGATTTCTTCAACCGTATTTAAATTATAATGCAGTCCATATTTACGTTTCAGATCGTAAATTACCCATTGCTGATCGGCATACCGGTTTTTAAAGTGATTGGAAATTAGGGGCAATACATTAAAATCGGGATCAATGCCCGCATAGAAAATCCCATCGCCAGTTTTCTGAAAACGGATAAAGGCTTCCATGCGGTGTTTTTCGCGCTCTACGCTTTTGGCATATTTAGCAAGCGCGATTACATGTTCATTGCCATAATTGCTTTCGGCACCTGCCGGATTTTGAAAAATATAAAGGCTAAACTGAAAAAGATGGTTGTAAGCATCCGGAATTTCTGATAGGTAACTGCAATAGAACTTGCGGAGCCAATCTTTTTTAATTTTTTTTTCCAAACCCGCCCAAACCCGATCGGCCTTATCTCCGTCGGTGGTAACAGTAAAACTTTCTACAAAAGCTTCGGGCTGGAAAATTTCGATCGATTTTAGCACAACTTTTCCCGGCTTGCGCTCAAACCACTCAAAAACAGCTGTTAAAAGGCCTTGCAGGGAGCCATCGAAAATGTAGGTCATGGGTTTGTTTGTTAGGTCGTCATCTCGACTGAAGCGCAGCGGAATGCCTGCCCGTACAGGTGGGGAGAGATCTATAGTAGATTTCTCGACTGCGCTACCATCCGCTCGAAATGACGATCGCGGGGGATTTAAAACAAAATCATCTGGTTACTATCTGTTTTTAAATATTTACTCTGACTTTCGGCCAGAATAAAAGCTTTTATCTGTGTTCCCTGATAATCTTTCAGTTGGTACGGCGTATCTAAACAGGTAATAAAATGTTTGGCGCGGTTATAAGCCACACCGATTTTTTTTAACTGATCGATCCTCAATTTACCAAATTTGCGGGCCTGTACAATTTTTTGTGCAGACATTACACCAATACCCGGAATGCGGAGGATCATTTTATAATCGGCAGTATTAATATCAACCGGAAAATGCTGCATATTGCGGATGGCCCAGCTCAATTTAGGGTCGATATCGACATCCAGGTTGGGGTTGGCATCGTTTAAAATTTCCTGCACCTTAAAACCGTAAAAGCGCATCAGCCAATCGGTTTGGTACAGGCGGTTTTCTCTTAACAAAGGTGGTTGAGTACCCAAAACAGGCATCCTGGTGTCGTTACTAATGGGCACATAACCTGAATAATAAACCCTCTTTAAAGCGAAATTTTTGTAAAAGGCATTGGCCGTGTACATAATATCTTTGTCACTCTCTGGTGTAGCACCAATTACCATTTGTGTACTTTGGCCGGCAGGTACAAATTTGGGCACATGTTTAATCAGCTTTTTATCTGCGCTAAACTGGGTAATTTGTTGCTGAACAAATCCAAGTGGCTTAATTACGTCTGCATGGCTTTTTTCGGGCGCTAAAAGTTTTAAGCCTGCTTCAGTTGGCATTTCTAAATTGATACTCATACGGTCGGCATAAAGGCCTGCTTCTTTAATCAGTTCATCGCTGGCGCCCGGAATGGTTTTCAGGTGGATATAACCATTGTAATTTTGCTCTAACCGCAGTTTTTTAACCACAAGCAGCAAGCGTTCCATCGTAAAATCGGCATTTTTAAAAATCCCTGAACTCAAAAACAGGCCTTCAATATAATTTCGGCGGTAAAAATTCATGGTAAGGTCTACCACTTCATCTACCGTGAAGGCTGCACGTTTTATATCATTACTTTTGCGCGAAACACAAAACAAGCAATCGTATATACAATGGTTGGTTAAAAGGATTTTTAAAAGCGAAACGCATCGGCCATCTTCAGTATAGGTGTGGCAAATGCCGGATGTATGGCTATCACCCAGGCCTTTATTGGTGTTTTTTCTTGTGCCGCCGCTTGATGAACAAGAAACATCGTATTTAGCGGCGTCAGCAAGAATATTAAGCTTTTCACGAATTCGATCAGACATAGGTAAATTATTTACTAACAAATATAGTTTAAATAACTAAAAATATTAGTAAAAAGATTTGTTTAATCCATTCGTTTAAGGAATATTGTTTAACCGTGATAAAGTTAGTGCTTAAACATTGCGAAAGAATACTGATAAATGGGTAATTTTTAACAGACCGTTTGCAGTTTATTTACCTTCCCATTCTTTATAAAACTGCTCCAGGTAGGTTAGCATAAAATTGTGTCTTTCTATTGCTATTTTTTTGCCGGCTTCGGTATTCATCATATCTTTTAACAGCAGTAATTTTTCGTAAAAGTGATTAATGGTAGGGGCTGTGGTGTTTTTATAACTTTCTTTGTTCAGGTGCTCCTCTGGTGCGATAGCAGGATCGTAAAGTACGCGGTTTTTGAAGCCGCCATAAGTAAATGCCCGTGCAATACCAATCGCCCCGATGGCATCTAAACGGTCGGCATCCTGAACAATATGCATTTCTTTAGAAGAAAAAGTGGCACCGTCAAAGCTATTTTTAAACGACATGTGCTGAATAATCAGCTTAACATGTTTGATGGTTTCTGCATCAACAGCAATAGATGATAAGAACGAAGCAGCCATATTGGGGCCTAATTCTTCATCGCCGTTATTAAATTTAGGATCAGCAATATCATGCAGTAATGCAGCAAAGGCTACTACAAGTTCGTCGCCATTTTCTTGCCGGTTAATGGTTTGAGCAGTTTTAAAAACACGCTCAATGTGGAACCAATCATGTCCGGCCTCAGCATGCGCTAAGGTTTTTTTAACAAAATCAATGGTTTTCTGAATGATAGACTGCATAATTCTGAATTTTTTTCAAAGGTATCGGAATTATATGCAGGTATGAAAAAATGATATCAACAGCGCCGGCTAGATGGCCGCCGCTGCCCTGTTCTCGTCATCAGCAATAATTTTAATTAAATCGCTGTGATTAAGGGTTAATAAATGTGATACCTCAACCTCTAAAATTGCTGCAATCTGAAATAACCGGTCGATAGTTAATTTACTATATCCAAGCTCAATTTTGCTGTAAGCATTCTGGGATATTTTTAACTTCGCTGCCAGGTAATCTTGAGTATAATCTCTGTATTCTCTAATTTTTCTAATATTCCCGGCAACATTCTTCGTCTTTAGCGCCAATACATCTTCCATAAAAAAGGGATAAATTTTTTAAATGTTCTTTTGCTATGTACGAAACTTTCAGTCGGGCAGATTTCCAAAGTGCAAATTTTTAGCACTATTAGGAATTAAGCAGGTATTGCACAGAACTTATCATGTAACAAGAAAACAGGCTAAATGTTTATTTAACTGCTTTTTATGGCCTCATTATCAGTTTTAGTATGTACCAAAAAGGTTATGACTTGTTTTTTTAATCCGGCTGAATTTCGCGTAGGCGTATTAACCCGGGGTGTAGTGAACTGCGATGGGAATTATGTTTTTATAAGGCAGATTAATGAATGTAATCTGGTAATGTTAAGCGAAAATTATGGACAAACAGATGCCAGGAATTAATATAATCCCCAGTCATCTTCAAATTCGTCTTTTTCGAAGTATTTAACCCACTCGATAAACAGCAAACGGAATTTCTCCATTTCGTCTAAAACGATGTCTTTATATTCTGGTGTACAGATTTCGAACATATCTGCAGCCCTTACCTGGGTTTCGAGTTCGCGGCAATTGGTGCGGATAATGGAAGCGTTCTCCATCCTTAAAATATACATATCGGCACCTTCTGCCCCAACAATTTTTGGGCACAGCATCAGTGCATTCTGCATAATTAGGTTAGCAGTCATTTCGGCCATTTCTCCTTCAAGCGTTTCGCAGAACAGGGCAGCATATTTATACACAGCCCTTGCCTGGTTATAAAGGCTTTTTGCCCTGGTTGCCTTTAGCCTAACCTTTTCCGCGTCATCACTCGATAAATTTTCTTCATCCTCATCATCGCGGCCAAAACGGCTAAAATGCTCCCATTCGGGCATGTGATCCATGTCATCAAATTCCATATTCTTCAAAATTTTCTACGTTATGGTACGTAAGAGAGCGTAATATATTAATTTTCAATGAAAAACTATGCCTCAATTAATGGTGCCCTGCGCGAGCCATCATATAATTCGTATTCCAATAAACGACAATCTAATTTACCATTATAAAATTCAATTTTCTTAGATGCTTTTAAACCAATTTTCTTTGCAAGATCAGGATTTCCGGTGAAAATATAACCAGAATAACCTTTGCATTTGGTTTTCATAAAATCGCCCATCCTTTTATAGGTCAGTTCAAGCTTGCTGTGTACGCCTAAACGCTCACCATATTCAGGATTAAAAACCACAACGCCTTTTCCATCTTCCGGAACAGGAGTTAATTCAAAATCGCACACTTCAAACTCAATCAGCGTATCTACACCTGCTGTTTTCGCATTTCTGCGGGTTACTTCTACGGCATCCTCAGAAAGATCGGAAGCTATAATTTTAAGGTCAACATTTTTAATTACCTGATCTTTTAAAATTCTGCGCTCTGCAAAAAAATCTTCTTCATTATAACCTAAAATATGCATAAAACCATAATTCATGCGGTACAGGCCTGGCGCACGGTTGGTGGCAATAAGGGCCGCTTCTATAGCCAATGTTCCTGAACCGCACATGGGGTTAATGAACGGCGATTTTCTGTCCCAGTTAGAGGCCAGGATAACGCTCGAAGCTAAAGCTTCTAACATGGGTGCTTTTCCCGGAATTTTACGATAACCATGTTTGGCAAGGGTTTCGCCCGAGGTATCGATAAAAACATCGGCATCGGCATCTTTCCAGTATAAATGTACCACCGCTTTGTTGGCGTCTGATCCGGAGTTGGGGCGGATGCCTTTTTTCTCTTTCATGCGGTCAACAATTGCATCTTTAACTTTTAAATTGGCAAAAAGCGGGGTGGTTATATTTGGGTTATCCACATTTGAGGTAACCGAGAAATAGCCCGAAAAATCGATCAGTTCTTCCCACTCAATGGCCGAAATTTCTTTATATAGGTCGTCAGGCGTAACAGCCTTAAAACTTTTAATTGAATACAGGATCTGACTGGCACAACGCAGGTTTAAATTGAGCTTAATACACTCTGTAAGGGTAATATTGAGCTCAACACCGGTGGCGAAAGCCCGGACTATGGTATAGCCTAAAGCCGTAACTTCATCTTGAAGATAAGGAGAAAGGCGCTTGTTGCAGGTAATAATTACCTTGCTTTTATTGTGGAAAACTTGCATCATAATATATGCGAAGTTATCAATAAAATTATAGAGATTTGATGTTTATAGTACATTAAGTAGTATTAGATATGGAAATTAAAGGAAAGGTGCACGAAGTAGGTGCCACACAACAAGTAAGTGAAACGTTTAAAAAGCGTGATTTAATAATAGAATACGCAGAAAATCCAACATACCCAGAATATATCCGTTTTGAGGCTTTACAAGATAAAACTGCATTATTAGATACTTTTAAAGCAGGTGATGAAGTTGAGGTGTTCTTTAATTTACGTGGTCGCCCCTGGACAGATAAACAAGGTAAAACATCATATTTTAACAGTTTGGTAATCTGGCGTATCAATGCCATTGCAGCAGGCGCTCCTGCAGCAGCACCAGCTTATGCAGCTCCGGTTGATGTAAGCAATGCACCAGGTGAAGATGATGATTTGCCTTTTTAAATAAAGAATCTTTTTTAAGCAAACAATTTTGAACCATGCCGGAGCTTTTGCTCCGGCATTTTTTTTTGCCTTTCGCTAAACTTCCGAAGTTTTACCAGAGGAACGGCCTGCGCTAACTTCCGAAGTCTTTCAGGCGCTGTTAAAATATGTTAAAAACAAACAGTTAGCTTTGCTATTCAGTATTTTTGATACCTGTTTAGATTTAAAAAGATGGTGTTCCGGTTTTTTTAATCTTAAAAACCTTTCTGGTTTATGAAGAAAAAGAGTTTTTGGTTAATTACTGTTTTGATGACCGTGGCTTTGCTGGGTGTTTTTGTAATGCAGTTGTATTACATCAGGGAATCCTATAAGCTAAAATCACAGCTTTTTGATGAGCAGGTAAACCAGACTTTAACTACTGTTGTAAATAAAATCCAGCGTAGAAATGTAGCCGATCACCTTAACAGGAAAGACGCAGAAAACAAGCTAAAACAGCTTCAGGATTCGAGGCAGCGTGCACTTGATATTAAGGATTTAAGACAGCAATATGTTCAGGAAGCTGAGCTTCGCCAGGTGGAGCGCGAAAACCAGATCGAAAATTACCTGAACCAGCAAGATAGTATTATCCGTAACGCTTACCGTGCACCCGATGTAATTTCGGAAAAGGAGTATAGTTCTTTAACCTCGAAAAACGGCGATAAGCTCGATTTGCAGATGGATGCTTTTGTGGACATGAAAAGCCTGATTATAAAAGGTTACAGCATGCGCACCAAGCCATTTTCTACGCCACCAAAAGCATTCGAATTTAAAAGTTTGCAAAGTTTGCCTGATACTTTAAGGTACCTGGTTTTCGATCCGAGGGATGGTAGCCCGGGTTTTGCCAATGTTCCAAAGATACCAAGCGACTTACAGAAAAAGTTTAAAAGGGAAGATGAGATTGCTAAAAAGCAGTTAGAACTAAAAATTGCAGCGCTGGGCAAAGATACTTTTTCTTACACCAGGTTAAGTGTGGTTGAAGATGTATCAAAAGAACTCCAGGAAACCAAAATACCGATCTATAAACGCATTAATTTCGATGCCCTTGGCAATTTGTTAAAAGAGGAGCTTTTGGCGCATAATATCTCCCTCGAGCCTGCTTACCGCATCTCTCTGGCCCAAAAAGATTCGACTATTTTTATGACGGCCTCCAATGTGAAAGGAGAGTTTCTGCCTGGGAATACCTATAAAACACCGCTGTTCGGGAATGACCTGTTCCGCGATCCGGGGATGCTTTTTGTGAGTTTCCCGGATAAAAATTCGGCTATTGTTGCCAATCTGAGTGTTACGCTGGCTTCATCTGTCGCTTTATTGCTGGTACTTGTTTTTATCTTTTCCTACACCCTTTATGCCATTTTAAAGCAAAAAAAACTGTCGGAAATGAAAACTGATTTCATCAATAACATGACGCATGAGTTTAAAACACCGGTGGCCACCATTATGATTGCCAGCGAAGCTTTAAAAGATCCAGAAGTAACAGAAGATAAGGCGCGTTTAAAGCGTTTGGCAGGTATTATTTATGATGAAAATGTGCGTTTAGGTAGTCATATTGAGCGCGTGTTAAGTATTGCACGTTTAGAAAAAGGGGAGCTTAAACTTGAGAATACCGAGGTAGATGTAAATGATCTGATTGTGATTGTGCTGGATAGTATGGAGTTACAATTACAAAAAAGAAATGCGGTGATCCATGTTAATACCGATGCCGAAAATGCAGTGGTTTTTGGTGACGAGCTGCACCTGTCGAACGTAATTTATAACCTTATTGATAACGCCAATAAATACAGTACCGAAACACCCGAAATTACCATTACTACGCGTAATACCCATAAAAATATCATCATCGAAATTGCAGATAAAGGCATCGGGATGACGAAGGAGCAATCTAAGCGGATTTTTGATCAGTTTTACAGGGTGCCTACGGGTAACCTGCATGATGTTAAAGGTTTTGGCCTGGGCTTAAACTACGTTCAGGATATTATTAAAAAACTGAATGGAACAGTTAAGGTAAGTAGCGAAAAAGATAGGGGAACCACGTTCGAAATATCTTTACCTTTATATACCGGATAACCGTCGGCACAAAAGCTTGCTTTATCGACACATTTAAATACAACAGGTTTAATTTGCCTAATATAGTAGTGTATTAATTTAATCTACAATATAAATTAAACCGTTATGCATACTCAGAATCAAACTTTCACTGTAGGTAATGCTACATATGTGAATAAAATTAAGAAAATGAAAAAAATACTTCTGGTAGAAGACGACCCAAATTTAGGTTTATTATTACAAGACTATTTGCAGCTTAAAGGCAAGTTTGATGTGGTGTTATGTACCGATGGTGAAGACGGATTAAAAACGTTTAATAAGCAGAACTTCGATCTTTGTATTTTAGACGTAATGATGCCGAAAAAAGACGGTTTTACCCTTGGTAAAGACATTAGAAAGGTAAATACACAGGTTCCGATCATTTTTGCAACGGCTAAAACCATGCTCGAAGATAAATCTGCTGCTTACGATTTAGGTGGTGACGATTACATTACCAAACCTTTTCGTATAGAGGAACTTTTGTTGCGCATTAATGCGATGTTTAAGCGTGTTGCCAGCAAAACCGGTAATGATGACGAAGCTGCAGAAACACAGTTTTCTATCGGTAAATATCATTTCGACTATACTACCCAGATTATTACCAGCGACGAGCAGCAACAAAAACTTTCTACAAAAGAGGCAGAATTATTGCGTTTGCTGTGTTTAAAAAAGAATACGGTTTTAACCCGCGAAGAAGCTTTGTTAAGCATCTGGCATGATGATAATTACTTTAACGGAAGAAGTATGGACGTGTTTTTAAGTAAACTGCGTAAATACCTGCGTGCCGATCCGGCAGTGGAAATTATCAATGTACACGGGAAGGGATATAAGTTGTTGGTGGGCTAAGGTTTTAAGGCAGGAGTGTTCCGCGCTATCGTCATTTCGAGCGGAGTGCAACGCAGTCGGGAAATCTATTTATGACGGGACGATTGAAATATTTTTTTAAGGTTGGAATGTTTTAAGGTTGGAATGTTTTAAGGTTGGAATGTTCCGGGCACCAAACCAACCTTCCAGCTTTTCAACCCTTTTAACGTCATTTCGAGCGGAGTGCAACGCAGTCGAGAAATCTATTTATGACGGGACGATTGAAATATGTTTTAAGGTTAGAATGTTTTAACGTTGCAATGTTCCGGGCATCAAACCAACCTTCCAGCTTTTCAACCCTTTTAACGTCATTTCGAGCGGAGTGCAACGCAGTCGAGAAATCTATTTATGACGGGATGATTGAAATATGTTTTAAGGTTGGAATGTTTTAACGTTGCAATGTTCCGTGCATCAAACCAACTTTCCAACCTTTAACTTTCCAACTTTTCAACCCTATTAACCTTCAAACATTTCAACCACTTCAAATATAAAGATTCTCCTGAATCGCCGGAATAATATTCCTTTCCTGTGCAAGTTTGAATAAAGTATCAACCGCTTTGCGGCCTTCTTCACCAAGGTTAATGCTGTATTTGTTTACATAAAGCTCAATGTGTTTGTACATCACGCTTTCTTCCATGGCCTGTGCATGCTGACGGATAAAATCGATACCCGATTTTGGATGTGCAAAAGCAAACTCAACCGATTGGCGGATTAAACGGTTTACTTTTAACTGTACTTCGCGGTCTAAATTGCGGTTAATTACAATTCCTCCTAACGGAATGGCACAGCCGGTTAATTTCTCCCAGTAATCGCCCAGATCAACAATTTTATTTAATCCCTTATCCTGATAAGTAAACCTGTTCTCGTGGATAATCAAGCCCAAATCAATCTGATCGTTTAATAAAGCAGATTCAATTTCCGAGAAAACCAGTTCCTGTTTGTTCTGCAAATGTGGGTAGGCAATGCCCAGTAAAAAATTTGCAGTAGTATATTTTCCCGGGATACCAATTTTGAGTTCGGAGTTGGGGGTTTGGAGTCTGGATTCGTCAAAATGGTTTTTACTAATCAGCAACGGGCCAACGCCAAAACCAAGCGCGCTACCGGCATCTAACAATGCATATTGGTTAGCTACATAGGCAAAAGCATGAAAACTTAATTTAGTAATATCCAGTTCGCCCTTCATCGCCTTTTGATTCAGGGTTTCTACATCATCGTAAAAAACTTCAAATTCTAATCCTTCAGTATCAATTTTATGATGAATCAGCGCGTCAAAAATAAAAGTATCGTTAGGGCAGGGTGAAAATCCAAGTGTAAGTTTCATCTATTTATTTTTTGTTTTCAGTGTTAGATGGAGCCTTTGACAATTAACATAATTATTTTAATTGTGCCAGGTTCATCAATCAAAATTAACTACTGTGCCACAGTAATCGGTCATAATCAGTTCATTTCTCCAATAAAAGCTATGGCCCAATCGTTCAGGTTTTTAATGGCCAGGCCTATTTTCCAGTTGTCTTTATTTCTGGGTTCTACATAATTGGACACACTTCTAATCTGCAAACAATCTATATTCAATTGTTTCGCGGCATAAAAAACAGCAGCGCCTTCCATGCTTTCGGTAGTTGGATTTAACCTTTCTATCAGGTTTTGAATGCTTTTTTCGCTTCCCGTTACGCAATTCATGGTTATGCCTTTTGCCCGTGGTAAACCTACTTTGCGTTGGGTTTTAGCCGTATAATGGTTCTCACCGAAACCTAAATCGGTTATTGTCAGAAATTCGTCGCCATTTTCTGCCCCAAGCTCTGCAAAAGTATCTTCAGTAATGTTGAGTACCGTGCCCAGTGCGATATTCCGGTCGAAAGCACCGGCAATCCCAAAATTAACCACCAGATCATATTTATGCGAAAGGTGTTTCCCCAGTGCAAAGGCCGTTGCTACCATGCCAACGCCGGTAATTAGCAGGTCGAAATTTTTACTTTCTATAAAATCGCCCTCCGGCAGGTTAAAATGCTGGTAAAAAAAGGTGAGTTCGGCTTTTGTAGCGGCAACAACTAAAGTTTTCATGTGGTAAAGTTAGTAGATTATATTTTAGATTTTCTTTAAGCTTTGGTCTTTAGTCTTTAAGCTTAAACCTTTATCCGTATATTTGCATTTTATTTAATAGTAATGATTTACATAACGAGAAAAGCATCATTTAATGCGGCGCACAAACTGGCGCGTACCGATTGGGATGATGATAAAAATAATGAAGTTTATGGTAAATGTGCCAATCCCAACTGGCATGGCCATAACTATTGGCTGTATGTTACAGTAAAAGGCGAGGTTAATCCGGAAACAGGCTTTCTTGTGGACTTAAAATGGCTTAAAGATGTGATGAACGATTATGTGGTAGATAAAGTTGATCATAAAAACTTAAACCTTGATGTTGATTTTATGAAAGGTAAACTGGCATCTACCGAAAACCTGGCCATCGAAATCTGGAAACAGCTGGAAGCCCCGATTGCAGAAAGCGGAGCCATTTTACATTGCGTAAAAATCTACGAAACCGAAAATAATTTTGTTGAATACTTTGGTTAAAAACCTGAATTAATGAGCAATAACGACGCATTTAACGACGAACCAGTGAGCGGTTACGTAAAAGTAGACCGTTACAACGAAGAAAAAATTGAAGCTGTAGCAACACATTATAAAGATATATTAGGGCAACTGGGCGAAAACCCTGAACGCGAAGGTTTATTGAAAACCCCTGAGCGCGTAGCCAAAGCTTTGCAGTATTTAACGCATGGGTATGATATAAAACCGGATGAAATCCTTAAATCGGCCATGTTTCAGGAAGATTACAGCCAGATGGTGGTGGTAAAAGACATCGAAGTATATTCGATGTGCGAACACCACATGCTGCCGTTTTTTGGTAAGGCGCATATTGCATATATTCCTAACGGACACATTGTTGGTTTAAGTAAAATCCCTCGTGTTGTTGATGCTTTTGCCCGCCGTTTACAGGTGCAGGAGCGTTTAACCAACGAAATCAGGGATTGTATTCAGAATACGCTTAACCCAATGGGTGTAGCCGTGGTAATGGAGTGCAGGCACTTATGCATGTCTATGCGCGGTGTACAGAAACAAAACTCGGTGACCACAACATCGGCCTTTACCGGAACTTTTTTAAGCAATGATAAAACAAGAGCCGAGTTTTTAAGGTTAATTACAGCGAGTTTAGACTAGCCGCCTGGCCCCCTTGAGGGGGTGTGGATTTAACAATAACAATTTAACTAAATATTTAATTTCCCCTTTAGGGGATTAAGGGATATGAAAGCATATATTTTTCCCGGACAGGGAGCACAGTTTGTAGGCATGGGTAAAGATCTTTACGAAAACCCCAAAGCCGCAGCATTATTTGAACAGGCAAACGAAATTATCGGTTTCCGCATCAGCGATATCATGTTCGGAGGAACAGATGAAGAACTTAAACAAACCAATGTAACCCAGCCTGCTATCTTTTTGCATTCGGTTATTTTAGCAAAGGTTTTAGGTGATGATTTTAAACCTGATATGGTGGCTGGTCACTCTTTAGGCGAATTTTCTGCCCTGGTGGCGGCAAATGCCTTAAGCTTTGAAGATGGATTAAGGTTGGTTATTGCCCGTGCTAATGCTATGCAGAAAGCCTGCGAGGCAGAGCCATCAACAATGGCGGCTATTTTAGGTTTGGCTGATGATGTTGTAGAAAAAATATGTGCCGAAATTGATGCAGTAGTAGTACCGGCCAA
This sequence comes from Pedobacter sp. 22226, assembly GCF_052045455.1. NCBI lineage: Bacteria > Pseudomonadati > Bacteroidota > Sphingobacteriia > Sphingobacteriales > Sphingobacteriaceae > Pedobacter > Pedobacter sp. 22226. The sequence goes on along the minus strand of NZ_JBQEPB010000003.1, from coordinate 167,853 downwards.
TTACAACTGCCCGGGGCAACTGGTAATTTCAGGAAGCATTGAAGGTATTGACCTGGCTTGTGCCAAATTAACCGAAGCTGGTGCAAAAAGGGCTTTAAAATTAAATGTAGGTGGTGCATTCCACTCGCCTTTGATGGAGCCTGCTAAAATCGAATTACAGGCCGCTATTGAGGCAACCAATATTTCTGCCCCAATTTGCCCGGTTTATCAGAATGTTGATGCAAAGCCTTACACCGATCCGGCTGAGATTAAAGCAAATTTAATAAAACAATTAACGGGTGCGGTACGTTGGACACAAACTGTAGGCAATATGCTTGCAGATGGTGCAACTGAATTTGTTGAAGTGGGGCCGGGCAATGTATTACAGGGCCTGGTTAAAAAAGTAAGCCGCGAAGTGCAAACCAGCAGCGCTGCTATAGCTTAATTTAATGCAATAAAATATAACAATGCCAGCGCCATAAGCCTAAAGTTTATGGCGTTGCTTTTTATCAATATTTAATATCTTTATCAGGAGATGAAAATGAGCTTTGGTGTAAAAATTAGGTTTCTATTGCTCGTTTTGGGCTGTTGCCTTATGGTAACGTCTGTTTCGTTGAGCCGTTTTACTACTAAAGACGAATTGCTGGAGCACGATGCTGAACAGATTCAGCAGAACCTTTTGGCTAAAGAACGGTTGGTACAGGCTTTTTTAAACAATAAAAAAGAAGTAGCTAAAGCGAAGCAGTTTCATCTCAATCCTAAAAACGGGATCGATTTCATCAATCGTTATCGCGACATTAACGGCGTTAATCTTTTAACCTTCGAAAATAGTGAGCTTAAGTACTGGAGCACCATTAAGGTTTCTGATATAGATCCTAATACCATTAAAGAGGGTAGTTCGGTATTATTTTTTGCCAATGGCTGGTACGAGGTGATTAAAAGCACTCAGGGCAATTTTAGTCTTATTTTCCTGATTTCCATTCAATCACAATATCCTTTTAAGGAAACACAGTACTTTAAAAATGATATCGACCCGATTTTATCAGCCACTAAATTATTAACCTTTGCTTCATTTACCGATAAGGATGTATATGTAATAAAAAGCCTTGACAATAAATTTTTATTCGGGCTTAAGGTTAAACAAGGATACGCAGAAACTTACTATTCCGGTACTCAATTGTGGTTGTTTATAGCAGGGATACTCTGTATTTGTATGTTTTTTAATTCCCTCAGCTCGCTCATTGCCCGCCGTGGGCATATTGCCTGGGGAACATTCCTTCTGCTCTTTTTCTTTCTGGCCTTCCGCTTATCCGATTTATATTATGGATGGTTTAATCACCGGTTTACCCTTGATCTTTTTGATCCAAAAATATACGCAGATAGTTTTCTGATGCCCTCATTGGGCGATTTTCTGTTGAATGTTATCGTGCTCACCTGGTTGCTGCTTTTTATGTACAACCATAAGGAGCAATATAAATTTCCAGAGTGGATTAAGCGCAATAAGTTTGTAGGCTTAATTATTCAGGCGGCCTTAATGGTGCTTATCGGTCAGATTGTGTGGGATACCGACGACATTTTTTTCGGACTGATTTTCAACTCCAAGATTAATTTCGACATTGTAAACATCCTGAAACTGAGCGGAACCAGTTGGGTGGGAATTGTAATTTTGTGCCTCGCCTGGTTTCAGATTTACCTCATTACAGTAATTTCGGCCACGGTAAGCCGTCAGCTCAATGTAACCAACAAAGAAAGAATTATTATCTTCCTGATTGGTTTTGCGGCTGTTTTTACCTATAAGCTTTTTGTAGATTTTAATGCATTCTTTATTGTTTTTGCAATGGTATTATTTATCGTTGCAAGGGCCGTGTACCTCAAAGAAAAGCACTTTTCTATCGGTTTGTTTGCCATTGTTTTTTTCTGCCTGGCCTTTAATACTTCTATTAAGTACACAAGGTATAAAGATATTAAAGAGCGTAGCCTGCGCGAACCATTGGCGCGTAAAATACAATCATCAGAAGATTTAAATGCCATTATTGCCCTGGGTACCTTAGGGAATGAAATTGTTAAAGATGATTTTCTGTCGAGATATTTTAAACAAAATAAAACAGCAAACTATGCGGTCCTTAAAAACCACCTGAAAGATTATCTGGATGGTTATTTAAGCAGATACGACTACCAGATTTATCCTTACGATAGATCAGGGATGATTATGGGGAATTCAGATAGTCCACCGATCAATAAATATAAAAACCTCGTAGAAGCAGGTTCGGTAAAAATAGACGGATCTAACTTTTTCTATCAGGTTAACAATACTTTTGGTTATCAGGATTATTTTGGAATTATTTCAGTGGTAGACCAGGGTAATCTGCTCGGTACACTCATTATCGAATTGCGGTCTAAACCCTACAATTATAATAACCGCCTGCCCGATCTATTAGGCGATCAGAAACTGGCAAAAGATGAAGATTTTAAAGGTTATTCCATTGCTTTTTACAGCAACAATAAGCTGCTAAACCAATCAGGAAACTATACCTATCCGCTTGATGGCAGTGTATTTAAAGGCAAAAAGGACGATTTTGTAATTGATAACGACGATAAACTGCATTACAGCCACATGATTTATAAGCCTTCTGGCAGTAAAATGGTTATTATCAGTAAGGCGAAGGTTGATTATGTAGAACGTTTAGCCGCGTTATCTTTCTTTTTTCTGGTATTTATCATCTTCTCTTTAGTACTGTACGGCTTAATCTGGCTGATCAAAAACCTCGATGACGATAAGGTGGGTTGGTTTAGCATCAACCGTTCATTGATGATTAATGCCAATAAAATCTTATACAAAACAAGGATTCAGGTTTCTATTGTGCTCTCTGTGGTGGCTACACTGGTAATTGTTGGCTGGGTAACCTATTATTACATGAATCTTGAATACCGGGGACAGCAAGATGCAATACTGAAAGATAAAATCAGAAAGGTGCAGCAGAATTTTGAAAAACAGGTATTCAGCAACGGAATTATCTCGAATGATGAAAACGCATTGGCTGATTTTAACAATTTTGCAGATATTAACAATGCCGACCTGAATTTATATGATTTAAGCGGAAACCTGATGATGACCACTTACCCTAAACTTTATAATTATAAAATTATAGGTAAGAAAATGCCCCCGCTGGCCTACGTATCCTTAAATAGCCTTCACCGGTCAGAGTATATAAACCCTAAAGAAAGAATCGGCAATTTAACCTATGCTGCCGCTTATGCGCCCATCAGGAATGCCCAGAATAAAACAATCGCCTATATCGGCCTGCCAAACTACTCAAATGAAGAAGAATATACCGATAAGATTGCCCTTTTTGTAAGTAACCTGATTAATATTTATGCACTTGTTTTTGTGGCAATTGGTGTGCTGGCCGTGTTTTTAGCCAATCAGATTACCAGTCCGTTAACCTTTATTCAGGAGAGCATCAGCAAAACTAAAATAGGGCAAAAAAATGCACCGATTGTATGGCGCAGGCACGATGAAATCGGCTCTTTGATTAAAGAGTACAATAATATGATTTCGGCTTTAGAGGCCAGTGCGCTAAAACTGGCACGATCGGAACGGGAAAGTGCCTGGCGCGAAATGGCCAAGCAGGTTGCCCATGAAATTAAAAATCCTTTAACGCCTTTAAAACTTGGGGTTCAGTTATTGGAAAAATCATGGAGAGAGAAAGATCCGAACTTCGAACTGAAATTTAACAAATTCAGCAAATCGTTTATCGAGCAGATTGATAGTTTATCGAAAATTGCTTCTGAGTTCTCCAATTTTGCTAAAATGCCCGATACTAATCTGGAGCGTCTTGCATTGCTTCCCGTTATTGAGCGGGCGAGGGAAGTTTTTAAAAGCACGGAGAATGTTACGATTGATATCATCAACAAAAGTACCGGGGATATCGAAATTATGGCCGATCACGATCAGTTATTAAGAACTTTCAATAACCTGCTTAAAAACGCTATAGAAGCCATTGATGAGGAGTCGTTATGCTGCATCACCATTGTCGTTTATGTGGATCCTCAGAATGCCTACATCGAAATTAAAGATAATGGGAAGGGGATTCCGCCATCGCTGCACGATAAGATCTTTGTGCCCAACTTTACAACAAAAACATCCGGAACCGGCTTAGGCCTTGCCTTTGTAAAACAGGCCGTAGAAAATGCAGGTGGAACGGTTAAATTTACCTCAATAAATGGCTTTGGAACTACTTTCTATTTAAGTTTCCCTTTGGCCTAAAAATAAATTTGTGGTTACAGTTTAATTAAGATCGTTTAATTTTACCTCAGCTCTACCTGAGCCTTGCCCATGGTATTACCATCAGCATATAAAATTACGGTATAGATGCCTTTGATAAAAGGCTTTGGGTTTGCCCAATCGATAACATAGGTGCTGTCATCGTTATTGTAATTGATAAAGATAGAATGGCTGTACTGCATGTCCTGCCCATCGGCTTCAAAACGGTTGCCTTCATCGGCCAGTAAATTCCCTGCAGGATCAAATACCCTTAAGTAGATGTTGTGATGGCCTTTTTCTGCAAGCTGGTTGGGGATGATGGTAAAGCGGACACTCAGTTTTTCGGCGGTAGACGATTTGGTTACTTCAACTTTTTTGCCGCTCGATTTTGTTCTGAAAGCAATAATCCCGGCATTTTGAAGTTTTAATGCTGCTGCGGTTTTAACCTTTGCATTGAGGCTGGAGTTTTCGTTTTCCAGGTTCGATGCCTTATTGCTGATGTTCCTCAGGGTGTTTTGTAAACTATCTCTACTATTTTTTAGAAAGATATTGTCTTTTTGCAGCTGGATAATTTGCTCGTTGTATTTTCTTACAAATGTTTTCAGCTCATTAATCTGTGCATTGGCTTTGTCGAGTTCAACTTGTGTAAGCTGGCCTTTTTCTAATGCGGCCTTAAGTTCTTCAATTTTAACACGCGCCAGTTTCTGTTCATCAACAAGCTTATCGTTCAGGTCGAGGTTTAAAGCATTTACCTTATCTAGCTCAACCTCAATCTTTTCTACTTCGAGTCGCAGCTTATCCTTTTCTGCACTGATGCTTACAGATCTTTCGCTCTGCTTTCGGTCTTTAAAAAACAGGTAAGCATTTGTGCCGATTAAAGCCGCTATAACGATAACGAGGAAGTAAATTTTGTTTCTGTCACCCTTATTAATCTTTTGTGGTTCCATTCTAATAACGCTGTATCTTCTTTAAATTAATATACTTTTGTTCTTCCATAGGTAGATGGGGGTACACAATTAAGTTAGCAGGGTGCAAATTAAAATTTTTAATAAACTTATAAGAGTTTTTAAAAAAAATCGTTTACTTGCTAATGTTCATTTGTATTCAAATTAACACAAACACACAACCTGAATAAAAAATAAGACAGAAATAATGCTTAAAAACTTCCTATACGCACTTTTATCTTTAACTGTAATACCTTATATATTAAATGCACAACCTTTATCAAAAATTGCACCAAAAAGGGAGTTTAGAGGTGTATGGGTGGCTACTGTTACCAATATCGACTGGCCATCCAGACCGGGTTTAAACATTGATCAGCAAAAACAAGAACTGATCGGGATTTTAGAACGGCATAAAAGCCAGGGCATGAATGCCATTATTTTGCAGGTAAGGCCTGCGGCTGACGCTTTTTATGCAAAATCGCGCGAGCCCTGGAGCCAGTGGCTAATGGGAAAGCAGGGTTTAGCGCCGGCACCAGGCTATGATCCGCTGGCTTTTGCCATTAAAGAAGCCCATTTCAGGGGGATGGAACTGCATGCCTGGTTTAACCCCTACCGGGCAAGCATGAGCAGCTCTGCCGTATTGAGCGAAGACCATGCTTACCGCAAACATCCTGACTGGTTTTTTACCTATGGAGGCAAAAAGCAGTTCGATCCGGGTATTCCGGAAGTGAGGGAGTATATTGTGCAGGTAATTTTGGATGTAGTGAAAGGATATGATGTAGATGGCATCCATTTTGATGATTATTTTTATCCTTATAAGGTAGAAGGACAGACCATTAACGATGGCAATACTTTTTATAAATACCCTAATAATTTCTCAGACATTAAAGATTGGCGCAGGAATAACGTAGACCTGTTGATTAAACAACTGGATGATAGTATTCATCATTATAAAAAATGGGTAAAATTCGGGATTAGTCCGTTTGGTATCTGGAAAAATAAGTATGAAGATCCCGAAGGTTCTGCTACGAGTGGATTATCCAATTATGCGGAGCTTTTTGCCGATAGCCGGAAATGGGTAAGAGAAGGATGGGTAGATTATATCAATCCGCAGATTTATTTTACGTTTACCAGAAGGGTAGCGCCTTATGGTGTGTTGGTTGATTGGTGGAGCAATAATACCTATGGCAGGCATGTGTACATTGGCCAGGGGGCTTACTTAGTTAATTCGAGGGCAGAAGCCGCCTGGAAGAATCTGAACGAAATCCCGAACCAGATCAGGTACCTAAGGGAAAACAACAGGATTCAGGGGAGCGTATTTTTTAGTTCCAAATCGTTAAGTACCGTTGCAAAAGCAGTTGGTGATTCGTTAAAGAACGATTTTTATAAATATCCGGCTTTGCCACCACAAATGCCATGGCTGGATGAAGTACCGCCAAATGAACCGATGGCCTTAACTGCTGATGCACTAAAAGATGGCGTGCATTTAAAATGGCAACTTCCATTAAAAGCTAAAGATGGAGAAACGGCTTCAGGTTTTGTAATTTACCGTTTTAGCGAAGGCGAAAAGATTTCGGTGCTCGACCCTAAAAATATCATTAAAATAAGTTTCGAAGATTACCTTTCATTTATTGATACCAGTGTAGAAAGCGGGAAACGGTATAGCTACCTGGTAACTGCGCTTGATCGTTTAAAAAATGAAAGTGAACCTGGCGGACCTGTTGGCGTAGAAGTGCCTTTGGCAAAGGAATAGAAGTCACGGATTTACGTCATTGCGAGAAGGCTTTTTCAGCCGACGAAGCAATCTTTAAAATATGGATTATAGCGATCGTTGTAAGATTGCTTCGTCGTTCCTCCAGCAATGACGACTTTTTTTGGCTTTGTTGATTCGAGAGCTTTTTTAGTATGTAGGACCCTGAAATGAATTCAGGGTGACGGCTATAACTGAAACATTTACTTTGACAATCTTTTGGCATTTTGCCTATCAGATTGTCAAAGTTTAGGTTCATTCCGGATGACGGCACGTTATTGAAGCTGTCAGGCAGAACTTATTTCAGCATCTTTCTGCTGGATAGACCCTGAAATGTTCAGGGTGACGGTTATAACTGAACTTATAAGAGCACTATTATGTCGCCCTGAGCGTAGTCGAAGGATCAGTCGATTCCCTTTCAATAATGCTGGGGTTAAGTATAACATGCTCAATTTTTGCGTAAGGATTTTTCTGTCCGATCATTTTAAGGAACATAGTGGCGCATTCCTTACCCATTTGCGAAGCATGCTGATCAATGGTTGATAAACTGGGTGTGATGTAGGCAGAAAAAGCCTCGTTCGCAAAGCCGATCACCCCAATTTCAGGTGGAGTTACACCAATTTCCTTAAGTTTTTGAATTAACCCCAGGGCTGTAAAATCGTCGCCTGCAATAATGGCATCAGGTTTATGGTTGCGCACTAATTCGCCTGCACCAAAATGGCCGTCTTTTATGGACAAGCCGCCCAAAATTATATGATCTGTTATAACGGGTAGTTTTTGGTCTGCAAGTGCTGCCTTGTATCCTTCTAAACGATCGGTAAAAATTTTAACCTGATGGGCAGTAGTTACGAATGCAATTTTTTTATAGCCCTTATCGATTAAATGTTTAGTGGCCATATACCCTGCCTTAAAATCATCAAGTGTGATGGTAGGTACATTTAAACCGGTATTTACCCGGTCGAAAAGGATAAGCGGTTTATTTTGTTCAATAATTTCGGCGAAATGGGAAACGTCTTTTGTTTCTAAAGATAAAGAGGCCATAATGCCGTCTACCTGCGCTTCGAGCAATGTTTTTACCCCGTTAATTTCGTTTTCTACAGTTTCGTTCGATTGATAAATAATGACCCTGTACCCACTGTCTTTCAGGCCATCTTCTATGCAATGAATAATTGAAGCGAAAAAATGAGCCTCCACACTGGGTACAATTACCCCGATAATATAGGTTTTACCTGATTTTAAGGCCGAAGCAAGTTTATTTGGACTGTAGTTCAGCTTTTTGGCCATGTCTACTACAGCCTTTCTTGTGGTATCGCTGATGGCAGGGAAGCCGCTTAATGCCCTCGAAACGGTTGATACCGTAATGTTAAGCGCATTGGCGATATCGTATATAGTGGTTTTCTTTTTCAATTGGTCAGGTAAATCATCAAAACAATGGGCGAAATTACTAAACCTTAATAATAATGTTCTTTTTATACATGAAATATAGCAAAACATAAAACCCGAGTACGTAGGTAATGGCCCAAACCAGTGAAGCATTTATCGGACTAAAAAACGGGGTATAGCAGGTTTCGTAAAACCTTACCAGTAAGCCCGTTTTAGTGCCATCGGGTTTGGTAAGCTGAATGAGGTTGAGCACTCTGGGGGCTAACCCCGCAAGAAAAAATACCGTGATGGCATTTACACCATAAACCACGAAGGGAGTGGTAAATTTTTTATAACCCTGAACGTCAATAATCCAGTAACAAAGCGCTAATCCGATAGAAGCCAGTCCACCGGCGTAAAGTACATATGAGCTTGTCCACAGCGCTTTATTGATCGGGAACTGTAAATCCCACAACAGGCCTAAAACAACCGCTGTAATGCCGGTAGTAAAAAGCCAGGCTACTTTAGTGGGATTATCTACATCTTTTCTGCGCATCCAAACACCAACCATAATACCAAAAAGGCAGGTGCCGATTGCGGGTAAGGTACTTAAAATACCTTCCGGATCCCATGTTTTTGAAGATGCCCAGGTATGCGCTTCGGTTAAGATGCCACGATCGATCCAGGCGGCTAAATTGGTTTCTTTTTCCAGGTTGGGATAACCCACGCCCGGAACGGGGATAAAAGTCATCAATGCCCAATAAACAGCGAGTATTACGATGAAAGTTCTGAAAATGGTTTTGGTCGATGCTTTAATAAAAATGATACTACTGATGATAAAAACAATGCCTATTCTTTGCAAAACTCCTAATAACCTCACGGTTTGGAAGGCTTCCCAAATGGATTTATCATCGATAATGGCGCTGATGATTTTCCCGAAAATGGCCAGGAAAAAACCGAGCAGATAAAGTATTACACCTCGTTTAATGGCTTTAATGATTGTTTTTTGATGTGTAGCCGGATCTGCTTTGCTACTGCTCATGGCAAAAGTGATTGATACGCCCACAATCCATAAAAAGAATGGGAAAATCAGGTCTGTAGGGGTGCAGCCGTTCCATTCTGCATGTTCTAAAGGTGCGTAAATGTGGCCCCAACTGCCCGGATTATTCACTAAAATCATTGCAGCTACTGTTAGTCCCCTGAAAAAATCAAGAGATAGCAATCGTTGTTTAGGTTCGGTCATGATCAGTTGGTTTGGATTGAGCTAACTAATTTAGAGTATTGTTTTTAGAAAGAGAAATAAATGAGAAGTTTAGGAGGGTGAAGAGGGAGGGCAAGCTGTCTTTTAAGGTTTTATTTCAGCAGTATCGTCATTTCGAGCGGAGTGCAACGCAGTCGAGAACCACGTAAGTGCTCAGCGAAGCTAAATCTATCTCTAGGTAGATCTCTCCCCGCCTGTACGGGCAGGCATTCCGCTGCGCTTCAGTCGAGATGACGCAAATTCGCTTGGATAAACCGGGACCGGCATTGAGCTACCCTATGTTCAATAAACCTGACCGACAGCGTTATCCCGGTTTAAGATTAATTGTTTTATCGGTTTTTTATCGGGATTAAGCAAAGGGCAGGACTATCGGGAGCGAAGTACTACAGACACTGCTTTCCTAAAAAAATGGATAATTGGAATTTGCTTTATGTTGGTTGGTGAGACACTACCAATAGGGAAATCTCACTAGATAGATCTCTCCCCGCCTGTACGGGCAGGCATTCCGCTGCGCTTCAGTCGAGATGACGGTCATTTTCATTAAAGAATTTTTTAAAGATGCTTCGCTACGCTCAGCATGACAGCGTAGGTGTATGGCAAAAAAAATCCTGCTTTGCGTTAACAAAGCAGGATTGATGTTCATTTTAAATTAATCTTCAAACTTCCAGCGTACAAAAGCTTCCATTGCTTCGTACTCTGCAAGGCCAAGTTCATCGTAAGCTTTTGCGGTATCGCGGTTGCGGTCTTCAGCACGTTGCCAGAACTCCCTTGCATCATCACCAGGGAAAACGGCCCTGTCTTTTTGACTCTGGTGTTTAAAAATCGCATATTTTTTGCGCTCAAGTTCTTTTGGAGAAATTGGAACAGCCATTTCGATTTCATGCGTTTCAAACTCATACCAGGCGCCGCGGTACATCCATAACCAGCAATCCTGTGCCCAGGCTTCGGTTTTGCGTAAGCGTTTTAGTGCGGCAAGTATAATGTTGAAACAAACAATGTGCGTACCATGTGGATCCTCAAAATCGCCTGCGGCGTAAACCTGGTGTGGTTTAACTTTTTGTAGTAATTCTATTGTAAGCTCGATATCGGCATCAGTTACCGGGTTTTTCTGCACCTTACCGCTTTCGTAAAATGGAAGGGCCTGAAAATGAATATGATCATCCTCTAAACCGCAGTAACGTGCGCCAGCAATGGCTTCACCTTTTCTGATTAATCCTTTAACCGTCTGAATTTCAGGAGTATCTACCTGGTTTGGTTTTTTCTGCTCAATAAAAGTCCTCATCTTGTTATAAAGATCCTTTAAATGCGTATTATCCATACCCATTTTCTCGGTAAAATCTACGTTGAATTCAACAAAACGCAGTGCATCGTCGTCCCAAACAGCAGTATTTCCAGAAGTTTGGTAAGCTACGTGTACATCATGTTTCTGATCAACCAAACGGATAAAAGTACCGCCCATTGAAATTACATCATCATCAGGATGTGGCGAGAAGATAATTACCCGTTTTTTAGCCGGTTCAGCTCTTTCTGGACGTTGAGAATCATCAGCATTTGGTTTACCGCCCGGCCAACCGGTAATGGTGTGCTGTAGTTTATTAAAAATATGAATGTTGATGTTGTAAACCGGCCCTTTTTCGGTAGCCAGTTGTGCCATACCATTATTGTTATAATCGTCTTCCGTTAATTTTAAGATCGGTTTTTTAAGGGTGTTGGCTAACCAAATCACCGCTTTACGGATCAAAGCATCGGTCCAAACGCAATCTTTAACCAGCCATGGCGTATCAAAACGGGTTAGTTCAGAAGCCGCTGGTGCATCGAGGATAAACTCTACATTTTCAGAAAGCTGCAGGTAGGTTGCCGGTACATCGCCAGAAATTTCGCCTTCTACCGCTTTTTTAATAATCGAAGCTTTTTTACGGCTCCATGCCATTAAAATAATTTCCCTTGCTTTAAAAATGGTACCGATACCCATGGTAATGGCTTTGGTTGGTACAAAGCTTTTTCCACCGAAATCGCGTGCAGCATCACGGCGGGTAAGGTCATCTAAAGTAACTAAACGGGTACCGGAGTTCGGTGCAGAGCCCGGCTCGTTAAACCCGATGTGACCAGTACGGCCAATACCCAAAATCTGGATATCCAATCCGCCAAGATCACCGATTTTCTTTTCATATTCCAAACAAAATGCCGGAATATCCTCCAGTGCTAATGTACCGTCCGGAATGTGAACATTATTCCTGTCGATATCGATATGATCGAAAAGGTTTTCGTTCATAAAGGTAACGTAACTCTGTACGGCAGTTGGCGCCATTGGATAGTATTCATCCAAATTAAAAGTAATTACGTTTTTAAAACTTAAACCCTCTTCTTTGTGCAGTCTAACCAGTTCGGCATAAACTGCAATTGGGGTAACACCTGTTGCTAAGCCCAGTACTGCAGGTGCGTTGTTTGCTTGTTTTGATTTAATGAGTGCCGCAATGCGGTGTGCTACATTAACGGAAGCAATTTTTGGATTTTCGAACACGCTTACGGGTAACTTCTCGAAACGTGTCTCCTCCAGTAGATTTAATCTAGCCATTTTTTTTATATGGATTTTAATGTACGGAGCAGTAAATATAGGCAGTTATGCCCGATTTGTAACAAAGGATATTTACTTTTATTGGAAGTATTTATATAAAATTCGATTTAGGGGGCAGACAAACGTTTGATCTTTTTAAGATAAAATCAATATGAACGCACAGATTCAAAAGTTGTACAGCAAAGCAGCAAAAACAGAACGTTTTATTATCGGCTTAATGAGCGGAACTTCTATGGATGGGCTGGATATAGCACTCTGTTCAGTTAAAGGAAGTGGACCAGATTCGGATATCCGTTTGCTGAAATTTAAAACCGGCGATTATACTGATGATTTCAGGGCGAAAATTAAAGCTGTTTTTTCTAAAAAAGAAGTCGACCTGCAATTGGTGTGCCTCATGAATGAACATATTGCCAATACACATGCAACACTGATTAACGAAGCTTTGGAAGAATGGGGGGTAGAAAAGGAAGAGGTTGATTTTATAGCGAGCCACGGACAAACGATTTTCCATGCGCCAAAATCTTTGCATCAACAGGCCGATTATCCAAATGGTACGCTGCAGATTGGAGATGGCGACCACATTGCCATAAAAACCGGGATTATTACCCTTTCTGATTTCAGGCAGAAACATTTGGCTGCAGGCGGCGAAGGTGCACCTTTAGCAGTTTATGGTGATTACCTGATGTTTTCGAAAGCCGGAGAAGACCGCGTAATGCTCAATATTGGCGGGATCGCTAATTTTACGTACCTGCCGGGAAGTATGGATGCCGGTGCGGTTTTTTCTACAGATGTTGGTCCGGGGAATACGCTGATGGATCAGTACATGCAAAAACATTTTAACCGGTTTTACGATAAAAATGCGGCTGTAGCCCTGAGTGGTGAGGTAAATAATCAGCTTTTGTCTGCTTTGCTCGATTGTGGTTTTTTTGACCTGGATTTTCCTAAAACCACCGGGCCGGAACTTTTTAACCTCGAATATGTAACAAAAGCTCAGGAAATATCTTCCACAATCGACATTAGTAAAGAGGATGTAATGGCTACGTTATGCCACTTTTCTGCCGAAACCATCGCCAATGCGATAAAACGCTGTTTTGGAGAAAATGCTCGCGCACAGGTGTTTATGAGCGGCGGCGGAATGCATAATCCATTGCTGGTAAAACAGCTTCAGGCAATATTGCCGTCCTGTAATTTTTTAACCACAGATGATTTAAATATCAATCCTGATGCTAAGGAAGCCGTTTTATTTGCTGTGCTGGCAAACGAAACCCTTTGCGGTAAACCGATCAACTTTGGCGACAGGAAAGGGGTACCTTCGGTTTGTATGGGGAAAATTAGCCTCCCGGAGTAAAGTGGAGTCCATAGCGTCCATTAACATTTCAACCTTCAAACATTCCCATATTCCAACCTTATAACTTCAAACTTTTCAACATCCTAACCTTTCAACATTCTTTGTGCGGTATTTTGTTAAATTTGTTTTAACACTAATCTTCTAACACAAACCAAATTTTATGGAAAAAAGTTACCTAAAATGGTCAACAGGATTTTTTGCAATTTTGTTGATCCCATTTCTGCTGCTTCTGTTTACAGAGATGGCTCAGGCACAGAACAAGCGCTATACCATTAATGGTAAAGTGACCGATGCCTCAAATAACGAAGCCATCCCGGGCGTTGTGGTTAAAATCCTCAATACAAATTTGGCAACCAGTACCAATGCCAACGGTGGCTATACTTTTGCGGTAGATTTAGCTCCCGGTAAATACCAGGTCCAGTTTTCTTATGTGGGCTATAAGAGTAAAATTCAGTCGGTCGACCTTGGCGGCAACGATCAGGTTCAGTTAAATGCTGCCTTAGGTGCCGATGCTGTTGGTTTGGACGAGGTAATTGTAACCGGAACATCGCAGGGAACCACCAGAAAAGAACTGGGAAGTTATGTAAGTACCGTTAAAGGAGATGACCTTAATAAGGCACCCAGCGGAAACGTACTTTCATCACTACAGGGAAAAACTGCGGGTGCGCAGATCAGTCAGAATTCAGGTGATCCTGCCGGCGGCTTATCTGTCCGTTTGAGGGGAATTAGCTCTGTTAATTCATCATCCGAACCACTTTACATTATTGATGGGGTAATTGTAAACAATTCGACCACCAGGGTTACCAACACATCAAGCAATTACGATGGCGGAAACTTTGTAGGCAGTATCGGTCAGAACAGGATGGTTGATATTAACCCGGCAGACATTGAGCGTATAGAAGTTTTAAACGGAGCTGCTGCTGCGGCCATTTACGGTTCGCGGGCAAATTCGGGGGTGATCCAGATTTTTACCAAAAAAGGGGTAAGCGGAGCAGCACAGGTTAATTTTAGCACCAGTTTAACGCTAAGCCATTTACGCAAACAAATTGAGGTAAACCAATCGCCGGTAAAGTTTGGAGGTTCGGTTAATTCCTTTACGCAGGATGTGATCCAGACAGTTGGCGATCCGGCTGTTCTGCTCACCAATACCACGCCGGTAACCCGTTACAATTATCAGGACTATATCTTCCAGTCGGCTACGGGTACCGATAATACTATATCTGTTTCAGGAGGGAATGAGAACACAAAGTATTATACTTCGGCGGCATATTTCAGCAACCAGGGAATTATTAAAAATACCGATTTTACCCGTTATAATTTCAGGGCAAACATCGATCAGAAAATCACCGAATGGGCAAAACTGAGTGCAGGTTTAAATTATATCCGCAGTTCTGCCAACGAGAAACCCGATGGAAATTCATTTTTCTCACCCATGAACTCGGTCACCATTATTGGTAACTTCCATGATATTTTTGCAAGAGATGCAAACGGCAATTTACTTGCAGTGGGCGAACGGGGCAGGGTAAATCCCGTTTCGGTAATCGAAGATATTAAACAGCGCCAGGAAACCAACCGCATTATTGCCAATGCCAATTTAAAATTGTACCCGGTAAAAAATCTGACGTTGGATTTTACATTGGGTGTTGATAATTCGGGTCAGAGCGGCTCAACTTATATTCCACCTTTTGCATATAACGTAAATCCAGATTTTTATGGTGGAGGCGCTGCTTTAGATGGTACATTAAATGGCTATGCAAGTGCGGCAACAAACAATGCTTTTCAGTTTAACAATGAGTTTAATGCCACTTACCAGGCCAAATTATCCAATCTGATTTCATCAACAACACAGGTGGGTTATTCCTTCCAGTATGAAAAAACCAGGTATCAGCTGGTAAACGGTAGGGGTTTGGCACCATTAATCGAAACGGTAAATGCCGCGGCAACCCAATTGCCCAGTATTGATGGCCGTACAGAGCTTTCAGTAAGTGGCGGTTATGTTCAGCAAAACTTTAAATATAAAGATCATTTATTTGTTACCGGTGCGCTAAGGATAGATCAGTCATCTGTTTTCGGATCGGCCAACCGCACACAGGAATATTTAAAAGGAAGTTTAAGTTATGTGCTTTCCTCGGCCGATTACTGGAAAAGCTTTGGTGTTTCCGATTGGTGGGATGCTTTTAAAATCAGGGCCGCTTATGGCGAATCGGGCAACTTAACCGGTATTGGTGCTTATGACCGGATTAATGCATATTCTACTCAATCGTTTTTAGGCCGGGCTTCACTTTTCTCCAGCGCAACCCTCGCAAACGAAAATGTTAAGCCCGAACGTCAGCGCGAACTGGAATTGGGAACCGACCTGTCTTTCTTTAAAAACAGGTTAGGCTTACAGTTTAACTGGTATAATAAAAAAGTGAGCGATTTGTTAATTGCCAGCGTACAGGCACCTTCAACAGGGTTTTCAAGCTTGCTGGATAACATAGGCTCTTTGAGGAACAAGGGTATTGAGCTGGTACTGAACGGAACGCCTGTTTCGGCTAAAGATTTTAAATGGAATACATCGGTTGTATTTAACAGAAACAGGAATACAGCGCTTGATGTAGGCGGTTTAAGGTTATTCAGTACAAATCCCGGTGCTCCTGTGGCGATTATAAATGGTGAAGCAATCGGTGTTTTCTACGGAACTTTTTTTGCACGTAATCCGGATGGCAGTCTGTTAACCAATGCCGCTGGTATTCCGCAGATTGAAAAAGGGATTCAAAATTCCGCTACCACATTTACCCCTCAGCGTGATGCCAACGGCATGCCTACAGGGACCACTTTACGTAAAGTAATCGGGAATCCGAACCCTGATTATAACATGTCGTTTGTGAATGATTTTACCTATAAAAAGCTGAATTTACATGTGCAGTTCGATGCTGTACAGGGAGGAGATGTGTGGAATGCCGACTGGAGAACCCGCCAGGGTGTTGGAAACGGTAAGGTAGCCGAGCAGGAACAAATGGGCTTATTGCCAAGAGGTTATGTTGCCGGTGTTTATGCCATTGAAGAGTGGCGGATTGATGATGGCTCTTTTGTAAAGTTAAGGGAGATTTCATTAAGCTATAATGTGGGGAAACTGAAATTCTTAAGAGACCTTACTGTAACGGTGAGCGGCAGAAACCTGATTTCGTGGGATAATTACAAAGGGTATGATCCGGAGTTAAATTCTGGCGGACAATCGACCATATTGCGAAATATCGATTTTGGTTCGGTGCCAATTCCGCGCACTTTTAGTTTAGGTCTGTCAGTTAAATTATAATCGTTAAAGAAATTTTTATGAAAATTTTAAAAAATAATATTTCGACAAAAATAACCTGTTTAACGCTTTCGTTAGCATTGTGCTTAGCCTCTTGCACGAAAGAATATCAGGATCCATCGAGGGCAAAAACGGATGTAGCTTTAGGTTCGCAACAGGGCTTAACTGCTGTGGCCATTGGTTTGCAACGGGTATATACTTTAAGCAGAACGGGCGTAATGTTCAGTTCTATAGCTGCAAATGGTTTTGTAACCAACGAGTTGAGGTTGCTCAATTCAGGAAATATTCCCGAATTGCAGTTAAGTACCGGTGGCAGTGCAGTGGATGGAACCAATACCATTCTGTTTAACCTTTGGGCCAGTGCAAATAAAATTGTGTACGATGCCGATCTGGTAATTACCAACGCCAATAATTTGGGTGATAAGGGCTACGCCGCAGGTTTAATTGCTTATTCGAGCATATTTAAAGCACTGGCTATTGGCAATATGGCGCAATATTGGGAAAAAATTCCTGATGGTACAGGTAAAAACGTAGCCTACATTACCCGTGCTGCGGGTTTTAACAAAGCAATCGCCGTTTTGGATAATGCCCTAACAGTTATTGCTGCCAATCCAATTTCGGCCAGCTTTTTAAGTAATGCACCCACAGATGTAAATATTGTAAATACCATACATGCCTTAAAAGCACGTTATGCACTATTTTCTGGTAATTATACGCTTGCCTTAACAGAAGCCAATGCAGTGGATTTAACAAAAGCTTCATTTTTTAAATTTGATGCTACTTCGCCGAATATCCTGTTCAGCATTATTTCTTCCAATAATGTTTTTCAGCCATTAAATGCAAACTTAGGTCTAACAGGCGCAAATGTTCCTGATGCTGCGGATAAAAGAATTCCTTTTTATACCCTTATGGCAGGATCTCCGGCAACTTTACGCATGAATGGTTTTTCTGCAGCAACTGCAAGTCCTTTCCCGATTTACTTACCGGGCGAGATCATTTTAATCAAAGCCGAAGCACTTGCCCGCCAGCCGGACCTCACCAATTCGTTAATTGAGTTAAACAAGGTGGTAACCAAAACCTCAGATCTTTTTGGAGTGGCCGCAGCATTGCCGCCATTGGTTGGCCCTTATACCCAACAACAATTATTGGATCTGATTTATAAACACCGTTCAATTGAACTGTATGCCTCAGGCTTAAAAATTGAAGACATGAGAAGGTTTAATCAGCCGCTGGCAGATCGTAAACGGAATTTTTTTCCTTATCCATTCCAGGAGCGCGATAACAATACCAATACCCCTGCCGATCCAACTTTTTAGGAGGTCGGTAAAAAGGTTGTATGATCAAATTAGTCTCTTTAAAAATTGTCGCGTTGAACCCTGTCAAAACACCTTAGATGGTGTTTTGACAGGTTCTAGCCAAGCAGAGAGATCTACCTCGAGATAGATTTACTTCGCTGAGCATTTCCGTGGTTCTCGACTGCGTTGCACTCCGCTCAAAATGACGATAGCTTAGGGAAGTTAGAGGCAGTGGCTTTCTGTCAAAATATTGACTTATGCACTAATTATTCCTCAGGATGATCATTCTATATTGATAATACAGCCTTTTTGCTATAAAATATTCAGCTCTTTTTCGCGGTAGCGCGAAAGCGATTCATTTTCTACATCCAGCTCCGTAATCAGGTAGCTGATGCTTTCTATCGGGCAAACCCTCAACCTTAACGCAATATCGAGTTTTTCGGAGATGCAGAGTACCGCTGTTCTTTTTGCACAGGCCAGCATCGCTTTTTTAAGCTGGTTAATTTCCCAATAAGTATCGGTTAAACCCTCATCAGGGTGGATGGCGCTGGTACCCATCAAACACAAATCGGCCTTAATTTCTGATAATTGTGTAATTACCTGACCGCCGTAAGTAACCTGCGAATTTTTAGAGAATAATCCACCGATCAAAATTACTTCAATATTATTGTATTTGGCCAATTCTACTGCTACCAGCGGACTAATGGTAAAAAATGTAGCCGTAATTCCCTGCGGAAGCAGTTTAACAAATTCCAAAATTGTGGTTCCACCGCCTGTTAAAACCACCATGCCATCTTTTATCAGCTGGACGGCCTTTCTACCGATCGCGATTTTACTGTCCCTGGCATAAACCGTACTGTCATCAAAAGAGCTGTGGTACGATTTGGATAAAGCACCTCCATGCACCTTGTAAAGCAGGTTTTCATCAACAAGTTCCTGTAAATCCCTTCTGATCGTATCTTCTGACACATTAAGCAATTGCACCAGATCAGAGGTTAATACACGGTTGTGTAGGTTGATCTGCCGCATAATAAAATCATGGCGTTCTTTTTTTAACATAGGTAGATGTTTGGTTAAACGAAAGTATAAAAGATTTTTAGATTTTTAAATATTGCGTGATTTTGCGTGTTTTTGCGATATAATTTTATTATTGCTTGGTAAATAGTTTGTTAAATACTTTTTTATTCCAAATAATTTATGATATTAGCATAAAAATGCGTTATTGTGCGTGTTTTTGTATAACTAACTGAACAACTAAACAAATCATTTCACCCCTCCAAAACTGGCAGTTTATGAAAAAAAAACTACTACTAATTTTTATTGGTACGTTTTTGTTGCTGGCTCATGCCATTGCGCAGCAAATAACCATTACCGGTAAGGTTACATCTTCTGATGGGCCTATACCTGGTGTTTCTATCCGTGTAAAAGGAAGCACGATAGTTGCACAAACCAATGCCGATGGAAATTATTCCATCAAAGCCCAAAAGGCTGATATACTTGTTTTCTCTTACATTGGCTTTAAAACACAGGAGAAAGCAGTGGGTGCAAATACCGCCATTAATATCAATCTTTCGACAGATGCCGGCAACCTGAATGAAGTTGTTGTTACGGCCTTTGGTATAAAAAGATCGAAAGATGCAATGGGATATTCGGCACAAACATTAAAAGGATCTGATATTGCAGATACACAGCGTGATAACTTCCTGAACGCCCTTCAGGGTAGAGTTGCCGGAGCTACCATTACTCCTACAATGGGTACTCCGGGTGCCTCAGCAACGATGATTATCCGTGGCGGTATTTCTCTTGATGGCGATAACCAGCCACTTTTTGTAGTAGATGGGTTACCCATTTCCAACCGTACTTTTAGCGAATATAATTTAGTAGGGCAGGGCACTTTTAACCGCCAGAATGATTATGGCAACAGGGCTATGGATATTAATCCGGAGGAGATAGAATCACTTACTATTCTGAAAGGACCTGAGGCTTCAGCTTTATATGGAACAGATGGTGCATCTGGTGCCGTAGTAATTACCACAAAAAAAGCAAAAGCGGGTACTGCACGCGTATCTTACAGTAACTCTTTTAGGATAGAAAATACTTACCGTTATCCGGAAGTGCAAACCACTTATGGTGGCGGGGCAGGCGGAGTTTTTGATGAAGAACAAAGAACCCGTACTTTCTTTGGGGCAAAATATCCGGCAAATAAAACGATGTACGATAACATCGGCAATTTTTATAAAACCGGTTTTACACAAAAACACAACGCAACCATTGAAGGTGGAAGCGATAAACTTTCTGTTAGAACAACAGTAAGTTATACTGATCAGAAAGGTATTATACCGGGTACAGCCTACAATACAATTAATGGTAAAATAAATGCGAATTCTAAAATTAGTGATAAGATAAGCATGAATGCATCATTAAACCTGATTTCGTCAAGAACTGATAAAACCTATAAAGGAGTAAGCAGCCCGATGTTGAGCGCATTATCATGGCCCTTAACAGATGATATGCGAAATTATTTAACTCCGCTTGGTGAAAGAAGAACCATTACCGGAAGTTTAAGCGGCGAACTTGATAACCCTTACTGGGGGGTAGAAAGAAACCCTAATTACGATAAAATGAACCGTGTGCTGGGTAACATCGGATTTACTTATGCACCAACAAACTGGTTAAGCATGCAGGGAACGGCTGGTGCAGATATATTTTCTCAAACCGGGCTTTCGGCCTATGATGTTCAGTCGTACGAGGCCAACAAGGCGCAAACCACTAATGCTGGTGGTGGCTTAAATACCTACAATGCTAATGAAAGATTGGTTACAGCTAATTTTGTAGCCACTGCAAGAAAGGATTTTGGCAAATTTAAACCTGTTATCAGGGTGGGTACAGAGATAAAAGACGATTCTTATCAGGTAAATGCTCAGTTTGGTACACGTTTTTATCAGGCCAATTTTTTCAGTATGAATAATATTGATCCTACCACACAAAGAGTTGCCTATACAGATGAGCTGAAACGTAAAGTTGGTTTCTTTGCTAACGCGGAGCTGGGGTATGATAACTATCTCTACTTAACCTTATCTGGCCGTCAGGATTTATCTTCAACACTGCCACAAAAAAATAATACCTTCTTTTACCCAGCAACATCATTAAGTTTTGTGTTTTCTAATTTACAGGCTGTAAAAGATTTAGGCTGGTTATCGTACGGTAAATTAAGAGGATCATGGGGCCAGTCTGGTAAAGATGCCAGGGTAGCTTATGTTACAAATAATAAACTCATTGCCCAGCAAACAACAGGCGGAGGTTATGCATTGGATGTAAATATGGGTAACCCGAATCTGGAGGCCGAATTTACAACAGCCAAAGAAATTGGTATGGAACTTGGTTTTTTCAATAACCGTTTATCTTTCGATTTCTCTTATTACCACAACCTTTCTGATAAACAAATTACTGCCCCTCGTTTAAGTTATGCATCAGGTGCGGTATTACAGTATATCAACAGTGGAAAAATCAGGGTTCATGGGTTTGAATTATTGGTAAAAGGTACGCCGGTGAGAACGCAGAACTTTAGCTGGGATATCTCAGCAAATGCATCAAGATCAAGAGGTAAAATCTTATCCTTACCTGCAAATCAGGATGTGTTTTATGTATCAGATAGCTGGCTTTTTGATAATGTTAGGGCTCAATATGCTGTCGGAACTTCAATTTCAGCCTTTGCTGGTATCGATTATTTAAGAAATAAAGACGGCCAGCTATTGATTAACCCGGCAAACGGAATGCCGATAAAAGATGCCAATTTTACGCAAATGGGCGATCGTGCACCCGACATCATGATAGGTTTAACCAATAGTTTTACCTATAAAAACTTTAACCTTTCTTTCTTGCTCGATCTGCGTAAAGGCGGCGATATTTACAATGCAACAGAATTATACCTTTATGCCAGAGGTTTATCTAAATTAAGTACCGACCGCGAAGTGCCACGTATCATTCAGGGCGTAATGCGCGACGGACTGGAGAATTCTGCCAACCCAACCAAGAACAATGTGGTGGTTATCCCTTACATCACCACTACTTATTATTCAACCTTTTACAATACCGCCGATTTTCTGGAAAAGGATATCAATTGGATCAGGTTGAAGGATATTACGCTGAGTTATAACCTGCCGAAGGCCATTTTTGAAAAAAGCAGGGTAATTAAAAGTGCCAGTGTTTTTGCAACCGGAACCGATTTGTTATTGATCACAAATTACAAAGGCGTAGATCCGTCAGTTAACGGATTAAGTGCTGCATCTGGTGGTTTAGGAGGAACAGGTATCGACTTTGGTTCTGTGGGCTTGCCAAGAGGTTATAATTTAGGTGTGAAAATTGGTTTTTAAAGATTAAAGAGATGAAAAAGATATATTTATTGTTATCAGTTTTTGCTGCGTTAACCACAGCTTCGGGGTGTAAAAAATATCTGGATGTAAATACCGATCCGGCTACTCCGCAAGAGGTTTCGAGCAAAACATTAACTCCTCCGCTGTTTGCCCAGATGGAGCGTGGGGTTCAATTCGATTCGAGGTATTTGGGCGGACTTATCCAGTATTTTGGCGGAGCGGTAAATGTGGGAGAACAGCATGGCTGGATTGCCGGTAGTGATGCCATGGGCGAAATATGGAGAACCAATTATTTTGGCTTAGGCGCAAACTTAAATCTGATTATTCAGGATTCTGAGGCTAAGCAGGAATGGAATTACGTTGGAATGGCGCAGGCATTGAAAGCCTGGAGCTGGCAAACTACCACCGACTATCATGGCGATATTATATTAAAACAAGCTTTTGATGTTAACCGCTATGTTTATGATTACGATACACAACCGGAAGTTTATGCCGAAGTTGTAAGGTTAGCCAATCAATCTATAACTAATTTTACCAGAACAGATGGTACAGGTACAGTTGTAAAGTTTGGTCCTGCCGATTTAATCTATGCCGGCGATAATACTAAATGGGTAAAATTTAATTACGGTGTTTTGGCCAGAAATGCAAATAATCTGGTTAATAAAGCTATTTATGACCCTGCGAAAGTGATCGAATACGTTGATAAATCTTTAGCCGGTAATGCTGATAATTTTATTGTTCCCAATACCGGAACTACTGCTGCAAACGGAAACTTCTTTGGTCCGTTAAGGGCTAATATGGGTTCTTATCGTCAAACAGCAATCATGGTTGCCTTACTTGATGGTACTATTTTTGCCGCTGCCAACAGCCCGTTAGTAATCGATCCCCGCCGTAATAATATGGTAACTATATCTGCTGATGGTGTTTTCAGAGGCGCCGCACCTTATACGGCCGATGCTGGAACTGCAGTAAATAAAAACCAGATTCCAAACGTATGGGGAGTATTAGGTGGCGCTAACCCGGGGCCAAACCAGGGTAAGTATTTATTTAAAGATAATGCTGGTTTCCCGATCATGACTTTTAGCGAAATGCAATTTATCAAAGCAGAAGCTGCTTTTAGAAAAGGAGATTTCGCCTTAGCTCATACTGCGTACCTGAATGGCATAAGCTCGAGTATTGATTTTGTAAGTGCTTTGGGAACAGCAATTACTCCTGCCGAAAAAGCCGCTTATATGGCCAGTACATCTGTAAAGCAAACGCCGGCAACGCTAACTTTAAAAGATATTATGTTGCAGAAATACCTGGCGCTTTATGGTTATGGTTTTGTAGAGACATGGTGCGATTTAAGAAAGTATAATTATAATGTTGGAGATGCTGCCGGAAATAATCCTTACTTAAATGTGTACAGGTTTCCAGCCAGTTTCTTTACAGATAACGGAGGCAAACCCGCACAACGTTACCGCCCACGCTATAATTCTGAATACTTATGGAATGTGGAAGCGCTAAAGAAAATAGGAGCAGACAAAAATGACTATCACACCTATAAAATGTGGTTCTCTCAACCGTAATTTCACCATTTATCAAAAGAAAAAATGAAAAAAATATTATATTTTATTGCGGTAAGTATCGGATTATTTTCCGCTTGTAAAAAAGGTGATCTTGTAGAAAATACGGCCTACGAAAAAATAAGCCCTGCAGACCCCAAATATTCATACCTTAAAATCCTGAACCTTACTCCGGGTAGCCCCGCGCTAACTTTTTACATGGATGGCACTAAGTTCTCTTCATCTTTATCAAGTTTAGGTGTAGAAAATGCAGGTTATGCCTATAATGGCTTGTTTCCTGATCTCGGTTATGCTGTTACAAGTCCGGGTTCCCATAATTTAACGGCTAAAATTATTCCAACCGTAATGCCTGATGCCAATTTAGAAGTTTTTAATACAACCATAGCGCCGGAGGCCGGAAAATATTATACCATTTATACAACAGGCCAGTACACTCCCACCAGCAAGAAAATCCCGTCATCTTTAATGGTAGAAGATAGCAGGCCTGCCTTAGATACCTCTAAAATTTATGTACGCATGGTAAACCTATATAATGGCAGCCCAAATTTAGACCTGATTAAAGATGCAGTTACCGGAACAAAGATAATTTCAAACGTTGCTTATAGTACAGCTACTCCGTGGACAGAAATACCCAATTTAGGCCCTGGTACAGCACCTTCACCGAAATTGTTTGTTAACATTGCGGGTACAGCTACGCCACTAATTACATCGGGTTCTACATTTACGCTTACTAAAGGTAGGGCATATACCATTTATGTACGAGGGGTGGCAGGAAATGCCACCTATCCAATAGCCGTTACCTTTTATACTACTTTTTATTAGGTAGGAAAAATTGTAAAAAAAGCCATCATTATTTTATGATGGCTTTTTTTGTGCTATTTAATTTGCTTTAAAGTAATTTCATTTTACAAAATCTTAAACCCTAAACTCAATTGAAAAAGGTTTGGTTTCTGACTGTATTTTTCGCTTTTGCTGATGTTTGATAAACCCGCTTCGTAACGTAAATCAACCGAAATACTGCCTACATCCACACCTGCACCAAACTGTGCGCCCAATGCCTGATTTTTGTAGTTGCTAAAATCTGTTGCCTGTTGGTATGCCGAGCTAAAAGTAGAATTTTCATCCAGGATAAATGAAATTACCGGGCCGGCCATTACACGGAAGTTTAAGTTTTTAGCCCCGAATTTTGTTCCAAATAAAACAGGAACATCCAGGGTAGTAAATTTAACTTTTCCTTCTGCCGATACTTCATTGCCGTTATCCTGCTGGATGCTGATAAATTTATTGCCTTTACTGCCAATGTAAGCCTCAGGCTGTACATAAAAACTGGCACCGCCAATACGTGCCCAGGCTCCGATCTGGTAACCTAAACGGTTTTCTTCGCTCGCAAAATCTGCATTTAACTTGGCTAAATTTACACCTGCTTTAACCCCCAGGTTAAACGTTTGTGCCTTTGATGTTGCCCAACCCAGGGTTAGGAAAACAATAAAGAAGATGATTTTTTTCATGTTGATTAATTTGTTTTTTAAGTTATTAAACCGCAAACAGCGCTCTGGTAGATTTCGCGTGTGTTTTTGTTCTTAAGGTTTCTTTTTCAAAATACACCTGGCAGTTTTGGGATTTGGTTTTATAACGCGCTTTTAACACAATTATCGTGCAAAAATTACCGGATGATGTTTAATTTTTTATCAGATCACATAAAAAGGTATTAACCTGAACAAATATTTTTTACTTTTGCATCAAATAAAATATGCCATGGCTAACTTTCAACTTACTTCAGAAACTGCATTTAAAGTAAAAACTAAGTTTTTAAGGAAATACCGCGATTTAGCGAACGAGTCTTTAGAGTTTACACCTGGCAAAGAAGATCAGTTGATCGAAGATTTAATGCGCCTGGTTAAGCGCGACCGTACCTACATCGAATTTACCATTCAAAAAGCACTGGCCGATACCAAAGGCAACAGACTTTAATATTTCGGATTCCTGCCCGTATTTTTCTTAACACAATATTTTTTGTTTTGGCTATGCATTATAAGCTTTATGTATTTGCATCCTTTTTGTGGTTAAGTACATTTGCCGCATCCGCACAACAACAGTTACTTAGCGATACTTTTCCGGATAGCTTAACGGCATCGCATACGAGAAAACAATTAAACGATTTATCCGCAGATCAATACCTAAAACAAACTTTTGTTAAAGGAAGTGCATCGCTTAACTATAGGTTATTATTGCCTGAAGGTTACAGCAGTTCTGTAAAATATCCTCTGGTTATTACATTCCATAACTCAACCAGAATAGGCACAGACAACGAAAGCCAATTAGAACCATTGGCCAGAATCTGGTTGCGCCCGGTCATCCGTCAACAGTACCCCGCATTTGTAATCGCTCCACAATTTCAAAAACGTTCATCCAATTATTATCCGGATTCCATCCTGCATTGCCTGATCTCTAAACCATCAGAAGATGTTTATTTATTGCCGGACCTGATCCGCGAGGTAAAAAATAAATATCCAGGCATTGATACAAACCGCATTTATTTAGTAGGTTACTCTATGGGCGCATCTACCGCTCAAAACCTGATGAACATTGCGCCGAAAACCTTTGCGGCAATGGTTTCTATTGCAGCTGTTCCTGATTTTTTAAATTTAAACGGTGTTAAGCAAAAGCCTGTTTGGTTAATTCATGGTTTACACGACGATGAAAATGCTTACAAAGGAAGCGAGCTTTTGTATCATGCAATGAAAGGTAATCCCAATTTGTTGTTTACAACCTACAACAAGTTAGACCATAATCTTATTACCATTCCGCTATTGCTTACTTCGCAAATACCCGCTTGGTTATTTAACAAGCATAAATAAAGAATTTTTATGATGGTGATTGCCCGCTGCTTCTTACTTAAAAAAGCATCTGGCTTTACCGGGTAATTATATTAATACTTAATTAGTAAGTAACTAAAATAAGCTGTTTTTAATGTTTATTGGTTTTTGTACATTTACGTTTCTACTAAAATGATAAATAATTATCCTGATAAGCAGCTTTTATTTATGAGCACATTAGGGTTAAAATAATATGGGGATGAAAAAACTAAAATATGGCCTTTTAGCAGCTGGATTTGGTGTTGCTGTTTTATCTTTTTCTTTCAAAGAAGATTTGTTCCTGGTTTCTAAAAACCTTGATATTTTTGCTTCCCTTTATAAAGAAATCAACATCAATTATGTTGATGATACCAACGCGCCTAAGTTGATGAAAACAGGTATTGATGCCATGTTGGATAGCTTAGATCCTTACACCGAATATGTTCCCGAATCGGAAATTGAAGATTATAAACTGAAATATGTAAGTACCCAATACGGCGGTATTGGTGCAGGTACCGTTTTTATTGATGGTAAACTGTTTATTAACGAGGTAAGCGAAGGTTACCCTGCAAATAAAAGCGACATTAAAGCCGGCGATCAGGTGGTAAGCATTAATGGTATTGCCGTTAAGGGAAAAGACCGCCCCGAAGTAAGCCAGTTATTGCGCGGACCAAAAGGAACTGCGGTTGATTTGTCATTAATCAGAGACGGAAAGGAGATTACTAAAAAAATCGTTCGTGAAGAAATCAAACAGCCAAATGTATCTTACTCAGGTATGGTTGGCGATGGTGTTGGGTATATCAAACTCGATAAATTCCTCGAAAACTCTGGTCAGGAGGTTAAAGATGCGCTTTTAGCCATTCAAAAAGAAAATCCTAAAGGTGTGGTATTGGATTTAAGAAATAATGGCGGCGGTATTCTGCAGGAAGCCGTTAAAATTGTAAACCTTTTTATCAATAAAGACCAATTGGTTGTTACGCAAAAAGGCAAAAATGTAGAAAAAACCATTACCTATAAAACCCTTAATACGCCAATTTCTACTTCGGTTCCTTTAGTGGTGCTGGTTAATGGAAATTCGGCTTCAGCGTCCGAAATTGTTGCCGGTTCCCTGCAGGATTTAGACCGCGCCATCGTAATCGGACAACGAAGTTATGGTAAAGGCCTGGTTCAGCAAACTTTCAACCTGCCTTATAATAGTCTGGTTAAAGTAACCGTTGCAAAATATTATACCCCATCGGGCAGGTGCATCCAAAAACTCGATTATGCACATAAAAATGCAGAAGGTATGGCCGAGCGTTTTGCCGATTCTACCATGGTGATGTACCAGACCAAAGCAGGCCGGAATGTGTACAGCGGCAATGGTGTTTACCCTGATATCGTGGTTAATGCCGAAAAATTAAGCCCGATTACCATTTCGATGCTTAATAAGAGCCTTTTCTTCAATTACGCAAACCTGTATAAAAAAGAAAAACCAGCATTGGCATCGGCTAAAACTTTCCAGTTATCAGATGCCGATTATACCATTTTTGCCAACAGCCTTGCCGATAAAGATTTAACTTATTTGAGCCGTACTGAAAGATTATTGTCTGATTTACGTGCAGAGGCCGAAAAAGAAAATAAATCAGCAGAAGTAAAAACTGATCTCGAAAACCTGAAATATAAACTCACCTCTTCTAAAAAGACGGATCTGGTAAGCCATAAAGCCGAAATTAAAAGGGTTTTGGAAACACAGATCGTAAGCCGTTATTTCTATGAAAAAGGAAGAATTGAGCAGAGTTTCCAATACGATAAAGAACTGGCTGCGGCGAAAAACCTGTTTACCAATCAATCGCAGATTCTGGCCATTTTAAAAGGCGATGGGAATTACAAAGTGATCGGTAAACCCACAAAAGCCACAGCCTCGATAGATTAAGAAACCTAACCAAATATACCACCTACCTTATGAAAAAATTAGTGATAATAGGCTTAGTCCTGTTGTTTAACATGCAATTAAAAGCGCAGGATTATGTACCCGCTGCATCAAATTTAAAGCAACGCGCCTGGTTTGCCGATGCCCGGTTTGGCTTATTTATCCACTGGGGGCCTTTCAGCATCCCCGGAAGTGGCGAATGGGTAATGAATGAGCGGAAACTCACTGTTCATAATTATACCAATCTTAAAGATTTTTTCAACCCTGTTGAGTTTAATGCGGCACAATGGGTAAGCATGGCCAAAAATGCTGGTATGAAATACATTACGCTCATCACCAGGCACCACGATGGTTTTAGCATGTGGGATACCAAATATTCTGATTTCAACATCATGAATACGCCTTACAAAAAGGATATTGTAAAAATGATGGCCGACGAATGCCACAAGCAAGGCATTCAATTATACCTGTATTACTCGCTGTTAGACTGGCGCAGGGAAGATTATCCGCACGAAACCGGTCGTACAGGGCAAAGCTCTGGTCGCACCGGCAAAGGCGATTACGCCAGTTACTTACAGTTTATGAAAAACCAGCTCACCGAATTATTGACCAATTATGGCGAAATAGGAGGGATTTGGTTTGACGGCCATTGGGACCAGACCGAGCCGGAAGGATCAAAAGACAGAACCTCGCGTATCGACTGGAAATACAATGAAATTTATGGTTTAATCCACAAATTGCAGCCGCAGTGCATGATCGGGAACAACCACCACTTAACCCCATTTGCAGGCGAAGATTTCCAGATGTTTGAACGCGATCTGCCAGGCGAAAATAAATCAGGCCTAAGTTTTCAGAAAGCATCAGAACAATTGCCGCTCGAAACCTGCGAAACGATTTCAAATTCATGGGGATATAATTTAAGCGATACCTATTACAAATCGAACAAAGAGCTGGTGCACATGTTGGTTAAAGCCGCAAGTTTAGGTTCTAATCTTTTATTGAACATTGGCCCGATGCCGAGTGGTAAAATCCAGCCCGAATTTCAGGACCGCCTGGCGGGTTTGGGCGATTGGCTTAAAGTATATGGCGAGAGTATTTATGGTACAAAAACCGGATTTATTAAACCTCAGGCCTGGGGAAGCATTACCCAAAGCGACAAGAAAGTTTATATCCACATTTTAGATGGAAAAACCACTACGCTTGATTTAGAAAACGTTCCGTTGAAGACGATTAAAAAAGCATATTTGTTAAAAGATAAAAGTGCAGTAAACTTTACGCTCAAAAAATCGAAGTTAACCATTACTGCAGCAGCAAATACTACCGAACCCGATCAGGTAATTGTTTTGGAGATTGGGTAATTCACGCTGTTATCCTGAGTGGAGCGAAGGAACTTTCGAATTTCAATAAAAGAGTCGTCATTGCGAGGCACGAAGCAATCTTACAACTATCGCTAACAGCGTGCGCATTAAGATTGCTTCGTCGGCTGAAAAAAGCTTTCTCGCAATGACGATCTCTCAAGTTCAACAATCCATTATCTCCCGATAGCTAGCTAAATCCCTGTTTTTACTTAATTTCTATACAATCTTTCTTTCTTTTATGAGAAAATAAACGTAAAACGTTTTACTTTTAGATTTTTAAATCTATAGCAGGAAATTATAAGCACACATGCAGTTCAGAAAAACCTCATCGATTCTATTTCTAACCTCTCTATTTACATTTAATGCCTTTGCGCAGCAGAAAACCAAACTTACCCAATATGTAGATCCCATAATCGGGTCGGCAAAACACGGGCACGTTTTTGTGGGTGCCAATGTTCCTTTTGGGGCGGTACAACTCGGGCCAAACAATATTTTTGAGGGCTGGGACTGGTGCAGTGGCTATAATTATGTGAGTAATACCATCACCGGTTTTGCACACACCCATTTAAGTGGTACAGGTATCGGCGATCTGGGCGATATTTCAATCATGCCCGCAACAGGTAAATTGTTGTTAGAAAAAGGTAAAACTGCCGATGATGAAAACGGCTACCTGTCTAAATTTTCGCATAAAAATGAAGTAGCAAAAGCAGGTTACTATAGCGTGTTGCTTGATAAATACGATATTAAAGCAGAGTTAACCGCTACCGAAAGGGTAGGTTTTCACCAATACACCTTTAAAAAAGGAGCAGAAAATCCGCATATCATCATCGATTTAATCGAGGGGATTGGCTGGGATGCACCGGTTTCAGCATCATTTAAACAATTGGACGCGACCACCATCGTTGGGCATAGAAACTCGAAAGGCTGGTCTACCGATCAGCGCCTTTATTTCGTAATCAAATTATCTCAGCCCATTAAGAATCTCGTATTATATGATAGTACGGTGGTGAAAAACGGTAACGAATTATCAGGCAAAAAGTTAAAGGCGGTGGTGAATTTCAATGCCATTAACAATGAAAAATTGCAGATTAAAGTAGCTTTATCTCCGGTAAGTACCGAAAATGCGATTTTGAACTTAAATACAGAGTTGCCAGGCTGGGATTTTGCCGCTACTGTTAAAAATAGCGATGCTAAATGGGAAAAAGAACTGTCGAAAGTTAATATCAGCGCATCTAACACCACCAAAAAGGTATTTTATACCGCATTATACCACACCATGATCGCCCCATCATTGTTTAATGATGTGAACAAAGATTACCGCGGAACAGACAAAAAAGTGTATAAAAAAGCAAACTTTAATAACCTCACTACTTTTTCATTGTGGGATACTTATCGCGCTGCCAACCCATTGTACACTATTTTACATCAGGATAAAGTGAGCGATGTAGTTAATACCATGCTGGCCATTTATAAACAACAGGGAAAATTACCGGTTTGGCATTTAATGGGCAGCGAAACCAATACCATGGTGGGCTATCATGCCGTTCCCGTTATTGTTGATGCTTATTTGAAAGGGTACAGGGGTTTTGATGTAAACCTGGCTTTCGAAGCTGTAAAACAATCAGCCATGCAAAAAACTGATGGTATCGATTATATCCAGCAGCTTAAATATATTCCGGCAGATAAAGTGAATGAATCTGTTGCCAAGGCTTTAGAATATGCCATTGATGATTATTGCATTGCTATGTTCGCCAAAGCATTAAATAAAACCAAAGATTATCAGTATTTCAGCAAAAGAGCACAGCTATACAAAGAGTACTTCGATAAAGATGTGCAGTTTATGAGGGGTAAACTGGCTGATGGTACCTGGAGAACACCTTTTAGCCCGGTAGCTTCTAAACACCGCGAAGATGATTATACCGAAGGAAATGCATGGCAATATACCTGGCTGGTGCCACAGGATGTGGAAGGGCTGATTAAATTATTTGGTGGCGAAAAACCATTCGTAAATAAACTGGATTCATTATTTTCGGTAAAAGCTGAGCTGGGCGAAAACAGTTCTCCTGATATTTCAGGTTTGATCGGGAATTATGCGCAGGGAAATGAGCCGGGTCACCACATTACTTATTTATATACTTATGCCGGTCAGCCATGGAAAACAGCCGATCTGATCCGTAAAATCGACCACGATTTTTATTCTTCAAAACCCGATGGCTTATGTGGTAACGAAGATGTAGGCCAGATGAGTGCCTGGTACGTTTTCACAGCCATGGGTTTTTATCCCGTTAATCCGGCAAACGGCGCTTACGTTTTCGGAACGCCTTTGCTCAACGATGCAACCATTACCCTGGCCAGGAATAAAAAATTCAACATTAAAGTAACCGGTAACAGTACAGAGAATAAATACATCCAAAAAATTGTTCTGAACGGGAAACCTTACACTAAATCATATATCCTCCACAAAACCATTGTAGCTGGCGGAAATATTCAGATTTACATGGGCAATAAACCATCCGAAACCTGGGGTATAAAACCTGAAGACAGACCAGTATCCAATAAATAATGATAGAATGTAAAAATGATTGAATGATTGAATGGTAAGATGTACGACAAAAAGTAATTCAATAATTCAGTCATTTAATCATTCATTCTATCACTCATTCAATAAATTAGTCATTCAATCATTCTATCACTCACTCATTTGGTCAATCACTCATTCATTCATTCAATCAATAATTCAATCCTTCTCTCATTCAATAATATATGAAGAAAATATTTTTACTTTTTTTATGCTGTTCGGCCTTAATTGTAAATGCACAACAGCGTTACGAATTAAACTCGGGCTGGGTATGTACCAATATCAAAGATGCCAATGCTTCGGGCTTAGAAATCTCAAAAGCAGGTTTTTCTACCAATAACTGGATGCCTGCAACAGTACCTGGAACGGTTTTAACCACTTTATTGAACAATAAAAAAGTTCCTGATCCATTTTATGGGATGAACAATGAAAAAATTCCTGATGTATATAAAACCGGCAACGATTATTACACCTATTGGTTTGTAAAAGATTTTGAAGAACATGCCACAGGTAACGAACAGGTTTGGCTGCTGTTTAGGGGAATAAATTACAAAGCCGAGATTTACCTGAACGGGAAAAAAGTAAATCCGAAAACCCAGGTGGGCATGCACCTTCGGGCTCAATATAATATTACAAAACTATTAGCTGCCAGCGGTAAAAACAGGCTTGCTGTTGTGGTTTATCCACCAGATTTTCCGGGTAATCCAAACGGAGGTCAGGGTGGCGACGGAACCATTGCGAAAGGCTTAACCACACAATATACTGCAGGTTGGGACTGGATACAGCCCACCCGCGATCGCAACACCGGAATCTGGGATAAAGTAACCATCGAGAAAACAAAAAGCATCAATATCCAGAATCCTCAGATAATTACTTTGGTGCCGGGCAAACGTTTACCAGAAGGTAAACAAAATCCGGCTACGGTTAAAGTTTCGGTTGAAGTCGAAAACCCGACCAATCAGCCTGTTTCAGGTATTTTACAATATCAGATTGCAGGCAAGCTGATTAAACAGCCAGCAACCATTGCGGCAAATAAAACCACAACCGTTAAACTGCCTGATTTATTACTCGAAAATCCAAAATTATGGTGGCCAAGCGGCTACGGTGCACAAAATTTATATGATGTAAAAATCGAATTTGTGGCAGCCAACCAGGTATTGGATCAGGAGCAGTTGAAAGTGGGTGTACGCCAGATCGATAACATCTGGAATGAGCACACCAAAAGTATGGGCGCCTTTGTAAACGGACAAAAGATTTTTATTAAAGGTGGAAACTGGATCATTTCTGATGCAATGCTGCGTTTTAGTGATGCCCGCTATGATGCCGAAATCCGTTACCACAAGGATATGAACCTCAACCTGATCAGAATCTGGGGTGGAGCGATCCTCGAAAGGCCTGAGTTTTATAATGCCTGCGATAAATATGGTTTACTGGTTTTCCAGGATTTCTGGTTCAGTGGCGATTGTAACGGCCGTTGGGTAGATCCGATGAAAAAAGAAGATCAGTGGACAAGGAGGAATTACCCTGATGACCATAACCTTACTTTAACTGCGATTGAAGATCAGATCAAAATGATCAGAAACCATGCTTCACTGGCATTCTGGTGTGGTGGAAACGAAATTACACCTCCTGAAGATATTTTGGAACCCTTAAAAAATGAGATCCTTCCTCGTTTGGACGGTACCAGAAAACTTTTTGATTTCTCGAACAGCGATGAAATGTCGTTCAATTCTATTGGTGGCAATGGCGACGGGCCTTATGGGATACAGGATATCAAAACTTTTTGGGGCACCAGAACCTTTCCCTACAATTCGGAAGTTGGCTCGGTAGGCGTAGGTGATTATGCTTCGCTGCTGCGTTTTATTCCAAAAGAAAACCTGGTTGCACCGCAATACAAGGGCAAACCAGATTCGGTATGGGATTATCATAAGTACATTTCGTACGAGCAGTACCTTAATCCTTATGGCAAACCAAAAAGTGCCGAAGATTTTGCCATGAAAGCACAATTGGCCAATTACGACCAGTATAGGGCATTAATGGAAGGCTTTTCAAACAAAATGTGGGATTGGTATACCGGTTCTATCATCTGGAAAACCCAAAACCCATGGACGGCCATGCGTGGACAGATGTACGATTATTACCTCGATCCTAATGCCTGTTTGTATGGTTTAAGGAAAGGTAGTGAGCCGCTGCATGTGATGATGAATCCTTTAGATAGCATGGTTACGATTGTAAACAACGGATTTACCACCAGAAACAATTTAATGGTGCAGGCAAAGGCTTATGATATGGATGGCAAAGATTATTTCTATTCGCAGGCCTTTAATTCAGTTGGCCCATCATCAGTTAGAAGGCTTTTTCCTATGAACGAGTTTTTGACCAAACTCGATAAAAAAGAAGGTGTGTTTGTAGCTTTAAGGATTTTAGACCAGAAACAAAATATTTTAAGTGAGAATATCTACTGGCTGGCCGGAAAAGACGGCGAATATTCTGGCTTGAAAAATATCAAAAAGACGCCTTTAAAAGTTGCTGCTGTTGATCAGAAAAACGGAAAAGTAGCGGTAACTTTAAGTAATGCTGCCGGAAACCCTGTTGCATTTTTTAACCGCGTAGCTTTAATAAATGGCAATACCAACGAGCGGATATTACCTAGCTTTTATGATGATAATTACGTTAGCATCTTACCGGGCGAGAGTAAAACAGTAATGGTAGAATATACGGGTAAACAAAGCAATTTAGCTGTTGAAGTTTACGGCTGGAATGTAGAGAAACAGAAAGTAAATATTCAATAGATAAATTTCCAGACCTCGCAGGTTTTAAAAACCTACGAGATCTAAAATAACGGGTCCGTCATTGCGAGGAACGAAGCAATCTTAATGCACTCGCTAGTAGCGAGTGCATTAAGATTGCTTCGTCGTTCCTCCTCGCAATGACGTCTGATTCTAAAAGAAAAGGCCGCAAATTAATTTGCGGCCTTTTCTTTTATACTATTTACAACCTAGCTTACACCGTGTAATTTTACTTTTAATCCATCCATGTTGTTGTTTAACTGCAACTGGCAGGCTAAACGTGAGTTTGGTAAAAGATCGGGTAAAGTATCCAGCATGGCATACTCATCATCTGTCATTTCATTAAGTTTTTCTTCGCCTTCCAAAACATCAACACAACAGGTGGCACATAAAGCCATTCCGCCACAGGTGGCTAAAATATCGTATTCCGAAGCCTTTAAAAACTCCATTAGGCTTAAACCCATGTCGGTTGGGGCAACGTGTTCAGTAACCGAGCCATCCGGCTCCTGCATGTATATATTGATGTTGTTTTCCATTTTTGGTTCTCTTATTATTTGAACAGCAAATATAGGAGAAAGCTTAAAATTCTGAAACTCCGTTTACAGTTGTATATTTCATCGTGTATTTAACACCCGGATTCATGTACGAATAAGCACTGTGACTCATTAATGCCGCCTCGTGGAAACCACAAAGAATCAATTTTAACTTGTTTGTATAGGTATTGATATCGCCAATGGCATAAATACCCGGGATGTTGGTCGAATAATCATCAACATTAACCTCTATAGCACTTTTGCTGATGTTTAAGTTCCAGTCTTCAATTGGACCTAATTTAGGGCTCAAACCGAATAAAGGAATTAAGTGATCAGCCTCAACAACTGTTTTTTCCATGGTGCGGTTCTGAACAATTTCTACCTGCTCCAATTTATCTGTTCCATGTACGGCTTGCAGATTGCTGTTTAAAATCAGGTTGATTTTTCCACTTTCGGCCAATGCCATTACTTTTGCAACAGAATCTGGTGCACCACGGAAACTCTCGCTTCTGTGAACCAAAGTAAGTTCAGAACAAACTTCTGCCAGGTAAATGGTCCAGTCTAAAGCCGAATCGCCACCGCCTGCAATGACCATTTTCTGGTCGCGGTATTTCTCCGGATCAAGAATCATGTAGTTTACACCCTTACCGTTTTCAAAGTTTTCTAAATTTTCTACAGCAGGTTTACGTGGCTCAAAGCAGCCTAAACCACCGGCAATAACCACAACCTTAGCTTCGATAACGGTACCCATATTGGTGGTTAAAACGAAATCGGCTTCACCGCGTTTTTCTAAACCTTCGATACGTTCGCCTAAAGTAAAGGTAGGATGGAAGGGTTTCGCCTGTTCCATTAAATTATCGATAAGCTCCTGCGCCAATACAGATGGGTAACCAGGAATATCGTATATCGGTTTTTTAGGGTAAATTTCAGACAGCTGACCACCAACCTGAGGAAGGTAATCAATTAAATGACAACGCATTTTTAATAAACCGGCTTCAAAAATGGCAAATAAACCAACCGGACCAGCGCCTATTACGGCTATATCAGTAGTGATCATTAAAGAAAAATTTGACGCAAAGTTACAAAATAAAGTCTTATCAATTCTGCTATTTAGAAATATTCTAGATAATTTTGCAATACTATTATATTCAGTATTTTATATGCTTTGAGCTAACGGAAAACAAAAGTTAAAGGTTTTTAATGTTTTAAAGCAAATTATAATTGGTCTATAGGTTTAGTGGGGGATTATCAATTGAGCTCTTGAAAATGCGAAAAACTCACAATTAAATTACCAGATCTAGCTAAAATTCCAAAAAAGTAATAACTTTCCTGATATTCTTAATTAACGATGCTTGATTATTTTTTTATTGCTTTGCCCATAGTTGCAATTTGGGTATTGATGTTTCTGTTTTGTGGACGGAGCTGGCAATTGCCAGCTGCCTTTATTCCCTTCTGCATCTGGGGCCTTTATTCAGGAAATAGCCATTGGAAATGGCTCTTAATCATTCCTTTGTTATCCCTATTAGTCGTTGATCTGCACATTACAGTAAAAGAAACCAAATTTACTCGGGAGATCACTATTTTGAGTTATGTTTTAACTATTCCGTTTTTAGTGCTCTATCTATTTTATGGACGGGGATTTGTAAAGGATGGAACTTTGGTTTCTGTTATTTGGGGCTATATTTTTCAGATACTTGTTTTAATATTTGTGTCTAAATTCTGGTTTTCTGACGTATTGTTGTTATTTATAAATCGTTTATCACTAAAGGATAAGCGTTATGTAGAAACACAGGTGATAAAGAAGTTGATGAAAACGGTGGGCAGATCTACAAACTATTATGTTGTGTTTTATAACCTAGGTAAAATGAAAGTTTCGGGTTTCTTTTATTTGTATCTAAAGTTTAAAGGGGTGCAGGCAGAAGATAGAATAGAAATTGTCATTATGAGAGGCTGTTTGGGAACAGAGTTCATCACCGGCTTCCCAAAAATTCTATCTCGATAATATATTACCACAGAAGCAAAAGACTGCATGGGGGAATTTCCATGGTTTTTACTTCTGTGGCAGAATTAGATTACCACCTCATCCCCAAATTCTGAAATACAAAACTCCACACATCCGCCGCCTCTTCAATTAACTTGGTGGTAGGTTTACCCGCTCCGTGGCCGGCTTTGGTTTCAATCCTGATTAAAACCGGGTTTTCGCCCTTATATTTTTCCTGTAGCGTTGCCGCAAATTTAAACGAGTGTGCAGGTACAACACGATCGTCATGATCGGCTGTGGTGATTAATGTAGCAGGGTAGTTCACGCCACTTTTTATGTTATGAAGCGGTGAATATTTAATGAGATAATCGAAATCTTCTTTTTTGTCGCTCGTTCCGTACTCCACTGCCCAGCCCCAGCCAACGGTAAATTTATGGTAACGCAACATGTCGAGCACACCAACGGCAGGTAAAGCCACTTTAAAAAGATCAGGTCTTTGAGTCATGCAGGCACCAACCAGAAGTCCGCCATTTGAACCACCCGAAATGGCAATTTTAGATGGATTAGTGTATTTTTCTTTCACCAGGTATTCGGCTGCGGCAATAAAATCGTCGAATACATTTTGCTTTTTAGCCAACATACCACCTTTATGCCAGGCTTCGCCATACTCACTTCCTCCGCGCAAACTCGGCTGAACGTAAATGCCGCCACGCTCTAAAAACAACATGCGCGATAAACTGAATGCAGGCGTTAAACTGATCTGAAAACCACCATAAGCATAAAGATAAACGGGGTTATTACCATCTAATTTGATGCCTTTTTTATGTACGATGAACATTGGTACCTTAGTGCCGTCTTTAGAAGGATAAAATACCTGTTTGGTTTCATAATCGTCGGTATTGAACTTCAGTTCCGGTTTTTTGTATAAAACTGATTCTGCCTTAGCCACATCATAACGGTAAATGCTGTTGGGCGTGGTGAAATTGGTAAAAGTGTAGAAGAATTCTTTGTCCTCCTTATAACCACCAAAGCCACCAACCGTACCTATGGCAGGAAGTTTTACGTCGCCAATTTTCTTGCCTGTTAAATCAAATTGAATAATATTAGTGCTGGCATCTTTTAAATAGGTTGCCCATAAAAATCCGCCGCCGGTTCCGATACTTTCCAAAGCTAATTTTGATTCCGGAATAATTTTCTGCCAGCTTTTCGGGTCTGCATTTTTCGGATCAACCAAAACAACCTGTTTGTTTTCTGCACCTAAATCGGTATTCACAAGCAATTTATCGCCAACATTATCTACAACGCTGTGGTTGTGTTCGTAACCTTTAATGAGCGGTGCTATTTTGCTTTCCGGTGCTTTTAAATCCTGATAATATAATGCATTTCCCGATGTACCTGCACTGGCATATACCACCAAAAAGCGTTCATCTTCGGTAACGCTGGCACCAAAATATAAGTTAGGATTTGTTTTATCTTCAAAAATCAGCTGATCATTTTTCTGCAGATCGCCTAACTTGTGATAATAAACTTTTTGGTACTTATTGGCAGCCGAAAGATCGGTTCCTTTTGCAGGCTCATCAAACTTACTGTAATAAAAACCATCACCTTTCCAGGCTGCTCCAGAAAATTTGGTCCATTTCAGTTCATCACCCATTTTCATTTTGGTGGCAATTTCCATTACATAAATATTGCTCCAGTCTGATCCGGCCTGTGCTACAGAATAAGCAATGTATTTCTTATCGTGCGAAAAACCCAGGATTGAAATGGCCGCCGTTCCATCAGCTGTAAGCGTATTCGGATCGAGAAAAACTTCTTCTTTGCCGTCTAATCCTTTTTTAATAAACCAGATGCTTTGGTTTTGCAGTCCATCATTTTTAGTAAAAAAATAATATTCGCCAACCTTAAATGGAGCACTTTCTTTTGGGTAATTCCAGATTTCGGTTAAACGTTTTTTAATGTCGGCGCGGTATGGAATCTGCTCCAGGTAATTTTGCGTTACTTTATTTTCGGCATTCACCCAGGCTTTTGTTTCGGCAGAGGTATCGTTTTCCAGCCAGCGGTATGGATCGGCGATGGTGGTACCAAAGTAATTATCTTTAGTGTCGTCTTTTTTAGTTTCAGGATATTTCATCAATGTTATTTTTTCTGCAGGTTTTTTGCCCTGGTTACAGGCGAAAAGGCTTAATGCAAATAAGCTTAATACAATTTGTTTTTTCATAGTGAAACAGATTTATTTACTAATATATGTCTTTTTTCCTTTGGGTTGATTTCCCAGATTGTATTGCTTTAGGCTTTGGACTTTCGGCTTTACTCTCTAAGCTTTCCACTTTTTTCTTTTACCTTTGAGACTGCACATGGCTAAGAACATTTATTTCGCTTCCGATTTTCATTTAGGCACACCAAATTATGCCGAAAGCCGTGCCCGTGAAGCGCGGATTGTAAGCTGGCTGGATTTTATAACGCCAAACTGTAGCGAACTCTTTTTAATGGGCGATATTTTCGATTTCTGGTTCGAATACGCTACCGTGGTTCCGAAAGGTTT
Source organism: Pedobacter sp. 22226 (assembly GCF_052045455.1). Classification (NCBI taxonomy): domain Bacteria; kingdom Pseudomonadati; phylum Bacteroidota; class Sphingobacteriia; order Sphingobacteriales; family Sphingobacteriaceae; genus Pedobacter; species Pedobacter sp. 22226. The sequence goes on along the minus strand of NZ_JBQEPB010000003.1, from coordinate 127,297 downwards.
TATCCGTTTACAAGGAAAATTGGCTGCCATGGCCGATGCGGGAATAAAAATCTACTTTTTTAAGGGCAACCATGATATGTGGGTGCGCGATTACTTTACCCTTGAAATCGGGATGGAAATTATCAGTGATGAACTGATTATTGAACGAGGAGGAAAAAAATTTTACCTGCACCATGGCGATGGCTTAGGACCCGGAGACAATAAGTATAAATTTTTAAGAAAGATTTTTAGAAGTAAAGTTTGCCAGTGGTTATTTGCCCGGCTGCATCCTAATTTGGGTATTGGTATAGCCAATGGCTGGAGCAGGGGCAGCAGGGCAGCACAAACCGAAAAAGAAGTGTTTTTAGGCGAGGATAAAGAATGGCTGGCCATTTATGCCAAAGCGCAATTACAAAAAACGCATTTTGATTATTTTATTTTCGGGCACAGGCACCTGCCGCTCGATATTGATTTGGGCAACGAGAGCAGGTATGTAAATATCGGCGAGTGGCTCAATTATAATTCTTACGCAGTGTTTGATGGGCAGGAGTTGAAATTGGAGTATTATAAGCCTAATTTATAGTCCCTATTTGTTTTTGGAAAGCAGCACCTGTAGCATCAGTTTAATGTTCGCCGGGCTTTTCGTTATAGTCCCGATTTTGAAGGAAAATCGGGAGCTGCCACTTCAATCCCGTTTAAATACCCCGGTTTCTGCTATTATTTAGGGTTGCGAGGTGCCTAAAATGCACCGCCCTTTATATCTGAACCCGATAGAACGAAAAGCCCGGATCCCGATTTTTCATCGGGAGAGGACTTGAAGTGATAACGGGACTACAGGCTCCCATAGAAACAAAACCCGTTCATTTCCAAACCTTTTATAAGACATTGACTTTCAGACCGTAGATAAAGAACTTTCTTGTTTGGAAAGCAGAATCTGTAACGCAGTTTAATGTTATTCAGGCTTTACGTTGTAGTCCCGATTCGAAAAAAATCGGGAGCTGTAACTCCAATCCCATTTAAATACCCCGGTTTCTGCTGCTATTTAGGGTTGCGAGGGGTGCCTAAAATGCACCGCCGTTTGTATCTAAACCCGATAGAACGAAAAGCCCGGATCCCGATTTTTCATCGGGAGAGGACTTGAAGTGATAGCGGGACTACAGGCCGCCAATAGAAACAGAACCAATTCATTTCCAAAACCTTTTAATAATACAATAACCATCGTTTTTACACCTTACAGTTAAACGAATCAAACAGTTAACCAATTAACCATTCTCCCCAAACAAACAAATTCAGCTTTTTTCCTTATTTTTGCATTTCCTGAATTTTTGGGCCTACGCCAATCGTCAGGAAATTTCAACAAGAATAAATATGTTAGATAAATTAGAAGCTATAAAGCTGCGTTGGGAAGATGTGGAAGAATCGTTGAGCAATCCGGATGTAATCCAGGATATGAAACGTTTTGCGGCTTTAAATAAAGAATATAAAGACTTGGGCAAAATTGTAGATGAGTACAAAATCTACAAAAATGTGATGAGTAATATTGATGCCAATAAAGAAATTTTAGCGACTGAAAAAGATCCTGAAATGCGCGAAATGGCAAAAGAGGAGCTTGATCTGCTGTTGAAACAACAGGAAGAAATGGAAAGCAATATTCGTTTGATGCTGATTCCTAAAGATCCTGAAGATGCTAAAAATGCCGTATTTGAGATCCGTGGTGGTACTGGTGGTGATGAAGCTGCTTTATTTGCCGGCGATTTATACCGCATGTACACCCGTTATTTCGAAACCAAGGGCTGGAAAGTGGAAACTGTAGATGTAACCGAGGGTACGGCCGGTGGTTATAAAGAGGTGATCTTAAAAGTGAGTGGTGATGATGTTTATGGTCAGTTAAAATACGAAAGTGGTGTGCACCGTGTGCAACGTGTACCTGATACCGAAACTCAGGGACGTGTGCATACCTCGGCAGCGTCTGTAGCGGTTTTGCCTGAAGCAGAAGAGATTGATTTGTATATTAACCCGGCTGATATTGAACTACAGACTTCACGCTCTGGTGGTGCCGGTGGACAGAACGTAAACAAGGTAGAAACCAAGGTGCAGTTAACGCACAAACCTTCGGGTATTGTGGTGGTTTGCCAGCAGGAACGTTCGCAACTGGGTAACCGCGTAATTGCAATGGAGATGTTGCGTAGTAAACTTTACGATATCGAATTGCAGAAAAAGAATGGTGATATTGCTGCTAAACGTAAAACAATGGTATCAACCGGCGACCGTTCAGCAAAAATCAGAACCTATAACTACCCTCAGGGGCGTGTTACCGAACACCGCATCGGATTAACGATGTATAACCTGCCAAGCATTATGGATGGCGATATTCAGGAGATTATTGATGCACTTCAGTTTGCTGAAAATGCAGAAAAGATGCAGGAAGGCGCTGTAGGTTAAGGGGTTAAATATTTTTTAAAAAAAAGTTTGCGAATTAAGATATAGTCTCTATATTTGCAACCTCGAAAGAGACAAGAGGTTCTGACTTTAAAGGAGAACAAAAGGAGTGGTAGTTCAGCTGGTTAGAATGCCTGCCTGTCACGCAGGAGGTCGCGGGTTCGAGTCCCGTCCATTCCGCGAAAATAGTTTTAAATTTAACTAAAAGCCTGTAAATTAAATGTTTACAGGCTTTTTCGTTTTCTGGTGGCACCAAATTATTCATTTTTTCGCAAGGAAAAGGTGAGCAATTCGGTGAGCACATTAAACGGTATCAATGCTCACCAATTATAGCTTAAACAGTTGTTTATAAGCTGGCATTTGAAAGTTTTTGGGTATTTTCATCGTGGATCGATTTTAAGAAAAAGTCTTTAGTAGTGGATAATATTTTTTATGGTTTCAAAAGACCTTTGGATATCTTGGTCATATTTATTGATAGTAAGATCTGACTCATTAGTGTCTAGATGATATGTCTGTGAATTATTCAATAATGCTTAAATACGCCTCAAATATAAGCCCTTAGAATTTCTTGATTTAAAGGTATCTAAAGGACAATATAAATTTAAACAAAGCTTTTGCGGCCAATGATTCCCATTATCATCCAGAGTTAAAGTTCTATTTCTTAGTAGCATATTTTAAATTGTCGAACAATCTTTCTATCAATCTTCTATCATGCGTAATAATTTCTGCAATGCCCTTGCTTTCATATTTAAAATCGAGCTTACCACCGTAATTGGTTTGTAGTCCCTTTGGAAAATCAATTGTAACCAAATATGTCTCGATACTTCCGTTTTGTGTTTTTTCGGTATTGGTGGTTAAAGAGATTGTTTTCACCCGCCCCTCCACAGAACCATACTCCATATATGGAAAATTATCTAATTTAACAATAACCTCTTGCCCGATTTTTACCTTTCCGGCACCATTGGCGGGAAGCAATACCTGCCCATATGGCTTATCATTAATGGGCACAATGGTAAAGATCGGATCTCCTGCCTGTACAAACTGGTTTTCGTTATAAAATTTAAGGTACTGTAGCTTGCCGCTAAATGGGGCCTTAAAAACATATTTTTGCTCCCATATTTTAATATTGTCAATAAGATCATTGTAAGAAGAAATGAGGTTAAGATGCAGTTCTTTTTCTTTTTCGGGATCTGCTATATGCAATTGTTGTATTTTATTCTGGGTTTCCTGTATGGCTTGACGTGTCATAATAACAGCATTTGTTGATGACTGAACTTTATCCTTAGCAGAAAGATAGCTCATTTCAGTTTGATCAAGCTCTGATTCGCTGATTACCTTTTTCTTGAATAAAGAAGAGTCTCTTTTATAGAATTTATAAACATAACCCAATGAACTTTTAGCCATAACCAACTGGTTTTGAGTATTGATGATGGCCTTGCGCTGCTCAGCTAAAATGTTATTGAAACTCACCTTTTGGCTGTCATAGAATTTATCCTCCCTATAATTCAAAAACTGTTGGATAGCATTAATGAATCCATAATATTTAATATTCAGTTCGCCAAAAGAAACATTTTTAGGAAAGTGGTTACGCAAAAGATTAATATCATCCGATGATGGGTTATACTTTTTAAGTAGCCTACTGATCGAATCAACAGCAAAAGGGGTGGTCGAATTTTCAAGATAAGCAATTATCTGCCCCTCTTTTACCTCATCTAAAGAAAGTGCACCATTAAGTTTCAGTTTTCCATTGCCATTGGCCACCAGTTTAATCGGTGCATTGCTGGCATTCACCACAATTTGCCCAGATGAAATATCCGGATAACGGCCAATCCAGCCAAAAATGGCCATTAAGATAAAAAGGAATAACACCACCAGGCTAACGGCTAAGCCAAAGCGTGTTGGCATCCTTTCGATGATGGCTGTGACCTCTTCAGAGCGCTGTGATTGAAGTGCAATTTCGAGTTTTGTATTTTTAGTTGGGGGCGTTTGCATATTTAATTATTTTGGTTATGGATAACTTGTCTTAACCAGAATTGATTTCATATTTCCAAAAGAAATCGTGTTAGCCGATGAAGAATATTTTAAGTTAGTTTTCTAAAACTGTTGCTGGTAAAACCGTGTTTGTTAGATCCATCTGCGATTGTACTAATTGATGATATCTGCCTTTTTTTTCCATCAGCAGATCATGATTGCCTATTTCCACCACCATGCCACCTTGCATCACTACAATCTGATCGGCTTTACGGATCGTGCTCAGACGATGGGCTACAACAATCACTGTTTTGCCTTTAAAAACATCGTCCAGCGCAGCCGTTATCTTTTGCTCATTAATGGTATCGAGCGAATTGGTTGCCTCGTCAAAAAACAGGTAGTCTGGATTTTTATACAATGCGCGTGCAATTAGAACACGTTGTTTTTGTCCCCCACTCAATCCACGGCCCTGTTCGCCCATTATGGTTTCATATCCCATTGGCAAAGCTTCTATTTCCTGAGAAATATTGGCCGTCTGAATGGCTTTCTTCAATCTTTCATAGTCTACCTTTTCATCATCCAGAATAATATTGTTTAAAATAGTATCGTTAAATATTTTGCCATCCTGCATTACCGCCCCGCATTTATCTCGCCATTGCCGCAAACTGATGTTGTTGATATTCATATCGCCAATCCTGATGTCGCCATAGGTAGGTTTGTACAAGCGCAGCAACAATTTCAATAAGGTTGATTTACCACTACCACTATCGCCAACTATCGCCGTTACCTTTCCCTCTGGAATTATTAAACGGATGCCCTGTAGAATGGGCTTACCTGCAGGGCTATATTGAAAGACTACATTGTTGACAATTAAACTTTTTTGTTCAGGCAGTTCCATATTGTTCTGCCCGACATTGTCATGCTCATCAGGCAGTTGGTGTATTTCGTTAAGCCTCAGAAAACTAAGCTGGGCAAACTGAAAGCCAATAATAAACTGTATAAACTGGCTCACGGGCGCATTCAGCATTCCGATAATAAACTGTGTCGAAATCATTACACCAAAGGTAATATCACCTGCAATAACTGCTTTTGCGCAATAAAAAGTGATAAAGAGGTTTTTTAACTGGTCGATAAATTGTGCACCAAGGTTTTGGCTATTGGTTACACTCATCACCCTTAGGTTAACTTTATACAGCCTGGCCTGTATGCCTTCCCATTTCCAGCGTTTCTGTTTTTCGTAGTTGTTTATTTTTATATCTTGGATACTGGCTATGGTTTCTACCCAGTAGCTTTGGTTTTTGCTCACCAGATCGAAGTACTCCCAGTCCAGTTTTTTTCGTAGTTTTAAAAAGGCCATGACCCAGCTAACATATAGCGTACTTCCTGCCAAAAAAATATAACAAATAATCGGATTGTAAATAAACAGGATCACACCGAATACTACAAAAGTAAGCACCGAAAAAATCATCCCTATAGAGTTGTTTAATAAAAAAGACCTGATGCGCTCATGATCCTGCGCCCTTTGCAGAATATCTCCGGATTTTTTGTTCTCGAAAAAAGTGATCGGCAGGCGCATCAGCTTGATCAGATAATCAGAAATCAATGCAATGTTGATCCTGGAAGTGATGTGCAGCAAGATCCAGTCCCTAACCATATTGCTGAGCAGTACACTGATAATGATGGCTACATTGGCGATGAGAATGATATTGATAAAATCCAGATCATGTGTCTGGATACCAACATCGATAATTGCCTTGCTAATAAAAGGCATCAGTCCCTGCAATATAGTTACCAACAGCATTACAAAAAACAGGTTGACAAAACTTTTTTTATAAGGCTTAAAATACCCCAAAAAATTCTCGAAGGTCTTTAAGCGTTCTATCTTTTCGTTGGCCTGACGTTCGTAAAAATCGGCCTGAGGCTCAATGGCCATCAACACCAGTTTATCCTGGTTGCCACCATCCTTTTTAATGGTTTTAGCTGCGAATTCTTCTGCACTATAGGTAACATAACCTTTTGCTGGGTCTGCAATGTAGATTATACCATGAGGGCTATGATTTTCCACTTTATTCTCCGCACTTTTAGCTTTGACCTTATACGCCACTACAAAATGGCTATTATCCCAATGTACAATGGCCGGTAAGGGAATTTTATCAATTAAATCTGCTATAGTACATCTTAAGGCCAGAGACCGCAATCCGATACCCTCTGATGCATGGCTAAGATCTGCAAACGAAACGCCTTCTTTGGTAATGCCGCATTTATCACGCATATATTGCAAACTGTAGAATTTACCATAATGTTTGGCAATCATCTTAAGGCAGGCCGGACCACAGTCCATCATATCCATTTGCCTGTCGAGCGGAAATTTATTGAGCATATAAGTAGATATTATTGTGTGCTAATATAGTAGTGCAGAAGGGTAATTGGTTGTTAATAAATTACTATTTTAACGCAAACGTTTGTCTGTATTGTGTATACAATGAGAGGGTTTACGGCACGGATTAACTAATTAATTAGTTAAATAATAAGATATAAATGCTCGATTCAAAGATACTATAGCGTTTTAGATAGTATTAAAACAAACGCAAACGTTTGTGCTATCTTTTCATATACAAGATGGATATTTTGGGGATACCTTAGACTAAAATCTAAATTTAAAAAGTTATGAAAACTAAAGCTAAATTAGCGTTCGAAATGTTGGAGAAAGAGATGGAACTGATCAGAAAAGAAGAACAAGCAGGATTTAAGGGTGGAGGGGATGGTAAGGGCTGGGAGTATGGTATTGATCCACAGGGAAATACCTATTATAGGCAGCAGGGCGATGATACATGGACAGCTTTTAAACCGCTTGGTGTTGAGGTAACACCAGATGGTCCTCCAAAGCCCAATCAGGATATGATTGATACTTCAACAATCTACCATGAACCATCATTGGATAGCGACAGACCTTGGTATGGTATACACAATCCTAACGCGCCTACGCCAAGTGGGGTTGTAGGAGGGGATGATCAGTCATATAATCCATTTGCAAATTTTGACTGGGATAGTTATTACGCCCATTTACTTAATTCCTCCGGTTACAACTCCTCTGGTTACAACTCCTCTGGTTATAACTCTTCTGGATACAACTCTTCTGGATACACCTCTGATGGCTATAATTCTTCTGGATACACCTCTGATGGCTATAACTCAGCTGGGTATAACTCAGCTGGATATAATTCGGCAGGCTACAATGCAAGTGGTTTTAATCCCATTTTTCTTAACTTTGCTGGTGTAACCGTTCCGGATCAGTTAACAACATTAGCTCAAGAATATTTCGAAAAGCTAATAGAATCTCCTGTGATAAAAGTTGGAGGATATTTAACTGCTGCATTAGAAGTTTACCAAGTTGTAGCTGATGCTGACAATATGACAACAGCAGAATTTGCATATAAAATATCGGTTATTGGCGTTGGTGTAGCCAGTGCTTGGGCAGCGCTAGGAATTGTTAGTTTCGTTGAATTTGCAGAGATTATAGGAAAAGCCGGTCAACAAGCCGAGAGCTTTACTTCTAAATGGCTGCATGATAAAATGCATCCAACTGACCCAGACTCATTCTTTTCGCCTGTACCACAAGAAGTTAGAGATGAATGGGAAGCTGCTAAAAATACTCCTTAATGACTTATAAGCGAACACTGATTGCGACTTTAAAAAACTGTAAATGGATCATTTTATCATTTCTACTGGCAGTTATAATAATACTTTTTGCGCCAACATTAGATGAAAATAAAACATTGATATTAATGCTAGGAGTCTTTATTATATTTTTGATATTAAATATTCCACAAATATATTTATTAAATCAATATGAAAAAGTTAGTAATTACGAAAGTTTTCAAATAGATTATGAAAACAGCACATTCATTATAGCAACAAAAGATGGCAGCATTCAAAAGAAATTTAGTGATTTGAAAAACGTACAGTATCACAAACCTGCGGTACCAACAGTTTATTTGTCTCTTATGTTAAAACTTTGCGAACATCTATATTTTTTCAAGTTAGAATTTCAAGATAATAGCAAGTATTATCTTACGAGTTTATTGTCACCAAAACCTATGATAGTTGAAAAAGGTGCTCTTTATAATTATTTTATAATGGTCGAAAGAAAGTTTGCAAGTATCAAATAGTACTCAAAATGATAAATGAAAGACATAATTATTATAAAGTTTCTGCTAATCTAATACTTGTATCACTAGCTATTTGGTTAGTTAGTTTCCTAAGCAATATTCAAAATTTAAACACTAAAAACATAGTAAATATTGGGACTTTTGTAATTGTCTTTATCATGCTGTCGATATTTACCAGAAAGGGTAAAATATGGATTAAATGGTTTATACTTTTATTAATCATCTATCTCTCATTACCCCTACAGTACATAATTAAAAATATTGCAATAACACCGGCTTATGGAACAGCATACATTTTACAATTCATAGTATTAGTCATTTCGTTAATATTATTGTTTTTAATTCATAAGCCTACCAATATATTCAACTCATGACTAAGACAAACCACTTGCAACCTTTTGTTAACAAATAATGTTATACAATTTTCATTCTCTTTATTTTGATAACAATTCTCGTTCCGACTTATAACTGTGGAAAATATATTTATAAGTGTATCAAAAGCGTTCTATCTCAATCTTATATAGATTATGAACTTTTGATTATAGACGACGGAAGCACCGATGATACGGAAAAAATTGTTAAAGCTATTTCAGACAAAAGGATTACTTATCTAAAAAATGCAAAGAATTTAGGAGTAATTGCAACACTTAACAAAGGGGTACAACTTGCGAAAGGTAAATATATTGCTCGGATGGATGCTGATGATCTGATAACAGGTAACAGATTACAAACGCAGGTTGACTTTCTAGAGAGAAACCCGGAGTTCGGCATGGTCGGCTCATGGTACAGGGTAATGGACGAAAGTGAAAAAGTGATGTTTGAGGTGAGAAATTATACCAATCCTGATTTTTTGAAATTAGGATTGGTTTTCACAAACCATTTTGCCCATCCGGCGGTAATGATGCGTACAAAGTTAGCTAAAAAGTTATTGTATGATAAGGATTTTAAGCATTGTGAAGATCACGAACTTTGGACACGATTTGCAGAAGTAAAAAAAGTGACCAATTTGCCTTTTTTCTTTTTGCATGTACGCTCTCATGCGAAAGGTACATGTAACCTGAACCAAAAGGACCTGAAAATTTCGGTTATAAAACTGCTTTCCAGGGAACTTAATAAAAAGGGCATAAAGCATACTCCCGAAGAATTGATGTTGCATGCATCAATCTGTTTTGGTTCAAGCAAAAAGCTGGCACAAGAATGTAAAAAAGCAGGGGATCTAAAAAAATGGCTGGAAAAAATTTTCGCATCACCGTACATTAGAAAAAATTTCACGAAAGAAATCCTAGATAAGTTTAAAGCAGACACTATGCAAAATGCGGGCCTTAACTAAGAAGATATGATAAATCTTTTTTATGTTGATATTGATCTGAGAAATTCCGTAAGCGGAGTGGCCACCTATAGGGAGAATATCATTCCCTATTTTAAAGAGAATAAAGATATACAGTTACATAATGTTGTTTTCAGTGATAAATGCATTGAGGCGAAAATTGAAAAACATTTGTTAAAAACTTACTATTTGCCAGTAACCAGCTTTTCAAAGTTATTTTCTGATGAAACAGATTTAAAATCAATATTGTTTTTGGTCAATGATATCAAGAACTGCGAAAAAATAGTTTTTCATTTCAATTGGATTAACCTCTGCAACCTCGCATATATCATAAAAAAGTATCTTTCGTGTAAGATTATTCTTTTACAGCATTGTATTTCATGGAAAGAATACAATTCCTCAAATTACGGTTTATTTTATAGTCTACACAAATCTTTTGAAGCAAAAAAGCGAATAAAGATAACAGAAAAACGATTGATCTACGAGATGGCTTCTTACAAGTATATCGACCATATTATAACGGTAACAAATTGCGCCAAAGAATCTCTCGCCCTCTTTTTTGAGGTCGAGAGAGAAAAAATAAGCATAATATCCAATGGTCTGGATACTCCTGCTGCTTTTTCAAAGTCAATATCTAACAAAAATAAATTAAGGCAAAAGTACGGTTTCAAAAAAGAGGAGCAATTGATTGTCTATGCTGGTAATGTGCACGTACGCAAAGGCATTTTTGATGTGGCTAAAGCTTTTAATAAACTGGTTGAAAAGTATCAAAACTTGCGTCTGCTTATAGCCGGACAAGGCGATTACGAGGGCATTATTAAATTGGTAAAAGATTATTCGAACCACATCGTGTTATTGGGCAGCTTGGATACGAAGACATTATTTGATTTTTACCAAATGGCCGATATTGGTATTGTACCCAGCTATATAGAGCAGTGTAGCTATACCTGTATAGAAATGATGCATAACAGCTTACCATTAATTGTTAGCAATGTTGATGGATTAAAGGAAATGGTAAATGAGGATTGCGGTTTAAGGATAAAAGTAGACTTTGAAAAAGACAAAGCCTCAGTAAGCCAAAAGGATTTACTTGAAAAAATTTCTTTATTGTTGGATAATCCTAAAAAAGCAAAGCTATTGGCTAAAAATGCAAAACAATATGCTAGTACTTATTTTACGGCAGAAAGGATGGCCAGCGAAACCCTTGCGATTTACAAGGAAGTCCTTAGGGAGGATAAAAAGCTTAATGGTAAATGCTTGAGAAATCGAACGAAGGAAGAGGGAAATAAATCTTCCGGACCCTTGATTAGTATTGTGATTCCCTGTTACAATGCTGAAAAATATTTAAAAGAATGCCTGGATAGTGTTGTTCAACAATCGTTTGCCGATTTCGAAATTATTTTGATCAATGACGGTTCTGTAGATTCTACAGAACAATTGGTTAAGAACCAAACTGATCTTCGGATAGTCTACCTTAAAAACGATTGCAACTTAGGCATTGCCTATTCACTAAATAAAGGCATTGCAATCGCAAAAGGTAAATATATTGCAAGAATGGATGCAGATGATGTCATGAATTGCGAAAGATTAAAAGTACAGATAGATTTTCTTGAAGCAAATGAAGACTATGGTTTGGTAGGAAGTTGGCATAATATAACCGACCCAAATGGTTTTCCCTTCAGAAGAATAGAGATGCCAATAGAACACGACGAAATACATTTAACAATGTTGTTTTATAATCCAATTTCTCACCCTACAGTGATGATGAGAAAAGAACTTGCACAGTCAAATCCTTATAATGAAGAGTATAACAGATGTGAGGACTACGAACTATGGTTCAGACTTGCGGAAAAAACTAAAATAAAAAATTTGCCTACAGCTTTGGTCAATTACCGTGTACATCAAAATAATACACTAGGTCAACACCAAAAAGAAATGCAACACATGGTAATGGAGTTACTCAGTGCCGAATTGGAAAAAATTGGAATAGATCATACACCAGAAGAATTATTATTACATTTTGCAATTGGATTTGGCGTAGGCAAAAGATTTTTTAATACCTCAGAGCGTGTTAATGATTTAAATACCTGGCTTGATAAAGTGTTTAATAGTAATTACATAAGTACCAAATACACAAAAATGAAGCTAGAAAAAATCAGAAAGCATTTGGTAGAAAACTGTTGTGAATTAATAAACGAGCTAATTTAATATCGGTAGATATTGTAGCATTTAAAGGGCGAGATTTAAATAATTAGTGCTGTATAATGAAAAAATGTTGCAACATTTGAATTAATAGCTAAAACGTATAAAGAAAAGGCGACTGATTGTCCAACTGAACAATATTTAAAAAAGAAATTTATTGCTAAAAATTTGAAATCCAAGTTGGATTTTTATTGCAAAAATATTAATTAACTGTTATCTTTAAATAATCATTTACAGCCAAATAGTATCAAAAAAATGGTGAGCATTTGGTGAGCAGATTTTATATTTATTCTTTAATTTATTGATTTATAAGTGCTTATGTGTGGGTGGGTTAGCCCCGTCCATTCCGCAACAAAAGCCTTAACTTGCAAAAGTTGAGGCTTTTTTGTTTTAAAACCGCTCTCTTAAAATTATTTAGAATGAGCATCAGTGAGTTACATAATTATAGCATTAAATGTTGCTTATTATGGTAATAAACGGAATATTGTCTTTATATTTGCAATCCCGAAAGGGGAAAGAGGTTCAAACTTTAAAGGAGAACAAAAGGAGTGGTAGTTCAGCTGGTTAGAATGCCTGCCTGTCACGCAGGAGGTCGCGGGTTCGAGTCCCGTCCATTCCGCGAAAATAGTTTTAAATTCAACTAAAAGCCTGTAAATTAAATGTTTGCAGGCTTTTTCGTTTTCTGGAAATACCAAATTATTCATTTTTTCGTAAGAAAAAGGTGAGCAATTTGGTGAGCACAATAAACGGTATGAATGCTCACCAATTATAGCTTAAACAGTTGTTTATAAGCTGGTTCAATCATTAAACATCTTGACTGTAAGTGACAGAATTAACAATTTTGTTTCACTTTATTCATTTGTCATGAGAACAAACATGAATCTGCTTTTTTATTTAAAAAAGCGCTCTACTTACAAAAACGGTCCAATAACCATTTACTGGCGGTTTACAGTTGACGGACGACGGGCAGAAACCTCAACGGGAAAATCTTGTGATCCCAATCGCTGAAACGCACATGCCGGGCGTGCTGCTGGTACCAAAGAAGAAACCAGGGTTTTAAATGTTTATCTAGATAAGTTGCAGTCAAAGGCTCAGGAGCTTCACCAATTAATGACGGTAGGAAACGAAACCGTTACGGCAGAAACGGTTAAAAACCGTTTTATTGGGAAGGCTCTTCCGTCAAGAACTCTCGTTGCCATATTTGAAGATCACAACGTAAAGATGAAAAGCCTCATCGGCAAAGAATTTGAAAAGAGTACCCTTGAGTGTTACGAGACCTGTCTGATGCACGTTAAGGGCTTTATGTAGTTAAATTATAATTTTTCAGAAATTCCAGTTACAAAGATCAACTTTGCTTTCTTCGTTGATTTTGAATATTATCTTAGTAGCGTCTGCAACTGTGGGAATAACTCAGCGATCAAATACATCAAAAATCTCGGCAAAATCGTCCGTATATGTTTAGGTAACGGATGTCTGGCTGTTAATCAGTGTCTGAATTGGTCTCATACCTAAATAATAATCAACCTAAATTATTGTTTAAAATAAATTTCAGAAAAATATTTTTATTTCAATATAGATAATATATTTACGTCCATTAAAAATTAATAATCTGTGATGAAAATTTGTATAGCTACTGTATTCCTAATATTTTATGTGTGTATTATTTCTGTATTTGCATAGAATGTTTTATCAGGAAAGGTGATCACAATTAAGGGTGAGCCGATTGAATACGCCACGATTATAATTTTAAATGGGAAAAAAAATATTGTTTCATCAACTCTGTCAACAGCCGATGGTAGTTTTAATATTACAGAAGACTCATCTTCAATCTATATTTATGCAACTTATCTTGCTCAGAGATCTGATACAGTAAAGATGAGTAAACAAACAAATATTATCTTAACTATTGCCTCAAGGGAAAAAATGCTTAATGAAGTTCAGATTCAAGGGACGAATCAGATAATTTCCAGAAGAGCCGATCGATTTATCTTTACGCCAAACCAATCGATTACTCAAGGAGCCGCCGCTATCGATATATTAAAACTTGCCCCTTTTATACAATTTGACAATAAATCTGAGATTTTCTCAATCTTAAACAAAGAGAATACTATCATTTATATTAACAATCGAAAGTCAAAATATCATGGTTTATAAAAGTATCAGTGTGATTTTATTCACCATTATCATATCGACAATAACATTTGCTAAAAATCCTCTCATGGAACAAAGAATTATACACCTTTCGGGCATCGTAGTTGACTCCAGAACACTTCAGCCCATAGATTCTGTTATAATTTCCGACGAAAATGGCAATCGATTGGGAGCAACAGATAAAGCTGGTTACTATGAGGTTAAAATTAAAAATATCGATAAGGGAAGCATAAAATTTCAAATAGAATTAAAAAAAGATGGGTTTGTTTCTTTCAGACAGAGAGAAAACTGGGGAGACCTGAAGGGTGATACAAGATTAGTCTTATATTTTGGGCTTAAAAGTTCTGTAAGCGATGTGGCCGGGTTTTCTGAGTTTTATTCTGGTAAATTGAATAACGGATACAAAAATGTGTTAGAAGGATTTTCCGAAGTAAAAAATAAAAAGTCCTTTGAAAATGCTTTGAAAGCTGCTAAAGAAAATAACGAGAATGTTTTTTTTAATATTGCTGGTATGGCATTTATTGTGAGCGATACAGGATGGATAAAACTCTATTCGGAAACGGATGCCATATCTATAAATGGCAAGAAAATAGTTAAAGCAAATATGCTCAACAATATTCTTAAAAGATCTTCTATAAAAAAAATGACTCCCGTAAACGGTAATAATCAATACAACTTCTACATCGAGGCGAATTAATAATATCTATTTAAGATATTAGTTAAGGGAGTAATGACAATTAAACTTAGAACGAATTATGTTGAATTCTAAATATTTAGATTATTTAATTTCTCCAATGGTATAATTGTAAGCATAGTTGCTTTTAGAAATGACTACTGCAAACGTTCGAGTCCCGTCCATTCCGCAACAAAAGCCTTAACTTATAAAGTTAAGGCTTTTTTGTTCTGATAAATTCTTTCAAAATTCTATCACTCAGTTGCTTGTGTGCGCAAGGCTGCGAACTGATCAAAAGTCAGTTTTGGGTTCTTATCCATAAAGAGGAAATGTGTATCAGTATTTCCCTTTAAGTACAGTTCCGATTTATCATAAATGGCTGTATAAAGTTCCTGGCTGTTTGCGTTAATATCAGCACTTGCGTTTCCCTTTAAAATAATCTGGAGAAATTTCGTAGATAAAATTCCTTGTGTTTTTACTATAGCATTTTCGTCGGCTTCTATTCTGTAGAGATCATTTACATAAACAATAATTTTGCCCCGGATGGCACTGGTTCCTGTAATGGCTAATATTTCTCCCTGTTGTGTTACCCTGGCGGTTCCTTCATTATCATCAGCATAAGAAACCCCAGCATCAGGCTTTTGGATTAGGATCACATCAATATTTCCTTTTATTAAAATTTTCCTGAATGGCGCAACCTTATCAGTTTTTACAGGTTTATCTTCTGCAGCGCTGGCGGTTGAAGGAAAAATATAGGTCAATAATAAAACTAATACTGATACCGTGGCAATTTGGGATTTTAAGTAAGCTTTCATAGCGTGTGTTAATTTGAATGTTAATTAATAATTCGTTAAATAATATGAAGCCATTGTTTCTTTCGGTGATCATATCGTTCAATTGCATGTTAACGAAGGAAGTGCCAAAACAATTAATTATAAATATTTATTTAATAATCAGGTATTTAGCTATTTTTTGATCGATTTAAGTGTTCATTATCGAACAGTATGTGTGCGCCAATGAACGGCTATAATCAGCGCAGATTTCAAATTGCTGCGGAATGGGCCAGTTTGTATGGTATTTTTTATAAATTGACGTATTGAAACTCAGTGCAGTTTTACGTTACCTTAACCATTACCTGTAATGCATACCATTTTACCTTTTTTACTTGCCATGGTAGCCATCATTGTGCTACTGAATATGTGGGCTACCAAACTCAAAATTGCTTATCCTATTTTACTGGTTGTTGGTGGTTTACTAATCAGTTTCATACCTGGGTTGCCGAAGGTGAAAATCGATCCCAACCTCATATTTTTTATATTTCTTCCCCCGCTGTTATTTGAAGCTGCCTGGTCGATCTCTTTTAAGGAGATGAAAAAATGGTGGCGCATTATTGGTAGTTTCGCTTTCCTCGTTGTATTTTTTACTGCACTTTCTGTAGCGTTGGTTACCAATTATCTTATTCCGGGGTTTACAATTGCTATAGGGTTTTTATTGGGAGGTATTGTTTCTCCGCCCGATGCCGTGAGTACTGCAGCCATTACAAAATTTGTAAAAATCCCAAAATCTACTGCTGCCATTTTAGAAGGAGAAAGTTTATTGAACGATGCTTCTTCATTAATTATCTTCCGTTTTGCATTGGTTGCGGTTGGCACAGGTCAGTTTATCTGGCAGGATGCGGCTGGCAGCTTCTTGTGGATGGTAGCTGGCGGTGCAGGCATTGGTTTATTATTAGGTTGGGTATTTGTCCGGCTGCATCAGTATTTACCTACTGATGCACCTTCTGATATCGCATTGATGCTCATTGAGCCTTATTTTATGTACTGGATAGCCGAGCAGGTACATAGTTCTGGCGTACTGGCAGTGGTAAGTGGGGGATTGTTTATGTCGGCCAGGCGATTGGTATTTTTGAGCAGCACCAGCCGCATCAGGGCATTTAGTGTATGGGAAAGTTTTATATTTATTCTAAACGGTGTCGTCTTTTTAATTATTGGTCTGGAGCTTCCTGAAATCAGGGATGGATTGCGTTCACAAGGTATTCCCTTAAGTACCGCCATCGGCTATGGCTTACTGGTTACCGGCGTACTGATTGCGGCCCGCATCATCAGCTCTTATGCTGCCATGTTTGCCACACTTATCTTCCGCCCAGGTGTAGCACCCGCGGCACGTTCCAGGCGTACACTGATGTTTATGCCTCTATTGCTCGGCTGGACAGGTATGCGCGGAGTGGTTTCATTAGCTGCAGCATTGGCTATACCTTTAACATTCGATAATGGAAAAGCCTTTCCGCAAAGAGATTTAATCTTGTTTATCACCTTTGTGGTAATATTACTTACGCTTTTGGTACAAGGGCTTACGCTTCCGTCTATCATAAAACGTACAAGGGCCTTTGGTTTTATATTTAAGCAGGAAAATGAAGAAACGGTTAAACAAAACATGAAACAAGGCTTAAAACAACACAGTTATCAGTTCCTTAAAAATAAATACGAGAAGGAATTAAACGGACATGCGGGAATGGAAAAGTTGTTAAAGCATTGGGAAGAAAAATCGAAAGCCAGCGATGAAAGCTGGATGAACGATCAGATCAAAACCATTTTTATTGAGATGCTCGAAAGCCAGCGGGCTTACCTTACCGAACTGAATAAAGATCCTGCAATTAATGAAGAAATCATCCGCCATCAATTGTATCAGATGGATCTTGAAGAAGAAAGATTGAGGATTATTTGATTCGTGCCTGGTATATCTATGAAGTCAGGCTTTTTTGTTGTTAATAAACCTGGATAAATCCCGGCTTACAGCAATTCCTATTAATCAGTGTACCATATGAAATAGTTTATTTTAAGGGCTTCTTTTTTATGGATATTTTGTTTAGTTTAGCTAAACAAAATCATTTATATGTAAACATTATTTTAACCTTAATTTAACTATGAAAACATCAAAGCTTTTAACATCCCTCACTTACCTGATGATCCTGGCAACCTTTTCCTGTAAAAAAGCCGACACGGCTACCTCAGCAGGAGAAAAGATTTCGGATCAACAATCTTTAGCCAACAATGCTCTGCTTGCAAAGCCCAAAAAAGTATTATTTATCGGTATAGATGGCTGTGTATGGAAAGCCATTACCGCTTCAAATGCACCTAACCTCAAAACATTGATGGATCAATCGTACACCAGTACCAACGCGCTGGCGCAGGTTCCCACCTGGTCGTCAAACGGATGGTCAGCTTTGTTTACCGGGGTTGGTGTGGCCAAGCACAAAGCATCTGATAATAGTTTTTCAGGCTCAGACTTTGTAAACTATCCTTCTTTTTTCAGGCAGATCAAAACCAGTTTGCCTGCTTTGCGTACCGCGTCAATAGTAACCTGGTCGTCCATTAATGATTTTATCGTGGCCACGCAGGATGTAACGGTAAAACAGAACAGCGCAAGCGATAACGCAACAGAAACCCGGATTATCCAGGAAATTACCACCAGCAATTCGGATGTTTCATTTTGCCATTTCGATGATGTAGATCATGCCGGGCACGCCAGTAATTATAGAATCACCACTCAAATGTATATGGATTCGGTAAAAGCGGTAGATGCACGTGTAGGAAGAATTTTAACGGCTTTAAAAGCCAGACCAACCTATAACAATGAAGATTGGCTGATTGTAGTGGCTACCGATCATGGTGGTGATGCCAGCCACGGCGGAGCCAGCTATCCCGAACAAAATGCTTTTATTATTTTAAATAACAGTGCCATTTCACCTCAATTGGTAAATGCCCTGCCAACCACAGCAACAGAATCAACACCACATAGCATCTCCACAGTCGATTTTAAAACCAATGTTTATGGTCAGTTACCTGCCCTGAGTAATTTTAACCTGAGTGCTACCAGTAGTTTCACGATCGAGTTTAGGGCGAGGGCAACATCTGCTACAAGCGATCCGGTAATTATCGGAAATAAAAACTGGGCAAGTGGTTATAACAAAGGAATTATTATTTCTAACAGGAACGGCGTAATCAGGGCCAATTTTGGCGATGGTACCCACAGGCTTGATGTTGATGGGGTTGATTTAACCGATCAGCTTTGGCACCAGGTAGCCATCGTAGTTAACCGCAGCACGCAAAAAGTAACCATTTATGATGGAGGTGTACAAGTTGCTGAAGGTAATATTTCTGCTGTGGGCGATTTAGAAAGCGGCACCACATTTAAAATAGGGCAGGATGGTACAGGTAATTATAATCCTTACTTTACCGGTAACATTTCAGAAATCAGGCTGTTTAAATCGGCTTTGCCTGCAACCAGCATTAGTGCCTATAGTTTTACGGCTTTAACTTCGTCGCATCCGCAAAATGCTGACCTTGTTTTGTACACTAAAGGAAACGAAGGTACGGGAGCTATCTATAACGGAAGTCTGGTAACGCCTAAAATAAATATCCTAACCAAAAATAGCGCAACCATTACCTGGAGTGCCTTAACTACCCCGATATTTAAGCGTAAAACAACAGATTATCATGGCGCGCCTTATTTATACAATGTAGCACCCACCATATTAAAATTCCTGGGCATAACTAAGCCTGCTTATTACGATGGCAATACGCTGATTAATTTTTAAACCAACACCATCATATCAACCAAAAAAGCTGTATCCTCACTGAGAATACAGCTTTTTTATAAAATTTAGACCGGGAAATAATATTAATCCAGCAATGTCCAGGTTTTTCTGGCCTGTACCTGTTGTACCACCTGCTGTTCGGCAACCACAATGTTTTCTTTGCGTTGACCAATGTATTCCAGTCCGCTTAATTTATTCCAAAGTGCAACCAGTACGTTCATAAACTCGCTGGCCATCACCATGCTGTTATTAATCTGTTTATGATCGTACACCAGTTCGATGGTTTTAGCTAAAAGTTCTTCAAAGTTTCCAGGCGTTACATCTTTCCACTCGTAAAAGTATTTTAACAGTTCTTCTCTTTCGCGTGGATCAATCAGTTTGATTGCCGTAAAAAAGATATGTGCCAGACTTGAAAAATAACCGACCAAAACCACTGGCGATTCGCGGTGCGCGATGTTTCTATATTCATAAAACAAACCTGCAATATAATCTACAATCTTTTCCGAAATCAGGCGGATGTTTTTGCCAAGCGGTGTGATATTATCACGTCCGCCCGTTTTATCGATAATCTTAAACGCGGCCAATTGTAAATCGTTCAATAAAACGCTAAACGATTCATAATACCTGATTAATGCAGGGTGGCTGGTTATTGTTGTGCTCGGCGGGATGTAGCTGTTATTGATCGATAACCTTCCGTTCTCATAATAAACCTGCCCGATGGTTAAAAAATAGCTGTCGGCCGTTTGCGAGCCTACTTCACTTTCAGGTAAAACCGCAATAGAATAACCTTTTGCCAGTTCAGGGTAACGGATCGGACTTTCATCAGGGCTTGGAGTGCCGGTTGGTACACGGTTAAACGGGCTAACTACCAATAAAATAACATAGTTGCGGGGTTCTGACTGACCAAAATAATGGTTATGAACCAGTGTGTCCATATTATCAGATTGTGTAATATCGATATGGCAACCCTCTGGCGTAACCGCATTACAATACCTTACACGTACTTCAATGTGGTTGGTTGCCTTTTCAATGATTTCGATATCGTGCGAACTTTTATAACCTGCAAATGGAGGTAAAAATCCGTAATTACTGTTGTTCAGCTGTAGCGATACAGCATCGCGTACAAAATCCTGTAAATAGAGATCGCTTACGGTAAAGTGATCACTGGAGAGCTTCATGCCATTAATCCAGTTAATGGATTTATATTTTAGCGGCTTTATCATGATGGATGTTTTTATTATAGATTAGATAAAGATAGCACTTTCGCCAACTTCGTTAGGCTTATTTACGTTTTCCGATACGCGTTTCGCATAAATCGTCATTTTTTCGGTAATACCGTTTTCAATAATATCCAGGTCCGGATCAATAAAGATATTCCGTTTAAAAAAGGAAGTTTTGATAAAGAAAATCCATTTATAGTTTTCCAGATCATCGCCTTTAAACTCTACAGGGCTTTTGGCAAACTTTAAATTGTAATCATCAATAAATTTATGGAACCAGATACCAAAGTTCATATTTTCTACCGCCTTTACCTTTACTTTTAAAGGTTCAGGATCGCTGCTTTTTTTGTACAGTTCAAGCTCCAATACCAGTAAACGGTTAAAATCTACATGGTCCATGTTGATATCCAGTGGCGTATCAGGATATCTCCAGATCTTATAAATTTCTGAAGGAATACCCAGTAGGGAAACATAGGCCCACCAAAAAATAAGCGGTACAAAAAAGCAGGTGATGCTGCCGGCACCAAACCAGCCAAAGTTTACCGAGCTTAACCAGTTAAAGGCCAGCTGAAACAGATATACCGATAAAATGGCCGAAACCAAAGTGGCAAAAAAGATAAATACCTTACGCTCAAGTAGATCTTTCGGATAATATTTTGTTAATAAATAAACAAAAACCGAGCCCGTTAAAATGTAATAAATACAGCAGATAATGTAGCCCCAGGGCATGAAATTAAAATTCAGAAAGCCTAAAAAACCCGGAATTGCTAAAATAATACCAATAAGCAGAACACTTACGATGAGTCTTTTGTTGTTGAGAAACTGATTCTTCTTGTTAATGATAGAAAGTACTGCCGTTGAAACCAAAAAGATCAGCGGGAATAAGAGAAAGCGAATAAAAAATGATTGAACGTCCATTAATTTTTATAGATGTGATGTACTACAAATATAGTATCTTTAGTATTTGATTATAATCCTATTTTTTTCGATAATATAAATTTAACCTATAACAAATAACTAAGCTTAAAGTTTAAATGAAAAAAGAAACTTTGATTAATAACGAACTCTTTACAGATTACAAAGCTGTTGCGCATGCTGCAGACCTGATTGAACGTAAAGTAATTGATGCTGATAGGATTGAAATTATACCCCTTGGGCCTGATAAACGTGCTTTTGCCAAAGATATTGACACTACCAATGTTTATTATTCGGAAAAAAGAAGGCATGACCGGATCCGCATTAATACTAACCGCGAAGGTTTGTACGATATGCTGCCCGAAGGACTTTTCCACAGGCCGCCAACAGGCAGCGCGGGGATGGATGAGGAATCGATGATTAAAGACATCAGGGACAGGAGAGAGGAAGAAAAGGAAGCCAGGTTATTTTTTACTCCATTTGATGCTGAAATTAATTATGTAAGGATCATGACCGAGCTGTATGAAAACATGCTCGATAAAAAAACAACCTATGCTGATCTGAGCCAGATATTTGAGTTTGGCTGGGATGAATTTAACCTGTTGAATAAAGAGCAGAGCATTATCTGGATGCACCTGTTACCCGAAATCCAGCAGAAAAGAAACGATATCGATTTTGTATCAAAGGTGTTAACCGCCTTGTTTAACCTGCCTATCGCCATTGTAGACGCCACAGCAAATATTGCCCCGGTAAAAATTGCAGAAGAAATGCAGATGCAGCTAGGCCAAAGTGCATTGGGTATTGATACCATTATTGGCGACAGCTTTAGCCCCGAACACGAAGCTTACAATGTAAACATCGGTCCAACTTCCCCGCAGGAACTGATTAAATTTATTCCCGGGCAAAAAAACAGGGCCATTCTGGATATGGCTATTAGTTATTTAATGCCGGTAGATGCTGAGGTAAATGTAGAATTGCTTACCGCACCCGATTATCAGGAAACGGTATTAAGCGAAGATGGAGAAAATGCTTTTCTGGGTTATACAGTTTATATATAATATTTCTCTCAAATTATTTATCGTCATTGCTGAGGCTCGAAGCAATCCTACAACGAGCGCTAGAAATTGATTAATCCCGCCTGTAGTAGTAACATTGCATCGTTGTTCCTCCTCTAGCAATGACGACTTCTTTATTAAACTGCCCTATACAAAGCTGGCTTTAGCATTAGCCTGTAGTGCACATTCATGGTACTTCTTAAATTTAATTTCGCCAGCGTTAAACTCAGCAATTCTTCCCAATCCTGCGCATCAAGTTTAAGGTTTTCTGCCGGCTCAATCAGAATATCGGTGGTTTTAATAAAGCCTGCGTTTGGTTTATTATCCATTATTAAGCCTTTAGCCAGGGTAATGCCTTTTAATTTGTTCCCCAGTTCATAGCGGCAAAAATTTATAACATCGGCCTTGGTAATTATCCGGTCGGCAGTTGTTAAGCCATATTTATAAGCCTGTACCCTGTTGGTTGCGTTTAATCTCGATCGGCCTCCTTTTGTTTGGCTCAATAAAAAAATACTCTCTGCGTTAACCTTATTATTGTCATACACCGCTAAACGACTGCCTGCATTAATATGATTGGCTTCTTCGGCCTGCGTAACCCAGATGTCTAAAAATAAAATATCCGCATCATCAATCGGTTTCAATACAATATAGCTGGGCAGTTCTTTTATATCTTTAAGTGCCGAACGGCTTTTTTGTTCAATAAGTGCAATGTTTTGTTCCAGGTTTTTAAGAATTGTGCTTAAAAAATCAGGTCCGTAGGCAGAAAACGCTGCTTTTTCATCGCGTAATAATTCAAAAAGATAATCTACCAGCTCTTTCGCATTTCTGGTGTCGAAACGCTCCGTACCCCCGTACCTGATTGAAAAAGAACCATCGCCTTTTTCGTTCTCGTTGGTATAAGGAATTTCATTATAACTTTTCCCCTTATTATCCTTCAGGTTTTCAACGGCCAGCATCTGGTCGAGCGCTTCAGTTTTAATAGGGATGATGTTGTTCATCGTTTTAAGCCTGTGTTTAATCTGGCTTAAACGTTTATTTACAACCGGAAATGCATTAATATAAATGTGTAGCTCATTCAGCATTTCCTGGTTAATGGCGGCTGGAAAAACTACTTTAAGCCATTTTACCGAATCATCGATCTTATTAAGCGCTGCGGGTTGAAATAAGTTTGCAAATTCGGCAGGGAGCTCCTTGGTATCGTCAATATTGAAATCGTTCAGGTCGCCAAGCGTAATAAACCTGTTGCTGTAAAACTGCAACACGTCGGCTTTAATCAGGTTAAGCAGTTGTTTGTGTTGAAAAGGAGCCTGTATTTTACCCGTTAAAGGCTCATCCATAAACCGTTCGGTGTAACCTGTGAGTTCGTTTTCCTTGTAAAACCATTTTCCTAACGATAGCAGGTCGTAAGTGTTTTCGGGCACCGAATAATTTTTCCAGTCGAAAAATAAATTCAGTTTATTAAAATCCATCCAGTTATTTAAGCCGCTAAAGCCAATATAGAGGGTGTTTTTCTCCATCAAAGTACCCGGAAGCGTATTATAAGCCGGTTGCTTGCCCATTTGTTCTACATCAAAAAGGGTATTTCCGGTAGCGATATATCTTATAGCAGCATTGTTAACCTTTACATTGTGCAACGGACTAAAAAAAATATCGGTTTTCTTTGGCTTATCATTTTCCTGCTGGATGTTTTTCTTGAAGGCAAACTGGCTGTATGGCGATAGGTAATCTTCCTGTTCAATGGGCCTCGCATGCATAATGGCATGTGCAGGTAAGGATGATGTTAAGTGATCAGGGGCTAAAATGCGGCTAATTTTATCAAAGATTCGGTTCTCCAGGTTTTTTACATCATTGGCAACATTAAAAAGCTCGTTGCTCAGGGCTTCAATAATCAGCCTTACTAATGGATCGAAGTCGTTACTGTCTTTAACATTCCAGAAATCTTCGGCATTTTTTACAATTCTATTGCGGATTTCGTCTTTGGATGAATAAAAAACTGGTTTCATGTGTAGGATATTTTGGGCGTTTTAGATTAGGTTGATAGCGGGCTGAGGAATAAGGCGGTATTAAAAAAATATTTTTCACCCGTGGTTTTTATGAGCGCCCGCACACTAATATCTACCTTTTTTTTGATCTCCGTGATCTTACGGAGCGGATAAACATTCTCTACTTCGGTAATGCGCACTTCTACCGCGGTATTATAGATTCTGAACTCATAATCAGTGATCGATTTTAGCAGCGATTTGCGGAATTTTTCCTCCCAGATGCTTTCACTTACGATTAATTCAAAATCAAGGTCCCATATCTCGCACCCGAAATCATTGTGGTACCGGTGCTCACCAAAGCGGGTAAAAATGATCAGTTCTATGTGGTTTGAAATCGATCTCCCAAGGTCAGCAGGCTGAAGGCCAGTGCCTGAGAAAACAGACTTAAATCTGAAGGGTTTGTTGTAAAAATTTTCAGACATAGATGGTTTGGCTTAAAGTTTGTTAAAAGTAAAAGAAATAAAATCGTTTTAATAACCAAACAACAAATATTAAAAATTGTTATAGTACAATGTTAATTTGAAAAGGTTTGTGTGATTTTGTGTGAGGTTGATGTCGGATTAATATGATAACTAATGCTATGTGAAATTATTAATGCTCTATGAAACCCATTAACGCCATCGAAATTAGAACTGCTTATACCAGGTTTATTTTAAACTTTGTATTTCTGACGCTTTTCTCCATCCTTGCTATTTATCTCTTTTTTGCAGCATCCGATTATGAGTACACCCTGCTCGATAAAAAGGTAAAAGAGACCGAAAAGCTGTCTTATCTAAGAAAAGATATCAATACCAATTTCGACCTTATCCTGCTCCGCTTTAAAGAACTTGCCCAATACCGCGATTATAACGCTAACGAAATGAGCAAACAGAGTATTTTGCTTGGCGATATCCAGAGTGCCAATAACAGGATAAAAGATCTTGTATCCAAAAAAACACAAACCAGTCCGAGTTTCGATCTTTACGAAAAGCTAAACAAGAATGTTGGTGCAATGGCCGATCTGCAAGATTCGCTGATCAATACCAGGGGCGACATTCAACGCTACAAAGAGCAGATCAACGATTGCCACCGCGCAAACCAGGCTGCAGCAAACAAAATTAAAAACGGAAGATTCGGCCGGTAATTAAAAAATTATGATAAAATTAAGCATAAAAGAAAGGCGCGAACAATTCTTGTTTTTTGTGGCGCTGTTTGTTTTTACCGTTGGGCTTTTAAGCTTTGGTATTTTTTATAGCAATACCTCGCGATACGAAATTTCGAAAGAAGAGCTTGAGGTTAAGATTAATGAGAACGAAGCATTCGAAAGCATGGTGAAGGAAACTTCGCCTACCATCGATACCACTTATAAACAGATTACCCGTTATAATCCAAATGTACAGGCGGTTTTCTTAAAAAATGATATACAAAACTCATTAGGCTCTATCAGGGCTGCGTTTGACCGTAAGGCGTCAGACTCACGCTATAAAATATTTGTTCAAACCGCCCAGCTGTACGACAGATTATTTTACGATAGGCAAGAACAGAACAGAAACATTACAGATATTGAATTGCACAAAAGACAACTGGATGATTGTATTACCAACAGGCGCCAGTTGCAGCAAACCATGTCTGCACGATAAATATCCCAAAAACAACCTATAAAAAAACGCTACCTATGTCTGACACAAACACCAAGCAAGTTAATTCAAATTCGCAAGGCTATGTTATTCTCTACATCCTATTAGCTGTACTGCTCTTAACAGGCCTCATTTTCTTATTTAAAAGCTCATTATTCGAAAAAAGAGCAATTGACGCGCGGATTTTAAAAGATGAAATTTATTTAAACGAAGATTTAGTTTTCACCGATAATACACCTAAAGCCTCAAAATGGTTATGGGAGTTCGGAAATGGCGAAAAAGCCACGACCAAAACCGGCGCTTACCATTACACAAAACCCGACACCTACATTGTACGCCTGACCGTTGATGGCGAACTCCGCCAGGAGTTTCCGGTAACGGTAAGAGATACCGTACATACACCGGTTATAGACAGTGTATTAACCATTAGCGGGCCAACTGCTGGTTTGGTTAACGAAGAAATCAGGCTGGAAGGCGATGGCGAGGGGAAAGATTTCGAATGGTCTTTCGGCGAAACCGGCCGTGTAGATGTTAAGGGAAAAACTGCCTTATACACCTACCGTGCACCAGGAAAATATGTGGTTCGTTTACGTTCTGATAAAAGCCGCAAACCTGCATTTTTAAACATTTTGATTACCGATCCTAACGCAGAAATTGTAGAAGATCTTGTTGCGCCCGGCGATGGTGAACGTAAAACCATCGATGATATCAGGGCACGCTTACAGGCCATTGCCAACGGTGCCGATTTTAATTCCAATTATTACTACCTCGTTAACAAATACATGTGCGGCAACGAAAAAGTAACGGTTAATGTAGAAATGAACGGGAAGAAAAAACAGACGGATATTTATTCGTATTGTATGGGACTTACTTTTGGAGGCGAAATAGCCGTTGATGAAGCGCAGCTCACCATCAAGCCAAATTCTACCTGTGCCAGTTTAGTAAACATTAAACAACATTCGGGAACGGCCCAGCCAGCGGCAACAAATGCTGATGCCCCGGCCAAAACAAAATAGATTAACATCTCCTAATTTTAAGCTCATCCACAGATTATGAAAAAATATTATGCCTTAACCATCCTGTTTTTAGGAATATCGTTTGCCTACGCACAGTCGCCGGCATCCTTTGGCAAAAAAGTGAAATACATGCCTAAATCGTATGAAAGGCCTTCTGAAACCATAAACGTTAACGACAATACCAGCAGCAGCAGTTTGCCATGGATCGTTTTTTCCGACCGCGAAGATAATTATACCACCACAGCGCCCGGCGGAAGCCTGATTATGAAAAAAATCAGCTTTATGGAACCTTTTTATGTTTCTAAAGAGGAAAACGGCTATCTGAAACTGGTTAAATATAAAGCCGGAATGATCAGGGGAAGAAAAATTAACGATAAAAAAAGTGCCATCAGCTATGGCTGGATCGCAAAATCGAAATTGCTTTTATGGCAACGCGCTTTCTCTAACCAGAAAACAGGTTATGCAGAAAAAGCCATCGGCATTGTTAACGGAAAAAATGCGTTAACCGAACCAAAATTCTATTTCGATACTACCGATTCTATTTTAGTTTACAATACACCTGAACTTAAAGACAGGCGCACTAAAGTGAGGTTACACGAAATTACCTATATCTATAAAAAATCAGAAGATGGCAAAAAATACCTGATCGGTTCTGATGATCAGCTGGTTGCCGATACTGCTTTAAAGAGTATATATGGTTGGGTTTCTGCCGAGGCCGTACACAGCTGGGGCGACCGTTTGTACATTACTTCGGTTAAGCCTGGAAATTACGACAATGATGATTCTACCGCAACATCAATCAAAAACGGAATCGATAAAGGAACGTCTTTTGTAATCGACCCATTATTGCCGGGAGAAAACCTGATTTTAAGAAGTGTACCAGTAGTTTCGAACGATGAGGGTACGAATGTGGTAGGTATTGCTGCTGATGTTTACAATAAAAAAGACAATAAAATATTAACCATTAATGGTTCAGCGCTTTCTTATCAGGACTACCTGAAACTACGTAAAAATAAAACCAAGGTAAACGTAGTTTTTGTAGTAGACGGCGGTAGCCCAATGACCAAGTATTTTTCCGGAATGACCAACACTATTGCTTCTTTCGAAAATATAATGGGCGATTTTGGCAAAGGAACAAAAGTGAACTATGGAGGTGTGGTGTATCGCGGTGAAAGTGGTTGTGCATTGAAAGGAATTTTTGTGAGCCCGATCCAAAATGATTACAGGCAATTGATGACTTTCCTGTCAAATCAGGCCAAAAATACGGTTAGATGTAATGGAGAGGTAAGTGAAGAGCCTGTTTTTCAGGCCATCAGAACAGGTTTGGGTTTATTTAAAGCAAAAAAGAACGAAACCAATTTAATTATTCTCGTAGGTAGCACCGGAAATACCGGCGGAACCAACAATTACCTCATTAATGAGTTAAGCGAGCAGGTTGCACAAGCAGATGCACGTATTTTAGCCTTGCAGGTGTACAGCGATTTTAACCAGTCGTTTAACGATTTTGTAATCCAATCGCGTAAACTCGTTTCAGAATCAGCTATCCGTTCTGCTGAGTACAGAAAAAATACCATGGTAAAAGGCGAAGGCTTAAAAAGCTTCCAGCCTTATAATACCAGTTTGCAGGATTCTATTTCTTACTATTTAGATTATCCTAAAAACAGTTTAATCCAGGGTGGTGTGGTTTTCCCGACCAAAGGTTCGGTTAACTCTAACCAGAGCATGACGATTGCCTTACGACGCTTTGTAAAAGAAACCAGTTCAGATATCTATAACCAGATCAGTTCATTAGATAGTGCATTCCGTTTAACGGGTATTTCACGTAAAAACCTGTCACCTGAGGTAGAAAGCTTGTTGCCAGAGCCGGTTGGTGCAGAAGTTGCAGACCGCATGCCGCACAATGCTTTTAAATATTACAGTACCGCAAACCTATCAGCCGATGCTGTAAAAAATAACCGCTCTACCTTGCAATATGCCATTGTTTTAAATAATATGGAGTACAAACAGATTGTAGATGTGTTTTCGATCATGTTAGGCCAAAACCTTCAGGCTGATCAATCTTCTTTCAGAAGCAAGCTGGTTAAAAATTATGTAAGGATGCCAAAACAGATGCTCGGCATAAAAATATCATCAGGCGATATTAAGAAAATGACTTTGGATAATTATATCAAACTGGTAACCGGTTTGCCTTTAACTAACGAATTCCTTGCTAAATACACCGTAAACGATTTAAAAAGCACTTCAAAAATGCCTTTAGATCAGTTTGAAAACTATATTAAACTGTTAAGCCAATCGGTACAGCAAATTAAAAGGGCCACGCAAATTGAGCAGCAGTTTATTTCCAACGGCAAAATATATTACTACATCACCGAAAATAATTTTAACCCGGCAGTATTGCCTACAACCAACTAAGGCATATGGCAGTTACAAATTTAAGCGAATCGGTAAAAACAGCGCTCCACATTGCACAGTCTTTAGCCAAAGAGTACAGAAACGAAGTTTTTACTGCGGCTCACCTGCTAAAAGGCTTAATGCATAAAGATGTTGGCCTGAGGTCGTTCATTACCTCCATTGGTAAGGATGAAGAATACATTAGCGAATGGGCAGAAGTGCGGATTGATGAACTGCCGAAATCGGCAAGTTTTACCGATACCGTAAGCGGAGCACCAGAAATTGCAGTGATATTTGAAGAAGCAGATAATGTGCGCATTAAACTCGGACTGGATTTAATTACTCCGGTATGTGTTTTAACCGCATTGGCAAAGCCGGGTATTGGTTTTCAGCCTGATCAGTTGAAATCTTTCCCGATAAAAGAACGCGAAATTTTAGACCTCTATGTTAAAGACGAAGAAATTTCGAGGGTGGTTTCGCCTGATAAAGCCAGCGCTGGTACCGAAAATAAAAGTACAGGCAATGCCTTGTATAAATACTGTATCGACCGCTTGCAAACCGTTCGTGATGGTAAAACGGACGAAATCATTGGTCGTGATAGAGAAACCCGCCAGATGATGGAAATCCTTTGTCGCCGCACCAAACCAAATGTAATTTTAACAGGTGATGCAGGCGTAGGTAAAACCGCCCTGGTTGATGGTTTCGCCATTGACATTGTAAACCAGAATGTGCCCGAAAGTTTAAAACCTGTTCAGCTTTTTGAGCTCGATTTAGGTTCATTAATTGCAGGCGCATCTTACAAAGGTGAAATAGAAGACCGTTTAAAAAACATCATCAAAGAAATCAAGCAGTTTGAAAAAGCCGTGCTTTTTATTGATGAAATCCATACTTTATTAGATAGCAAAGGCCCGCTGGGTGCAGGTATCGGTAATTTATTAAAGCCAGAACTCGCCCGTGGCGAAATTACGGTAATTGGTGCTACAACCATTGACGAGTACCGCAAAATTATTGAGCCCGAGCAGGCTTTTAGCAGGCGTTTCGAAGTATTGCAGGTTAACGAGCCAAATGAAGAAAGTACCATCAAAATGTTGCAGAAACTGGCCGTAAAGTACGAAGAGCACCATACTTTAACCATCGAACCTGATGCTTTAGGCGAATGTGTGCGCCTGGCCAAACGTTACATGAAAGACAGGCGCCTTCCTGATTCTGCCTTCGATTTATTGGACCGGACGATGGCCGCCATGAAAATGATGAACGACACCTCCGATCAGGTAATTGAAAGTTTGGAAGCCGATTTACAAGTTTTAAACAGTAATTCTGAACAATCAGAAGCAGATAAATTTGCCGATTACAAATGGCTTTTCTCTTTATTGCAGAATAAATTAAGTCCGGTTTTGTTAGGCCGCTTAACCGATGAAACACAAACGGATGCTTTCGAAACTGCTGATGAATATCAGGGATACATCAACAGCAGCTTGCAGGAGTTAAAAAAATACGCTGCAGAAAAAAGCGACCGCATTAGCAAACAGGATATTGCCTCAATTGTAGCCTATAAAACAGGCATCCCAATGGGAAAACTGCAGGCAGGCGAAAAAGAAAAACTGCTTAATATGGAGCAGTACCTTAAAAAGCGTGTGGTAGGACAGGATCAGGCTTTAAAAGCTGTTTCTGATGCCATACTCGAATCGCGTAGTGGTTTAAACAAAAAAGGACAGCCCATTGGATCATTCTTTTTACTGGGCCCAACCGGAACCGGTAAAACCGAACTTGCCAAATCAATCGCCGAATTTTTATTTAACGACGAAAAAGCGATGATCCGCTTCGATATGTCCGAATTTAAAGAAGAGCACAGTGCTGCACTACTTTATGGCGCGCCTCCGGGCTACGTGGGTTACGAAGAAGGGGGCTTGCTGGTGAATAAAATCAGGCAACAACCTTATTCCGTATTGCTTTTTGATGAGATTGAAAAAGCGCACCCTTCCGTTTTCGATACCTTTTTACAGATTCTGGACGAAGGGCACATGCACGACCGTTTGGGCAAAGAAGGCGATTTTAGCAATTCATTAATCCTTTTTACTTCCAACATCGGTAGCGAATGGATTGCAGAACAAATTGGTAAAGGCGTAATTCCGGCTTCCAACCAGCTTATGGAAGTGATGGCCGGGCATTTCCGTCCCGAATTTTTAGCCAGGATTTCAGAAATCGTTCCTTTTGCACCAATTAACGAAAGCAATGTGGTACGCATTTTCGAAATCCAGTTAAGCAGTCTGGTACAATCGTTAAACAAGATGGGAATCGAATTCGAAATTGCAGATGACGCCAAGAAAATGATTGCTTTAGATGGTTTTACACCAAAATATGGAGCAAGGCAGTTATCGGCAGTGATCCGCAACCTTTTACGCAGGCCGATCTCCAAATACATCATTTCCGGAGAGTTAAAAAAAGGATCGAAGATCGTTGTTAGCAAACATCCCGAAGAAGATAAACTAGAATGGAACATTATTCAGCCAGAAGTTGTTACATTGGAACAAAAATTGAGTTAAAACGTTAACTATTATATTATTAGAAAAAATTAATCGTAAACCTAAATCTACATACTATGTTTAATTATGAAATTGGCGGTAACGAGCGAAAAATTGACACCTCAGAAGCTTTCGCTGAAATTGCCCACAACAAAACACTTTTTGTACAAAAACTAACCGATAACGAACCCATCAAACCCGAAAAGGTAGAGGGCTTAAAAACGGTAAAAGAAGTATTTGAACATTATAAACCAAATGTGAGGGTAGCCTTCGAAAAAGAAGATGGATCTACCGTTGCCGAAACCATCAATTTTACCGATTTAAGCGATTTTGGTGTAAAAAACATCATCAATCAAAGCAACTACCTCACCAATGTAAACATCGAGAGAGAAATGTCGCTTAACGTAATCAAACAGTTAAAATCGAACAAAACTTTAAAAGCTACACTTGATGACGAAGAAACAAAATCGGCCTTCATTAGTGCTTTAAAGAATTTTGTTGACGAATTGGAGCAAAATAAATAATCTTAACGCCGAAAAAACATGTCAAATCCTCAAGAATTAAAAGCAGACCAAAATACATCTGAAGCAGGTTTTAAACCGGCCGAAGTTAAAACCATAGAAAAAACATCCCTTAAAGATAACTTAGAAAAACTGGCCCGTGTTGGCGGTTTCGATTTGTTGGAAGCTACGGTTGATGGCCTTCAGAATTTAAACCCTGAACGCAAAGCCCGTAAGCAGATCTTTTTAACCGGTGATGAAAAGAAAAAAGAACGCGAAGAACTGAAAAAGAAAATCCAGCTTTGGATTGATGTGCTCGAATCTTCAAACTCTGTTGCAGATATGGTAGAAAAAAGTACTGAAAAACTGAATGCAGCAGAACAAAACCTGAGCAAAAATATCGGTACAGCTTTAGAAAGTACCAGAGAATTGGAGCAGGCCTACCGTTCAGTTCATTTATTCTATAAAAATACCGAATCTGACAAGCTTAAAAATGTGGTGTTGTTAAATGCATCAATGGATCAGATTAAAGATTTGGATAACCCACGTTTTATCGAATATGTAGATGATGAGTTAAAACAGAATTACGACCGTTTAGACCTGCGTAAAAACTATTCTTTGATGGTAGTGCCAGGTTACATGGGTTCTAATAAAGTGGTAGAAAGATGGGGTAAAATAGCCCACAATAACAAAGCCATGCTGGTAACTGATTTTGCCGATCTTGATCAGCCTGATGATGTACTTGATTTATTTACAGCTGCTAATCTTACTGGCGCTGATGCATTCAGATCGAACGTAATCATGACCTGTAACTGGTTGGTTGGCCGTGGTAAAGTTGCCGAAGTTGGCGAAGAAGATGATTTAACCGTGCCGGGATCTGCTGCACTTGCCGGTAAAATGTATTATACCCTGATGTCGCAGGTTACTGCCGGTAAAAAACATGGTGCTATAAACGAGGTAGACGGTGTAAAATTCGATCTGAAGAAAAGTGAAATATCTCATTTAGAGCGCGTTGGTTTAGTGCCAATGGTTAACGAATATGGTAAGGTAATGGCTTTCTCTGCTAAAACTTTGTTTAATGGCGATAACATTGGTTTACAAACTTATTCTGTTGTGCGTGTATTCGATTACGTAACCAAAGTATTGTTCGATTTCTTAAACAGAAGGGCTTTCGAAAACTGGACTTCTAAAACAGAACAGGATCTTCGCGGGCAGATTGTTAAGTTTTTGGATGGCATACAGGGTGCAGACCGTTTGATCGAAAGATTTAAGATTATGCGCTTCGAAAGAGACGAGCAACAAAAAGACAGAATCCACCTTGATATCCACATTACACCATATTTTCCTGCAAAAAGTTTTGTGGTAAAACTGGATGGACATAAAGGAGAAGATGAAAATACAACCTGGAATACAGAGTACAATCAACAATAGTTTTTGATTGATGAAAATAAAAACCCAACCTTAGCGTTGGGTTTTTTTATGGTTATGCATAACACTTAACAAATTCTTTATAATTTTGTAATGCATCGGCCAGATCAGATTAATCAAAAAAAATGAAGCAAGTACTTATCCTGAATGGGGATATTGAAAAAAACGCATCTACAAATTTCCTGATTAACGCCTATAAGCAAGGTGCAGAAAGTGTTGGCGCTACCGTAAGGGAGCTGGCCATTATCGATCTGATATTTAATTCAAACAAGCTGTTTAATAACAGGCAGATTGCTGAATTAGAGCCCGATTTGCAGAAAGCCTTAACGGCCATTAGGCAGAGTAGCCATGTGGTGCTTTTTTGCCCTGTATATGTAGACCATATCCCTGCAAAAATTAAAGGCTTTTTCGACCGCCTTTTTATGCCCGATCAGATTTTTACTACTCAATTGCAAAACGTAAACAACAATTTTAGCGGTCGTTCGGCAAGGATTGTGTCTATTTTAGACGAAGCAACATTTAAAGAATGGAAGGCAAATAAAAAAACCACTTACCTTTCCATCAAAAAAGTAGTGTTCGAAAAATGTAGAATGAGCCCGGTACTTACCAATACCATTGGCGAACTTCATTCCCTTGAAAACCACTACAGCCAAAAATGGCTGGCAAAAATGGAAAAATTTGGCTCACAGCTGATTTAAAATCGCCATGGTCTGTGTCTCCACAGACCATTCATGTAAAAGCATCAATTTGTCCTAAAACGCTACACTCTGGGTACAATTGCTACAGTATCGTAGTGGTGATGGCTGTTCTAATGTATTTGTAACACTAAAGATAGATTCGGATTTTTCCACATCTTTTCCACAAAAACATATTGCATAACTTCGTTTTTAGGCGATGAGCCTTAAATTGTCATTTTTTTAAAATCTGGTTATCACTTATCAGTGAGGAATATGCATCACGTTTGGCCTGATATTTGGTTATATTGCTGAAGTAGCGGACGCTACAATTAAACCAATTTTTTAACCTTTAAATTTTAAAACTATGGCTTTCAAAGCTAGATTAAATTTTTCAGGCAAGGAGTACGATGTACTTCATTGTGCCTATGCGTTAAACCGTGATGTAGATGCTAAAGGAAGACCCTCTTCCGGAGTTTACGGCGGTACCATCGACATTGAGATCGAATCAACCGAAGACACCTCAATCATCGAGGCGATGGTAAACAACCAGTACAAACCTATTACAGGAACCCTGCTGATCAAGAAAACAGAGGAAGATGCCAAAATGAAAGAAGTTAACTTCGAAGACGGCTACATTGTTAAATATTCCGAAGGGATTAACATTGTTGGCGATCACCCGATGACGCTTAAGTTCCAGATTTCAGCCCGCAAGCTTAAATTAGGTAACGCAGAGCACCTTAACGATTGGCCAAAAGCCTAAAGAGAGGTTAAGGCAAAGGTTTAAGGTACAAGGCAATAAAACGCCAAACTCCACACGCTTATCGCCAACCGCTCACCGCAATTCATTCATTTAAAAACATTAAAAATTACTACAATGGCATTCAAAACCCGTTTAAACTTAGGATCAAAAGAATTTGATGTACTACAGTGCAGCTTTTCATTAAATAGAGATGTTGACGCAAAAGGCCGTCCGTCATCAGGTGTTTATGGTGGTACCATCCACATCGAAATCGAATCAACTGAAGATACTTCAGTAATCGAATCAATGGTTAACAACCAGTACAAGCCGCTTTCCGGAACAATTGTTTTCAAAAAAGGCGAAGAAGATGCTAAAATGAAAGAACTGTCTTTCGAAGATGGTTATATCATCCAGTATAACGAGGGTATTGCAGTAAACGACAATACACCAATGACTTTAAGTTTCGTAGTATCGGCCCGTAAGCTAAAGCTGGGCAATGCAGAACACGAAAACGATTGGCCAAAAGCTTAGTCATCACTAAACATATAGTAATTAAAGCGCGCCGATTTATCGGAGCGCTTTTAATTATTTATTATTTTATTATCCCGCATCTACCTTATCATCCCAAAATTAATATTGCTTTTTGATGTGTATATTAATTTAAAAAGCTACCTCAAAAATTAATGCTCAATTATGTCCAGCCATTCCAAACATATTGCAGTAAAAAATCATTACTATTCTGGTAAAACGTTTGGTTCGGCATCAATACACAATAATCATCCGGACATACGGTTGGCTGAAAATGGATCCATTTTTAATATAAGCGCATGTGCATACCCGGCATTTAACCTGGGGTAATTTGTTGTGAATAAGATTAAATCAATATGGAAAAGAAACTCATTACAGAGATCAATATAGAAGGGAAAGAAATTACGCATTTTGCTTCCTTCAGCTTACATCAGGCTTTTAACGAGCATCACTATTTCGAGCTGCGTTTTAACCACGACCAGATGGGCGCACCTGGTTTAATCAGCCTGGACGATAGCCGCGATTTTGTAGGTAAAACCCTAACTGCTTCTTTCGGGCATTCATCAGAAGGTATGCAGAATTTTGTAGGTCTGGTTTCAAAAGTCGAACTATCGCAAAGTCATGGCTACCATGGTGTTTTGATTGTAAGTGGCTATAGCCCAACTATTTTAATAGATCGCGGCCCTGATTTAGGTTCTTATTTAGATAAAGACCTGAATGAGATTGTAAAACTGGCAACCAAAGATACACCTGCAAACGACCTTAAAGTTGTTGCCAATGCAGCCAGAACCAATCCCATCGATTATATCATCCAATACAGGGAGAGCGATTTTGCTTTTTTGAACCGTCTTTCGGCTGAGTACCACGAATGGTTCTTCTATGATGGCAAGCAGCTTAATTTCGGTAAGCCCAATACGCAAAAAGATATATCGCTGTTTTATGGCAGAGATGTACAGGAAATGCAATATGCCATGGAAATTGCCCCGATTAAAAACAAACGTTTCTCTTATAATCCAAAACAGGACGAAATGTTGTTGAGCGAAAGCAGCGGAAACGTAGATGGAACACCCGATTTATCGCATGCTGTTAAAGCTTCAAACCTTACTTTTAGCAAAACTTTCAATCAGCCTTCTTTAATCCGCGTAGATAATAACAATGATATTAAAAATCTGGTCGAAAATGAAGAAAAAGCCAATACCAGCGAACTTTTAAAGGTAACAGCAAGGGGCGATAATGCCGGTTTAAGTATAGGAAGTATTGCCGAAATTACCATGAGCCTGAGGAAAGAACTGGCTTTTACAACCGAAAGCCTTGGTAAATTCCTCATCACCGGAATTAAACATCATATCGATGAGAATGGTAAATACCATAATACTTTCGAAGGGAAAATAGCTACTACCGAACGCATTCTGGTAAAAAACTTCCAAAAGCCACAGCCTGATATGCAACTGGCCGATGTAGTCGATAACAACGATCCACAGGGGCAGGGACGTATCAAGGTAAAATTTAAATGGGAATGTTTAACCAACGATGTTACCGAATGGTTACGTGTGGTAACACCAAGTGCCGGTATTGGCGAAAGGGGTAACAACCGCGGTTATTTCGCTATTCCAGAGATTGATGATCAGGTAATGATCGCCTTTGAAGAAGGAAATATTGCTCGCCCGGTGGTGATGGGAAGCGTTTACCACAGCGCCAGTGTTGATAGCAGTCCGTTAATTAAAAATCACCTTAAAAGCATCATTACCCGGAGCGGGCATCTGGTCGAATTTGACGATGATGCCAACAGTC
The DNA here is from genome assembly GCF_052045455.1 of Pedobacter sp. 22226. Classification (NCBI taxonomy): domain Bacteria; kingdom Pseudomonadati; phylum Bacteroidota; class Sphingobacteriia; order Sphingobacteriales; family Sphingobacteriaceae; genus Pedobacter; species Pedobacter sp. 22226. The sequence continues at coordinate 89,349 of NZ_JBQEPB010000003.1, read as the reverse complement.
AGGGGATAAAAATTACCGATATCCATAACAATATCATCCACATCGATACCAAAGGTAATAATATTACCATAACCGCTCTTGAAAACATGAGTTTAAACTGTAAGAACATGCAGATTAACGTACAGGAGAATATGGATGTGCAGGTAGGGCAAAACCAATCTACCAATGCGGGTAAGGATATTGTCACTACAGCGGGTAATAATTATTCGTTAAGTGCTGTTGGAGATGTTTCCGAAACATCCAACAACCGTACAGAACTGGCAATGAAAGATTTTAAAAGAACGGCTGATACTTCAAACGAAATTGCTTCAGAAATAAGCATGTTCAGTGCAAAAGAGAACATGACGATGCAGAGTGGTAAAATTGTGGAGCTTAATAGCGCCGAAAAATCTAACCTTTTCTAACAATGGCAATTATAAAACAAGCTAAAAATATCAGCATTGAGGTAATCCAAAAATATGAACTACGTGTTGGTGTTAAATTGGAAAAAGTTGCCCAGGTAATGAATGTTGAAGCTACTTCACAGAACCTGTCATTGGCCAGTAGCAAAAAAATTGTATCAAGCGGTAACAAATCATGAGTTTTAGAAAAAACAGGTATTTATTGCTGGCGTTCGTTTTACTGGCGATAACAAGTTGCAAAGGACAAAAAATGGAAGAAAAATTTGAGTGGACAGGTACGGTTTCGGCTCCCGAAGAATATCCGATGGAAATATACAAGGGGGCTTTAATTGCTAATGATTTTACCTATAGTTTTGATGCCATCTGGGGAACGCAGAATACTGGATGGGGAAACGACGGCGGCGTGATGAGCGTAACGACCAAGCAGATGGAAGCACCGGATTCGTTAAGTTTTACCTGGCTATCGCTAATGGAAAAGAAATTTTATACCGGTAAATGGAAATTAGATAAGGCCCGCATTGCCCAGTTATTCCATGACGGATTTAAGGATAACCTGACCAATAAAAAAGATAACTACACGTTGATCAAAATTGGTCTTGCGCCAAAAGGTAAAGTAGTGGTTTGGCTTAGCGGCCCAGGTTTCCAGACGGAGGTGGGTGCTTTTGAGGCCAATGAAACAACTATTTCAAAAGAACAGGCTTATCCCAATGCAAAGTATATGCTGGAGCCGAATTTTATCACACTTACACTGGAAGATAAAATGATTATGAAACCGGAAATTTTAGAACGCATTAAAACTGAAGGCATGCCAGACCCGGCTGTTTATGAACTTTACCGCAAAAAATATCCCTGGCATCCGGAAGTTCATTTACCCGTTGGAGATCAGTTGATATTATGCTACTACAACTTCCTTAACGGCGAAGAAGAAAATCGGTTTGGAGCAGATCTTACAGCTAATCCATACGTTTCCAGGGCCGTACCCAAATACATCACTTTGGTTTGGAAAAAGGAAAACGGAACGAAATACGGGCTTGAAATAAAACCTTTTGACGAAAAGGAAACAATGGCTGCTTTTGAGAAACTTGGAACATCAGGTGAGATAAACCTGGTTGTATCGCTAAATGCGGACGGAAAAGGAGCAAAAATATCGCTAAAAAATAGTACAGAAGAAATTCAGCTCAACAGGGCGAAAATTGATATCAGTAAAGTGGATTAGTATGACGAGCGTTAAATTGGGCAGTTATGTACCGCCAAACGATAAAGTAGAGTATTTAGATCTTTTAGTAGGTGTGTTTTTTGATGGAACAAAAAACAATATGAATAACTCTGAAGAGCGTAGAGCCAATACACCTACCTACCAGCGTAACGGAACAGACAGCGACAGCAGTTACCAGAACGATTGGTCGAACGTTGCCAGACTTTGGGATATTTACGATAAGAGTAAAAGTATTTATTTAGAGGGTATTGGTACTGAAGATGGGCAAAAAGACAGTCAAATGGGTTATGCCTTCGGTACCGGTAGCACAGGAATAAGGGGAAAAGTGAGAAAGGCCTGCGAAAAAATTTTTACAGATAAACTGAAAAGTGCGATAAAGAGCAGCGGAAAAAAGAAATTAAGAAGCATTACTTTCGACGTATTTGGTTTTAGCCGGGGGGCTGCGGCAGCAAGAAATTTTGTTTATGAGATCGGTAAAAATGAATACCGGTCTAGGATGACTGCAGACCCACATACCGGAATCGTATCGAGATATGATTCGGATGGAGAAGCAACAAGTTTAGAAGTAATGCCAGCCTGCGGCCGTTTAGGCGAAATGTTTAGCGCTGCCGGACTTAAAATAACTCCTAACCAAATTAAGGTAAGGTTCTTGGGCATTTTTGATACCGTATCGTCGTACTCAAAATATTTTAGTGTATCTCCTAATTTCAACGATGTTGAAGAATTACACCTCAACCAGATTGGTCGTGCGCAAAATGTTGTCCATTTTGTAGCTGAAAATGAGCACCGTAAGAATTTCTCCTTAACACATACAAATGTTGGGAGAGAACGGGTTTTTCCGGGTGTACACAGTGATATTGGAGGAAGTTACGAAACAGATACAGAAGTAGTATCCGAATTGGCTACCTCATGGACCCTTAAAGGCAATCTTGATGCTTTTAAAGCAAAACTTATAAAAGAAGCCTGGTATAAGGAAAATCAATTGAAAGTTACCGGTGGTAATATGTACTGGGCCCTTGAGGGAAGAAGGTTTATTTACAAAGAATACAGTTATATCCCCTTACAGTATATGGCAGAGCATAGTCATAATCATGGTTTGCCACTTGCTAAAAGTAAAACTGAAACAAAATACACCATAAACGGCAATCCTTTGCTACTCAGGGTTAAAGCCAGGCTTAGAGATTATGTAATGGCTAACGGATCACAATATGTTTTTTCTGCAGAATTACCCAAAGATCCTGCGCAGCGGCAACAGCAGGAAGACCTTCGCAAATTGAGAAACCAGTATTTGCATTGGTCGGCAGATAGAAAAAGTTCTTACGGCATCATACAGCCTATGACGCCAAATGCCGATGGCAAAAGGGTTACTTATTAATACGCTCGGTTATGGAAAAAGTAAGTAGCCTTTCAAATTCTGCAGCTCAGGGCAAAATTAAGCTCAATATCGACCATGCGATTGATTTTGCACCCAAACCCCGTTCTACTAGGAATTATGGCATTACCATTAAATACTATAACGATGGAAAAGCGGAAGTGGCAAAAAGATTAGATTACCAGATCCACCTCAAAGTGAACCAATTTAGAGATGAAAATAAAGTCTGGCAGTTATGCTTTGATAAAACGGATCTTTTTATAGACAGGCATGAGCCTGATTTTATTGGGGAACAATTGGCCAGCATGGGCATGGGTGCAATATATCCCCTAAAGGTTGATGTGAATTCCAGGAACGAAATATTCAGAGGAATTGTTAATCACGGAGAAATCCTAAGCCGCTGGAAACAGGTAGCCGAAAAAATCTCTGATAAATATGAAGGCAGCTATGCGGAGCTATATTTAGAAAAGATGGAGAAAAAGATATCAGATAGGTTTGAGCTTGAATATGCATTAAGAGCAGATATGTTCTGGAATGTGTTTTTTCATCCCCAGTATCTAAAATATGATGGTTCATTATCCCGGCAAAGCACATTATTTTTCCCTGTTATCGCTTATAAAAACATGGCTTTCGAAGGTGTTCAATCTGTTGAGCCCAACTATACCGGTTATGGGACATTCAAAGTGAATTTTTCTTCAGAAGGTGAGATTACCGAAGAGCAAAAAATACAGATGGGGCAAAAAGGGGCTTTAAAAATGAAATTAAATGCCGACTTTGATTTAGATCAGGATGGAGGTTTGCTTAAACATGCGCATGTAAACTGGAATTTATATAAAAAGGAAAAGGGAGAAGAAATAAGCATTAAACGCATTGCTTTCTCTGCTTATGAAATTGAAAGCAGCATTCCGGCAACAGATCAGCATTTGTTAATTCAGGAGGGAAATAACAGTTTCCCTGTTGAAAAGAAAAAGGGATTTTGGGCAAGGGTATTGGGTTAAATAAAGGAGAAGAGAAATGTCACAGAAAGAAATCATTGTACAAGGTGCCACCTGCCAATGCCAGTTTGGTACCACAACCGATAAATTGAAGGTACTTACCCAGCAAAAGCATTATGTGAACGATAAAGATGGCTCGCAAAAATTAATTGCCTCTCATGTAGATATCGGGATGACTTTTGAAAAAAATACCTTCGGACAATGTAAGCTACAACCCACGCCAGGCGGTTTTAAACCCTGTATGCCCGCCCTAACCGAATGGAAAGGCATGTACAAGGATATGGTTTTGATCAACAACGGGCAGGTGCTGGTAGAAGACAGTAAAGGAGTTTGCACCATTAGCGGTTCACCCTGTATCTTTTTTGCTAAAACAGGACAAAAAGGACAGCCTTCGCAGCAGAATATCGATAATGCTGATGAGGAACAACAATCGCAGATTAATCCATTGGTGAATATGAAGGAGCTGGATAAGGCCGGTTTATACGAATTTTTAAACGCTGAATAGTCATGCCAGATAAAATAGAAGATACAAGAGGATTGCAGCATTGTTATTGGAGGGAAAACGGCAAACTTTATTCGCTTACTAAAGGGATGGGAATTTACCTGAATACCGAAAATAAAAATGAATTTGTAGTTGATGAAAGGTGTGTAGGCGGAAAAACCACCAATCCTAAACACACCATCGAAAATGCCCGATGGGCGTTCATATATGATGTGTTTTTTCAAAGCCTGGAAAAAGCAAAGTCCGGCGAAATTACCGATAACCTCTGGGGCCCATTAAGCGGCGGAAAAATCCCGGTAAGTAAATACGGATTGGGTCTTAAATATAAAGTTGGCAGCACTTTTTTATTTAATCCTTCGGGTTATAGCTATTATTACGGCTTTAAACAAAGAGTAGAGCTTTTTAGCGAAAGTCCGGGTACCGGCTTTTATTTTTATGTAATACCGGTAACCAAATCAAACATCTGTTATGCCTACTTTAATAAAAGTGAAGATGTAAAGCGTTATGGCGATTTTGCAAACCTCGAAATCATGCTGCACGGCTATAACCTGGATAAGAAAAACAAATATCGCGGAAAAGTATATCTATTGGAAGAAGATAAAGCGAAAGGTTTAACCGGTACAGATGATTTTAAAAAAAATAACCTGTGGAAAGAACCAAAGGTTTTTGCCATATCTCAGGATGCTGGAAGTTCAAGCAATTGCAACAGCTATTATAAAACTTCTTTTCCGATAGAAATTGCCTGGAAAAAGGACCAAAAAGCAAAGAAAAATTTTACCGTAGTACTCGAAATATATAAATATCATACCGAACCCGGATTAATATACGGTACAAATGAAAAAGAAGAACGGGTAGTTTTCAGGAACTTTGCCGATGAGCCTACCACCGATCTGGTTACATATGATGCTAAAGTATTAGGGCTAAAGGATATCGACAATAAATCGTCTATTTCTAGCCGCTTTATCGTATCTGAAGAATTGATGACCGACTTTTTAGACAGGATTGAAGCGAAAAAAGTAAATCAGATCCAGTACATTGGTGATATCAGGTACACCAGAAAAGAATTCGACCCCTGCGGTTATTCAAAAATCGTGATTAAAGATGATGGAGACAAAGAAAGAAGTGCTTTTACCTGCTTTGATGAAGACCTTTTAACCACAGGGGGCGACAAAACCGGTCAGCCGTTTTCCATCATTGCCGGAGAAAAGAGGAAAGATGTATCCATTACGGTAGAAAACCTGCATAATAAAAATGTACCGTGTAACGGCCTGCTACTTCCAAGCGGACAAAAGCATGATTCTCCTGACCATGTTTTCTTATTGGATAGGGCCATTGCGGCAGAAAAAACAGATAAAGGCTATACTACTACTAAAGATCCTACACAAGAGAATGATACCGATGTAATTCCGGATAAAAACAAGGCGCCTTCTGAGGACGTATCGGAAGTACAGGTTTTACAAAGTGAATTTAAAGGTGAAAACCAGATTGTTTTAAAGCTCAATTATATTTATAATAAAGTTTGGCTGGAAAGGAGTTTAGGGGATAATGCAGCTTCTGAATTTATGTGGATGTTCAACTATTTCTGGTTGAGCGATTCGTTGGCGCAAAGTTATTATCTCCCGGTGAGCACTTGTAGATACCCCAACCAGATTGCAAAAATAAACGTGTATCCGGATATGGAATGGGAGTTTAGTTTAAAGCTATCTTCCGATACACCAGAGGTTTATTCGCACACAAATATGCCTGCCGGTGTTACTTCAAGGCAGAACAGGATAAAAACTTTGGCTGCTTCCAACAACCGCAGGTTTTTAAATGGTGAAGTATCATTCGATCTGGCTATTAAGGCAAAATCAGGTGATTTTACCAGGGAGATATCAGGCGGGTATGCGGCAAAAATAGAACCTTTTTTAAGGGCTTTAATCAAGGTAAAAGAAACATTGGATGATATAACTGGTGTTACCAAAGCCAAAAATGGAATGGCGGCAAAACTGGCTTCAAAACTGCCAATAAAAATGTTGCCCATTACTTTCCAGATGGATTACCCCGTAATATCGATTGCGGGAACCTGGAAACTTGAACCGGACAAGGAAAAAATATATAATGTAAGGAGAACAGGGACCATATCCCTTGGTTTTACGCCATTGATAAAAGGAACAGGTAAACTCGATTTAATCGCCTGTGCCGAATTTATCCCTGCTGCAGGGCAGGTTATCAAAGCAATACGTACCGCTGCCGATGTTGCAGGAATAGAAATCTGGTTTAACCTCCTTGCGTTCGGACAGATAGATTTAAAGGCAAATATTACATTAGGACAAGAGTATGGTATGGAACCCTTAGAGGCCAGTACTACGGTAGGTATCGGGGCTGAATTGGGGATCAAAGCGGCAGCTGATGTCCCAAAGATCAGTTTTAACTCACGTCCTTCAGGTGAAGGTTTTGGCGTCGAATTTGAAGCCTCTGCAAGAGGCGAAACTTCACTTATCTTTTCTGGTAAAACCGGTGCAAGCAACGAAGGCATGTATGTTGAAGCTGGCATAGGATTTGGAGGGCTGTTGGTTTATGTAACTGCAAAGGCAAAAATATGGCGGGCAAAGGTTGGGGTCGACAATGAAGCCCACGAATTGGTAGAGCCTAAACCAGATATGCTTAAAGGACGTTATTACTATATTAAAAACAAATAAATGGGCAAAAAAATTATACTCGGCATCTCCATTTTAATTCAATTCTTGAATATTGGATGTCAGGCACAAAATGATAAAAAAACAATGGAACAAATTATTAACGATATCAAATCCCAGGTAAAAACATATAGCGAAACACCTGTTTATACTGTTCAGATGAATAAACAGGGTTGCAAAATGGTGTTGGAAATGCAGGATAACGTAGATTACAGGATGGTGGAGAACAATGGAGAAAGTATGATGTTGCCTCTTAATGCAATGATTACCAAGAGCGGTCCACAAACGGCTATTGTTAAAATTTATCCAAAAGATGGGGACGAATTTATATCTAAATACGCACATGTTACACTGACTTTTTATCACGCACCCAATAAAAACAGCAGGTTGTCTGAGTATAAAAAAATAACAGAATTTGAACTTCCTTCTGGATTGGAGGAAAAAAAACTTCCGTATTACGAAACCAGGATCCAGTTTGCGGCCACGGTACCTTTTGATTACAGTAAAGAACTGGCCGAAGCAAAAGACCTAAAAACTGTTCCCAACATTGAACAAAAAGTAGTACAAAAATATAATGAGATACGCAATGCCTGCGAAAACTTTGATTCATTGGCGTACAATAAATATTTGGTACACTCTTCAGCCTTAGTTTACAATACAACATACACCAGTAAGGAGCAGATCGAAGAAAAGGAAAGTTCTGGTGATTTGCTTGCCCTTGTTGATCCGCAGGTAAAGAAAAGATCGTTTACACCCATCCAGAACTATTCAGTTCAATATTATGCAAACGGAAAAATAGTAGCTTTATGGCAAAAAAACCATCACCCTGTTTTACATTTAAAAGGTGAAGTTGCTTCCTCTAAAGAAGGCTCAGAAGCGAAGTCATTTGAAGCTGGAGATCCGATTTTTCTATACCTGCCAAAGAATGCTGAAGGACTGCAGGTTTGGTAGTAAATATTACATCTAAATTTATGTTAATTAAAAAAGAACTGCACAGGTAGTTCTTTTTTATGAACAAGCTATGATAGCCAAAAGAATTTCAATTGCACTATTTTGCTATTTCCTTTTTTTTAGGCTCTATGCTGTATGTGCTTTATTTTATTCCTTCATCATTCAGGCATCTAACGAAAACCTGATCAGAAAAACAAACGATGGTTTTCAGCTTACCATTTTCCAGTTAGAGTTTTATTTTTTCCTGATCGTTATTTACGGTTTCCGGCCATCGCGTTTTAATGAAACAATTATTAAAAGTTACCGTGTGGATGAACCTAAAAAACTTTCAAAAAAGGCTTTTTTTTGGACCGTATATTTTGGAGTGCTGCTTGTTGTTTTTGGAATTCCGTTCATGATATTTAAGAGTGCTTTGGCAGGTGTTTTTGATATCCTTACCGGAGCCAACCAGTATATCGTTGAACATACAGGCTTACTCATAATGGCTATGATTTTTTTAGGCCTTAATATGCTGGGCTTTTACTACGATTTTAAAAATGCTTTCGGTCATGCAAAAATTGAGTTTATCAGGGTTTTATATTCATTTATGCTGGCAGTTCCCATTGCTGTTGTGCTGTATCTGATTACTGTAGTATTACAGCTGAAAGCAGATGCATTGATCATTATCTGCCTGGCATTCAATATTTCATTTCTTTTTCTACAGGTTATGGGCTATAGGGGAAGAAGGAAGTTAAATTAACCGAACACCCATAGAATAGACCGAACCAGCAATATATTTTTCTTCGATCTACTGTGAAAAGAAAATGGATTAATAAGTGGTGTAACACTCCCCCGGATCTAATTCAGAAATCATCAGATAAAATTTATATGAAAAGAATTGTTGTTATTTTAACCATTGTGAGTAGCTTTTTCATACACGGTGTACTAAATGCTCAAAATCCAAAATCCATTTGCATCACTTGTGGCCGTTTTGATTTAGCCAAAATAAATTTCAGTGAAGATATTAATGTTTTAGCCGTTCAGAATAAAAGCAAAACTGTACTTTCAGGGCAGCAGCAAAATAATCAGACCAAACTTTACGAAACATTTTTCCTTTTTAAGGATGACAAGGGTAAAAATCCTGAAATCATTACCTACTAGAACTGGTTTACATTCAATAATGTCAGAATCCTGAGCAATGATAAAAGCAAGATCATTGCATTTGCTGCCTTTAATTTTTATGATCGGCCAATGTCGCAAATTGATGCCTTGGTTAATCAGCTCAAAAATAAATTTAAAAGCAGTACTCCAAAAATTGGAAAACTGATAGACGGAGCCATCGTTTATCAATGGTTTCTTAATGATGTTATTGTACAGCTTGAAAGAGATACGAAACAGGAAGTTGAGAGTACCAATGTTAATGGTAAATGGGTTGATAAGAAAACCTGCCACGTGAAGTTAACTGTTTTTAACAAAGCACTGCTGGATGATAAAATGAAAATAACATTGGCAAGAAATATCAATTTTCTGTTCTATCAGAAAGAACATTTTAAAGGTGGTTAAATAATCTTTAACACAAAACTTTTAATGCTACCTGCAGTAAAATCCAACCTCACACTGTGTTATCATAAAATATCGGTAATCCTTTAAGCAAACGGGTTCTAAAGGAGTATTTTAAAAAATATTGCTTTTAATAAATTGCTGTTGCAAAAAGCAACACTTTGCCCTAAAATGCTACAATGTTTTAAGCTATTGCATGTAATAAAAATAAGACATTAAATAATTTGAAAAAAAATACAATTTTTTTCTGTGCAATAATCTGCATTTTTTATAGCGTGAGTCAGGATTTCTAAATTATTTCGGGGTTGTTACTGGTTATATATGAGGCAGATACACAATATTTGGCCTAATATTTGGCTAATAATATACAGTAGTGGACGCTACATAAAATTCAATTTTTTTTAACCTTTAAATTTTAAAACTATGGCTTTCAAAGCTAGATTAAATTTTTCAGGCAAGGAGTACGATGTGCTTCATTGTGCCTATGCGTTAAACCGTGATGTAGATGCTAAAGGAAGACCCTCTTCCGGAGTTTACGGCGGTACCATCGACATTGAGATCGAATCAACCGAAGACACCTCAATTATCGAGGCGATGGTAAACAACCAGTACAAACCCATTACAGGAACCCTGCTGATCAAAAAATCGGAGGAAGATGCCAAAATGAAAGAAGTTAACTTCGAAGACGGCTACATTGTTAAATATTCCGAAGGGATTAACATTGTTGGCGATCACCCGATGACGCTCAAATTCCAGATTTCAGCGCGCAAGCTTAAATTAGGTAGCGCCGAGCACATTAACGATTGGCCAAAAGCCTAAAGAGAGGTCTAAGGCATAAGGTTTAGGGTACAAGGCAATAGAACGCCTTACGCCAAACCCCATGCGCTTATCGCAACCGCTCAACGCAATTCATTCATTTAAAAACATTAAAAATTACTACAATGGCATTCAAAACCCGTTTAAACTTAGGATCAAAAGAATTTGATGTACTACAGTGCAGCTTTTCATTAAACAGAGATGTTGACGCAAAAGGCCGTCCATCGTCAGGTGTTTATGGTGGTACCATCAACATCGAAATCGAATCAACCGAAGATACCTCGGTAATCGAATCAATGGTTAACAACCAATATAAGCCACAGGCTGGTAGCATTATCTTCAAAAAAGGTGAAGAAGATGCAAAGATGAAAGAACTAACTTTTGAAGATGCCTATATCATCCAGTATAACGAGGGTATTGCGGTAAACGACAATACACCTATGACTTTAAGTTTTGTGGTATCTGCCCGTAAATTAAAGGTGGGTAACGCAGAACACGAAAACGACTGGCCAAAAGCTTAAATTTTCTATAAATGAGGTAGAAATTGAAATACATTTCTATCTCATAAACATTTAAGTTATGGGAAATATTGATTATGCAAAGCTCTTCCGCGATAAGCGGTTGGATATTGCTATTGGAGTGGGCTATGAATTTGCTGGTGAAAAGCCCGATTTCTCTAATGAACTGAATGATATCATAACAGTATTGCTCGGCAATGGCTTCCGCAAAACAGCAAAATCATCATCAGATTTATATTACGATACTTACTATTTACGTAAAAGGTACTATTTAACCGCCACCAAACAGCTGGTTGATGTTGATATCTATGTTTACATCACCAGTTCAAAAAAGAAAAGTCCGGCAAGCACCTTTGCCTCATTTTTAGCCACCAAAGAGATTGTAATTTATAGCGGCCATGGGCGTATAGGTATAGGACCCGATTTTGACGATGAGAAAAGCAGTAAAGAAAATTTCATTGTTGGATTGAATACGGTTGCCCATGCAAATAATCAGCTTAAACTTCAAAATTCTCCCCACGATAAAGCCCTGCGAATAAAATATGTAAAAGGGATGCACTCCCGGAAGGATAACGATTTAGAAAGTATTACCAAAAAGAATCTTTTTAGAGAAAACTTATACCAGGTCTGGTTTTTTAATGCTTGCTCATCTATCGATTACCTGGACGAGATCAGGGGAAAATGGTCGGTAAAGGATAAAATGCAAAAATTTGGCCTCGTACGTACCGAAACAGGAAAAATCAAATCGAAGGCTAATTTAGTTGTTTTTGGCACAAAACAATCTGTTAGATCTGATGCAACACCTATCTTAAAACAGATTCTGGCCGGTAAAAGCATGGACGATATTGTAAAAACAATGCAGGCGTATGAAAAATTATTTTCTCCGGATAATAATAGCAACAATATATACTTCTCCGATTAAAATGAAAATATTAAAGAATATAGGAATACTGTGCTGCTGTTTTATAATGGCATCATCCTGTAAATCAGGCGGAAATAATGAGAGAGAGCAGGTGAAAAAGAAATCTGAAGACTTAACCGACACAAATATGGCGAATAAAACAAAAGCCCCGCAGTTGGATACAACAACGGTAGATATGGAAAAAGTAAAAAAGGATTTGGATTGGGCTGATATCAAATTGAAGTTTATCAGCGAATGCCTGAATCCTTTTTTAAAGGCCAGAAAAGTTGCTACCAACTGTAGCGATTGCGATAAGATTTCTTTTAGCTATACCCTTACCTCAAATGAAAATGGAGAAGTGATAAACGTAAGGCGGGAGTCTGAAACCATACAGTGCAAAAAGCTGAGCAGCAATGATATTACAGCACTTCATGATGCGATAGAAATCTATTTAAAAAAGCAGGTTTTACCCAAATCGTTTGGTAAAGGCAGTTATACCGGCCAATTGGGTTTTATATTAAAATGTTAATTAACCCTCAATAATCAATTCTAAACCGAAAAACATGTCTACAGCAAATAAAGTACGGGCAGAAATATTTGTAGATGGTGGAAAAATCAGCCACTTCACCTATCTTAAGCTGTCACAGTCATTTAACAACCACCATGAATTCGAATTGCACCTCAGTTTGTTCGATCTTGGTTTTGCCGGAACATTTGATGTTTACCAGTCGAGAAATTGGATTGGCAAGGATATTACTATAGAACTTTTTTCTGCACTTGGTCAATCTGCAAACAAGTTTAAAGGGCTGGTTACTAAAATAAGTGTGATAAAAGCACACGGACAGAGCGGAGGATACGTACTGAGTGGTTATAGCCCTACTATAAAGCTTGATGGTGGAGCCATTATGCGTTCATTTAACCAGCTTAATCTGGAGGCAATAACTGCTAAGGTATTAAAGGCCGGCGGTGTTGAGGTACAGATTAATGTAAACCGTAATGCAACGCTGGGATATTTTACACAGTACAAAGAAAGTAACTTCGATTTTATAAACCGGATTTCGGCATTATATGGCGAATGGTTTTTCTACAATGGCGAGCAATTGTGCTTTGGAATGCCCGATAAACTGGAAGAAATCCAGCTGGTTTATGGCCGCGATATTGAGCAGATGGATTTTTCTATGAGGGTTGCCCACCTTAATTTTTCCAATTATTCCTATAACTCCGAAAACGATCAGGTATTAAGTGGTACCGCAAAACCAGATACAGGTGGCTTATCTGAGCACAGCCTTTTCGCCATCCAGCAATCACAGGAAACTTTTAATGGAGAAAACAATACTCCACTGCGTAACCGCATTACTTCGCAAAAGGAGCTGGATGATATCCTAAAGGTAAAAAAAGCTGCTGTTTCAAATGATCTCGTAGGTATTAATGCTGTGGGCGATAATCCTGCAGTTGCCCTTGGCAAAATTGTTAAAATCATCAACTCGCAGCGCGAAGAACTGAATTTTGTAGAAAAGGATGAAGGAAGTTACCTGGTACTCTCGGTTACCCACGAGATCCAATCGAATAATGAATATAAAAACCATTTTTACGGAATAGATGCCGGAGCCGATGTAATCCCTGTGTACAATATTAAGATTCCGATAGCTGAAACCCAGATAGCCAAAGTGGTTGATAATAACGACCCCAAAGGCATGGGCCGCGTAAAAGTACAGATGCTTTGGCAAACCGGTACCGACAAAACAGAGTGGATCAGGGTACTTACGCCCGATGCCGGAAGCAGCGACAAGGTAAGCAAGAACAGGGGATTTGCATTTGTACCCGAAACCGGCGATCAGGTGTTAATTGGTTTCAGGTATAACGATGCCAACCGGCCATTTGTAATGGGCAGCATGTACCACGGTAAAATTGGTGCCGGTGGTGGCGAAACCAACAAAACGAAAAGCTTAACCACCAGGAGCGGTTGCTCGGTGATATTAGATGATAGTAAAGGAAGTGCCACCGTGAAAGATCCGAGCGGTAACATACTGGTAATGCATGGAGATGGCACCATAACCTTAACTGCGCCCAATACCTTTACCATTAATACCAAAGATTTTATCGTGAATGCCAGCAACAGCATTGCCATTAATGCCCAGCCCGGCGAAGAAGGCGGCGGAGAAGGTACAATAGCCATTAGCGCCAAAAAAACCATTGCTGCAACGGCAGATACAGAAGGCATTACTTTAGACGCTACGGAAATGGGGGTGGCCATTAAGGGTAAAACAGATGTAAGCGTAGAAAGTACAACAGCATCAGCATCAGTTAAGGGAAGTACCGAAACCAAAATTGATGGTGCTGATGTTAAAATGAGCGGAACTGCCACTATAAGAATTAACTCTAATGATACCGATATAACCTAAAAGATTATGCCTGATGAGTTAGAATATATTGTTGATAAAGCCGTATGCCATTGTGATAAAGGCGCTACTCCCAATTTTTTTAAGGGATTGGCCAATCAGAATGTTAAAATAAACGGCTGTATGGCCTGCACTAAGGCCGATAAAATTCCCATTGCCAATATTCCTTCTTTTGGGGTTTGTAGTGTTACGGGATCCGCCTGTGCGCCAGCACCAGTAGATTGGACAGATACTTATAAGGTAAAAATCAAAGGGAAAGAAACTTTGCTTTTTAAATCCAAACTACCCTGTAGTATTGGTGGTAAAATCGAATTCATGACGAGTGGACAGATTCCTGTTAGCGAAGAAGATTTGGCTAAAATGACCGATGAGCATAGCGAAAAAGAAGAAGAAGATGAAGGTTGGGGCTGGTGGGATACTGCAGAATTGATCCCGGTAGTGGGCAGTGTAATCGGTATTGTACGCTCGGCAGCAAAAGGCAACTGGTGGATGGTAGCGGCCAATGTTGGATTCTTAGCGCTTGATATTGCTGGTGTAGTTAGTTTTGGTGCAACAACGGCTGCTTCTACCGCAGCAAAAGGAGGTTTAAAGGCAGGCTTAAAAGTTGCAGGGAAAGCTGCGCTGGAGGCCGCCGGGAAAGTGCTTACCAAAGAAGGAGCCAAAGCATTGGCCAAAGGCGTAGCCAAACATGTGGATGACATTGCTAAGGCTACCATGAAAGTTTGTGTATTTGCCTGTTTTATAAAAGGAACTAAAATCGCAATAGAAAATGGATACAAAAATATCGAAGATATCCAAATAGGCGATTTTGTTTGGGCATACAACGAAGAAACCAGAGAAAATGAACTCAGGGAAGTCTTAAATACAATGGAAAATGATGTTGATGCAACTATTGTTTTAACATTCGAAACCGAAAATATAGAAACTACTGCCGAACATCCTTTTTATACGCAGAAAGGTTGGAAAGAAGCTGCCGACCTTACCCAAAATGATAAAATCCTGGCAAGAAGCGGCAATTGGGTGACCTTGATTTCTTCCGACTTTTTATACGAAAAGAAAAAGGTTTATAATTTCGAAGTTGATGATTTACATACATATTTTGTAAGTGAAATGAATTTCCTGGTGCATAATACTGGAAAATGTGTGAGTAAGATGGCAGCAGAGGCCGCTGAGAATATTGCTAAAACCTGGGATGATCTGGCCAAATTTGTGCATTGCTTTACGGCCGAAACTTTAGTTAAAATAGAAAATGGTTATGCTCCTATTGAAACGCTTGCAGTTGGAGATTTTGTACTGGCTTTTGATGCTGAAAAGAATGAAAATATACTGAAAAAAATATTGAAAGTGTATCAGAGTCATACGGAGAAAATTTGCTGTTTATATATTGAGGATGAAGTGCTTGAGTGTACCTCTTCTCACAGATTTTGGTCTCTCACCCATAACGATTGGATTATTGCAGGAGAAATTACCGAAGGATGTATTTTAAGAGATGCCAATGGAGGGGGAAAACTGGTAAATGCTATAAAACATGTGGATATTAGTGTTCCTACTTTTAATCTGGAAGTGAAAGATGCACATACTTATTATGTATCTCCTTTGGATATATTGGTGCACAATGGTAACCCCTTTCCTAATTCTTCATATAATGATTTAAGTCCTAGACCAACAAAAATTTATGGCATTGTAGATAAGAGCACAAATAAAATTGTGTATGTTGGGAAGAGTGTTCAAAAAGAGGGCACTCGGCTATCACAGCATGTTCTTGAAAAAAAATTGGATCCTAAGAGATATCGTATAAAAGTTTTAGATAAGGGTAATTGGAATGCATTTCAAACTGCCGCTAGAGAGCAGCATTATATTATGAAAAACGGCACGAAATTACAAAAACTAGGTGCACAGATCAAGAACAAGATCAATGCATTATCAAGAAAAAAGTTTGATTATTTTAGCAAAATTATAAAATGCCCTTAAGATGAAAGAAAAATTAAATCCTGGAGATATTTTCTATTTAAAATT
Source organism: Pedobacter sp. 22226 (assembly GCF_052045455.1). NCBI lineage: Bacteria > Pseudomonadati > Bacteroidota > Sphingobacteriia > Sphingobacteriales > Sphingobacteriaceae > Pedobacter > Pedobacter sp. 22226. Next base: position 73,045 of record NZ_JBQEPB010000003.1, on the reverse strand, counting down.
AACGAATATTGATAAGTACATTTTTGGTAGAGTATTATTTGATGTTGACCAACAATATTTAAATAAAGAAGATACAAAAAATGAAGAAGCATACTTCGATGTTTATGAAGATTGCCAATTGTTAGAAATGTATACTGGAATTTATGATAGTATAAGCATGCCTGATGCATTAAACATTCTTATTCAGGGGGTTTTTATATATAGAATAGATTCAAAAAATAATAAGTTGAAATGGGGGAAAGTTGGCAATAATAAAGTTGATTATAAAGCCCTCGAATTTCCAGAAATATTAGCAAATTCATTAGGTCATGTTAATCTTCTAAGGGGCGAATTAAGTTTTGAAACAAAATACGAAGATGCCGATGAATTTGAAATAGATTGGAGTGCCGAATTTCCGGAAGTATTGGCTAATGAATGTGCTTACTTACAAAACCAGCATGGCTTAATTGATGGAGAGCACTATAGCGAAAGCTTTAAAAGAATGGACCTTCGGAATTTTCCAGAATTACGAAATAAAGTATATGCAGATTTAGGACTTGATCCTAAGAAATCGTATTATGAATTATCAAAGGAAGTGGGCTTTGATTTGGCTAGATTTTATTAACAATAATGTTATTATGGGTGCCTGGGGGATAAAAAATTTTGAAAACGATACTGCTATTGACTGGCTTAACGACTTTCAGCAAGAAAGAGATTCTACAGCGATAGAATTAGTATTAGACGGGCTTTTAAATGAACCCGATTTTATAGATGATGAGGAGAGTTTTATTACTTTAGGTTATTTAGAATTATTGGCAATTAAACAAGGGCTCATAAACCCAACAATCAAGATTAATACTTCCCTTCATATCACCTACAATTTAATTCAAAAGACAATTAAGGCTACGCACAAAATTTTATTCTTTGAAAATCATTCGGAATTAAGATCGTTATGGGAAGAATCGGAAGAGTATGCTGAATGGCAGGATTATCAACTATTTTTGGTTAAAATTTTAAATGATTACCTTAAAACGATTGCGCCAGGCTTCGAACCTGATGATAATTTGCCCCCTGTAGATAAGAACAATCCATGGTTATCAACGGACTGGAATAAGAATTGATTTTATGGAATCTTTGATTTCAATTATTAGGGAGCCCTCAACTAAGTATTATCCTGTAATAGCATCTTAATTACATTCTTTAACGCCGGATTCCGGTTCGATTCTTTCCAGATCATATATAGCTCTGTTCTTTGTGGAATATGGGTGAGCTCTACAAACTTCACATTTTCCTGATAGCCATATTGAAGGCCCGTGGGTACAATGGCAATGCCTAAACCTTCCTCTACCAGTTTGTAAATGGTTAAAGCATTAACAGATTTATGGTAGGTTTTGGGTTTAAAACCATGGTCTTCACAAATGCTCATCATCAGGTCGTAATAAAATGGACTGTCGTCGCTAGAGAAGAATATAAAAGGCTCATCACCCAGTTTTTTTACCGCTTCAAAACTTACCTTCTTCATCGGGTGGCTTTTGGGCAATACCAGCGAGAAAGTGTCCTGGTGGATCATGTATTTGGAAATGCCTGGCTTAAACTGTTGCATCCGCACAAACCCCATATCAAGCATATCCTTTTCCAGGAGTTCGATCTGTAGTTTATTGGGCATTTCATCCAGATTGGTCCGGATTTCCGGAAAATCTTTGTTCAGTTTAAAAATTACCTCAGGTACAATTTTCTGTGCTGCCGAGCCTAAAAAACCGATCCGTAGTTCACCTTGTTTGCCCTCAGTAATGTTGGTTAACTGTTTTTTAATGTTTTCGATGTGGCTGAACAGAAAATCAACTTCTTCTTTCAGGTAAAGGCCGGCTGCGGTTAGGGTTACCTTTTTCTTGTTCCGATCGAACAGTGGGGCGTTAAAAATTTCTTCCATCTGTTTAATCTGCCGGCTTAATCCTGGTTGAGAAATAAATAAGCGGTCAGCAGCCTTTCTAAACTTCAGTTCCTCTGCCAAAACCTGAAAATATTTTAGGTGCCTAAGTTCTATCTGATAACTCATGGTTATTACATGATGATGTAATTGGTATTTATAGGTATCAAATATAGGGCTTATTTTTGTTTAAAACCTTTATAACATGAGCGGGCAACAGATTTTTAATTACGGAACAGACCATTTAACTGCTAAACTGGCTTTAGCCATCAGTAATGGTGAAATAAAGGGCGTTTTAAGCGAAAGCACACGCGAAAAAGTAATTGAGAGCAGTAAAGTGGTAGAGCGGATTGCGGTTTCTGGCAAGGCCGTTTATGGCATCAATACTGGTTTCGGACCCTTATGTACTTCCATGATTTCGGCTGTTGATACCCGTAAATTGCAGGAAAATATTTTGAAAAGCCATGCTGTTGGCGTTGGCGAACCTATAGATACTGAAATATCAAGACTGATGCTGGTTTTAAAACTACAGGCTTTAGCTCAGGGATATTCAGGCATTAATGTAGAAACCCTCGACCTGATGATCTGGTTTTTAGAAACCGGTGCTACGCCGGTTGTGCCTAAACAAGGTTCTGTTGGTGCATCTGGCGATCTTGCTCCTTTATCTCATCTCTTTTTACCTTTAATCGGCTTGGGTAAGGTTCATTACAAAGGCGAAATTATTTCTACCGCCCAACTTTTAACAGCACATCAGATGCAGCCCATACAATTGGGACCAAAAGAAGGCCTGGCTTTAATTAACGGTACGCAGTTTATCGCCGCACACGCCGTTAAAGTGGTACAACGTCTGGAAAATGTGCTGGATTCTGCTAATATTATCGCTGCCTTGATGATCGAAGGTTTGCAAGGATCAGAAAAGCCTTTTCATGCACAACTTCATCAGTTAAGGCCATATCCGGCAAATATTTCGGTCGCAGAACAAATGCGGAAACTACTGCAGGGCTCTGAAATTATGAAATCGCATGCCGGTTGTGCCAAAGTGCAGGATCCTTATTCCCTGAGGTGCATTCCGCAGGTACATGGTGCTTCCCGAACGGCATGGTTGCATTTAAAAGAAGCTTTAGAAATCGAACTTAATTCGGTAACTGATAATCCAGTCATCTTTAATGATGATTTAACCATTAGCGGAGGGAATTTCCATGGGCAGCCATTGGCTTTACCACTTGATTACGCCTGTTTAGCCGCTTCGGAAATTGGAAACATCAGCGATAGACGGATTTACCTCTCTTTAGAAGGAAATACCCCTGGTGTGCCGAAATTGCTGATGAAAGAAACCGGATTAAATTCAGGATTTATGATTGTTCAATACACTTCGGCGGCTTTGGCCAGCGAAAATAAAGGGCTTTGTTTCCCAGCCAGTGCCGATAGTATTCCAACCTCGCTGGGGCAGGAAGATCATGTAAGCATGGGCTCGATAGGAGCACGTAAAGCCTTACAGGTAATCGAAAATGTAGAAAAAATACTGGGCATCGAGCTTTTTTGTGCTGCTCAGGCGGTTGATTATCACCATCCATTAAAACCTGGAAAAATATTGGCTGCGGTTCATGATTTTGTCCGCACCGAAATTGATCATTTTGAAGAAGATCAGATCATGTATAACATGATGGAAAATGCCATCCGCATGGTACAACGGGGAGAAATTGTTGCTGCAGTAGCCAAAGCAGAACAGGATTTAAATTAAGATTTAAAATTGCAGAAAAATGGATTTTAAAGCACAGTTATTGGCAGGTATTCCGTCGGTTTTACCAGCAAAAAAAATAAGAACTCCACAATTAAGCCATGCGCCGGTGAGGAGAACGGTTTTAAATGCAGAAGAGAAAAAATTAAGTATCAGAAATGCCTTACGTTATTTTCCTGAAGCCTGGCATCAGGAACTTGCACAAGAGTTTTTACAAGAGCTTGAAAACTACGGGCACATTTATATGTACCGTTTTATGCCTGATTACGCCATTTATGCCAGGCCGATAACAGAATACCCATGCCATACACAGCATGCTGCCGCCATTATGCTCATGATCCAGAATAATTTAGATCCGGCCATCGCACAGCATCCTGAAGAACTGATTACCTATGGTGGGAATGGAAGTGTATTCCAGAATTGGGCACAATATTTAATCACCATGCAATACCTCGCCACCATGACTGATCAGCAAACGCTGAACATTTATAGCGGGCACCCACAGGGATTATTCCCTTCAAATGCTGCGGCACCGCGTGTGGTGGTAACCAATGGTATGATGGTGCCGAACTATTCTTCGCCCGAAGATCTTGAAAAATTTAATGCTTTAGGAGTAACCCAATACGGGCAGATGACCGCCGGCTCGTATATGTACATCGGGCCACAGGGCATTGTTCATGGTACGGCAATAACTTTAATGAATGCTTTTCGTAAAAAGGGTTTTTACGGAAAAGATGTGGCCGGAAAAATTTTTCTTACAGCAGGTTTAGGTGGCATGAGCGGTGCCCAAACCAAAGCCGGCAATATTGTGGGCTGCATTACAGTTTGTGCAGAAGTTAATCCTAAGGCTGCAACCAAAAGACACCAGCAAGGTTGGGTAGACGAGCTGATTGATCATTTAGATAAGCTGGTAAAAAGGGTTTTATGGGCTCAACATGAAAAACAAACAGTTTCATTGGCCTATATTGGTAACGTGGTGGATGTTTGGGAACGTTTTGATCAGGAAAATATCGAAATTACCATCGGTTCTGACCAAACTTCGCTTCATAATCCGTATTCTGGTGGCTATTATCCTGCAGGTTTAAGTTTCGAAGAATCTAACGAAATGATGGCGAATGCAGCGGATCAGTTTAAACTTAACGTTCAGAATTCATTAAAAAGACAGGCGAACAGCGTTAATAGACATACTGCAAAAGGAACCTACTTTTTCGATTATGGAAATGCCTTTTTGCTGGAATGCAGCAGGGCTGGGGCTGATGTGATGGCGGGCAATGGAGTTGATTTCAGGTATCCATCTTATGTAGAAGATATTTTAGGCCCATTGTGTTTCGATTACGGTTTCGGTCCCTTTAGGTGGGTTTGTGCTTCGGGCAATGAGGCAGACCTCGATTTAACTGATCGCATGGCGAAAGAAGTGCTGGAAGAAATCAAATTTACTGCTCCACCAGAAATACAACAGCAATTACAGGATAACATCAACTGGATTACTGCAGCAAAAGAAAACAGATTGGTAGTAGGCTCTAAGGCACGTATTTTATATGCTGATGCTGAAGGAAGGGCAAAAATTGCTTTGCGATTTAATGAAGCCATTAAAACGGGCGAATTATCGGCACCGGTTATTTTAGGCAGGGATCATCATGATGTGAGCGGAACAGATTCGCCTTTTAGGGAAACGAGCAATATTTACGATGGAAGCAGGTTTACTGCAGATATGGCCATCCACAATGTGATTGGTGATAGTTTCAGAGGCGCAACCTGGGTTTCAATTCATAATGGTGGTGGTGTAGGCTGGGGTGAAGTAATTAACGGTGGTTTCGGAATGGTACTGGACGGAACTGAACAAGCTGCAGAAAAATTACAGAACATGCTTTTTTATGATGTAAATAATGGAATTGCCAGAAGAAGCTGGGCCCGTAATCAAGAAGCCCGCTTTGCTATAGAACGTGAAATGCAACGCACCGGTACTTTAAAAATTACGCTTCCGAATTTGGTTGATGATGGAGTGTTGAATGGATTGGGGATAAGGTAGATTTCTACTCTAGAGAATACCTTTGTTGTCATGCTGAACGTAGTGAAGAATCTTGGGGTTTAAAAAAGATTCTTCGTTTCACTACCATTGACAGATTCCTATAGAAAAGTTGTCATTGCGAGGAGGAACGATGAAGCAATCTTTCTAACGAGGATCGCTAGCAGGAAAGATTGCTTCGTCGGCTGAAAAAGCCTTCTCGCAATGACGAAAAAAATGCAATAACTTTACCCTAATGGCAGTGTGAAATGAAAAACAGAACCTTTGCCTTCTTCGCTTTCTGCCCATATTTTACCATGATGCCTTTCGATAATTTCGGCGCTTAAATAAAGTCCGATTCCGAACCCTGAAATGGTATGGTTGCCCTTTACACGGTAATAACGCTCAAAAAGTTTATCGATATCATCAGGTTTTATGCCTATGCCTTCATCTTTAATCTGGATTTCGACCTCGGTATCGCGCAATTTACAGGTAACTTCGATACGGGTACCGTTATCTGAATATTTTAAGCCATTACTGATCAGGTTCGAAATTACATTCCCGATTTTATCGCGGTCGGCATGTATGGTTACTTCACAGGTTGGATTTAATATAATCTGATGTGAAGATTGCGAAATGTAAGTTTCCTCAATGGTTTCTTTCAATAATTCATCTAAGCTAAAATCGGTTTTTTCGATTAATAATTTACCAGATTCCAATCGAGATACATTTAAGAAACCGTTAATCATCGTCGTCATTTTTCTGATCTGGCTGTGTGCCTTATCTAAAGCAACAATCGCATAATTATCTTCGTCTTTCTTGGCTTTACGCTGCAAAACCTGCACAAAACCATTTATAGCGGTTAAAGGCGTTTTTAATTCATGACTCACCATTCCGATGAAATCATTTTTACGGAGTTCATCTAATTTTTGCTCTGTAATGTCGATAAATAACCCCGAATATTCGGTTGCATTTCCATGTTGATCTACAAATACCCTTCCCGTGGCCCTCACCCATTTTTCTTCACCTGTAATTAAATTGTTGATCGGATACTCGGTATCGCTTGATGAATGATTTTTTAAGGCATTCTCCAGAGCTATATTGAGCATATTATGATAATCAGGGTTAACGGCCTGCATAATTGCCTCCATTTCTGCAGGTTGATCAATAGGTAAGCCTAATAATTCCTTAACAAATCCGGACATACTTATCTCAAGCGTTTTTGGATTTATACTCCAGGTGCCCATTCTACCGGTTTCTATTGCCTGGCGAAGTTTTTCTTCGCTATCAGCCAGTTTATTTACATACTGGATCAGGTCTTCATGTGTTTGGGCCAGTTCTTCATTTGTGGTGGCCAGTTCCTCATTTGCAGCAGCCATTTCCATGTTAATGTCCTGAAGTTCTTCCTGATGAAGTTTTCGCTCTGTAATATCAGGGCTTACCGTAGCCATGGCAATCACTTCATCGTTTTCTTCATTTTTAATTGCGAAACCATTCCATTCAATCCAAAAAGGTTTTCCTGTTTCCTCATTCCAGAAACGGATTTCCTCCCTAAAATTCTGATTATGCAGAATCCCCGGTAAAAGTTGCTCTGCAGCTGACCGGTCATCAGGAAAAACACAATCTAAAATTGTTCTGTTGGTAATGCTTTTCCATCCCAGCTTCTTTATTGCAGCAGGGTTGAGGTACTGGATAGACATATCCAACTCTACCAGGCCTATAAATTCTGAGCTGGCCTCAATTAGCTTGCTCAGGTTTAACCTTTCCAGCTCAATCAGTTTTCGTTCGGTAATGTCAACGCACGAACTGATGTAGCCGGCAAAAGATCCATCGGCATGAAAACGCGGCGGCGCACTGGCCAGCAACCACCTGTAATCGCCTTTTTTGCTCAGGATCCTGAATTCGCCCACAAATGATTTTTTCTCAGCAAGCGCAGATAAATAAGCTTGTTTGTACTGATCACGGTCTTCCGGGTGGATTAAACTCGTCCAGTCGAAAGCCAGCAGTTCATTTGCCGACCGGCCTGTTAAATCTGTCCAGGGTTTATTAAAATATATTGCATTTCCATTTTCATCGCCAACGGCAATAAAAATATCTGTGCCTTCTGCCATGGTTTTAAAGCGTTTTTCACTTTCCGAAAGCTGGTTAAAGCGTTCTAAAACCCTTAATTCCAGTTCATTATTTAAAACGTGTAATGTTTCTTGTGTTTCCTGGAGCTCTTCATTTGTGGCCACCAGTTCTTCATTCGTTGCTGCAAGTTCTTCTACAGTTGCCGCAAGTTCCTCATTTAAAGCTTGCTCACGTTCAAGTGCTTCGGCTTTTTCACGTTCTCTTTCCAGTGCTTCCTCTCTGAGTACCCGTTCGGTTACATCAATTGCAGTGTGTAAAATGCAAATGGTTTTCCCGTCATTATCTTTAATTGCGCGGTACTCAAAGTCAAAATAAAAAGTTTTGAGCTCGCCTTCAATCATGATATCAGCAGCCGTATCTTTTCCGGAAATGACCAATCCCTCCAGCCATACTTTTCTGAACATTTCGATAAAAGGCTGGCCTTTTAGTTCGGGTAAAGCATCTTCTAACGATTTTCCGATAATGCTCCTGTCTTTCCCCCAGATCCTGAGCATGGCATCATTTGCAGCCTGGATTATTGCCGTTTCTCCAACATGAACAGCTGTTGCTGTATAGGTTAGGTTAAAAACTTCTATTAATTTATCGTTATTTAAAAAATGACTTGACTGACTCATTACGGGACTTTAAGGGGCTAATCTAAAATAAATATTTATCTAAGTTTCAAAATAAATTTAAATCATAAACCTGCGTATCAATATTTTTTTGATATAAACTATATACTAACCATAACCTCCTTAAAAAGGTTTTTAATTACATGAATTTCTGATGCGTATTGCGTGTTTTTCCTACAACCAAAATATAATATATTTTTTAGGGGAGTAGTACCTTGCCAAATCACCTTGATTTTTTCTTCTTCCACTTCTTTTTTGCACAGGAAATCCGGGATAATGGCCAGGCCTTTTCCACCAGAAAGACATCTGACAATGGAGTTGAGATTGGGTACAATATAATTTGGCCTGAAATCGGCCCGTTTACCGAAATTAAGCTGCCAAAAACGTAAAAGGTGCTCCATATCGCCTGCCGTGCCATACCATTTCTGCTGTTTTAACCATTCTTCCATCGCCGACAAATCATTTTTCTTTGCCAGCCCTGCAAAAGCCTGTCCGTCAGTTTCTATTCCGCCTACCAAAACAATCGTTTCAGAAGAAAAGGCTTCATGTTCTATATTGGGCGAATTTCCTTTCTGTGGCGTAATAATCAGGTCTAAAATTCCCTTATCCAGTTGATCGAGCATTTCAGGATATTCGCCAAAGCGGATAATCACATTAAAGGGCAGGGTAGAGATATACTGTTCGAGGGTAATCTGAAAAGTTTCAAAGCACATGCCCACACTAATGGTTGGCGTATGTTTCTCGGTACTTTTCTGAAAGTGTTTTTCCGCATCTTCAAGTTTGGCCAGTGGCTCTACGATAAAATTATAAAGCACCTTTCCTTTTTCGGTCGGGATCATTTTCCGGCCGGTACGTTCAAATAGTTTGTACCCTACATAACTTTCCAAAGAGCTTAAGTGCAAACTTACCCCAGGCTGCGAAATAAACAGGCTTTCGGCGGCGCCCGTTAAAGTTCCTGTTTTATAAATCGCTTTAAAACTTCTGTACCATTCTAAATTAACCATATTTTGCTATTATAATTCTGATACAAAGCTATGAATTAACTTGTTTTGATAATAGCTTTAAGTGCGGTAATTTTGTCTTATCAAAATAGAAAAAACGAAATGACAAAAATATTCATCATCAACGGAGGACAAAAGTTTGGACACTCCGGCGGAAGATTTAATGAAACTATAGCCAATGCAACAGCTGATTTTTTTTCATCACAGGATGGTTTCGAGGTAAAAACCACCAATATCAACCATGATTACGATCCCAAAGGGGAAGTAGAAAAATATGTGTGGGCCGACGTAGTGATTTACCATACACCAATCTGGTGGTTCCAGTTGCCTCATGGGTTTAAGAAATATATTGATGTGGTTTTTACCGAGGGACATAAAAAAGGAATTTATGTAAGCGATGGCCGCAAGGCTGATAACCCCACCCGAAATTATGGTACGGGCGGCATGTTACATGGCCGTAAATACATGGTAACCTCCTCATGGAATGCACCAAAAGAAGCATTTACTTTGCCAGAAGAGTTTTTTATGGAAACCAGTGTAGATGATGGCGTACTGTTCGGCTTCCATAGAATGAACGCTTTTACAGGAATGCAACGGATTGATGGCATCCATTTTCATGATGTAGAAAAAAATGCCGATATCAATAGTGCACTGCAACAACACGAGGAACATTTAACCCGAAATTTTTTAAATACCGAAGTATATGAGCATTTATCTGACAGCAATAGTTAAGGGTAAACCGGATACCGTAAATCCGCTAAGAACTGTTTTATTGAATATGGTTGCTAATTCGCGCAAGGAAGAAGCCTGTATCCAATACGATCTGCACGAAGCTGCCGGTGATTTAACTTTTATCTTCCAGGAAGAATGGAAAGATCAGTCGGGTTTGGATTTGCATAATCAACAGCCGTATATTCTGGCTTTTGTAGAACAGGCAGGTGCCCTTACAGATGACATTATAATTTATAAAACTGAAAAACTGGCCTGATTACAGTTTTGCACGTCGCGAAGTTAAGGCAGAACCCGCTGAAGCAATAACCACAAAAGCTACAGCAAAACATTCTTTAAGTGTAAGGTATTCTTGTAAGAAAACCAAGGCTGCCAGCGAAGCCATGGCTGGTTCGAGACTCATTAAAATACTAAAAGTGCGTGCAGGAATTTGCTTAAGGGCCTTCATTTCGAGGGTAAACGGGATAGCGCTTGACAGTAGCGCAAGCGCTGCTCCCAAACCCAGTAATTTTGGATTTAAGCTACTTAAACCGCCACCTAAAATGCCGAAAGGTAAAATTACAATGGTGGCAAATAGCATCCCGATGGCAACGGCATCACCACCTTTCATTATTTTCGAAATTCTGCCGCCCAAAATAATATAGCCTGCCCAAAACACACCGGCTAAAAGTGCCAGTGATACACCGCTTATGTTCAATCCGGTGCCTGTCCACGGGGTGATGAGTATAATACCCGTTGCGGCCAATATTACCCAGATAAAATCAATAGCTTTTTTAGAACCAAAAATGGCTAAAACCAATGGGCCAACAAATTCTAAAGTTACGCCTAAACCAATCGGGATCCTTGCAATGGCCATGTAAAATACCATGTTCATTACGCCTAAACATACCCCATAAAGGATAACATATTTCCATTGTTTGGCATTTAACTTAAACAGGTTGGGCCTGAAAGCGATGAGTAAAATTACGGCTGATAAACCTATCCGTAAGGATGCGGTAGCAGCGGCACCAATTTGTGGAAAAAGCCCTTTTGCAATTGCCGCACCACACTGTACACTGATAATAGACAGTAAAACAGCCGGAATTGGTGGAATATTAATTTTGCTTTTCATCAGGGCGCCAGTAAATCGAGGCGCAAAATTACGGAATTATAATCTCCCAATTTTTTTAAATAAAAAAAGGGAGAATCAGATTACACCAATTCTCCCTTCGTTAAAGCTCAGACGTTTGTTAGCAGAATAATTCCTGCTCGTCTCGGTTTTCGGTAGGTATTTTTTTCAAAAAGTCATCAAACGATGGTCCGTCGTTATCAGAATAGATACCATAAGCGTCTAGTATATACCCAATGTTTTTATCCTGATCTTCTAACAGATACAAAACAGAGTTATCTGCAGGATCCGAATCGCCTTCAAAGCGATAGGTTTTAACAATGGTTAAATCCTCAGGTTTATAAATTTTGCCGAGCGATTTACTCTGCATTTTACCATGATCGGACATTTTTAGTTCATTATCTTTTCCTTTCAGCCTCAATTTCTCTAAAATTTGACTCAAAGTGTTCATTGCAATTGGCTGTTCCATAGTTATACGATTTTATACTGATTAAACAAGTGGCACTGGAAATGGTTTTACCAGCATCTATTTTAGATCAAACTAAATGATTGTCAATGTGTTTCGTTAGTAAACTAAATTTAATAAAATGAAAAAATATCTTTTAAGCTTAGCCATTGCGGCTGTGGCATTAGTAAGTGCCTGTACCAAAACCGAAAAAGAGATTGCCCAGGCAACTTTAATAGAAACGGCCGATAACAGTAAAACCATCGGCACAGCAAAGTTTTATGAACTGAGCGACGGAAAAATTAAAATGGATATCGAGATGAATTTTACTGCCCGTGCGGATAGCAATGTAGCGGTACATTTTCACGAACATGGCGATTGCGGCAATATGGGCGAAAATACGCATGGGCACTGGAACCCGACTAAAGAGGCTCATGGGAAATGGGGATCGGCAGCATACCATAGCGGCGATATTGGTAATATTAAATTAGATAGTAAAGGCCACGCCACGCTTTCGGTTACTACCGACCGATGGAGCATTAAAGACGGCGATGTTAAAAATATTATTGGCAGGGGAATTATTGTACATGGCGGTACCGATGATTATACCACACAACCAACAGGCAACTCCGGACCACGGGTAGGCTGCGGTGTTATTGAGGCAGTGAAATAATTTTGTATTAATCTGATCGTCATTGCAAGAAGGCTTTTTCAGCCGACAGCATGCCCCGCTTTTTGGGGAAGCCATCTTAATGCGGTAGCTATAAACCACAGTTTTAAGATTCGGGATTTCTTCTTGCAATGACAACTTTTATAAAGCGGTTAATTTTTAACCGCTTTTTTTATGCAATTTGATCAAGGTTGTCATCATCATTAAAAAAATCTAAATCATTATGGCAACTTTAAACGAATCTCAAAGCGGCAAGGCCGTAAAAGGAAGAACCAAAAAAGCAACCCCAAAAGTAGATCTTACCGCCATGGTAGACCTGATGTTTTTATTAACTACATTTTTTATGCTCACCACAACCTTGGGCCAATTAAATGCTGCAGATATTGCAAAGCCAGATAAGACACTGCCGGATGTAATAGAAAAGTATCCCGAATCGCGCACCATGACCATTGTACTGGGAAAAGATAACAAAGCGGTTTCGTACATGGGCACGATTGAAAAGGCCAATATGAAAGTGGTTCTGGTTGCAGATCTTCAGAAAGAAATTAAGTCGAATGAACTACTGGTTGCAGCGGCGCATCAAAATAATCCTGCTAAATACATGATCGTGATTATCAAACCAGGCAAAACAGCAAAGTTTCAAAATTTTGTTGATGTAATTGATGAAATGAAAATTGCCAATATCAAATCCTATGCTATTGACGATGATCATATTACAGAAAAAGAGATCACGTTTATGGAGAAGAATAACTTCTAGATACTGTTTATTCTGACAATCTTACTCATTAATAAGCGAATAAAAAGAATATAGAATCTTTTATTGCTAATGAATAAATTGAATATAAAAACTATTACACTAGTTTTTTAGTAGAGATTGCGTTTTTGAGGCGCTATGGCATTTTTATATAGGTTATCAAGTAGTTGTAGCGTTTTTGCCGGATGTTTAATACTACGTCTGTATAGCTAATATGATTACATTCGTTGAAGTGTTTGGCCAGGCATCAGGCGCATCCCGAAAAGCCTTCAAAAGAGTAGGATCTTAAACTCAAAAAAAATCTAGTATGAAAAGTTTAGAATTAAAAAATCTTGGTGTTAAAGAAATGAACACAACTGAAATGTCGCAAGTAGAAGGTGGCGGTATTGTTAACAATACTTTAAACGAACTTTTAGCTTCACTTTCAGGAGCTTTAAACTCAGTTGGCGCAGATACTTCAACATTTTTGAACAAAACAGTAACCAATGTTTTGAAACTTGTTTGGAGTCTATAAGCAATTTATCGTATCCGCTGTTCCGGTTGCCGGGATGGTGGATACCTTAAAATACATACCCTAATGGCGCTAACCAGCTACTCTACAGAAAGAATTTCGAATACCGCTCTTGTTTACCGCGCTCAAATCAGTAAATCGAGCCAGTTAATCTACATTGTTACCGTGGTAGCAATATTAACGGTTTTGATGGCGCTTCCCTTTATTAAAATCCCCATAAGTATTAATGGTACCGGCATTTTACAATCTACTATCGAAAAAACAGAACTTATTGTGCCTGTTAATGGCCGCCTGATAGCATACCGGCTTGCGGATAATAAAAGATTAAAACAGGGTGATACCCTTTTGGCCATTGATGCCGGCCTGCCCAAACAGCAGGACGCTTTGGTAGAAACCCGCAAAAACCAGGTTACCCAATTTTTAAAAGATATTAATGCATTACTGGCATTTAATGGCGGTTCTAATTTACAAACCGGTCAGTACGCGGCTTCATGGCAACAATATGTGCAGGAATTAAAAAATGCCGGTATTGCCAAAAGGCAGGCCACCAGCACCTTTGCGCGTTACAATAAACTTTATCAGAATAAAGTGCTTACGCAATCTGAGTACGAAAAATACAAATACGAACTGGAGCAGGCCGAATCTGCTTATTTAATGGTGCGTACCAAATATAAAACCCAGTGGCAAACCGAAGCAAATGGCTTCAGAAACGAATTGCGTCAGCTTTCCGGTCAACAGGCCGAGCTGAACGAACAGAAAAAACAATATGTTTTACGGGCACCGATTGATGGGTCGGTACAGAACCTGATCGGTTTACAACAAGGTGCCTACGTATTTGCCAATCAAAAAGTTGGGGAAGTTTCGCCTGATGCAGGTTTGGCAGCCTATTGCTACATCAATCCGGCAGATATAGGCCTGATCAGAAAAGGGCAGGAAGTACATTTCCAGATTAACGCCTACAACTACAACCAATGGGGCCTTGCGGTGGGTAAAGTAATTGATATTTCGGACGATATTGTCATTTTAAATGGAAACCAGCCCGCTTTTAAGGTAAAATGTTTAATGGATAAAAATTTCCTGAAATTAAAAAACGGTTACAAAGGCTACCTTAAAAAAGGAATGAACTTTACGGCCCGTTTTAAGGTAACAGACCGAAGCTTATATCAGTTGCTTTACGATAAAGTGGATGATTGGGTTAACCCAAACCTGATTCAAAAAATATAACAGGCCATGAGTACAAAAGTAAAGCAACGTGATATTACAGATTGTGGGGCGGCTTGTCTGGCTTCAATTGCCTCCCATTATAAATTAGATCTGGCGGTTGCCCGCATTAGGCAGCTAGCCGGAACGGATAAAAAAGGCACCACCGTTTTAGGCCTTGTAGAAGCCGCCCAGAAATTAGGGTTTGAGGCCAAAGGCGTTAAAGCACCTTTTGATAGTTTATTTAAAATTCCCACGCCAGCCATTGCCCACATTATTGTTAACGATCTCCTGCAGCATTATGTAGTGATTTATAAGGTAAACAGCAAGTTTATAGAGGTGATGGATCCCATGGATGGGAAAGTGCACCGTAAAACGCATAACGAATTTAAAAGGGAATGGACTGGTGCTTTAATATTGTTGCTGCCCTCAGAGAATTTCCAGATCGGCAATGAAAAAAAATCGATCCAGGCAAGGTTCTGGAGTTTGATTAAACCGCATAAAGGTATTTTAACACAGGTTTTATTTGGTGCGGTTGTTTATACCGTATTGGGTTTATCAACTTCTGTTTTCGTACAAAAACTGGTCGATTTTGTGCTGGTAGATGGTAACCATAACCTTTTAAACCTGATGAGCCTCGCCATGATGGTGATCTTATTAGTACAAATGTTTATTGGCTCAGCAAAAACTGTGTTCACCTTAAAAACCGGTCAGTTAATCGATTCTCAGCTTATTTTAGGCTATTATAAACACTTGCTGCGCCTGCCACAACAGTTTTTTGATACCATGCGGGTGGGCGAAATTATTTCAAGAATTAACGATGCGGTAAAAATCAGGACTTTCTTAAACGATGTATGCGTCAATTTTGTAGTGAACGTTTTTATCGTTTTCTTTTCGTTCATCATGATGTTTACCTATTACTGGAAACTCGCACTCATTACGCTTACTGTTATTCCCCTGTATTTTGTAATTTATGTAATTACCGATCGGTTTAACAAACGCACACAACGCAGGTTGATGGAAGATGCTGCCGAGCTCGAATCGCAACTGGTAGAAAGTTTAAATGCAGTAGGAACCATTAAACGTTTTGGCCTGGAAGATCATGCCAACGAAAAAACCGAAACCCGTTTTATCAAATTGCTTCAGGCTGGTTTTAAATCGAATATTAATGCCGTGGTATCGGGAACATCTACCGAATTTATTTCGCGGATGATTACCATTATTCTGCTTTGGGTAGGTGCAGGTTATGTGTTGAGCAATTCGATTACACCAGGAGAGTTATTGTCGTTTTATACCTTGATTGGTTATTTTACAGGGCCGGTTTCATCGCTGATTGGCATGAATAAAACCGTACAGGATGCGGTAATTGCTGCTGATCGTTTGTTCGAAATTATGGACCTGGAGCGCGAAAGTGACGAAAATCAGATCGAATTGAGTACGGATAAAATTGGCGATATCCATTTCGAAAATGTTTCCTTCCGCTACGGTGCAAGGTTGCCTGTTTTCGAAAACCTGAACCTAAGCATTCCGCAGGGAAAATTTACGGCTATTGTAGGCGAAAGCGGGTCGGGAAAATCGACTTTAATGTCGATCCTCCAGAACATTTATCCTATCCAATCCGGGAATGTGCGCATTGGTAAATACGACCTGAAATACATCACTAATTCCTCGCTCCGTAAGATGATATCGGTAGTACCCCAGCAAATCGATTTATTTGCCGGTAATGTAATCGAGAATATTGCCATTGGCGAAGAAGAACCTGATATGCAACGCATTATTGATATTGCTACTAAACTGGGGCTGATTGGTTTTATCGAAGCCTTACCAAAAGGTTTTCAGACTTATCTGGGCGAAAATGGCACTTCTTTATCTGGGGGACAAAGGCAGCGCATTGCCATTGCCAGGGCTTTATACCGTGATCCGGAAATTTTAATATTAGACGAAGCCACTTCATCGCTCGATTCAGTTTCTGAGCAGCATGTACAAAGGATGATCGAACTTTTAAAAGCCGATGAGAAAACCGTAATTGTAATCACGCACCGATCGAGCACGCTGAACAATGCCGATAAAATTATTGTATTAGATAAAGGAGTAGTGGTAGAAGAGGGCAGCCACCGTGAGCTGAAATACCATTTAGCCTAATAAGGCGTTCCGTAGGAACGCTTCACGGGTAGCCAATTGTAAGTTAGCGTTTTCGTCCCGTAGGAACGTTTCGTGTTTTTAAACATGGCCCCATGCCGATTTCATAAGTTTCGCGTAGGGAAAAATATTTATATTATTTTTTGTAAAGCAGTTACAGTAGGATTTAATTTAAAAGATTTCTCCACTGCGGTCGAAATGACGATACTAAAGAAGATTTCTGCCTCCCAAGAACCTCTGACCTGAGTTAAATAAACCCGTCAGTAGCGTGCACCGAACGCAGTGAGGTAAAGCGCATGGCGGGGCTTTCGGAACCGATGTACACAGAACCCTGCTTTTCAAAAACAACTAACTAACTTACGAAGTCTGTCTGGCAGAGTTCCATGCCGACATCATCGGTTTTGAACCAAAAAAAAGGCGTTCTGCAACATTGCAAAACGCCTTTTCTATAAATTTATGTAAATTAAATACCGAAAGCAGCTTTAACCTGATCTACGTAATCTAATTTCTCCCAGGTAAACAGATCAACTGAAACCGTTTTTTCTTCACCGTTTGGTGTTCTGAAAGTTTTGGTAACCGTTTCCGGCGTACGGCCCATGTGTCCGTAAGCAGCAGTTTCGCTATAAATCGGGTTTCTTAATTTTAAACGTTGCTCAATAAAGTAAGGACGCATATCGAAAATCGACTCAACAATTTTAGCAATCTCGCCGTCGGTTTTACCCACTTTGCCTGTTCCGTAAGTGTTGATGTAAATACCCATTGGTTTTGCAACACCGATTGCATAAGATACCTGAACCAGAATTTCGTCGGCAATACCTGCAGCTACCAGGTTTTTAGCGATGTGGCGTGTAGCATAAGCGGCACTTCTGTCAACTTTACTTGGATCTTTACCCGAGAAAGCACCACCACCGTGAGCGCCTTTGCCACCGTAAGTATCAACGATAATTTTTCTACCGGTTAAACCTGTATCGCCATGCGGACCGCCGATTACAAATTTACCGGTTGGGTTAATGTGGTACTCAATTTTATCGTTAAATAAATGTGCGTAAGCCGGATTGTTTTTGATGATTCTTGGAATCAGAATATTTACCAGGTCAGTTTTAATTTTGGCTAACATTGCAGCTTCTTCATCAAAATCATCGTGCTGTGTAGAAATTACAATGGCATCGATGCGAACCGGTTTGTTGTTATCATCGTATTCTAAAGTAACCTGGCTTTTTGCATCAGGGCGTAAATAAGTGATTTCGTTATTTTCGCGGCGTAAAACAGCAAGTTCCTGTAATAATTTATGAGAAAGATTTAATGCCAAAGGCATATAATCTTCGGTTTCGTTGGTGGCATAGCCAAACATCATACCCTGATCGCCCGCACCTTGTTCTTCTTTGCTGCTTCTATCTACACCCTGGTTTATATCCTGCGATTGCTCGTGTATGGCCGATAAAATACCGCAAGAATTGGCCTCGAACATGTATTCGCTTTTGGTGTAACCAATTTTCTTGATTACATCGCGTGCAATTTGTTGTACATCTAAATATGTTTTAGATTTTACCTCACCCGCCAAAATAACCTGACCAGTGGTAACCAAAGTTTCGCAAGCTACCTTTGATTCTGGATCGAAAGCCAAAAAGTTATCAATTAACGCATCCGAAATTTGATCGGCGATTTTATCTGGGTGACCCTCAGAAACAGATTCTGATGTAAATAAATATGACATTTATTAAATAATTAATGATAAATAAACAAATTTATAATTGCCAAACCCCTTGGAAACAGGTGGTAAAATGATTGAAAGGAGGCATTAGCAATTTTTTTAAGTGGTTGCAATCCGGTCCCGAGGTGTCGGGATAGCAAATCAATCCACTTTTTACTGTCGCAAAATTAGCATATTTTCTTTATTTCAAAAATTATAGATTATTTTGTGCACTCAATCTTACACTTTGCACACAAAGATCAATATCCTCTTTATCATAAATCCTATTTCTGGTGGGAGAGGGAAACTGCGTATTCCCGATTTTATCGACAAATACCTGGATAAGGAAAAGTTTAGTCCCAACTTCGTTTTTAGCGAATATGTGGGCCATGCCGGCGAACTGGCCGACGAAGCTGCTACCAAAAATTTCGATGTAATTATTGCTGCTGGCGGCGATGGTACCATTAACGAAGTGGCAAGCAAGGTACTTAAACACAATAAAGTTTTAGGTATTTTACCGCTCGGATCGGGAAACGGCTTAGCGAGGTTCTTAAATATTTCTAAAAATTTAAGGTATGCCCTATCAATTATCAATAATTTTAAAATTGATGAGATTGATACCGCCGAGTTTAACAACAAATGTTTTTTTAACCTGGCGGGGATGGGATTTGATGCCCATTTAAGTTCCGTTTTTTCGAAAGATAAAAAACGCGGATTATCAGGTTATGTTAAACTGGGTTTTCAGGAGGTTTTTAATTATAAGCCGCAAACCTATCAATTGAATATCGACGGGGTTGAATACACCAAAAAAGCTTTTGCCATTAGTATTGCCAATTCATCTCAGTATGGAAACGACGTTTATATCTCGCCAAATGCCTCGGTAAAAGATGGCTTGCTGGATGTTTGCATTATCAAGCCCTTCCCGATAATAAAATTGCCTGTTTTGGGTTATGTAATGTTAAGGGGCAAGGCAGAAAGCTCTGATATGATTGAAATTATTAAAGGAAAAAACATAAAAATTATAAGGGAAAAAGTGGGGGCAGTGCATGTTGATGGCGAACCTTTACAAATGGGAACGGAGATCACAGCGGTGGTGAACCCATTATCGTTAAAAGTGATCGTTCCTTAATTGAGTTTGGAAATAATCTAGCTATTGACCATCAAACTATCAATCATCGACAATTTAGCGTTGAGCGCTAAGCGTAAAGTGGTTGGCGGATATGATCGGCTATTAAACTATGAACTATCAACCATTAACCAATTTAGCGTTGAGCGTCAATTAACCGATTTGCACAATTAACCAGTTAACCAATAAACCATCTTACATCTTCCATATTACATTACTAGCATGAAACCAAAGAAAAACAGTTTAAGCGATCTTGGCGGAATTATGTATTCTACCAATCCCGAATTCGAATACGAAGAAGAAGTTGATGATACCGTTACCTCGCCGAACAACCAGCAGGATTTGAGGGTAATGCTCGATAAAAAGAACCGTGGCGGTAAAGCCGTAACGCTAATTACAGGTTTCAGGGGCCGGTCAGAAGATTTAGAGGTATTGGGCAAAATGCTAAAGACTAAATGCGGTGTAGGCGGCTCGGTTAAAGATGGCGAAATCATGATCCAGGGTGATGTGCGCGATAAAGTAATGGGCATTCTGCAAAAAGATGGCTATAAAGTAAAAAAGGCCGGGGGATAACTGAAAAGTAGTTCCTGCGCCCCGTCATTTCGACTGAAGTGTAACGGAATGGAGAAATCTGATTCGAAAGTTATCATTTTAGTCATCTTTCTTTAAATTCCACCCATCCAGATACAAATACTGCTTCAATCGTTTCTTTTACTAGATTAACCAGATCATATCCTGTTTTAATGTTTCTTAAGCAGATTTTTTGCGAGATGTTTATGAAAAATTAAACGCATGAAAAAGATAATCCTTTCCCTTTTTTTTCTGGTTCTCGCTTTCGTAGTAAATGCACAGAAAACTGGCTATAAAAATTTTTATCCCGGAAGCCTTGGCAACTTTGGGTTTAACATACTTGTTACTATTGATGAGTTTACACAAACTGTTGATTATTTTAACTCTATAGCTAATCAGCCTTTAAACAACCTTGTTTATTTAGAAGGATCAAAGGAAATTAATCTTTTCGGATTTATAAATAAAGATAGCTTATCGTTTTATCGATATAATATTGTTGAAAACGATAATAAACAGATTATTTCAGATGCGACACCAAATCAATCGGACATTAAAAGTCTGGATAAAAACCGGGCTCGGATAGATTTGGGAAAATTTAATGTAGAAAACAAAAAACTGACGATTAATCTTTATAAAATTACCAATAGAAGTGAAATAGCAACTATAATTATCTATAATAAAGTGATTAAGCCTGCATTTATTTCATTTGTTACATTAAATGTTAGCACTAAGAAAGGAGCAGTAGTGGAAATGCAGAACAAGAGAAATTCTCCAAATATAGATGTTGACGAGACCACCAAAAATTTAATGATAGCAATTAAAAGTACGGACTTGGATTTTATCTATAGTGTTTACCTTAGAAATAAATTGACAAGAAAAATTGTATTTCGTTCAAATGATTGGATTTATGGTTACATCACGCCTAGAGTACCTTATTTATTAATTGGTGCAGAATATTTTAATAATTCCGGAGATTATGAAGTACTGATTATTCCTAAACTTTCTCAAGGTTTTAATTCAAAATCCATTGAAAAAAGTACCACCCGTTATTCTTTTCATGTAAACAATGTTAGAAGAAAATATTTTTCTGAAAAACAGCTCATCATTTATGGACTCATATTGTGCGCCATAGCAGGAGCAATTTTTGGAGCTATTGTAACTTATATCAAAAAGAAAGAAGCTAAAAAACTGGCTTTACAATATAGAGATAAAGAAATCGCCAAACTCCAGTTAGATTCTGTTCGCTCGCAGTTAAACCCGCACTTTTTATTCAACGCCCTGGCGGGAATTCAAAACCTGATGAACAAAAACGAAACCGATAATGCCAACCGTTACCTCACCAAGTTTGCCCGTCTAACCAGAAATGTATTAGATCATAAAGAACTCATCAGTTTAATATCAGAGAAGACCCTACTGGACGATTACCTGCAAATGGAGCAATTACGTTTCGGGTTTCAGTATCATATTAGTGCTTCGCCTGATCTGGATGTAGAGAATATCGAAATCCCGGCCATGCTTCTGCAGCCTTTTGTAGAAAATGCGGTAAAACATGGTATTGCCGAAAAAGGAAATGATGGAAAAATTGAAATCAGTTTTACAAAAGGGGAGACAGACCTGGTATTAAGCGTAAAAGATAACGGCAATGGTTTCGATACTGCAAAAGATTATACAGGTTTAGGCCTGGCATTGACGAAAAACAGAATATCTTTACTCAATTCGATTTATAAAGAAACTCCGTTTTTATTAGATATGAAAGCGGATGCGCAAGGAACTTTAATTCAGATCACAATTAATCAATGGTTGTAAAATGCGGGCAATTTTAGTAGATGATGAAGCAGCCAATTTAGAAAATCTGAAGATTTTACTGAACAAGCACTGCCCTAACATTAAAGTGGTAGCCAATGCCAGCAATATTGAAGAGGCTTTTACACAGGTTAACCTGCATCATCCTGATCTGCTTTTCCTCGATATCCAAATGGGAAAAACAACAGGTTTTGATTTGTTGAACCTGCTTACCGAGAAAACTTTTGAGGTGGTATTTGTAACCGCCTATGATAATTATGGCATCCAGGCAGTAAAATTTGCGGCATTGGATTATCTGCTCAAGCCGGTTGATCCCGAAGAGTTGAAAGCTGCGGTAGAAAAAGCTGAAATCAGGTTCAGGAATAAGATAAATGGTGAACAGCTCAATTTTCTATTGAGCCAGATTAAAAAGAGTGAATCCGGCAGTCCGAAAATTGCCTTGCCCCAGCAACACGAAATCCGCTATGTTTCGGTTAGTGATATTGTGCGTTGCGTAGCCGATAATACCTATACTTTTTTCTTCTTAACCAATGGCGATAAAATCCTGATTTCGAAACCACTAAAAGAATATTCAGATTTACTAAAACCCCATGGTTTTATACGGGCACACCAAAGCCACCTGGTTAACCCGAAATTTGTAAAAAGCTGGTTAAAAGAAGATGGCGGAACGCTGTTGATGAATAATGGCGATAAAATCCCGGTATCTAAGCCGAACAGGGAAATGGTAAAAGAAGTATTGGGGAAATAATTTTAAAATAATTACGTCATTGCTTCGTCGTTCCTCCTCGCAATAACGAATCTTTGTTTTTTAAACATTACATTTTTGTACTTTTGCGGCTATGTCAGTTATTAAACCCTCATTAGCAAAAGGTACCCGCGATTTTACTCCGGTTGAAATGGTAAAACGCAACTTTATTTACGATACCATTAAAACGGTTTTCAGGAAATATGGTTACGCTGAAATCCAGACGCCAAGTTTCGAAAACCTTAATACCTTAACCGGGAAATATGGCGATGAAGGCGATAAACTGATTTTTAAAATTTTAAACAGTGGAGAGTATCTTAAAGATGCGAAAAAGAAATCATTCGATTTTGCTGAAGAAGATAATAGTAATAAACTGATTCCTCTGATTTCCGAAAAAGCCTTACGTTACGATTTAACCGTGCCCTTTGCCCGTTATGTAGTGATGCACCAGCACGAAATTACTTTGCCTTTTAAACGTTTTCAGGTGCAGCCCGTTTGGCGTGCCGATCGTCCGCAAAAAGGCAGGTACCGCGAATTTTACCAGTGTGATGTAGATGTAGTGGGATCAGAAAGTTTACTGAACGAAGCCGAATTTATTTTAATCTATAACGAAGCTTTAAGCAAACTGGGTTTAAAGGATTTCAGCATCAAAATTAATAACCGTAAAATTTTATCAGGCATTGCCGAAATTATTGGTAAACCTGATTTAATTATCGATATGACGGTAGCCATTGATAAACTGGATAAAATCGGTTTAGACGGCGTAAGTAAAGAGCTCCTGGAGCGTGGCTTTACCGAAGCAGATTTAGAAAAACTCCGTCCGGTGATTTTACTGGAAGGAAGTAATGAAGAAAAACTGGCCAGCCTGAAAGAAGTTTTAGCTCAATCAGAAACGGGTTTAAAAGGTATAGCCGAAATAGAACAGGTTTTTGAATATGTAGAAAACCTGATTGCTTATGCTTTGCCATTAACAGCGAAATTAGAACTGGATATTACTTTAGCACGTGGTTTAAACTATTACACCGGCTGTATTTTTGAAGTTAAAACCAACGAAGTGGCCATGGGCAGTATCGGTGGAGGCGGCCGTTACGATGATTTAACCGGTATGTTCGGGTTGAAAGATTTAACCGGCGTAGGTGTTTCTTTCGGTGCCGACCGCATTTACGATGTGCTGGAAGAACTGAACCTTTTCCCAGCCTCGGCAGAGATCGGAACCAAGGTATTGATCAGTAATTTTGATGAGGAAGCCGAAAAATATGCCTTACCAATTGTTCAGCAGTTCAGAAATGCTGGAATTTCAGCAGAGTTATATCCAGGTTCGGCAAAACTGAAGAAACAAATGGCCTATGCCGATGCAAAAAAAATCCCTTATGTTATTTTAATCGGTGGTGATGAAATTGCCAGCGGCGAACTTACCTTAAAAGATATGCAAAGCGGTGAGCAGAAAAAACTGACTGTTTTAGGTATTCTGGAGTTGTTGAAATAGAGGTTTATTTAACCACAGAGATCAATGATAGATGCGGTCGTCATCCTGAACTTGTTTCAGGATCTATTTGGCTTAAACCTACCGTCCAATCCGTAATAATACCGGGAAATGCACATTTTTCTCCGCATCATCTCCCCAGGCTTCCTTTAACTCTGTAAACAGGTATTCCAATGGATTGCGATCATTGGCCTTTTTATAATGTTGCAAAGACGACCAGGTGTTTAAATACCCAATTAACTGGTTAAAATTCCAGGTGGTTTTAATCTGGAAATGTGGCGCTGTAATTTCTTCAAAAGGAAAGGGGATGGTTTTATAACCTTCTTCAATGTATCGGCGTTCGCTATCCCAGTATTTACCCAAAATGTCTTCATAGAGCTTATGAATAACTTTGTCAACTTTTTTATCGATTGACATGATTCCGTAACCAATTACCGCAAAAAGTCCGTCAGGTTTAAGTGTTCTCCTTACTTCGGCATAAAATGCTTCAAAATTAAACCAGTGTATCGCCTGTGCTACCGTAATCAGGTCAAAACTATCATTGCCAACCGAAGTTTGTTCTGCAGGCTCAACTTTGTAGGTAATGTTTGGAAGTTGTAAAGCATTTTTTAACTGATTCTCGCTGATATCTGTTGCATAAACCGCACCAAAATGCAGCGCCAATACGCGTGCCACCTGACCATTCCCTGTAGCACAATCCCATGCTGTTTCCTTGTTTTTTACCAGCGTAAACAGGTAATCGTAAAGTTCTTGCGGATAAGTTGGCCGGTATATGGCGTAATCAGCAGATTGGGTAGAAAAATTGTCTTTCATTGTTATAATGATTGAATTTTAAATGAAGGAAGGAGTGAATGGGGTCGCGATGGAAATAACTCCGCTCTTTCTTTATAAAATTATTATATTTTTGATAAACAACTGGTGTTAATTTAAGTTTCATATTGGCATTTAATCACTCATTCAAAATTCTTTCAATCACATTCTATTATTCATTCATTCTATCATTTACTCATTCTATCATTCACTCATTTTACTATTCACTCATTCAATAATTCTGCCCTATGGAAAAAAAAGTACAAAAAGACGAAATCAAGGATGTAGAATACCGGTTAAAATCTATATTTGGTGGCTCGGTAGGCAACCTTGTGGAGTGGTACGATTGGTACACTTATTCTGCCTTTGCACTTTACTTTTCGCCTGCTTTTTTCCCAAATAGCAATCCGACTGCACAGTTATTAGATACCGCAGGCATTTTTGCTGTAGGATTTTTAATGCGCCCTATTGGCGGCTGGTTATTCGGAAGTATCGCCGATAAATTAGGCAGGAAACGTTCTATGACGCTTTCGGTACTGATTATGGCCATAGGCTCATTAATTATCGGATTAACACCGGGTTATAAACAAATTGGTATAGCTGCTCCATTATTACTCATTTTTGCAAGGCTGATTCAAGGATTAAGTACAGGCGGCGAATATGGAACTTCTGCTACTTACCTCAGCGAGATGGCCACCAAAAAACACCGCGGCTTTTATTCGAGTTTTCAATATGTAACCCTAATCGGCGGGCAATTATTGGCCTTAGGCATTCAGTTGATCTTGCAAAACTGGTTGCTTACTCCTGCAGAATTACATGCCTGGGGCTGGCGCATCCCTTTTTTTATTGGTGCAGTACTTTCCTTCATTGCTTTGTATCTGCGAAGACATATTGATGAAACAGCTGCTTTTAAAAGCAAAAATGCGGAAGATAAGAAAGGCGGAATTGCCATATTATTGAAATATCCAAAAGAAGTTTTTACCGTTGTGGGCTTAACCTTAGGCGGAACCATTGCCTTTTATACGTTTAGTACCTACATGCAGAAGTTTCTGGTGAATACGGTGCACCTGAGTAAAGAAACCTCTACAAAGTTATCATTTATTTCTTTGCTGGTTTTTGCCATTATGCAGCCATTATTTGGTTTACTGTCTGATAAAATAGGTCGTAAACCATTGTTAATTGGTTTTGGTGTTCTGGGTACTTTATGCACTTATCCGATTTTAACAGGTTTAGCAGGCGAAACCAACACTACAATCATATTTTTATTGATGATCGGCGCTTTGATTATTGTAAGCGGCTACACCAGTATTAATGCTGTAGTTAAAGCAGAACTTTTTCCGGCAGAAATCAGGGCTTTGGGTGTGGGTTTACCCTATGCCTTAACTGTTGCCATTTTCGGCGGAACGGCAGAATATTTAGCGCTTTGGTTTAAAAATATAGGGCACGAAAGTTACTTTTACTGGTACGTAACCGGATGTATTTTAATCTCACTGATTTTGTACACCACCATGAAAGATACCAAACACCATTCGAAGATTGAGGATTAGATTTTCGCGCCATCTGTCGTCATTGCGAGAAGGCTTTTTCAGTCGACGAAGCAATCTTTAAACTATGGCTTATAGCGATCGTTGTAAGATTGCTTCGTCGTGCCTCCTCGCAATGACGATTTTTTGTATTGAGCTATCGTTGGTAATAAGTTTTCCATGGTAATCAGGGATTCGGTAGCTAACTTATCCTCCACCGAAAAAATAACGTATGATTAAAGATAATTACTTACCTCAATTAAATTCATGTCCGGATCGCGGAGATAAATCGATATAATTTTTCCATTGGCTCCGGTCCGTTCTACCGGCCCTTCTTCTACCTCTATACATTTTTCTTTAAGCTCCTGCATTACTTCGCGAAGCGGAAAATCGGTGATGAAACATAAGTCAGCTGTTCCAGGCATCGGTTTAAATGCTTTTGGCTCAAATTCTGATCCATATTGATGAAGATTAATCTTTTGATTACCAAACTTCAGCGCCTTTCGGTTTTCGCCAAACTCAATAATTTCCATTCCCAAAGCCAGGCTGTAAAATTTACAGGTACTTTCTAAATTGGCGACGGTTAATACAAGGTGATCTAAATTTTTGATGTCCATAATAATAAATTAGAACTAAAGCATTCGCCCTTTTGTTTTAGCTAAAGGATTTATGTTTCCGATATTTGGTTAGTAACTATCGGTTAACAAAATAATCAATTTTTATATATTTACCATTATGCAAAACCTGCCTCCTTTAGCCGAACGTATGCGCCCTCAAAATCTTGATGAATATGTTGGGCAAAAACATTTAGTAGGGGTAGGAGCCGTGTTGCGCAAGGCTATCGAAAGCGGTCAGTTGCCATCCATGATTTTCTGGGGACCTCCCGGAGTAGGTAAAACAACATTGGCCTATATCATTTCGCAGGCTTTGGACCGGCCGTTTTTTAACCTGAGCGCCATTAACAGCGGTGTGAAAGATATTCGTGAGGTAATTGATCGGGCAGCACAGCTAAAAGACAGCTTTTTAGGTTTACCCATTTTATTTATTGACGAGATCCACCGTTTCAGTAAATCGCAGCAGGATAGTTTACTCGGAGCGGTAGAAAGAGGTTTGGTTACCCTAATCGGCGCCACAACCGAAAATCCATCTTTCGAGGTTATTTCCGCTTTACTTTCACGCTGTCAGGTATATATATT
Source organism: Pedobacter sp. 22226 (assembly GCF_052045455.1). Classification (NCBI taxonomy): domain Bacteria; kingdom Pseudomonadati; phylum Bacteroidota; class Sphingobacteriia; order Sphingobacteriales; family Sphingobacteriaceae; genus Pedobacter; species Pedobacter sp. 22226. The sequence continues at coordinate 45,152 of NZ_JBQEPB010000003.1, read as the reverse complement.
AAAATCATTAACAGAAGAAGAACTGGCAGGTTTATTGCAAACGGCCATTAAAAAAGATGCCGTTCTTGCAGAGAAAAAAATTACCATAAAAGAGCACGAAGCCTTAATCCGGTTATCTGGTGGCGATGCACGGAAACTTTTGAATGTGCTCGAAATCGCCATTAACGGCATTGGCGGGAATAAAATGGTGCTCACCAATGAAAATGTACTGGCCCATGCACAACAGAACCTTGCACTGTACGATAAAGCCGGAGAACAGCATTACGATATCATTTCGGCATTTATCAAATCAATCCGCGGTAGCGACCCTAATGCAGCGGTTTACTGGTTGGCCAGAATGATAGAAGGTGGAGAAGATCCCTTATTTATTGCCCGCAGGTTATTGATTTTATCTTCAGAAGATATCGGAAACGCCAACCCAAATGCATTGTTGCTGGCCAATAATTGTTTTACGGCCGTAAATGTAATCGGTTACCCGGAAGCAAGGATTATCTTATCACAATGTGTAACTTATCTGGCCAGTTCCCCAAAAAGCAATGCTTCCTACGAGGCCATTAACAAAGCGCAGGCTTTGGTTAAACAAACAGGTAACCTGCCAGTACCTTTACATATCCGCAATGCACCCACCAAACTGATGAAAAATATCGGTTATGGAAAAGATTATCAATACTCGCACGGATATGAAGGGAATTTCTCTCCACAGGAATATTTTCCCGAAGAATTAAGCGGTACAAAACTCTACGATCCGGGCAAAAATGCAGCAGAAGAGAAACTGCGCGAAAAGCTGAGGCAAAACTGGAAAGACAAATACAAATATTAGTGTAACATTTTCTTGCAAATGCATACTAATAGGTATATTGACTAAAAATCAAACACTTAAACTAAATATGCTGAGTACTTTTTTAAGCCATCAAAGAAAATCTTTCTGGCGTTCGCGCAACAGGGGCAGTAGCATTGCCGGCCAGATTGTTTTGGGTTTCTTTATGCTTTACTTCTTTGCCATTGCCGTTGGCGTAGGTTTTGGAATGTCGCATTTCCTGCCAAAAATTTTCCCAAACAAAGAGGTAATTTCGAGTTTTAACGGCATTATCCTTTATTATTTCGCATTCGATTTTATCATGCGTTTACAGTTTCAGGAATTGCCAACTTTAAGCATTATTCCTTACCTGCATTTAAGGATTTCGAGGAGCAAAATCATCAGGTTTTTAAATGTTAAGGCGCTTTTTTCGGCCTTTAACCTTTGGCCGTTTTTTATTTTTCTTCCTTTCGTATTTATTAAAATTTTACCCGAATACGGTGCTTTAGTTACGCTAATGTATATTGTTTCGATATTCTCAGTGATGGTTTTTAATAACTATCTCGTATTGTACATCAAACGGAAATCGATCACCAATACACTTTATACCTTTTTCGGACTGGTGGTTATAGCTGCTTTTGCCGCTTTAGAATATTATAAGATAATTTCGATTATGGCTGCCTCTGATTTCGTATTCAGGGCCATCGCCGCACATCCTTTTTATGGCTTTGCATTTACCCTGGCCGCTGTAGCCATATTTTACCTTAACTCCGGTTTTCTGCGTAAAAATCTCTATGTAGAAGAGTTGAGCACCAAACAGGAGAAAAAAGGCAGTACCGATTATGCTTTCCTTAACCGTTTTGGAAAAGTTGGCGAGCTGGCCGCTTTAGAGCTGAAGTTAATCCTGCGGCACAAACGCCCGCGTTCTGCGGTTATCCTGGGTTTCTTCTTTCTTTTCTACGGATTTATTTTTTACAAGGAAAAGGCAATCAATAGTGATGCTTTTGGGCAGATGATGTTTGGCGCCATTTTTATGACCGGTGTTTCCATCATTATTTATGGTCAGTTTATGTTTGCCTGGCAAAGTGCCCATTTTGATGGCATATTGGCCAATAAAATTAATTTTAAAGATTACATCAAGGCTAAATTTTTACTTTTTACCATTGGTTGTACCATTATTACTCTATTGGCCAGCTTTTACGGCTTTTTAAGCCCGAAATTATTGCTTCTGCATTTGGCGGCTTACTTATATAATATTGGTTTCGGTACGGTGGTGGTACTTTACCTGGCTACTTTAAACTATAAAAGATTGGATATTACCAAAGCCGCAAGCTTTAACTATCAGGGAACGGGCGCTACACAATGGCTTTTAATGTTTCCTTATGCACTAACCCCAATCCTGATTTACCTACCGTTTGGCATCCTGAATAAACCCTATTGGGGATTGTCCATCGTGGGTATATTCGGTTTAGTCATGTTATTGCTACGGGGCTTTTGGGTAAACTACATTGCAAAGCGACTTGAAAAACAACGATATAAAATAGCCGAAGGCTTTAGAGAATAATTATGATTTTAGAAGTTAAGAAATTACAAAAAGTTTATGGCGAAAAAACCGTTGTAAACATCGAAGACCTGCAGATTGCTACCGGTGAAACGGTAGGATTGGTAGGTAATAACGGCGCAGGTAAAACTACTTTCTTCCGCATGCTTTTAGATTTAATCCGCCCAACCACAGGTGAGGTTTTATCAAAAGGCGAAAACGTAATGCAGAACGATAACTGGAAAAATTACACCGCATCGTTTTTGGACGAAGGATTCCTGATCGATTATTTAACGCCCGAAGAATATTTCATTTTTATTGGCAGTTTACATAACCTCAGTGTGGCCGATGTTTCTGCTTACCTGAATCAATATGGGGAATTTTTTAACGGCGAAATCCTGAACAGTGGCAAATATATCCGCGATTTTAGTAAAGGGAACCAGGTTAAAGTGGGCATTGCAGCTGCTTTAATGCAAAAACCCGAAATTTTAATTCTGGACGAACCTTTTGCCAACCTCGATCCGACTACGCAGATCCGGTTGAAGAAACTATTAAAAGATCAGGCAGGTAACATGACTACTTTCATTTCCAGTCACGATTTAAATCACGTTACCGATGTTTGTAGCCGGATTGTACTGGTTGAGAAAGGAAAAGTGATTAAAGATTTCAAAACAGACGAAAATACATTAAAAGAGCTGGAGAGTTATTTCTCTGCCTAGTTTATGTACTAAGAATGATACATTATACAAGGGTCTCGATCAGTTGGGGCTCTTTTTTTATGCCCTTGATTGCCCTTTGCCCTGAAAATCGATCAAAATAGACAGAAAATACAACTTAGGTAGTTTTTGGCATTGTGTTTGAATATGTCGGGTAGAATTATAAATCTAGCATATCATGAGTATTTCAAAAGTAAGAATAGCGACATTAAGTATAGGATTAGCCGTAGGATCGATGGCATTCCAAAGTTGTGATAGTTTAACTAAAACACAAAAAGGTGCCGGTATTGGTGCAGCAGCCGGTGGTGTAATTGGTGCATTAATTGGTAAAAAAGCTGGTAATACAGCCGTGGGTGCCTTAATTGGTGGTGCTATTGGTGGTACAGCAGGAGCTTTTATCGGTCGTAGGATGGACAGGCAGGCAGCTGAAATCCAGAAAGCTATTCCTAACGCAGAAGTTATTCGTGAAGGTGAAGGAATCATTGTAAAATTTGATAGTGGTATTTTATTCGATTTCGATAAAACTGCTTTGAAAGATGCCGCTAAAACAAATGTACAAAGCTTAGCTTCTTCATTAAACCAATATCCTGATACAGATATCAAAATTATTGGACATACCGATAGCCGTGGTACCGAACAGTACAACATGGGCTTATCAGAAAGAAGAGCAGCAGCTGTTAAAGCTTATGCCGTTTCTCAGGGTGTACCAGCATCAAGATTGGTTACCATTGGTAAAGGTTTTGCCGAGCCAATTGCAGATAACGAAACTGATGCAGGCCGTGCAGCTAACCGTCGTGTTGAAATTGTAATCGTTGCTAACGATGCATTAAAAGCTACTGCGCAAAAACAAGGATAATATCGCAAATTCCCTCTACCTATGAGGTCATTATATATGCAGCCCCGGTGTACATCCACCGGGGTTTTTTGTGTTTAAGCGTTCGGTTGTGGTGTCTGATGTTTCCATCCGACACTGCTAGTTTGTATTCTTTAGTTTTATGAAAAGCAGGTTCCTGTACTAATCGGTTCCAAAAGCCCTGCTATTCGCTCTACTGCGTGCCGCTGCTATCAGGTTTAGTTAACCTGAGGCAGTGCTCTCCACTGTTAACGTCCTGCAACCCTAAATAGTTGCACCGGCAGAATTTTCTAAACGGGATTGAAGCGGCATCCCCGATTTTTCATCGGGATACAGCGAAAAGCCCGGCTAAACTTAAAAAATACAGATAGCCCCTGCTTTCCAAAAGCTTTAAATAAATCTTTTAGGCTTGTGTCGGATGGGAATATCCAATATCACGAGGAAATTAGTCTGCAGAATAAATATCTTCGAAATAGCTCACCACAAGCGATTTCATCAGCATCTCCTGCTCCAGCATGGTATAAGGCGGAATGGCTTTAATTAGTTTCCAGTGCGGCCAGCCGTCCTGATCTAAACCTTCCAGTTCGTAGAAGCCCATTTCGCTCAATAAACGGCAGGTAGCAATGTGCATCAGCTCTTCCTTCTGGCGCTTGCTGTATTTCTTTGGTCCTTTGCCCAGTTCCTGAACGCCGATGAGAAAAAGCATCACCTTTAAATCAGGAAAATCCGAATCAAATTCAGTTGAAATCCTTTCCTGTAAAACTTTCCATTTGGCATTAATCTCCGACGGCTTCATATCCTGCAAAGATAGTGTAAAAACGTGTAAGCCTTAAGTAAAACGTTTAGGCTTTTTAACACTTAAGCTTGAATGGTAATGGTATTTTTGGTTACATTTATAACCTATGGATACGAATATCAATAAAGCAATTAATGCAGGTTTATTAGCTTACGGCATGTCTGGAAAGGTTTTTCACGCACCTTTTTTACATGCACACGGTGGTTTCAATTTAAAAGCTGTGGTAGAGCGGAGTCATAAAAATGCAGTTAACGATTACCCCAATATTATTAGTTATAACAGCGTTGAAGAGCTGCTGAATGACAAAGAAATTGAATTAGTGGTGATTAATACGCCTAATAACCTTCATTACGAACATGCTAAAGCAGCATTAAATGCGCATAAAAATATTTTGGTTGAAAAGCCATTTACCGCAACCAGCGAGCAAGCCAAAGAACTTTTCGAATTAGCCGATAGCGTGGGTAAACAGATTTTCTTTTACCAGAATCGCCGTTGGGATAGCGATTTTACTTCGGTAAAAAAAGTGATCGATAGTGGTAAGCTCGGTAAACTGGTTGAAGTTCATTTACGTTATGACCGTTACCGCAATGTAATCGGGCCAAAAGCATTTAAAGAAAAGCCGGTAGAAGCCAGCGGACTGCTTTACGATTTAGGTCCGCACCTTTTAGATCAGGTTATCAGTTTATTCGGTAAGCCACTGAGTTTCCATAAAATATTGGGTAAAAACAGGGCAGGGACCTTAGTAGATGATTATTTCTCGATCCAGTTGAGCTATCCTGATAGCGTGAATGTTTTTGTAACCTCGAGCATGCTGGTGGTAAACCCACAGCCAGGATTTGTTTTGCATGGCGTAAATGGTAGCTTTATTAAACAAAGAACCGATATTCAGGAAGAACAGTTGCTGGCGGGTATGAAATTAACCGATCCGGCTTATGGCATTGAGTCGCCAAGTAAAGATGGTTTATTAACCACCATTGATGCTGAAGGAAATAAAACCGAAGAAATCATTAAATCGGAAACAGGAAGTTACCTGCCCCTTTTTGAAGCCATTTATCAATCCATCACCAATAACAAACCCTATCCCGTTACCAGAGGAGATGTTTTAATTCAATTAGAAATTATTGAAAACTAACCTCTGATTTATGCAATCTTTAAATCGGTGTAATCACTTTAATCTGTGTAATCCTTAATATGAACTCGTTGCCATTTGCTTATTTAATTCCTATTTTCCTGATTGCCCTTTACCTGATCCTTAAAAAGAAGAAGGTAGCCATTGAGCCTTTAACGGATGTGGACAAGAAAATATTAGACGATTATGTAGCTTATTACCATAATCTCGATTCGACGGATAAGCTAAAATTTGAACAGAAAGTTGCAGCATTTTTCAGTTCGGTTAAAATTGAAGCTGTTGGGCTGGAAATGACGACTCTGGACGAATTGTTGATCGCCTCGAGCGCGGTAATCCCGATTTTTGGTTTTGATGACTGGCAATACAAAAACCTGACCAGCGTTTTGTTATATCCCGATACCTTTAACAAAGATTTTGAGTTTGAAGGTGGAGAAAGAAATATTATGGGCATGGTAGGTACCGGTTATATGAACGGACAAATGATTTTATCGCGTTCGGCTTTACGCCATGGCTTTTCTAAAAGTGCCGGAAAAGAAAATACAGCTATACACGAATTTGTACATCTTTTAGATAAATCAGATGGGGCAACGGATGGCGTTCCGGAGAATTTAATGGCACATGAATATACTTTGCCATGGATTAAAATGATGCACGAAGAGATTGCAAAAATTGAGGATAATAAATCAGATATTAATCCTTATGCCATTACCAATGAAGCAGAATTTTTTGCAGTCGTTTCAGAATATTTCTTCGAAAAACCAGAGTTATTTAAGGATAAACATCCTGAATTGTATTTCCAGTTAAGCCGCATTTTTGCGCAACAACCTGCAGGTTAAAATGAAAAATTACCAAATGAGAATATTTGCAACGATTATTTGTAGTTTAATTTCAGTCAGTGTGTTTGCACAGAAAACTTATGTATTGAGGCAAAATTTTCCAACGGGTTATAAATACGATTTCTCGATTAATTCCGATCAGATCATTAACCAGAAAATTGGCGGTCAGGAGGTTCATTTAACCCAAAATATTGGAACTGATTATACTTTTGATATTACAGAAGGCCATAATGGCGAAAAGGATGTTAAAGTAACCTATAAAAAGATTTTTATGAAATCGGTTGCCATGGGAACGACTATGACATATAATTCGGATGATCAGGACAGCATAAAGAAAAATCCATTTAGTGGGTTAAAAGGAGCTACTTTTTTGATGACCGTAACCCCAAATGGTGGGATTAAAACTGTGGCGGGCATAGATAAAATGCTCGATAATATGGCGGCAAAAATGAGCAATGATACCAGCGAGGTAAGGCAGATTAAAAATGCCCTGAGTAAGCAGTTTAGCGCAGATGTGGTAAAACAGACCATGGAATCCTCTTTCAAAATTTATCCTGAAAGAGCTGTGAAAATTGGCGACAGCTGGACGGTTGATACAAAACTGCAGATGAGTATGCCGATTGAAACCATTACAGAATATACCTTAAAGGAAGTTAAAGATGGCGTTGCTATACTCATTGTAAAAGGTTCCCTGCTATCAAAAGGAAATTTTGAAGCTATGGGCAATAAAATGGAAACCGATTTAAAAGGAACCAATTCTGGTGAAACATCGCTCGATATTAAAACCGGGATTGTGTTGAACAGTCATTTGCGGATAGAACTATATGGTAAAATGAAATCAATGGGAAAAGATATTGATTTCGAAATGCAGGGCATTAATAAAATTGTGGGTAAAGAGGTTAATTAATTTAGTATTGTCTTCATTCCCAGCCACATGCGCTAGAATGACGATTACGCAAGATATTTATATTACAAACTACCCGTTAAGGCCACCAAAAATTCCGTTGGGATTTCGATGTGCGGAATATGTCCGCAGGCATCAAATTCGATAATTTTAGCGCCAATAATTTTGGCAGCAGTTTGCTTGCCTAAAAGCTTGTACTGACCATGTAAAGCCTGCTGATCTGGCGTGAGCAAACCTTTGCCCACAATGGTTTTATCTTCTTTACCGATAAATAAAACCGTAGGCACCTTTAAATTCTGAAATTCGTACACTACAGGTTGCTCATAAATCATGGTATAGGTTAGCGCGGCCACTTTTGCCCAGCGTGGGTAATCGGCACTATAAGTTACCCCACCGGCTATATTAACCAGGTATTCGTATTCTGGTTTCCAATAAGTAAAATAAGAGCTCTGATAGTATTTCCTTACACTTTCTACAGTGGTTTTAAGTTCGGTTTGGTACTGTTGGGAAGTAGTAGTGTACGGAATAAAAGTTTTGTAATCTTCTAGTCCGATTGGGTTTTCAAGCAATAATTTTTCTGTTGTTTCAGGATACATTAAAGCAAAACGGGTGGCCAACATTCCGCCCATACTATGGCCTAAAACCACTGTTTTTTGAACGCCCAGTGTATCCAATAGCTTTTTATTCCAGGCAGCCATTTGATGGAAACTATAATGGATAAATGCTTTAGATGATTTACCAAAACCAATCTGGTCAGGAACAATAACCCGGTAACCGATATTGGTTAATGCTTTAATTACGTTGCCCCAATAGTAACCGCCAAAATTTTTTCCGTGGAAAAGTATCGCTGTTTTGCCATTTGCATTCGCAGTAGGTGCAACATCCATATAGGCCATTTTAATATCCTGTCCTTCGGTATTTATAGGGAAATATTTAACCGGGTATGGATATTTAACATTATCTAAAGTGATAGAAAGGGTATCTGTTTTCTGTGCCTGTACGTGGATGAGAACAAATAAGCTAAGGGAAAGTAAAAGGAAGTATTTTTTCATTGATTGGAATTGACTTAAACTAAAAAAACTAATTGGCCCAAGTTAAACTTTTGCCAGTTAGTTAGCTTAAAAATCATGCCCTTTTTATAAAATCACAATAATCTATATTGATAAGTATCTTTTGGGTATTCAAAAATGTTATTTGATTAATTGTTTTAAATTAACGGTTGGCATTTGGATGCTTGTTTCATCAGAAAGTTTTCCACTTGCTTTGTTAATCTTAATGTGCTGAAAATTTACATCATTTTTCCCCATGCTATTTAATGATAGAGTTTCTATTGTGCCAATATTCTTATTTTCTTCATTTTTGAATTCTGCTTTTGCATCTTTTAATTTCAGATCAACATTTAACAGTGGCGTGTTATTTACGGTTAAGTATCCCGAATTGATGTCGACATGCAAATTTTCAATTTTTGCATCTTCAATGGTAATCCCAGGTATCACCACATCTTGTTCTTGATATTTAGTAATTTTTACCAGGTGCAGATTTTTAACTTTCATATCCTCTCCAAATCTGAAGTTTACACCTTTGGTGATCTCTACATTTAAGCTATCGGTATTTACCGATAATCCGTCAACCGATACATTATTAAAAGTAATTCCTTTTAAATTTGGTGAAAAAATCAATAGCGTGCCATGCTGGTAGTTGCGTTCAGGTTTTAAGGATATGTTAAGTTTTCCATCCTTATCTACCTTATATTCGATGTACGGAGCAAGTTCGTTCGTCGCTTTAAGCAAAAATTTATCGTTTGCAATGATTTTTATATTAAGGAAAGATGATTCTGATCCATTAATTACCACATGTTGAAATGCCGGAACAGAATATTTTCTGATAAGCCGATCAGCGTCACCGTTTATGGTTTCGGCTCCCATTAGCATTTTATCATAGGTCTTATTATCGATCCGGTTTGCTTTGGCAATTAAGATCATTACTGTTAATGGAATGATGAGCAAGGCAATTGCCAGCCCAATTAATAATTTATTGCTTGTTTTCATTTTTTAGGTGTTAAAGTTTTGTGATACAAAAGTTTGATAGCGGGATTTTAATTCATCGAAATCGATTTCCAGTAGATAAAGATTTCTGAACAGGTTCGGGAGTTCATCGTCAATAAAACTGGTTTTCCGATATTGTTTTACCTGATCAATGGTATCATCAGCCAAAAAGAAACCAATCCCCCTTTTATTGTTAAGGATATTTTTACCCTGTAACAATTCGTATGTCCGCATTACCGTATTCGGGTTTACTTCCATTTCTATGGCCATCTCCCTTACCGATGGAATCTTTTCGTCGGCTTTCCATTTACCTAATAATATCTGCTCGCAAACGTATTCAGCTATCTGTAGGTAAATGGCCTTGTTATTATTAAATTCCATTTTAAGCCTCCTTTTCTTTTAAACGTATAAATGAGATAAACCAGAATACCAATGTTAATAATATGCCGATTAAACTCATGATGAAGAAAATATTGTGCTCGTCTTGCCAATAGTTATTTCCAACCCAAACGGTATTATTGGTTAGTTTTTGTATTACCCAAATTGTTGAAACAACCCAAAGCACTCCAAAAACCATTACAGAAATGGCTGTTTTAATGTAGTGGAAGTTTTGAAAAAATACAGAGCCTAAAAGGAATACACTATTAATTAATAGCGGCACATAATAAAATTGATAAAATTCTTTAACAGTTCCGGTTGAGAAAAAATAAGAAACATAATCTATTACCACCTTTTTTCCCTGATAATCGGTATAACTTCCTGTTAAGGTATGGGTTGCCCTAACAGAAGAAATAAACGCAAGATCGATCAGGTAAAAGCACAATAAGTAACTTGGTATTCCAATTATTAGGGTATAGAATATAGCACAGAAAAATTTTTCGATGTTAGATGCAGGTACCAAAATATTAATGATGGCTTTAGGTTTTTGTCCTAAGTGCATGAAATAACTGTTCGCTATAATGCTTACAAATAGAAAGCCAGTGATCAGAAATAAGGGATATCTAAAATTTAATGTGTTAGATGAAAGGTATTTTAAATTATTATCTGTTAAGCTTATGCTATAAAATAAGGCCAAAACGCCAATTAATACACCAAAACTGATTAAATAGATTTTTCCAAAATCAAGCCATTGTCTTTTAAGCAATAAGCCAAATCGATTAATATTAAATGTGTTGTTCATCGCTTAACTGAATAGAGGTTTAAATTTGATTTTTTCTGCAAGTATGGCATTGAAAAGGAGTTCCATATCCAATTTGCTTTCTTCCTGGTGGTAGTTTGGCATTACCGCATTATAGCCTGAAAGAGAAGGTTCTGCATAAATGATGCTATCGTCGATTTCTTTTACTTTTTTGAAGGTTAATTTCGAAGTGATTTCTTCTACAGTAGCTTTAAGTGCGATATCATTTTCATCAAGCATGATTACCGTATCAATCAGGTTATCCAGGTCACGCACCTGATGGGTAGAAATGATGATGCAGCGTTCATCTGTCATGGCAGAAGCCATAATTTTTCTGAACTGTGCTTTGGATGGAATATCCAAACCATTGGTAGGTTCATCCATAATTACCAGTTTTGCCTGGGTAGCCAAACCGAATGCAATAATTACTTTTTTCTTCTGCCCGTAACTCATATTAATGAGTTTCTGCTCAACCGGAATATCAAATTCTTTGATCAGATCGGTGAAATAATTATGGTCGAAATTTTTATAAAATGGCGCGTTTGCTTTAATGTAGGCGTCAATTTTTACAGATGGAAGGTAAAATTCTTCCGGAATAAAACAGATCTGCTCTAAAAGTGCAGGCTGTCGCTTGGCCGGATCGTAACCCATTACGTCTAAAGTTCCGCTCTGTGCATACACCAAACCGGCAAGATTTTTTAATAAGGTTGATTTGCCCGCACCGTTTTTTCCGAGCAAACCGTAAATATGGCCGTTGCTTAAACGCATGCTCATATTTTTAAACAATGGCTTGTACTTGTTATAGCCAAAGTTAAGATTGTTAATATTGATCATATCTACTGTATTAGTTAAATAATACACTAAAGTATAATGTATTTTCTTTACCTCCAAATTTTTAGTGAAAAAAGTTTTGCGGATGGCGGTTGGCGTTTTCATGCGATAAGTCCAACGCCAATCGCCTTGCGCTGGGCGCTAAGCGCCTGGCTTCGCCACGGAACAGTAAAATATCCGTTTAATAATCGTTGCATTAAAACTTCCTTAATGTGGAGATTGTATGTTTGTAGTATATCGATAAAATATGGATACAAAATGGGCATACCTACTTAGCCGTTTAGCAATAGGTTTAAGTTTTTTCGGACATGGCCTGGTGCGTTTACCGAAACTTGCAGGCTTTAGTCACTGGATGACCGGGCAATTTTCAAAATCTTTTTTGCCTGATGCACTGGTCATCCCTTTCAGTTACATTTTGCCCTTTGCCGAATTTATAGCAGGATTGATGATTATCTTAGGCCTATTTACCAGACAAGGGTTGCTGTTTGCCGGACTGATTTCTTTAGCATTGATTTTCGGAACCACAGCAATTGAGAATTGGGAGGCACTTCCTTCTCAGCTTATCCATGTGGCATTTTTATCGGTTCTACTTGCTTACCTGCCGCATAACAGTTATGCGGTTGATAAACTCATTAAAAAATAATTATGGAATACAGAAAAATTGGAAATTCAGATTTAGAACTGTCGGTAATCACTTTTGGCGCCTGGGCAGCGGGGGGCTGGATGTGGGGAAGCACCGACAGAAACGATGCGATAAACGCCATTAAAGCAGGCTACGATTTAGGGGTTACTTCAATTGATACCGCGCCGATTTACGGACAGGGCGATAGCGAGGAGATTGTTGGCGATGCCATAAAAGGAATTTCGCGAGATAAATTACAGCTGGTAACTAAATTTGGCATGCGCTGGGACCTGGCCAAAGGCGAATTCGGCTTTAAGAGTAAAAACAATGATAAAAAGGAAATCGATATTTATAAATATGCAGGTAAAGAAAGTGTAATTTACGAATGCGAGCAATCTTTAAAACGCCTGGGTACTGATTATATTGACCTTTATCAGATTCACTGGCCAGACGTAACTACGCCCATCAGCGAAACTTTTGAAGCAGTGAGCAGGTTAATTGAGCAGGGCAAAGTACGTTATGCCGGCGTATGCAATTATGATGTAGCGCAATTAAAAGAAGCTGACCAAACTTTAGAAATCGTTTCCAATCAGATCCCGTTCAGCATGGTAAACCGTGGGGTAGAAGAGGAGATTGTTCCTTTTTGCATCGAAAAAAATAAATCAGTTTTGGCTTATAGCCCGATGGAGCGTGGTTTATTAACCGGCAAATTGAACCCTGGCCATCAGTTTGAAGAAGGCGATCACCGCCAGGGAAATAAATTTTTCTCACCAGAAAGTATAGAAAAAACAAATGCATTTCTGGCAAAGATTAAGCCATTGGCTGACGAGAAAAATGCAACTTTGTCTCAATTGGTTTTACGCTGGACGATTGAACGCCCGGGCATTACCATAGCTTTGGTTGGTGCACGGAATGAAAAACAAGCTGTACAAAATGCAGAAGCCGTAAATGTAAAATTAAGTGCTGAAGAAATTCAGTTGATTAATACCGAATTGAAGAACGCAGGTTTTTAATCTAAATATCAACCACAGAGTACATGAGTTTTTCACAGAGAAAATCAGCGTACTCTGTGCATTCTTTATGACCTCTGTAGTTAAAAATATTAAAAAATATGTCGAAATTATTTTCTCCTTTCACCATAAAGGATGTAACCCTAAAAAATAGAATTGTTATTTCTCCGATGTGCCAGTATTCTGCTGTTGATGGTTTTGCCAACGATTGGCATTTGGTGCATTTAGGAAGCCGTGCGATTGGCGGTGCCGGTTTAATTATCCAGGAAGCTTCTGCGGTTACCGCTGATGGAAGGATTACCTATGCTGATTTGGGTATCTGGAAAGATGAACATGTAGAAAAACTGAAACAGATTGTTTCCTTCATTCATGAAAATGGTGCAATTGCCGGGATTCAGCTGGCACATGCAGGACGAAAAGCCAGCTGTGAAGTGCCGTGGAATAGTGGTGAACAGATTGCCGATGGCGAAAACAGCTGGAAACCCGTTGGGCCATCGCCAATCCCTTTTAAACAAGGGCAGGTTGAGCCACATGAATTAACGATTTCAGAAATTCAGGATATTGTTTTTGCTTTCAGGGCTGCTGCAAAACGCGCTTTAGATGCAGGTTATAAAGTGGTCGAAATCCACGCCGCACATGGTTATTTATTACACGAATTTTTTAGTCCGCTGAGTAATAAACGCAATGATGTTTATGGGGGGAGTTTCGAAAACAGGATCCGTTTGGTGATTGATGTGGTTGAAGCGGTACAATCGGTTTGGCCTGAAAACCTGCCTTTGTTTGTCCGTATTTCGGCGACAGACTGGACGGAAGATGGCTGGAACGAAAATGATTCGTTACAACTGGCTGCGGTGTTAAAAGACCGTGGGGTAGATTTAATCGATACCTCATCGGGTGGTAATGTGCCTGATGCCTTTATTCCGGCAGGACCAAATTACCAGGTTCCTTTTGCAGATAAAATCAGGAATGAAATTGGTATTTATACCGGTGCTGTAGGTGTAATTGTTGAGGCGCATCAGGCAGAAGAAATTTTGGAGCAGGAAAAAGCCGATTTAATTTTTATTGCCCGCGAATCGTTGCGTGATGCTTATTTCCCTACGCATGCTGCACAGGTATTGGGTGATGATACAGAATGGCCTAATCAATATGTGAGAGCCAAAAGGGAGACGAGTAAGAAGTAGTTAAGGGCAACAAATATCCTCACCAACCGTCATTTCGAGCGGAGTGCAACGCAGCCGAGAAATCTGTCTCGAGATAGATCTCTCCATTTCGCTGCGCTTCAGTCGAGATGACGCTACTCTTTTTTCTCTTTCACCTGTAAAAAACAAAAAGCGGAGCTGATCAGTAAGATCGCTCCGCTTTTTGCTTTCAAATATTAATCGTCTTACTTAACCAGAGTAAAAGGAACATACAATCCGAAAGTGATGTTTCTACCGGTATTGTAAACCCCTAAATTAGGATTTTCCTGATCAAAACGACCTGGTTTAAACCTGCTCAAAGCATCGTAATATTTCTGATTTAACAGGTTATTGGCCGAAACTGATAATTTAACAGGTTGTTTGCCTAAATTAAATGTAGCACCAATGCCTGCGTTTAATAAGGTATAACCGCTGGTTGGTGTTTCGAAAACATCATCCACACGGTTTTGTTTAAATGCTGAATTAATCCCCACAGAAAGATAAGCATCATTTGTACCTTTAAGCTTGGGTTCGAAACGCAGCTCATTTCTCAAAGTTCCGGCAGGAATAAACGAAAGTGGCCTGTTTAACGTATTGTTCTGTGCATGAACGTATCCAAAAGTATTTTCGAAGTGGATAAACGGAACCGGATGGATAGTTAAACTTGCCTCAGCCCCATAAAGGTTTGCATTTACCTGTCCATAACGGTAAACATCGAAAAGTGTACCATCAACAGTTCTTTGCTCGCCATTGTTGGAAGCATAGATGTAATTGTGGATGTAATTGTTATAAATGCTTGCACTTGCACTTACAATTTTCCCTTCATATTCCAGAGCAGCATCTACCTGGTAACTGCGCTCCGGACTTAGGGCAGAATTCCCGATTTCATATCTGAAAGTACCTTCATGTACACCGTTTGATCCTAGTTCTGCCGGATTTGGTGCACGGAAAGCAGAACCCGCATTGGCTTTAAAATTTAGTTCATCATTAAACTGATGTGTAAAACCTAAGGCACCACTTACGTTAGAAAACTTGTTTTTAAAAGGAGCAAAAAGTTCTTCGCCGTCATCAAACAATTGTTTTCCGTTGTTTTTTCTGAAATCGTAGCGTGCACCAATGCTAAAAGTATTGTTCTCCCAATTTTTCTTCGCATAAGCAAAAACGCCTAAACCAAAGGTATCGTAAGCAGGAATTAAAAATTCTGTTCCTTTATTTTGGCTATGTGCATCATCTACACTTAAACCAAAAACCGGCTGCCATCCGTTGGTTTCGTGGATATAATATTTTAAGTCGGCATTATAAGTTTTAAGATCGAAGAATAAAGCCGGGTCTGGTCCATCCAATTCGCGGCGCTGGTTCTGCTGATAACCAAAATCTGCCTTTAAATTGCCATTGCCCAAAATAAAATTGTTGTTTAACGCAATTTTAAAGTGCCTGATATCCTGACGCGGATATTCTAACGTACGGTTTTTATAATCATCATTGGTAAATGCGCTACCATCTTCTTTTACAAAATTTCCGTTATCATCTAAAGTTGGCTCATAAAAACCAATGTTATTGCGGAAACTTGAAACGTTTAAGTGTGTGTAACCCCAGCTTTTATTTAAGCCTACCATGCCGCTTAAATCGGTTTCGTTAAAACCTGAATTAGGGAAATATCCGGTAGGTGTTTTAAAAGAATAAGCATTTTTATAAGTTCCGCGGGCCCTCCAAACGAAGCCGTTTTCGTTACCGTTTAACATCAAAGAGTTTGCGGTAAGGCCATTGTTGGTAGAGTAATTGGTAATAAATTCGCCTTTTACCTGGCCTTCTGGTGCCGAACTAGGTTCTAATAAGTTAATTACACCACCTAACGCGTCAGAACCATACATTAATGAAGCTGCGCCACGTAAAACCTCAATACGGTCTGATTTAAACTGGTCGATTTCGATTCCGTGTTCATCGCCCCATTGCTGGCCTTGCTGTTTAATTCCATCATCTAAGGTTACAATCCTGTTGTAGCCTAAACCTCTGATAACGGGTTTGGAAATAGATGGTCCGGTGGTAATCTGCGAAACACCTGGGATTTTGGTTAATGCATCAATTAAGTTGGTTGAGGGTTGCAAAAGCTGGTCTTTGCCTACCACTGCCGATGAGGCGCTGTTTCTTTTGCTGGTGCTGCTGATCAAACTTCCGGTAATTACAATTTCCTTTGTTTCGATTGCTGTGGGCTGTAAAGTGAACTCTAAACCAGCTTCACTGGCAAAATTAACTACCTGTGTAGCAGTTTTATAGCCTACGTAATGTACCTCTACCAGGTAGCTTCCTTTTGAAGGAAGGTTGTTCAATGTAAATTCACCATCGTTATTGGTTACGGCCGAAACTTTTAAATCCGGAATAAAAATGGTGGCGCCTGGCAATGTTTGTTTAGTGCTGGCATCAATAACCTTACCTTTTATGTTTTTTAAAGCCGCAGCGAAAACAGTGCTGCTTAATATTGTATATAGAATTACCAGGCCGATAAGCTGTAATTTTTTCATGTGTTGGATATAAATAAAAATGATTCAAAAAACCAATAAATAGCCTGTTTTGAAGCTGTTTTAGGTTTCATGTAATAAATGGATTTAGCGCTTTGCGCTCGAAATGAAAAAATTAAGCCAAAGGGGGACCGCGTAAGCAGGTGCGCTTTATTTCGGTAAAGGCATTCTTTAACGTAGGTTCGGTACGGTTAAAAATTTTTGCGGATAAAAAGATCCTGTAAATGTGGTGCGTTTGCACATAGTTTTTTTCAAAACTTGCATTACAGATTAAACAGGTTTCGCCGTGTGCCTGTACATGGCTTACATGTTTACAATGTGCTTCTTTAGGCACAACAGGAACGGCATTGTGGTGGTGAAGAACACTCCACGGAGTTAAAGCAATAGCAAACACCATCAGCATAAATGCCGATAAATATTTCTGAATGTTTTGTCTATGCTTTTTCAACAGGTCAAAAGTAGTAATTCCTGAGCAATTATATATATTTGAAAAGTAACATTGCTTTTATAGTGTTATAACCTGCGATTTTATCGATGGTTTAATCCCTTTGAACTGACAGCTAATGAAATTTATAAGGAAAAATATATTTAATGCTTTATTTTTCATGCTCCTGTTGGTCATTGTTTTTGTGCCTGATGCAAAAGCATTTTTTATTAAAGGATTAATGGAAATCGGTTTTTATAAGCCAGATATTGAAGCACCAAAAGAAAATGTCGCAGACCTTAACGGTATCCGGTTTAAAAACGCCAAAGGTAATCTGGTTGATCTGGGCGATTTAAAAGGTAAAGTTATTTTTCTGAACTTTTGGGCAACCTGGTGCCCGCCATGCAGGGCCGAAATGCCTTCTATCAATAAGTTATATTCCCAGTTCAAAGACGATAAAGATATTGTATTCATTTTTGCCGACGCCGATGGTGATTTTCCAAAATCGACCAAATTTATGGCCGACCGCAAGTATGGAATGCCGGTTTATAAAGTAGAAAGCGATATTCCCGAAAAAGTATTCTCCGGTGCGTTGCCTACCACGGTTATTTTCGATAAACAGGGCAGGCTGTCTTTCAGGCACGAAGGTGTAGCCAATTATGCCGATCAAAAGATTATTGATTTTCTTAATAAACTGAAAAGTAGCCGTTAATTTATATCAGCCATAAACCTTTCCAAATCAATTTTTGATGATGAAATGATATTTCTGCTTGCAATATATGTAGTTAACTACATATATTTGTTGCATAATATTTAGCGATGCAAAAGGACTTTAAAATTGAAAGGTTAAATAATCAATTCTGCGAATCGGTTATCGGGTTAATTCTGCCCATCCAGCAAATAGAATTTAATGTAGATATCGATCTGGCTGCACAACCCGATCTGTTGGATATCGAAAAACACTACGATGGTTCGGGAGGTGCATTCTGGGGTGCTAAACTAAATGGCGAACTTATTGGTACCATTGCCTTGATTGCGCAACCCGGGCACCATGCCGGAGCAATCAGAAAGATGTTTGTTAAAAAGGAATTTCGTGGGAAAGCGTTAGGCGTGGCGCAGGCTTTATTAAAAACCCTTTTAGCTTATTGCGAAGATAACAAACTGAATGGAGTATATTTGGGTACCAAGGATATATTGGAAGCTGCCTGCCGCTTTTACGAGCGTAATGGGTTTAAACAAGTTGCAATGGAAAATTTGCCGGTTTATTTTCCCCGCATGGCAGTTGATAATGTTTTTTATAGCCTGGATTTAAAATCTGTTTAATGGAACAAAATGTAATTGATGCTTCTGGTTTACTGGCCATTTCTACACGTTTACAAAGGCTCAGCGACCAGATCCGTAAAGATGGTTTGTTGATTTATAAAGCATTCGGGATCGATTTTGAGCCCAAATGGTTCCCGGTGCTTTACACGCTATATAAAAAATCGACCATGAGCGTGGTTTCCCTTTCAGAAGAAATCGGTTATGCTCATCCTTCCACCATCAGTTTGTTAAAAGAACTGGAGAAGGAGAAACTGATCCGTTCTAAAAAGGATAAGGTAGATACCCGTAAGCGTCTTGTAGAACTTACCGAAAAAGGTAAAATGCTTTTATCAACCATGGAACCTGTGTGGGAAGTGATCATTAAAGCTACTGCAGAAATTACAAACACCGAAAATAACCTGATGAAGGCCATAAATGAAGTAGAAGCAACTTTACAGGAGAAAAGCTTTTTACAAAGGGCTGAGGTTTACATAAATAAATGACAGAATGATTGAGTGAGCCATTGATTGAATGAATGAATTTTGAATGATTGAATCGATGGGGGAATGAATGAATTTTGAATGAGGTTAACCAATCATTTTGCTATTTTTGCTGCCATGATTTCATTTTTCGAGGCTTCGCTTAAGCAACTTTCCATTCACCATACGGGTAATAAACTGGTTGAAGAGTATTATAAATTATCTGATGCCCCTTTAAAAATTGAGGATGAACTGCTGGGAAACCTGTTAATGCAGTATTTCTTAAAGCCTTTTGAAAAAGTAAATGAAGTGTACCGTTTTTTTCATCCCAATGATAATTTACAGCTAAACGAAGTATTCCATTTTGCGCATGAGATTTTTGAGAACAATGCGCTTTTTCACGAAGACTCGCAGCAACTGGCCAAATATTTATATGATGTGGCCAACCATCCTAAAATTAAATCAGGCGAATTATATGTGGCTTATTTCGAAAAAGTGCAGATTGAAGGCGAGCAGCTGGATGTACTGGGCATTTTCAAATCGGAAACGAAAGATACTTACTTAAAGGTTTATCCTGAGCTGGATGGTTTTAACATGAGCTACGAGCAGGAAGCCATCAGTATTAATAAACTGGATAAAGGCTGTTTGATTTTTAATGTTGATAAAGAAGAAGGTTACAAGGTAGTGGTGCTTGATCAATCGAAAAGCAGTAACGATTCTGCCGTTTACTGGAAGGATGAGTTTCTAAAGCTGAAAATCAGAAATGATAGTTATAACCAAACCAATAATGTTTTGGGGGTTTATAAAAACTTCGTCACGCAGAAACTCGATGATGATTACGAAATCAGCAAAGCGGATAAAATTGATCTCCTGAACCGGTCGATGAAATATTTTAAAGAGAAAGAAACTTTTGATATTGAAGAATTCGGAAATGAAGTAATTGGTAATGCCGAAGGGATCGAATCATTTAAAAACTATAAGAAAAATTACGAAGAAGAGTTTGAAAGTCCGATTGCGGATCATTTTGAGATTGCCGAATCTGCGGTTAAAAAACAGGCACGTGCTTACAAAAGTGTGCTAAAACTAGATAAAAACTTCCACATTTATATTCACGGCAATAAAGATATGATTGAGAAAGGTTACGACGATGATAAATCGATGAACTTTTATAAGGTGTATTTTAGGGAAGAAGAGTAGGATTAGTCATAAGTCGGTAGTCTTAAGTCGTGAGTCTTCTTGTGATCGTTGATTTGGACTCTAGACTAAGGACTCAAGACTGTAGACTAAATCCGCTCATCCCTCGGTCTGTGTCCTCACAGACCGAAACAAATCTTCAATTTAACAGATTTCAATTTTATTTCCAATCCCTTGGCCTGTGTCCCCACAGAGACCGAAACGAATTAATTTTTAAAAGATTAAATAGTTGTTCCCATTCCTCGGCCTGTGTCCTCAAAGGCTAACAAAAGCATATATTCAGGGATTTTTAATAGTTGGTATTGGTTTGTGGGGGGATAAAAACCTAGAGCGTGATAGTGTTTTTCGGCAGAGATGTTACCTTATCAAAGACCGGAATTGAAGTTTATTTTCTATTTTTAATAATGGAAAAAGACATCTTCAAACAAGACCGCAATTCAAAAATGCTTTTAGATGAAGTATATTTTTGGACAGATACGGTTAAAGATTGGAAAAAGATATTTTCTATTGATAAGTATAAAATAATAGTAATCGATACATTAAGGGAATTAGTCAACAGAAAAAAGATTACCGTTTATGCTTTTGTAATTATGCCGAATCATTTACATTTAGTATGGCAAATGATAGAGCTGAATGGAAAAGAAATGCCTCATGCAAGCTTTAATAAATTTACATCCCATCAGATTTTTCAGGACTTAAAGCTTCAGCACCCTGAAATATTGCCATATTTTAAAGTATCGGATAGGGAAAGGAATTTTCGTCTGTGGCAACGTGATCCCTTAGCTATCCTTATGGATACAACGAATAAATTAGAACAGAAAATTGATTATATACATAATAATCCATTGCAAGAGCGATGGCAGTTGTGCGAAAATCCAGAAGATTACGAATGGTCATCTGCCAGATTTTATGAAACAGGAATAGATAATTTTGAATTTTTAACTGATTATAGGGGTATTATATGATGTTTCGGTCTGTGAGGACACAGACCGAGGATCAAGAGTAGATTCAACTTGATCAAAACTCACCACTCTCAACTCCAAACTAAATCCGCTGCTGTGCCTTTAATGCCAGATACTGATTGATCACATTAACGGTAAGCTTTTGTGGTGGCGTAAGGATGGCCAGGATGCCGTGTTTGTTCAACTCCTTAACCATGAGTTTTTTCTCATAGATAAACTTTTCAGCAATGGTTTTATAGTAAATGCCTTCTACATCTTTAGCCGGATCGGTGCTTAAGCTTTTTAGTTCTGTATTTTCGAAAAATACCACAACCAATAAATGGTATTTGGCAATTCTTTTAAGGTAAGGTAGCTGACGTTGAAGTGCTGATAAACTTTCGAAATTGGTAAAGAAAACCAAAAGCCCCCGTTGTTTCACTACCGAACGAACAGTAGAATATAGCGCCTCTAAATTACTTTCAAGATACCGGGTTTTTTCTTTATACAGTACATTCATAATACTACCCAATTGCGAAGCTTTGCGATCTGCAGGTACAATAGCCCCTATAGTTTCAGATAGCGTAATTAACCCTGCTTTATCTTCTTTCAGCATGGCTACTTTAGAAAGTGCTACGCTAGCATTGATGGCATAATCGAGCAGACTTAAACCTTCAAAAGGCATGCGCATTACCCGTGATTTATCAATAATGCAATAAATATTCTGCGATTTTTCGTCCGTATAGGTATTTACCATTAAACCACCTTTTCGGGCTGTGGCTTTCCAGTTAATGGTACGGATATCGTCGCCACCCACATAATTTTTAATCTGGTCGAATTCACTGCTTTGTCCAACTTTTCTGATTTTTTTAATTCCGAATTCAGTTAAATAGCGTGAAACGGCCATCAGTTCGTACTGACCAAGATTAATAAATGAGGGGTAAACAGGCAGCACTTTGGCACCATCAAAATTATAGCGCCGGCTGATTAAACCCAATGGCGAACTGATATAAGTGCGGATAAATCCGAAGTCATATTCACCACGTTTGGTTGGGCGTAAGTTATAATGAATTGATTTTATCTCAGCCGGTTTTAAATGAAGCCTGAAATCTTTATCGCGGATTTGAAACTGGAAAGGCACTTCATCAATTACCCTTGCATTTATACCGAAACCATAACGGTTTTTAATTTCAATCTGGATCGGGTTTTCATCTCCGTTGCTCAATCGTTTCGAAGTAAATCTGTTAACTTCAATCCCATTGGTATTCCTATACAGGATAAAAAGATCGATAAAAAACAAAACGAATACGGCGCCAGTAGCAATTTCGGGGATATCGCCCAGCCAGGCAAAAAAGAATTTCAACAAGAAAAGCACAATACAAAGCCCTAAAGCCGTAAATAAACGGTCGGTTAAGAACAGATTGGTATAATATTGCTGAAAGAATTTTTTCAATGTTGTTTAATCGGTTAATTGTTTACCCTTCGACTCCGCTCAGGGTGACTTTCGTTAATGAAGACTAAGAACTACAGACTCAAGACTGTGTACTTACCTAGGTACTTCTATTTTTTTAATAATCTGGGCTACAATATCACTTGTGGTTAACCCTTCCATTTCTTTTTCCGGCGATAATAGTATCCTGTGGGCCAATACTGGTGTTGCAACAGCGATGATATCTTCCGGTGTCACAAAATCACGATCCTGGATGGCGGCGAAAGCTTTTGCGCTGTGTACAATGGCTAAAGATGCCCTCGGTGAGGCGCCCAGATAAAGCGAAGAATTATTACGGGTCTCGGTTACGATTTTGGCAATAAATTCCAATAATTTCGGTTCAACAAATAAATTGCGGATAATGGCCCTGGCTTCCTGTATCTGTTTTACCGATAATACGGGCTTTACCTCGCTTAACAGCGTTTTGTTTACCAAAGTATGTTGTGCCATTAAAATGGCAGTTTCTTCTTCCAGCGAAGGATATTTAACTTCGATTTTGAAAAGAAAACGGTCTAACTGGGCTTCAGGCAAGCGGTAAGTTCCTTCCTGTTCAATCGGGTTTTGGGTGGCCAGTACCATAAAAGGTTCATCCATCATATAGGTCTGCCCATCTATGGTTACCTGGCGTTCTTCCATTACCTCAAAAAGCGCAGATTGGGTTTTCGCAGGAGCGCGGTTAATTTCATCAACCAAAATAATATTGCCAAAAATTGGTCCCTTTCTAAATTCAAAATCTCCGGTTTTGGTATTGAAAATTGGCGTTCCCAAAACATCCGAAGGCATTAAATCAGGTGTAAACTGCACCCTCGAAAATTGCGCATCAATTGATTTGGCCAGTAATTTGGCACTTAGCGTTTTAGCAACACCCGGAACGCCTTCAATTAAGATGTGTCCATCGGCAAGTAAACCAACAATCAAAAAATCAATTACCTGTTTTTGGCCTACTATGATGTTTCCAAGTACGGTTCTGATCTGATTAACAGCCGCATTTAATGCACTTAAATCGGTACGTGGGTTAAACTGTTCTTGTTCCATTGCTTTGCGTAATTTTATAAAACTGTTCTATGCTTTCGTTTAAATTGATCAATTGTGTGTCGTTCAGATTGCCCATTTTAGGCGTTTCGATAAAATACCTGGTTAATGTTTTGGCCAGGGCTTCGTTAATCCCTGTTTTTTCCATTAACAATTGGGCAAATCTGTTGTCGATCTCGTTGGTTTTAAGGTAATACCTGCTCCGTAAGTACTCCATAAAATAGTTGATCTTTTTTAAGGCAATATCGAGGTTGTTCCGCTCATGGTAGTACACACTACCTACCACGTTAACAAAAGCCAATGAGGTGTTGGTAAGCGGATCGGCAATGGGAATAATCCGCTGCCTGCGTTTAATATCGTAGAGTACAAAAATAATCAAACTGAAAATACTCAGGTAATAGGCAAATTTAAGTTCGGGGTGCTTAAAAAATACCCTGAGCATGTCAGTTGTAGTGTTTTCTTGTCCGGCAAAATAATCATCAAAAATAACCCGGGTGTTTCCCTGCAGGTAGCTCAGGGTTTTGGCGGCATATTCTGCCCCGTATTTATCCAACAGGTTAAAATTGGTGTAAAATCCCGGCTCTGCAATCAGGTAGAGATTTCCTTTTCCATAATTGTAACGGATAAAGTTGGGTTTCCCGTTCCCGTTTACACCAAGTACAGTAGCCTTGCTGGTATCAATATTACTATAATACTGGCTGCCAATCCCTCGGTCGAAACCATAATTTGCATCAGTTTTTAGGTTTGGGTTGGTGAAGTTTAGCGTGCTGCCTTCCGCCGACATGGCACTGACCGCCTGCAGTTTAAGGTTTTTTTCTATTTTGCCCAGGTCGTAACTGGCAATAAAGGCATCATTGCCGGCCTGCATATATTTAACCAGCTGGTTAAAATCTGTTTTGCTGATTTCTGCTTTTTGGGCAATAATTAAATATGCCGTTTTATTAAAATTTTTAGCCTTTAAAGTGTTGTAAATGGCTGCTTTAGATTGTTGAATATTTGCTTTGGGTAAAATATCTTTTATCCTATGATACAAAATGTATGTTCCATATGGGATTTTATCTTTTACAGCATAGGTTGGTGACCAGTTTGTGGGTGTAGGCTTATTGTACTGCGCCACTAAATAAAGGAGGATCAGGATTGAGCCAATAATCAGATATATTTTATAACCTCTCATTTAATCTGGCTGTTAAACTGGTTAAACGATTGGTTAATGGGCTCAAATTTTACTTCATCAACAGGGAAATCGCCATACCAGATGTAATCGAACTGCAGGGTAAGCTTGCTGAAATCGTTTCTGAGTTCAGGCTTATCAATTTCCATTAAATAATTATAATTGGTTTTATCGGGCTGCCAGTTGATGATTTCGGCGTCACTCAGTTGTTTCAGTGCCCTTAAATATAACAGCCTCACAGCCAGACGGAATTTTCTTTCGGCAACCAATCTTTGCAGTTCCTGCTCATAATCAATCTCATGGATGTTTTCGGTAATCACATCGTAGGGAAGAATGGTTTCTTTTGATTTTTTTCTGAATATGTTTTCCGTACCAATTGTTTTGATTACGATGTATAAGATCAGTGCTACGCCAAGTCCGATAAAAATATACCTCGAAATTAAATTAGAAGTTGCTCCCTGAATCAATGAGCCAATTAAGCTCCAAAACCACCTCCAGAATTTGTCCCACCATGACAGCTGCTGCTGGCCGATTTCGTCATATTGAAATTCTTTCTGCTCTTTATAACTGCTGATGGAATCCTTATCAAATTTTGACGGCGTAATTTTAGCGCTGTCAATCCTGATTTCTTTAATAACAGGTTTGGATTTAACCGCCCGCGCATTACTGATTACCGGAATAAAAAACAAGAGGGAAACAAGAAGATATCGGATAAAAATACGCTGCATTTTAATATTCTTCAGGTCTGGTATCTATCGGTTTTTCGGTGTTGCCAAAATTAGAAATGCGCTCCATTAATCCCGGATTTTCTTTCTGCTCCACCAAGCTAAAATAAGACAGCGAAATGGTGATGATCGGTATAATGGTGAAAACCTGGCAAATGGACTGTAAAACGGTAGTAATCATGGTTAACGTTAACGACATACGAGGCGTTTTATGCGTAAACATGCCCACCATATTAAATAAAGTAGTAGGTAAAACCACCATACTCATGCAGGCGTACACAATAATCCATACGATGATTAAGGTACCAAAGGTAACCCAGAAATTATCTTTAATAACCGCAAAACTCCTCGTGAATGAATAGCCAAGCGAGCCATTTTCGATTACCATAATCGGGAAAATCATGGCTACGTAAGGAAATAGCCAAAAGAAAGGTGCAACACAAAAGAAAAAGGATATAATCAGCATCAGGATTAACAGGAGCGAGCTGCCGAAAACCCTAAAAAAATAATGTTTAAAATATCCCCAAACTTCGTCGGTAGTGGGCGTTTCGTTTCCCTTCTGAACGTAAACAGCAATATACGAAAGTACGGCCACACTCATACTGGCATAAGTGGCCAGCGAAAATAAAATAGATAAAAAATATTCTAAGTTATAGATTGATGAAAGCCCAAATTTGTTCGGGTTACCTTCAACACCAATGGTATTGAAGAGATTCACCATTTTATATTGTTGCAACAGCATAGTGAGCATGCTGGCCACCACAAACAAACCGCAAAACATAAAATATACCTTAATGAGCGGTTTAAAATTTTGCCGCATAAAGGTAAACGTATCGTTTATCACCTGTCCGAAATCTCTTTTTTTTCTAAACTCTAATTTCCCGATCATGTTAATTTAGTGTAGGTTGTTTATGGTGAACTTTAATGGGATAAATAAATACATACCATATTATAAAGGCTGCAGATGATAGTAAAATCAATATGCTTAGCCATAATGGCATTTCGGTATGGCGGGTAACAAAACTTTCAAAAAAGGCTGCTACAATAAAAATCGGGATCAGGCCGATTACGATTTTTAAGCCGTCTTTTGCCCCCTTGAGCACTGATGCCATGCGGGTATAGGTTTTAGGAAATAAAAAGCTGTTGCCTAAAATTAAACCTGCGGCCCCGGCCAGTACAATAGCCGAAATTTCGAGCGTTCCATGGATCCAGATCACCAGGACAGATTGAAAACCTAAACCTTTGCTAAAAAAGAAATACTGGAAAGAACCAAGCATAATCCCGTTTCTGAATAAGGAAACAATAGAGCCAAATGAGAATAAAATGCCCAAAACAAAAGTATATAAGGCTACAAAAATGTTGTTTGAGCCTATCTGCAAAAACATGATGAATGGATTATCCTGTTTGTACACTCCAAAAGGATCGCCTTTGGCAATATTCTCATTTGTCATGTTTACATAACTATCTCCCATAATTAAGCGCACAAAAGTATCGTCGTATTTGGCAGATAAAGCGCCGATGGCACATGAAATCAGGAAAAAAAACAACGCGTAAAATACCTGTTTCCGGTGTTGTAAAAATATTAAGGGTAATTCAGTTTTCCAGAAGTGGATAAAACGGTTCGATTTCTCTTTTTTGTTTTTATAAACCGATTGGTGCAGTTTAGCCGCTAGGCCGTTTAAATAAGCTGTGGTTTTCGAATTGGGGTAAAAGGTTTTTGAATAAGCAAGATCGTTGGTGATTTCGATAAACTGGTTGGCTACCTCATCAGGATTGGCCTGTTGCATGGAATCGTAATGTTGCCACTTTTCCGAATGCTGTTTAACAAATAATGCTTCTCTCATTTAAAGGCCTTACCAAATCTGGCGTTAAAATAGTTAATTTTTTATGGAAATAAAATCCCGGTTGATTCTGTCTCCAAAACAAATATACACAGATGGGGCATCTAAAATGAAAAATATAAGAAAACATGAGTTGGAAAAAATTACTGATTTGTATGCCTCAATTATCTTTAAAAAAAATTATGTTTGAATATGGATAGCATCAGAATTAGCACTGCTCAGAATATTGATATTGATTACGAAATTGCCGGATTAGGTGAACGCATTGCCGCGAGGTGTATTGACCTTGCTGGATTTGCTTTAATTGCTGTGGTTGCACTTGTTGTGATGGGCGCTGTATCAATAGGGATATCAGGAGGTGCAGGTATGGTTGTCTTATTTGTTTTTATAGCCATATTTGCTTTTTATGATCTGATTTGCGAAATCACCATGGATGGACAAACGTTTGGGAAAAAGGTGTTCAAAATCAAGGTAATCAGTATCGATGGCACACAGCCCACTTTCGGTCAGTATATTTTCAGGTGGCTGTTCAGGATGATCGATTTTGGCTTTCCTTTTGGATGGGGTGTAGTGGCACTGGTTTCTGTAGCCGTAACCAAAAACCACCAGCGTTTGGGCGATATACTCGCTAAAACCACATTAATTAAAACAAAACCCCGTACCGAATTTACCAATGTAGCTTTTAGCTTTAAATTACCCGAAGAGTATGAACCAAAATTTAAGGAGGTTTTACATTTGAACGACCGGGATATAGAACTGATCCACGAAGTGCTTACAGGCTATTATCAAACCGGAAATGCAGATTTAATTTATGCAATGGCGGCTAAAACCAAAGAACATATTTTGGTTACCATACCGGACGGAATGAATGAGTTACAGTTTTTAGAAACCGTTTTAAAAGATTACAATTACCTAACGGCCAGCATGAGTGTTTAAGCCGCAAGATAGCTGAAAGGGGTATAAGGTAAATTTCTGGCAATCCAGAATATCATCACAATAACAAAGATTATTTTTGGCGTATTGGGGTTATACCAAAAACGCAGCACCATATTCTGGTTAGTGAAGTAAGCATATATTTTAGAAAACAGTTGTACGGCGAGTAATGGCAGGCTGAGTACAAGCAGGAGGTTATATCCTATTGCTTTCTGTACATTTAGATGAAGCAATGCGTGTATAGCTCTTTGTGAGCCACAGCCGGGACAATCTAAATGGAAATATTTGTGGAAGGGACACTCGGGAAAGAAATTGTACACCTCAGGATTGAATTTATAATAAATTATCACAAGTGATAACACTACAATCGATCCTAAGATGTACAGTAGTTTCATTATCTGTAATTACCCATCATGGCACCGCCAAAACCAAGTACTACGAAGAACAATATGTATAAAACATAAACACCGATTCCTATAAAAAATCCGATTTTTGTCCATTTTGCAGCAGCGGCAGATGCAGCCTGAGCTCCGGCATAATCGCCTGCAGCATATTTGCTATTCACATTTGCAGCATTTACAATGCCAGCTATTCCAAATGGTAAGCAGCAGAATAAGGTAACAAGGATCGATTCTACCAGCCAGTTTTTTGGGGCAGGATTTCCGAATGGTTGTTGTCCGAAAGGCTGTTGTCCGAAAGGTGCTTGTTCTTGGGGTTTTTGATCTTCCATAGTATCAATTTTAAGATTACTTAATTTAAATAGTTAAACTAAAGTAATTTTTTTAATTTAAAAACAGAATAAATGGAAGTTAAATTATTTCAACACAGCGGTTACCTTTGTTAGTAACGCATCGGCCCACTGGCCGTACATTTTGCCGCTTGGGTGCAAACCGTCGCCCGCTACTAAAGCAGGGTCGGTGGCCGCATTTCTGGATGCAGATGTAATATTAGTATAGCTTACACCTGCTGCAAGCGTGATTTCCTGATTTGCAGCATTAAAACTATCAATTTCGGCTGCAATGGTTTCTGGATTTCTTCCTGAGTTTTTACCAAAGGGTGTAGCACCCCAATCGGGAATAGAAACAACAAAAACCCTGGTCTTATCGCCACCTGCAAATGCAATTGCCGTTTGTAACAATTCTGCGAACTCTTTTTTGTACGTGCTGATCGGATAACCGCGATACTGATTATTTACCCCGATTAAAAGCGTAACAAAGCTATAGGTTTGGGTTAATTTTTCCTTTTTAATGGCTGCCTGGAGTTCATCAGTGGTCCAGCCAGTAGTGGCAATAATTTTTGGGTTGGCCACATTGCTGCCTTTAGCTTTTAATAAATTTTGAAGCTGGTACGGGAACGATTCTGCCTGTTTTACAGATTCGCCAATGGTATAAGAATCGCCAAGGGCGAGATAAGTGAAATTCCCTGTTCCGTTTGATGGATTTATGGTTTGATCGGTAACCGGCTCGTTAATCATGGGGGCTTGTTTTGTACAGCCCAAAGTTAAGAAAGAAAATAAAAAGAGGTTCAATAAAATCTTCATGGTTTAATCTACGAAGTAGCCTTAAACTTAGTTTTATTGCACTCTAAATCAACTTCATTTTAAAAAGACCGGCAATATGGTTTTTTAATCGTTCTTTTACTTCCTCCATATCCATTTGATAACCAAGCTCATTTGCCAAAGAGGTTACCGCTTTATCATCAATGCCGCAGGGAACAATATTTTTGAAATAATCGAGATCTACATTTACATTAAAGGCAAAACCATGCATGGTAACCCAGCGACTGCAACGTACGCCCATGGCGCAGATTTTACGTGCTTTTTCATTATCGGCATCTAACCAAACACCAGTGTAACCAGGATAACGACCTGCTTCGATCCCATAATCTTTTAAAGTAAGGATTACCGCTTCTTCCAGCGTACGCAGGTAGAGATGGATATCAGTAAAGAAATTATCAAGATCAAGAATAGGATAGCCTACAATCTGCCCCGGACCATGATAGGTAATATCGCCACCGCGGTTAATTTTATAATAAGTAGCATGTTTATCTTTCAAGCCCTGCTCATCCAGCAATAAATTTTCAGGATGACCACTTTTACCTAAAGTATAAACATGCGGGTGTTCGCAAAAAATAAGGTGGTTTGGGGTAGGGTTTTGGGTATTGTTAACACGGTTTGCTGTTTTAATGGCTACCGTTTTATTCAGTAAATCTTCCTGTTTATCCCATGCTTCCTGGTAATCTGTTAAGCCCCAGTCGGTAAAAATGGTTGGTTTTAAATCTGCTGCAATTTCTTTTTCTGCTGTCTCGTTCATCACTGTATATTTTTAAGAATTGCCCGCTACATAACCTAACATGTAGCCATCTTTGGTTTTAAAATAATTTACGCTGAGCTCGCGGGTGCCATTAGGGAGCTCAACAATTGCATTTAAAGAACCTTCACTTTTGAGTTTAAAAGGTTTAATGTGGATATGCTGTTTAAATTCAAGCCCCTTTTTACCATGCCATTTGTAAATCGCCTCTTTGGCACACCAGGCCACATACAAACCTTCGGTATTATCACCAATCTGTTTCTGGGCAAGTTCTACGTCGCTCAAAAACTTATGTTTTATACTTTTTATTTTATGTTTGATCAGTTCGATATCCACCCCGACAGGATGTTCTTTACTGATCATTACCGCCGCATAATCGTAAGAGTGGCTTAAAGAAATGTGGTAATCAAAATTAACCAGATAGGGTTTACCATGCTCATCAAACTGGCAATCGATATATTCTGTGGTGTTAAGCATTGTTCTCAACAGCAACCTTGTGCTTAGCCAATGCAGAAGCCTTTTACCGCTGTTTAGCGAGGAAATGATATCGCGCTCATGCTGCTTAAGCTGCAGTCCGGCCAACAATTCTTCTTCCGTTTCCTCAATTTTCCAGATGGCTAAAACAGAATGCTGATCAATATTTTTGTTGTAAACGATTGGCATTGATTAAATTGGAGATTACATGCAAAATTATCTTAAATAAATGATAATTTAGGCCAAAAATACGCATAAAAATGATATTATCTGATAGCAGGATATTAGAAGAAATTGAGAAGGGTACAATCATCATCGAGCCTTTTAAACGCGAATGTTTAGGCACAAACTCGTATGATGTTCATTTAGGGAAATACCTGGCCACCTATAAAAGCCGTGTACTCGATGCTAAAGCGCATAACGAAATCGAACATTTCGAAATTCCTAAAGATGGCTTCGTTCTTCACCCTGGGGTGTTATATCTGGGCGTAACGTTAGAATATACCGAAACACACAAACACGTTCCTTTTTTAGAAGGAAAAAGCAGTACCGGCCGTTTAGGAATTGATATCCACGCCACTGCAGGTAAAGGTGACGTAGGCTTTTGCAACACCTGGACGCTGGAAATATCAGTAGCGCAGCCTGTTAAAATTTATGCCGGAATGCCGATTGGGCAGCTGATTTATTTCGCAGTTGAAGGCAATATCGAAACCATGTACAACTCGAAAGGAAACGCCAAATACAATAATAAAACCACCAGGCCGGTAGAAAGCATGATGTGGAAGAATAAGTTTTAGGGATTGGTTAACTGTATAAATTGGTTAATCGATTAACTGTATTTTTGCGATTGCTAAATTGTTGTATTGCTTTGTTGTGAATTGCTAAAATCTTAATTTTCTCAACTTCTTAATGGTTGGGTAATGGGTTGCCTGTATTATTACAATTGCCCGATTGTTGTATTGCTTTATTGTAATTGCTAAAACCTTAATTTTCTTAACTTCTTAATTGTCGGTTAATGAGTTAACTGAATTATTGTAATTGCCCGATTGTTGTATTGCTTTATTGTGAGTGCTAAAACCTTAATTTTCTTAACTTCTTAATGGTTGGGTAATGGGTTAACTGTATTATTGCAATTGTCGGATTGTTGTATTGCTTTGTTGTGAATTGCTATACCCTTAATTTTCTTAACTTCTTAATGGTCGGATAATGCGTTAACTGTATTATTATAATTGCCCGATTGTTGTATTGCTTCATTGTGAATTGCTAAAACCTTAATTTTCTTAACTTCTTAATGGTTGGGGAATGGGTTAACTGTATTATTGCAATTGCCCGATTGTTATATTGCTAAGCCAATCGCTATGTTTTGGATATTGTGATTTGAGCATTGGTAATTGAATTGTAATTTGCAAACCACCAACTACAACTCAACGTTTATCTTCTTATATCTGCGGAAAAATATTGATTAACTGAAGACTGCTAATTGCCAACCGAAACTCCTAACCCCACGCTCCCAACTAAATTTCACGGTAACTTCATAAAAGTATGCAGGAGGTTTTGTACCTTGAGGTTTATTTATTTTACCTAACCACATGAAACCCAGAATTATTCTCGCACTCAGCTTTGTCTGTTTATTAATCGGCTTTACCGCATTTAAAATGGACGATGATCCCTTTAGTCAGCTCTTACAAAAATTCGAAGATTACACCAGCAAATATCCCCAGGAAAAAGTCCACCTTCATTTAGATAAGCCTTATTATGCCATTGGGGATGATATTTGGTTTAAAGCCTACGTGGTAAACACCAAAACTTCCGAACCATCAAACATCAGTAAAATCCTTTATGTAGAGCTGATTAACGAAAAAGATTCCCTTAAAAAAATGGTTAAACTGCCTATTATGGGAGGTATCACATGGGGCGATTTTAAGCTTACCGATTCGCTTGGCGAGGGTAATTACCGCATCAGGGCATACACCAATTATATGCGGAATTTTGGCACAGAATTCTTCTTCGATAAAACAATCAAGATTGGAAATAGCTGGGCTAACAAAGTTTTTACAAAAACCACCTACAACTTTACAAAAGAAAACAACACTGATAAAGTAACGGCCACCGTTCACTTCGAAGATAAAAATGGTGTGGCTTACAGCGAAAATGATGTAAGTTACGATGTGCAGCTGGATTATCGTTCGGTTGCCAAAGGAAAAGCCAAAACCAGCCAAACCGGCGATGCGGTGATCAGTTTCACCAATAATCAGTCTTTCCAGAACAAATCGGGGAAGATTGTAGCCACCATTACGCTGGATAATAAACAAAAAGTAATCAAATCAATCCCGATTACTTCAACCTCGAATGATGTAGATGTTCAGTTTATGCCAGAGGGGGGATCATTAATAGAAGAGCTGCCTCAGAAAGTGGCCATAAAAGCGGTAAATTCTAATGGCAGGGGAGAAGATGTTGAAGGTATGATTGTAGATGAGATGGGAAACGAAGTAACCAATTTTGCTACCAGTTACCTTGGTATGGGGAATTTTGTTTTTAACAGCCAGGCTGGAAAATCATATTCAGCAAAGATTAAATTTAAAGATGGATCGCAAAAAACCATAAAGCTTCCTGCATCCGTTAAAAGTGGTTATACCATTTCCGTAAATAGCCTCGATACCGGTAAAGTAGTGCTCAAAATTATGAGCAGTGCCGATCTGGTTAATGGCGAAGAACTAAAAGTGGTGGCACAGCATGGCGGCAATGTGTATTATGTTTCGAAAGCGAAAATGGATAAACAGGTACTGTTGGCTAATATCCCTAAAAAGAATCTGCCTGCAGGTATTGTTCAGTTTACTTTGTTCTCTGGCAGTAACCAGCCAATTGCCGAACGTTTAATTTTTGTAAATAAAAAATCCGACCTGATCGATTTATCACTCAATTCATCTCAGGTTGCAACCACTAAAAGAGGAAAAGCCAGCTTTGCTTTCGATGCGGCCAATAACGGTCAGCCGGTTTTGGGTAGTTTTTCAGTAGCCGTTACCAATGCTAGTAAAGTGGCTCCGGATGAAGATAACGAATCAAATATCCTTACTTCCCTGTTGCTTACTTCCGATCTGACCGGGTATGTTGAAAAACCTAACCATTATTTTCTGAAAGATGATCTTCAAACCCAAAAAGAATTGGATAACCTGATGCTTACCCAGGGATGGAGAAGGTTTATCTGGAAAAATATCATCAATAATGTAGGCCCGAATATTACTTACCAGCCCGAACAATCGATTACCATTAGTGGAACCATAACTAAAGGTAATAAACCCGTTCCCGGTGGAAAAGTGATGTTGATGGCAACCA
The DNA here is from genome assembly GCF_052045455.1 of Pedobacter sp. 22226. NCBI lineage: Bacteria > Pseudomonadati > Bacteroidota > Sphingobacteriia > Sphingobacteriales > Sphingobacteriaceae > Pedobacter > Pedobacter sp. 22226. The sequence continues at coordinate 10,559 of NZ_JBQEPB010000003.1, read as the reverse complement.
AGGGCACCATGTATATACTGGATACAGTAACCAATGCCGAAGGAAAATTTGTTTTCGATAACCTGAGTTTTGGCGATAGTACAAAGTTTGTGGTGCAGGCCAGGACTAAAACAGAAAGGAAGTTTGTAGATATTAATTTAGATATAGTTCCCGGGCAAATTGTAACCAAAAATAAAAACGGTGCAGATATCGACATCAATGTGAACAATACCCTGATGAAATACATTAAAGAAAGCGACAACTATTTTAACGAGATGACGCGTTTAGGACTGCTTGAAAGAACCATAAAATTAGAAGAGGTTACCATTACCGAAAAGAAAAATCCGGCTAAAAACTCATCGAACTTAAATGGTGCAGGCCGGGCCGATTATGTAATGACGGCCGATCAGTTATCAACCTGTGTAACTTTATCACAATGTTTACAGGGGCGTTTACCAGGCGTAATTTTTAGAGGCAACGTACCTTATTTAATGCGTAGCCAAAACACTCCGGTTCAGATTATTGTAGATGGAATGCAAATGGAGGCCGATTTTCTGGATAACGTTATTCCATCAGATGTTGAAACCATCGAACTGTTAAAAAGTATTGGCAACACCGCAATTTATGGTTCGCAGGGTAGCGGCGGGGTAATTATTATCACTACCAAACGCGGCGATGGAGGCAGAAGTACCAACCGTTACGCACCGGGCATTGTAACCTTAAACCCTAAAGGATTTTCAGTTTCCAGAGAATTCTACTCACCGAAATATGATTCAGCAAGCTCAGCCAGCAGAGCCGATTTAAGAACAACCATTTACTGGAATCCACAGGTGGTTGCAGATAAAGACGGAAAAGCCAAGTTCGAATTTTACAATGCGGATGAACCTGGAAACTACCGGGTTGTAATTGAAGGCATTGATGCTGAGGGCCATTTGGGCAGAAAAGTTTACACTTATGATGTTAAATAGCAAAAAATAGATAAATTTGAATTAGTATGCATGCATAATTATATTTAGCATAATTGTCTTGATACCCAATACCTGAATCCTGATACCCGATACTTGAATCTCAATACTCAAATCTTGATACTCAATACTCGAAATCTCGATACTTAATACCTGGACCTTGATACTAATTACAATATGAATACAATAAAAGTAAGTGTTAAAGACCGTTTAGCAACCATTACCTTAAACCGGGGAAAATCAAACGCATTAAACCGCGAACTGATTACTGAACTGGATGATATGCTTAAAAATATTGCCGCCGATGATAACATTGGCGGCATAATTCTAACCGGAACAGCACCATTCTTTTCTGCAGGGTTAGACCTGGTAGAGCTTTATAATTATAACGAAGAAGAAGCAAAATCGTTCTGGGAATTGTTTTTAGGCTTCACTGCGAATATGGTTTCCTTTAAAAAGCCAATGGTAGCTGCAATTAGCGGGCATAGTCCGGCAGGTGGTTGTGTAATGGCCTTAGCTTGCGATTACCGCATTATGGCCGAAGGCCAGTATATTATTGGCTTAAACGAAGTTCCCGTAGGTATTATCGTTCCCAACAGTATTTTCCAGTTATATGCTTTTTGGATTGGCAAAGCCGAAGCAACCCGTAGTTTGCTTTCGGGTAAATTGTATAATCCCGAAGAAGCTTTAAAGGCAGGTTTGATAGATGAGCTGGTAAAGAATGAAAGTTTATTAACGGCGGCCGAACGCAAGATTAAAAAATTTATGGAACAGGAAAGTAATACCTGGTCGCAAAGTAAGCTGAATATCCGCGAAGAACTTATTGCTGCCGCATCAGCTGATCAATCTGCTGCTTTAGAAAAAATGTTGGCCCAATGGTGGTCACCGGCAACGCGCCATATTTTACAAACCATTTTAGCTAACCTACAGAGAAAGTAGTTTTCAGTTAACAGTTTTCAATTGACAGTTCGTAGCTGGCAATCCGCTATGAACAGTTAACCAGTTTAAACAATTAACCGATTAACCAATCTCAACAATTAACCAATTTCACAATTAACCAAAATTCCATGTTCAATTATAACTCACCAATGCTCAGAGAAGATGCTTTAAAAGGAAAAACCATTGTAATTACAGGTGGCGGAACAGGATTGGGAAAAGCAATGGGTGTTTATTTCCTGAAGTTAGGGGCTAATTTAGTAATCACCAGCCGTAAGCAGGATGTACTACAAAAAACTGCCGGTGAAATGGAAGAAAAAACCGGTGGCAAAGTATTGGCAATAGCCTGCGATGTGCGGGAGATTGAACAGGTAGAAAATGTACTCGCCAAAACTTTAGAAAAGTTTGGTTCAGTAGATGTATTATTGAATAATGCTGCGGGTAATTTCATTTCCCCAACCGAGCGTTTATCTGCAAATGCATTTTCATCTATTATCGATATCGTATTAAAAGGAACCGTTAATTGTACACTTACTTTCGGTAAACACTGGATCAAGGAAAAACAGGCCGCAACCGTTTTAAATATCATTACCACTTACGCCTTTACAGGCTCTGCGTATGTAGTGCCATCTGCCTGTGCAAAAGGTGGTGTTTTGGCTTTAACCCGATCTTTAGCTGTTGAGTGGGGTAAATACGGGATCCGTACCAATGCCATTGCACCAGGCCCATTCCCAACCAAAGGCGCCTGGGAGCGTTTATTACCTGGTGATTTAGCCAAAAAATTCGACTTTAAAAACCGTGTGCCTTTAAAAAGGGTTGGCGATCATCAGGAACTGGCTAACCTGGCTGCTTTTCTGGTAAGCGATTTCTCCGGATACATCAACGGGGAAGTAATCACCATTGATGGTGGCGAATGGTTACAGGGTGCCGGTCAAATGAACGGATTAGAGGCTATTCCCACCGAAATGTGGGATATGCTGGAGCAAATGACGAGAAGCGCCAAATGAAGTAAAATGTAAAATGGATGATGGAGGGATTTCCAGTCGCTTAACACAGCGTCCATCTTACATTTTCCCTCTTCCATCTTTTTCCATTTTCCCTCTTACATTTTTATTTATCTTTGCCACATATGAATATCTTACTTTTAGGTTCAGGCGGCAGAGAAAGCGCATTCGCTTGGAAAATGAGCCAGTCTTCGCACTGCGATAAACTAATTATTGCTCCGGGAAACGGCGGTACAGGAGCATATGGTACTAATATCAACATCAATGTGAACGATTTTGATGCCATTAAAAAAGTGGTGCTTACCGAAAACATCGAGCTGGTTGTGGTTGGGCCTGAAGAACCTCTGGTAAATGGTATTCATGATTTTTTCCTTTCTGATAAAGCAATTGCACACATTCCCGTTATCGGACCTAAAAAAGAAGGTGCTATTTTAGAAGGAAGTAAAGATTTTTCTAAGCAATTTATGGAGCGTCATGGTATTCCAACCGCGGCTTCAAAATCTTTTACCCCCGAAACTTTGGAAGATGGTTTGGCTTACCTTCAAAACCATGCATTACCGGTTGTTTTAAAAGCTGATGGTTTAGCGGCTGGTAAAGGTGTATTGATCTGCACCGAAACTATTGAAGCACAGGAAGAATTAAAACTGATGCTTGGCGGTAAATTTGGTGCAGCTGGTGCAACCGTGGTTATCGAAGAGTTTTTAAGTGGAATTGAACTTTCGGTGTTTATTTTAACCGATGGCGAAAATTATATCACATTACCTTCGGCTAAAGATTATAAACGCATTGGCCAGGGCGATACCGGCTTAAATACAGGTGGTATGGGCTCGGTTTCTCCGGTTCCGTTTGCTACGCCTGAGTTTTTGACTAAAGTAGAAGAACGCATTATAAAGCCAACGGTAGAAGGTTTAAAGAAAGATAGTATCGATTATACAGGTTTCATCTTTTTCGGGTTAATCAAAGTTGGGGAAGAACCATTTGTAATTGAGTACAATGCACGTATGGGCGATCCTGAAACGGAAAGTGTAATTCCTAGGATCGAGAACGATCTGGTAGAGTTATTTTTAGCTACAGCCAATAAAAAACTCAATGAAGTTAACCTGGTTATTTCAGATCAAACTGCAGCTACCGTAATGATTGTAGCCGGGGGGTATCCGGGCGATTATCTCAAAGGTAAAGCCATAAGCGGAATTGAAAACCTGCGCCACTCTAATGCTTTCCACGCCGGAACACTTTTAGAAAACGATGTGGTAAAAACCAACGGTGGCAGGGTAATCGCGATTACCAGTTTACAGAAAGATTTGTTTACCGCCCTACAATCGGCAACTGCCGATGCCGGAAGAATTTATTTCGATGGTAAATATTTCAGGGAAGATATAGGCTTTGATTTAATTTAAGTCAAAAAGCATACATAAAAAGAAACCCGCTGATTTTAATAATCAGCGGGTTTTTTATTTTCTGTTCTATTGCTTAACAGCTAATTCTTATTTCGATTTACTTCCCAATAATTCCTGAAGTTTATCCTGTAAAGCTTGTTCTCTTAATCCCTTGGCAATAATTTTACCTGTTGGATCAATTAAGAAATTAGCAGGGATTGATTGGATACCATACATCCTGGCAACCTCATTGTCCCAAAATTTTAGATCAGAAACATGCGTCCAGGTTAATTTATCGTCAGCTATTGCCTTTAACCAGGCGTCTTTTTTACCAGGACGGTCTAATGAAACACCTAATACGGTAAAGCCTTTATCTTTAAATTTATTATAAGCAACTACTACATTTGGGTTTTCCTGACGGCATGGACCACACCATGATGCCCAGAAATCAACCAGGACATATTTACCTTTAAAATCTGATAATTTTACTGCTTTTCCGGCGGTATCAGTTTGGGTAAAATCCATTGCCATTGCACCAACTGCTGTTTTTCTTCCCGCGTCGAATATATTGGCAATTCTTTTACCTGTTGCTGTTGCTTTTAGCTCTGGTGATAATGAAATAAAAGCTTTTTCTGCTGCCACTGCCTGATCAGGATCAGAAGCCAACTGGCCGATTGCACTTAAACTGATGTAAGATTTTGGGTTACTGTTTGCATATTGAAGCAATAAAGGAGTCATTCCTGCAGCTTCTTTTTCGTAACGTTCTCCCAAAGCTCCCATAAGCGCTTTATCTTTTTTCTGCTCCGGGGTGTAAGCTGCATATTCTGCATTAATTGCTGCAAGCTTATCGGCAACAGGTTTGGTTAAGGTTTTTAATTTTTTAGAATCATCGTTTACCACAGAACCTGTAATGGTTGCATTTTTTAAAGAATCGTTAGCGGTTATTTTAATGGCTCCCGGTTCCAAATAAAGTGATAGGGCATCTAATATTTCACCTTGTGCCGGGCGCTTCACAAAAGGGTTTTTGTTTAAATACAGGCCGCCCTGTGTCGGGTCGGTTACCGTACCTTTAAATGCAAAAACACCATTTGCCACTGTTGTAGAATCGGTAACATTTTTGCCATCGCCTTGATAAATCAAATAAACCTTATCTCCGGTTTTTAATCCTTTTATATTGCCATTAACTGTAAATGGCTTTTGGGCAAGTGCTGCAAGTGGCAATAAGGCCATTGCAGATAATAATATTTTTTTCATGGGGGTTAGTTATCGTTTTTCAAATATAGGAATCTGTACCGCTTTAACGTAAATTGCCGTGTAAAATTATGATATATTCTTTTATTATAGCGTAACCTTTATTTTGCTGATTTCCAACTTAATATTTTATACTGACTACGCTTTTGGTTCTCTAATCCACCATAAATAAGTGTTTTTTCTGCCTTTTTTGGACTTGTAATCATTTCAAACTTATTCATGTTTTTAAATAAGTCGGGAGTAATTGTTTGTGTAGCCTTTATTTCAAATACATTGAACCCCTCATCTGTTGGTTGAAGCAGATCTACTTCGTTGGCATGGCTATCTTGCCAAAAGTAATATTCATTATTTAAGTAGTTGTGATAATTTTGTTTTTGGAATTCTGCGATTACCATATTCTCAAAGATGTTTCCTTTTAGCCTGTTTCTTGATAGGGCTTCGCTGGTTTTGATTTTTAGTAAATGGCATAATAATCCTGAATCGTAAAAATAAAGTTTAGGTGTTTTTATTAAACGTTTATTAAAATTTTCATGATATGGCTGCAGTAGGTACACAATATAACTGCTTTCCAAAAGAGAAAGCCAGTTTTTTGCCGTTGGCTGTGATATATTAGAGGCATTAGCCAGTGCGCTTAGGTTAATTAATTGACCAGCTTGGTTAGCACATAATCCGATAAATGTTCTGAATGTTCTTAAATCTTTGATATTTAAAAGCTCCGTAACATCTTTTTCTACATAGGTTTGTATATAATTGGAAAAATACACATTAGGTTCTATATTACGATCGTATATAGCAGGGTAAAAACCTTTAATGCAGGCCTCAGCATATGAATCCTCAACTAAATTGCTGGCCTTGAGTTCAGATAAATCGAAAGGTAAAAGTTTAAACAATGCTAACCTTCCTGCAAGACTTTGTGTGATGCCATGCATTAAATGAAAATTTTGTGAACCCGATAAAATAAATTGTCCCATTATTTTAGATTCATCAACTATGCCCTGTAAATAGGAAAAGAGTATCGGAACCCTTTGCACCTCGTCAAAGATCACCTTATTATTATATTCATTTAAGAAACCATTAGGGTCTTCGGTTGCAAAAGCCCTAACATCCGGGTTTTCTAGCGAAATGTATCTGTAATCACTAAATATATTCTTTAACAATGTAGTTTTTCCTGATTGTCGGGGACCAGTAACAGCAATAATAGGGAATTTGCTTTTTTGCTGTTCAATATGTTTGCTTATATGTCTTTTAACTAATTGTCGCATAGCTAGTTATTTTGTGCAATATTACAAAAGAAGCAACTGATATACAACTCTCACTTTGAAATTACACAGCTTTAACTTTGAAATTACACAACCCCCACTTTGAAATTACACAGTTTTTACTTTGAAATTACACAAACTTAATTCAGTTTCTGATAAGTCCGCCACCACAAATCGGGCATTTCGCCATTAACCGCGGTTTGGTAATCATCATACCTGCAGGGCACAAGGTGATAACGTTCATTTTTGGTTTGTCCTGAGGGGTAAGGAACCTGCATCCACCAGCGGTCTGATTTTTTACTTTTTACAAACATCATTTCTCCCGAACCATCCTTTAAGCTGGTGCGGTAAATCATAAACTGCGATTTCGGTGTTAACGGAAAATCTTTTTTACGGGCATAAAAACCTTCTACAAAATACCATACCATCTGTGCCAGTAAGAAAGCGGTTTGTCCGTTGTTGTCATAAGCCGGGTTAAATTCGTAAAACCCAATTGAGGTTAGTTTATCGTTCATGCCTGCATAACGTACAATGCGGCAGGCTTCTTCACCATCAAAACCGTTTGGCGTAGTATTGGCATTTGCAGCAGCATCAGCAGAGCGGATGGCACCCATATCAAAACTGATCATATTTGCATTTCGGATAATGGGTTCTGTTAACGTAATATCCTGTGCAAACTCGCCCAAACGGTGCACATCGAAATATAATTTATCCATTACGCTCAAACTTTCCTGGTTTACAAAATAAGTCTGGTAACCTACATTGCTAAAGTTGAAGAGGTAATTGGGCTGGTGCAGAAAAATCTTGTTCAGGTAACAATCCGATCGGGTAGCAATACCTTCATAGTCATCGTCGCCGATATCAAACTGGTTATCAATAACTACCAGGTCTACTTTCTGCTCTAAATCTTCATAACCGAGGTACTGGCCGTAGGTTAAATCCTGTCCGCCGCCAATAATAATAGGAATAATGTCTTTTTTAATCAGTTCAGAAACCACCATTTTAATGGCGATATACGTATCAGCAATGGTTGCACCGTGTTTAATATTCCCTAAATCTACAATCCTGCTGTTAAAAGCGCCTTCGTTGAGTTTGTAAAATTTCTCCCTGAAATAATCCGGAGCCAGGGCAGTACCTTCATTATTAACCGCACCTCTTCCGTCAAGCACCCCAAAAATGGCCAGATCATAAGTATTTTCCTCAAAATCAGGAAACGATTCTGTGTAGATCTGTGCTTTTAAACCCAGCTGACTTGTAAAAAATCCTTGCTTAGGTGTAAAACTATCGGGGTTAATGGGGGAAAAGAAATCCGTTAATGACATATATTTAAAACTCTCGGCTCAAATATCTATTTTTGAATGCGTATTTCCACATATAGCCCGAAAAAAATAAAATGATACTGGTAACCGGAGGAACTGGATTTTTAGGATCTGAATTAATTAAACAGTTAACTGATAAGGGTTTAGCGGTACGGGCGCTAAGGCGGGAGAAATCCAAAATTCCTGGCCTCATTCAAAATGTCTCCCTGATCGAATGGTTTGTGGCTGATATTAATGAGCCATCTGCTTTAGAAGATGCATTTGAGGGGATTACCAAAGTGTACCATTGCGCCGCATTTGTTTCCTTTAATCCTAAAGATAAGAAGCAGCTTTTTCATGTAAACATTGAGGGAACTTCGAACATTGTAAACCTTTGTGCTGAGAAGAACTGCCGGTTGTTGCATGTAAGTTCAGTTGCTGCGCTTGGCAATGCTAAAAAAGGTCAGAAAATTAATGAAAAAGACTTTTGGGAGTATGATTCAAAAGCGCATGCCTACGGATTATCCAAATATGAGGGCGAAATGGAGGTTTGGCGGGGCATAACGGAAGGATTAGATGCTATTATCGTTAATCCATCGGTAATAATCGGAAAAAATGCAGGTTTTGAAGGAAGCGGGGCGATTTTTAAATTGGTAAAAGGCGGTTTTTCGTTTTATACTGACGGCGCATCGGGTTTTGTTGATGTAGAAGATGTAGCCAAAGCAATGATTATATTAATGAATGCTGAAGTTTCGGGAGAACGTTATATTATTTCAGCTGACGATTATCATTATAAAGATTTATTCGGCGAAATTGCACAAGGTTTTGGAGTTAAGGCCCCCACCAAAGAAGCGAAGCCATGGATGCTTGGTATCGCCTGGCGAGCCTTAAAATTTGCATCTATATTTACCGGAAAAGAGCCTTCCATCACCAAAGATGCCGCAAAAAGTAGCGTAACCTTAAGTTATTATAACAATGATAAAGTAAAATCGGAAACCGGTATAGTTTTTAAACCTGTTGCCGAAAGTATAAGAGAAATTACCCAACATTTAAGATAATGCCCAAACAAAAAGCCTATTACATCATCGATTTTGATAGTACCTTTACCCAGGTAGAAGCACTCGATGAACTTGCAAGGATTTCGCTCAGGAACCACCCAGATAAAGAAGCGATTTTCCAAAAAATTGAAGATTATACCAATTTTGCCATGGAAGGGAAACTTTCCTTCTCCGAAAGTTTAGCACAACGCGTTAAACTGCTCGAAGCAAACGAAGATCATTTGAAACAACTTATCAAGCATTTAAAAAAGAAAGTATCTACTTCTTTTTCGCGTAATGCCGAGTTTTTTAAAAAACACGCAGATGAAGTTTTGATCGTTTCGGGCGGATTTAAAGAGTTTATTACGCCTGTAGTAAGCCAGTACCATATTAAGAAAGAGAATATTTACGCCAATACTTTCGTAACAACAGGTGATGGTAAAATTATTGATTACGACCATGCCAATCCTTTAAGTGAAGAAGGTGGAAAGGTAAAATTACTTCAGCATTTAAAGCTTGAGGGCGAATTGTTTGGTATAGGCGATGGTTACTCTGATTTCCAGTTACGAGAAAGCGGTATCATCAATAAGTTTTTTGCTTTTACAGAAAATATTGCCCGCGAAAGCATTGTTTCTAAAGCCGACCACGTTACGCCAAGTTTCGATGAGTTCTTATATGTGAACGATCTACCCCGTGCAATTTCTTATCCCAAAAACAGGATTCTTTGTCTGGTAATTGGTGAGGTTGATCCCCTAACCATTGCTATCCTTAAAAATGATGGCTTATCAATCCGTCATAAAACCTCTTTTGAAGAGAAATATGTAAAAGATGTTGGGATTATCCTTTTGGCCGATGGCGAAAAAATAGATAAAGAGCAGTTAAAAAATGCCGCTAAATTGAAAACAATTGGTTATTTAGGCAATGCTAAAAATAAAATAGATCTCGATCTTTGTACCAAACAAGGCATTGTAGTTTTCGACGATCCTAAAAATAATCCGCGTAACATCGATTTTATTCCAAAACGGGTTGCCGATTTTATGAATACCGGGGCTACTTATTTAAGTAGTAATTTCCCCAACCTGCAACTGCCAAAAATCGAGAAATCGCACCGTTTAATCCATATCCACAAAAACGTTCCGGGTATTATGGCGAAAATCAATACTGTTTTTGCCAAACACGATATCAATATCGTGAGCCAGTTTTTAATGACAAACCCCGAAATCGGTTACGCCATTACCGATATTAATGCACAATACGATAAACAATTGTTCAGATCGCTTAAAAAGATCGAACAAACGATAAAGTTTAGGGTGTTGTATTAGTTCCCGTAGTTAACGTCATCTCCTTTGGTTTATCAAACTGATTTTTTTGTTGCAAATCTTATTACAAGAAGAAAGCTTAGTAAGCGTTTAAATAAAAGGCAGGGTGAATTTTCGTCATCTCTAGTTTTAAAG